>DAOTYO010000049.1:0-53471 GCA_034434815.1 Dehalococcoidia bacterium
GAAGTGTACCCCACCAGAAGCACCCGCAGCACATGGCTCCCCGTCACCTCGGCTTCCTTTCCCTCCGGCTTGTTCCAAACCTCCCAGAAATCCTCCTTGGACTTGGCCTTGGCGATATAGCGCCATGCGACCGGCACACGGGTAGCGGCGGCGGCGATCTCGGCATGCCCGAGATCATACATAAAATTGACGAGCGCATCTTTGCTGGGGCACGTGAAGTTGTACCACTTCATCCGGTGCTCGGGAAACTTGAGATACGTATCCGGAGAGATGCCGGTGGGCACGAGAGGCTCGTTGTGAAAGGGGAAAAGCCTTACGCACATCTTCGTAACGATCCCCAGAGAGCCGAACCACCCGATGCTTCCCCTCAGGATGCCCCGGAGATCCGGCCCGATGCCCTCACCCCAGAACGGATCGCTGCCGGAGGCCAGCGATCCCAATCGAACGACCTCACCGCTGGGAAGGACCCACTCGCAGCCCATGATGCGCCGGTTGGCCATGCCCGTCCGGTACGTGAGCGGCGAGAAGCTCCAGATGAGATGATTGGGAACCACCCCCACCTGAGACCCACCGCCCGGAACCATCGTGTAGAGGCCGTATTTGAGCGCCTCGGCCTGAAGCTGAGCGAAGATCACCCCCGAGCCACAGGTGGCGTTCATGTTGATCGGATCGATCTCCAGCGTGTTGAACCGCTTGAGGTCTATGAAGAGGCAATTATCGAATCGCGGTCCCGCTTGCGGAAACCAGAGCGTGCTCGCCGGCGTATAGCCGATCTTGTAGCGGTTGGCGATCTTGACGATGGCCTGAACCTCCTCGGTCGTCCCGGGCAAGACCACACAGACGGGGTCCCGCCCCAGAAGCCGCGCCTCCGAGGTGTGGAATCCCCGATCTTTCAGCGTATAGGCCCGGCAGACCTCCGGCTCCTGCGAGATGTATTCAGGCCCCACCACCTGCCGCAGGGCTTCAAAGGCTTCTTGCGGAATCATCTAGAGCCCCCCTTTCCCCGTCAAAGATTCGTGCAGAAGTTGGACCACATCGTAGACCTTGATCCGCCGCCCCCCCGCTTCGGCCGCCCGGGCAAAGTTCTCATCGCAATACGGACACGCCGAGACGACCGCCTCCACCCCGATATCCTCCGCCTCCTCGAGCCGGTGATCGGCGGTGTGAAGAGCAAATTCCGGATAGGCTTCCATGACCCCCCCACCCCCCCCGCAACACATCGTGTTCTCCCGCGTCCGGATGAACTCCTTCCGCCCGACCCCCGGAATAGCATCCAGAACTTCGCGAGGCGGCTGATAGGGTGCCTTCGTCCCCCTCCGATAATGTTTCGGCGGTTGGGTGACCCCCCACTTCCCCCGGGTGCCGTGCCACGGGACCCAATCATCGCTCGCCCGCCCGAAGTTGCATGCATCATGGTAGGCCACGATCATATTCACCGGATGGGCCGGCTTCAGCGTGCCGTCCTTGATCTTCTGCGCCGCAAGCTCAGCGATGTGGATCACCTTATATCCCATCTCGTCCGTGCGCTTGTCCATCAATTTGGGATAGTCCACTTTCCATGTCTTGTAACACTCGGCACATCCCGTAACAACGGTCGAGGCCCCGGACGCGCGGAGCGCCTCGATGTTGGACTGGGCTTGCTCGAGCGCCGCCTCGGCCATGCCGAACGTATAGAGGGGATGACCGCAGCACTGCTCGTTCGGGAAGGGCGCCCATCGAACACCGGAGGCATCCAGAATCCCAGCGACGGCGGCCGCCAGATCATTGCGCCGGTAAGAGCTGTGGCACCCGGCAAAATAGACCATCTCCGGAGAGGCCGAAATCCGGGCATCCTTCGGAAGCCATGCTTGCCGCTTGCCGGGAGCCCCCTTGTACCGGTTGCCCGCCTTCGCGATGGCATCGGCCACTTTTCGATGCGCCGGAAGGGGCCCCGCCCCCTTCTCCACCGCCCGGATGCGAAGCGTCTCGAGCACCATGCCCGGATCGAGATCGAGGTTCCGCTTGCACCCGATATCGCACGCCATGCAGAGGTTGCACTTGTAAATGATATCGAGGGCCGTCGGGGTGAAATCGAAGGTGCCGTCCAGAAGCCCGAGCGCCAGTTTCGTCCGCCCGATGGCCGAATAGGTATCGAACTTATATTCGCGGAGACTGGGGCACCGCATGCCGTACTTCACCCCGGAACAATAGACGTGATCCACCCAGATGCACCCCTTGCACCCGCAGCAGTTGATCGCGTCCCAGTGGTACTCTTCCAACCTCAGATGATGCGTCATTTCATCGTACCTCGCTTAGAAACAGAGCTTGCCCGGATTCATGATGCCGTTGGGATCGAAGATCGCTTTGGTTTGCTTGAGAAGAGCGGTATAGCTTGCCGCCTTCTCGTAGGCCTTGTCCGCCACAACCCTGTTGCAGGGACGGGTGAAGTGCGCCTCGAGATCGAGCGCCGCATCCACCGCCGCCGGATACGCCGCCCTGAGCGCTGAGACCTGCACATCGTCTTCCGGATCGTAATAGAAGTTGAATTCGATGTGCGCCCCCGCCGCGTTCTCGATCGGCTGAATATACACCCCGATGCACCCCGGATCGAATCCACTGAGGGACGCCGCCTCTTCAACCGCGGAGACGAACTCGGAGGCCCTGCCCAGTTTCGTGATGAAGAAGAGATCCTCGCACGCGCCCAGATACCGCCACTTCCAATACGTCCGGTCCTCCGGCCAAGGGCGGCGCAGAAGCCTCGGAAGCACCGCCGTCGAACCGTATCCCGGGATCACCTCGGAAAGGGGACTGGCCGGAAACACACTGGCCTGAAGCTCCCGAAGCGCTTCTTCTTCATAGCCGATCTTCTCCTCGGGGAACCACCGCGGCCCGCCCAGCACCAGCAAAAGCGCCCAGGGCGGAAGGGAATCGAGGAGCTTTGGGAAATCGGAGTCCATATCGCCGGCAAGGATCGTGGCCAGATTGAGATCGCTCAGGGCCAAGCATTCGTTGCCGATCCTCCGCCTCTGGATGGCATAGATAGCCTCGGTAAGGCAAGAAAGGGAATCGAAACCGATGAAGAAAGCCTTGTTCACCTTGGGCAAATATTCCGTTTTAATGTTGGCCCAAGTCACAATGCCCATGGTGCCCTGAGCGCCTTGGAGCAAGCGAATGGGATCGATCGGGCCCGGCCCGTACGGATAGCCACCATCGGCGAAGTTCCCCTCTCTGCCGTACCCAACGGAGCTGGCCGTTCCGGTGCGGAAGATCTCCCCCGTGGGCCAGATCATCTCCATGGAAGAGATCGGTTCGCCGAACTCGAAACGGGGATTGAGCGCCGGTTGCCGTTCAAGCCAAGCGGTCACCACCGAGCTTTGCGCATGGGGCAGAAGCGGATTCATGGTCATGAACTCGTGTTTGGCCAGTTCCGGCCCGAGCTCACTCCATGTGACACCGGCCTCGATCCGCACCTTGCGGTTGCGCTCATCCACCTCTTCGATGCGCTTCATCCCGCTCAGATCCACCAGAATCCCGCCCTGCATGGCCACGGCATTCCCGTTGAGATGAACGCCCGAGCTTGCGGGCACAACGGGCACCTTCTTCTCATTGGCGAGCTCCACGATTTTCTGGATTTCGGCCGCACTCCGGACACGGACCACATAGTTCGGCGCCCGAGGGGGGACAAAGAGACTGCGGCTTTCGGCATAGGGTGCCATCTTCGCCGGATCATCGAGGACGTTCTTCGCCCCCACGATTTTCGCAAGATCATCTTTGATGCTCACGCCCTATCCTCCGATGAAATTCGAGGAGACGGCCCTCCCCGCAAAACGAACGGATCACCTTCGAGACTATCAATATGAGGGGCAAGGCGGCGGCCTTGCCCCAAGGGGGATTATAGCATACCGTGTTCGGCGGTGCACCCGTCAGAAGAGCCCGAAAACAGCGGTTGAAGAAGAGAGTGCAGAGATACCTCTCTGCCGGGGGATTGGGGGTGTCCCCCAAGAAAACCCTTTGGGCGGGCGGGTGGGATCGAAGAAGCCTGATCGTTCATCGGATATGGAAGGTTCCGGGGCAAGGTTCGGAATGAGGTGATCATATGGTTAGTCACCCGAGGGTGAAGTCTGCAAAGCTGAACCGCTCTTTTCGGGAGAGTGCGAAAACAGCGGTTGAAAAGGGCGCCCTCAGACCTCAGGCGCTGTCCGCCAGCGCCTCGATCTCTTCGAGGCGATAGGTTCTCCCCCGGCCAATGCCCGGGCAACTCCGGGCCATCTCATCCCAGATCTCGGGGGCCAGAAGCACCGCCCTCCAGAAGGGCCATGTCCGGCACTGGCGGGGCCTCACGGGATAGATCACGCACCCATGAGTCCGGTTGAAGAAGATACAATCGTGATTGAACCGCTCCGCAAGGCTCATCCCTCCCTCACCCACCCGGATCACATACCGCTCCCGGAATTCCGGCTCGGGGATCTCCAGATAATCGGCGATGGTCTTGATCTCCCCGTCCGTCACCCAAACATGCCCCGGCCTTCCGCTGCAGCAATTGCCGCAGCGAAGGCATTCGAAGCGAAGGCCCTCCCTGTACCACGGTTCCATGAGCTACCCCTGTGCCCCGCCGATGAGCTTGAGGAATTCCGACTCCGTCAGAATGGGAATGCCCAACGCCCGGGCCTTCTCCAGTTTCGATCCCGGATCAGCGCCGACGACCACATAAGAGGTTTTCTTGCTCACGCTCGAGGCGGCGGTGCCGCCGAGCGAGCGGATCCGCGATTCCGCTTCTTCCCTCGTGAGGGATTCCAATTTGCCGGTGAGAACGAACGTCTTGCCGGCCAGCGGCGATCCCGCCTGAGGCTCCCCCTCCGAGCCCTGATCCATGCGCACCCCCGCTTCCCGAAGGCGCTGGATGATATCGAGATTCTGCTTTTGCCGGAAGAACGCCAGAACGCTCTCGGCGATCCGCGGGCCGATGGAAGGGATGGCGGTCAGTTCCGCTTCGGTGGCCTGAGCCAGCCGGTCCATCGTCTGGAATCGGCGGGCGAGGAGATTGGCCGTTTCCGAACCCACATGCTCGATGCCCAATCCGAAGACCAATCGCCCCAAAGGCCGATCCTTGCTCGCCTCGATGGAGGCCAAGATATTGGATACGCTTTTCTCCCCCATCCGCTCCACTTCCAAAAGCTGCTCCCGCGTAAGGTAATAGAAATCGGCCACATTTTTGACCAACCCCCGCTCGAAGAGGGCGGTACACAGTTTTTCTCCAACCCCCTCGATATCCATGGCCCCGCGGGAGACAAAATGCTTGAGCCGTTCCAACGCTTGTGCCGGACAAGCCATATTGGTGCACCGGTGCATCGCTTCTCCGATGGGGCGGATGACCTCCGCCCCGCAGACGGGACAACGATCGGGCATCTTGAAGGGCGGCCGGTGCTCGTGCTCCTCGTCCGGCACCGCCGCCACGATCTCCGGAATCACATCCCCCGCCCGCTGCACGATCACCCGATCACCGACGCGAAGATCCTTCTCTCGAATATAATCCTCATTGTGAAGCGTCGCATGCTGTACCGTCACCCCGCCTACTTTCACCGGCTCGAGGATCGCGTAGGGATTGAGGCTCCCCGTTCGGCCCACATTGATCCCGATATCCTTGAGCACCGTGGTCGCCTGAATCGAGGCGAACTTATACGCGATCGCCCACCGGGGCTCACGGGCCACCGCCCCCAGACGACGCTGAAAATCCAGACGATCCACTTTGATCACCACCCCATCCACTTCGAAAGGTAAGGATTCCCGCTTTTCCTCCCATCTCCGATGGTATTCCTCAGCCTCTTCGATCGTCCGGACCCGAGTATTGTAAGGACTGATCTTGAACCCGAGCGATCGCAGATACTCCAGCGTTTCCCAGTGAGTGGACGGCATGGCCCTGCCCTCGGCCCAGCCGAGCGCATAGATGAAGATATCGAGGGGCCGTTTGGCTGTGACCTGGGGATCGAGCTGCCGCAGGGAACCCGCCGCCGCGTTGCGGGGATTGGCGAAGAGGGGCAACCCTTCACCGGCGCGGGATTCGTTCAGCTTCCGAAAGCTGGCCTTCGGGAGATATACTTCGCCCCGGACTTCGAACCGCGGCGGCGCCGTATCCTTCGGCACCGAAAGCGGAATGGAACGAATGGTGCGCAGGTTTCGAGTGACATCCTCCCCCCGCCACCCATCCCCCCGCGTGGCCCCGGTGACAAACAGTCCGTTCTCATACGTGAGGGCCACCGCGAGCCCATCCATTTTCAGCTCGCAGACCATCTCGAACGGCTCCCCCTCCAGAAGCCCGAGCGCCCGCTTGTGCCATGCCCTCAGCTCTTCATAATTGAATACGTTTCCGAGGCTCAGGAGCGGCTCACGGTGCTCCACCACACCGAAGGCTTCCACGGGAGCGGCCCCGACCCGTTGGGTGGGTGAATCCGGCGTGATCAGCTCCGGATGTTCGGCTTCCAACTCCCGGAGCTCGCGCATGAGCGCGTCATACTCGGCATCGCTGATGCGGGGGGAATCGAGAACATAGTAATAGTAGTTATGAAGATTGATCTGTTCCCGCAGCCATGCGATCCGTTCCTCCGGACGAACAGCATCCACCATAACGCACCTCGAGGCGGGAATTTGGAGATTGTCTATAGTATAGCACTCTCTCACCCCCGAAGGCTGAGCACACCTCCGGGAATCGGGAACCGAACCTGACCACAGTACTACACACAAAAGCCCTCAATGATGCTACACTATGTCATGAACGCACACACCTTTGGATAGCACATCCAGAGCGTTTGAAAGGGGGGCCTCATCCATGTGTGAATGCTCTCTCCACGGCAAAGCTCGGCTTCTCCTCCTCGGAACTCTGGCGGGACTCCTCCTCATGATGGGCTTGCCGGCCATCGCCGGTGCCGCAGAGCCCGCGCCGCTTACTAAGGGGGACTGCGATTGTTCCCCCATGGATATGACGCTCCAATGGGCCCGGGTTGAATCCGACGAGTCCTCTACCATGCTTATTTGGAGATGTCAATCATCATCCAACGGGAAAACCCACTGGGTGGATTCACGAATTTACCAATACGATGAGCCCGACCAAGCGGCAGAGAGCTTCGCACTGGCCAGAGCCGCTTTCTCTCAGGCGGTCGAGTGGTCATCCCAGGGCCAAGAGACCTCCCGCCTCGTCTCCGTGGTGGACGAGCCCGATCGGTTCGGCTCCCTCAGGTATTTTCCCATCGAACATCTATACTGGGGGGAGATGACCCTCAAGGGTGCACCCACTTACTATGCCGTCTTCCACATGAGCTATACGGGAATAGATGAGAATGAAGCCAGAGACATTTTCGAAGCGGCGGCTCGGCGGATTCTGCTCACCATAGATAGCAAAACGCTGGCCGGCGGGATCACCCTTCCCACCCCTGAGGAGGGAGCAATAAGGCTCGGGATCACGAACTTTACAGCGGGAACCGTTGAACTCCAGCGCCCCCCTTCCACCGAGTGGGCAAGCCTGACCGCCGGATCCCCGCTCTTTTCGGGCGACAAAATCCGGACTTCCAAGGGAAGCCGGGCCGAGGTCCTTCTTGGTTCCTCGCGAATCATCGGGGTCGGACCCGAGACGATGATCGCCCTTTCCCCTGATACGATCGCTTCCCCCACCGATCCCCTCCCCATCAATCTAGCTCGGGGACGGATGTGGGTGCTGATCGACCCGCTGGCCCGCTTACCCTTCACCGCCCGCATCCGAACCGCCGATGTCATGGTGGAGGCAAAAGATCCGGCTTCTTCAGAATTCGAGGGGATCGATGCCATCGAATTCGATTTGAGGGCTGAGGGAGGCGCAAGCTTCGTAAATGTCCTCGATGGCATCGTCTGGATTTCAGATACGGCCGGCACCGAGGCCGCAGTGGATGCCGGCAAGAGCGTGCGGGCCGAATCCGGCGGAACCCTCTCCGCGCCAAAGGCCTTTGCGCTCAACGAGATCGATCGCTGGTGGGCAAGCTTTCCGCACGCGCCCACCACCCCATCCCCCGGCCAGACGAGCCCATCGGCCGGGCAAGAATCCCCCCTCCCATCCACCACAAACCCCGATATCGAACCCGGCGGAGCGGAGGAAACCGCCGCCGAGATGCCGGCTTCGATAGACGATTCGGACGACATCAGCATCGCTTTGATCGTTGTCCCGATCATGGTGGGAGTAACTCTGGCGGGGGTAGGTTTCTTCTTCTACCGAAGGGGCCGCCAAGAGGCCGAGGCCGCACGAAAGGATCGGCGGAATTGAACGCGCCGGTCGGCGGCGATTGCCATCAGCCCTGTCAAGCATTAAAATGAGTCCGTCCACCCCGGCGCGCTCCTCGATCGACCGGCGCCCAGAAGGAGGCTCCCATGAAACGAAGGTTGATGGCAACCGCCGCCATGATGCTCCTTGCCTTGTGGGTTCTGAGTCCGTTCCCGGGGCTTGCCGCCAGCGCCCTTCCCGAGGATGGGCAGGCCCCCCCCCCTTCCCCCACCGATGAGGGGGGCCAACCCCCGGCACCCGCCATTTCCCTCAGCCCCGATTTCGGACCACCGGCCGAGACGATCGTCATTTCCGGAAAGGGTTTTACCCCCTTGGCCGCCGTGAGCATCTACTGGGATCGAAGCCTCTCCCCCTCAATCACGCAGACCTTGGGAGCCATCAACCCCACGGTAGGGGCGGATGGCACCTTCGTGCTTTCCTTCACCGCGCCGAAGTCACCCGCCGGTGCCCACGTCATCACCGCCCGCGATAGCGCTGGACTCGAAGCCGGCGCCGGCTTCCGGATCATTCCGAAGATATCCCTCTCACCCGATTCAGGCGCCTCGGGGGATGCCATCACCATCGAGGGAAACGGTTTCACCCCTTCGGCCGCGATCACCATTTTGTGGGATAAATCCGCCCCTCCCGCGGACACCATTCTCGGCACCGGTCCTTCCACCGGAACGGACGGATCCTTCACCGTCTCCTTCATCGTGCCCAAGGCCGCGGCGGGTGCCCACACCCTCACCGCCCGCGATAGCGCGGGACTCGAAGCCGGGGCGGTGTTCACCATCGAAGCGCCTTCCATCGCAAGTCTCACACTCGAGCCCTCGGTGGGCGTTCCCGGCACGATCGTGAAGGCATCCGGAAAGGGGTTCACCCCTCTGGCGGCGATAAGCCTCCGATGGGATGAAAGCGCTCTCACACCCGCGAATACGGATATCTACGAGAGCGACGTGCTCTTGAGCGCCGATAGCCTCATCCGTGCCGGAAAAGACGGCTCCTTTACCATCTCCTTCAAGGTGCCGGGAACGGCCTCGCCGGGCATCCACACGCTCACGGCGCGGGATAGCGCCGGCATTGAGGCAAGGGCAAGTTTTGAAGTCGAGGCGGAAAAGAAGGGCGAAATCATCCCTCCGCTCATCGCTCTCGATCCATCGTCCGGTCTACCGGGCGATTCCGTTCAGATCAACGGAATTGGATTCGCACCGGCGGCCTCTCTCAGCCTGTATTGGGACGGTGCGCTTCTTCCGGAAGGGAATGCCCAACAAACGGACTCGAAGGGGGCCTTTGCCGCCCGGTTCATCGTGCCCCCGTCTTCTTCGGCGGGCTATCACGCCGTTCGCGCGCAGGACACGGCGGGCAAGGAGGCAAGCGCCGTCTTTCTGGTCCGCACCCCGGGCAGCAAGGCGGCGATCTCGGTCGAGCCGGCTTCGGGCTTCCCGGGAGATTCGGTGGAGATCGCCGGCAGTGGATTCACCCCTTCCTCAGCCATTGGATTATATTGGGATGGAGCCCCGATCCCCGAGGCGAACGCCGTCACCGCCGGACCGGATGGCTCTTTCACGGCCACGATGACCGTGCCCCGGGCCTCGAGCGGACCCCACACGATCGGCGCCAGAAGCGGCACCGGCGCTGAGGCAACGGCCGACTTTTACATCAAAGTGCTGACCGGCGCCGTCCTCACGCTCGGCTCCCCAACGGGAATGCCGGGAGATCGGGTGAACATCTCGGGAAGCGGGTTCAGCGCAAACCAAACGATCGATCTCGATTGGGACGGGATGATCGCTCTGGGCGCATTTTCCACCGATACAAATGGGGATTTCTCCGGGACGATCGCCGTTCCGGACACAGCGGCGGGCTTTCACATCGTGAACGCAAGCGATGCTGCACTCGGCATCCGATCGAGTGCGGTGTTCGTGATTCCGGGAACCGCCGGCCCGCCGGGTGAACCGGGCCTCCCGGGGGAACCCTGCGCCGATTGCGGGACACCTGTGGCAACCACCGGAGTGGCGGGGGCAGCGCTGGCACTGGCGGCAACAGCGCTGGGGCTCATCGTCTTGGGGAAATTCAAGAAATGGCTGATCGGATAAGGAGGAGAAATGGCCGGAACGTGCCGAACCGCCGGTTACGGGCGCCTCGAGGATTTCATTCAACGGGCCCAGAAAGGCCGAAAAAAGCTCTCTCTGGAAATCTCTCTGCGCAAGGAGACGGTGAAGCGTCTCAAGCTCCCCAAGGGGAAAAAAGGGACTCATGAATTGGAGACATATCTCCTCATCGCGGACTACACCTTCACCATCGGCAAGCGCAAACACACCGTCTCCAAGGTGTACATGTTCGCCGCCGAGGAAGAATCGGAGGCACTGGCAAACGAGAACCGCACGATTGCCAATGCCCGCCTCCGGATGGATTACGATCGGCTCAAGGCGGCGAATATCCCCTTCGAAGAGAAATTCTTCTAGGGAATCGCAGGCCGATGGAACTCTGGAACCACCCCTCAGGGGACTGATCGGACACTGGCAACACGCTCAACCCTGATGCTATAATAGAGGCGATTGTCTCAGGGCCCCGGCACTGGGGATTCGTCTAGTGGTAGGACAGCGGACTCTGGATCCGTTAGCCCAGGTTCGAATCCTGGATCCCCAGCCAATTCTCGAAGGGGCGGTTCGTTCGACTAACCCACTGCCGAAAGTCTCCTTTGTTCGATAGAAACTTTCCTTTCACGGCGGCGGGGCACATTCCTTGACAATCCCCTTTCCTCAAGCTATAGTGCAATCCAAATCCAAAAGGGGGTGAATCGAATGGCGATCAAGATCGGCATCAACGGATTCGGGAGAATCGGGCGGCAAGTATTGAAGGCCGTCAACGAGCGCTATCCCGATGCGCTGGAAGTGGTGGCGGTCAACGATCTGGCCGATCCACAGGCCAATGCCCACCTTTTGAAATACGATTCGACCTACGGCATCTATCCGGCGAGCGTGGAGGTCAAGGGGGACTCCATCCTCGTTGGGGGAAAACCCATCAAGGCTCTGGCACAGCGGGATCCCGCCAACATCCCGTGGAAAGATCTCGGGGTGGAGATCGTGATCGAATCCACCGGCCTTTTCACGGAGGCGCCTAAAGCGATGGCTCATCTCAACGGGGGGGCCAAGAAAGTGATCATCACCGCACCGGCCAAGAATGAGGACCTCACGGTGGTGATCGGCGTGAACGATGATAAATACGATCCGGCCAAACACCGGATCATTTCCAACGCCTCGTGCACCACCAATTGCGTCGCGCCGGTGGTCAAAGTGATCCATGAACGCTTCGGCATCAGCCGGGCGCTCATGTCCACCATCCATTCGTACACGAATGACCAGCGGATTCTGGATATCTATCACAAGGATCTGCGCCGGGCCCGAACGGCGGGGGCAAGCATCATTCCCACCACGACCGGCGCCGCCAAGGCGGTCACGCAGGTCATACCGGACCTCAAGGGCAAGATCCACGGCATGGCCTTCCGGGTGCCGACCCCCACCGTCTCCGTGGTGGATCTGGTGGCGGACCTACGGACCGAGGTCACCGCAAACGAAGTCAACGAAGCCTTGAAAGCAGCGGCAAGCGGACCGCTCAAGGGCTTCCTCGATTTCTGCACCGAACCCCTCGTGAGCGTGGACTTCAAGGGGAATCCTCACAGCTCCATCGTCGATGCCGAGAGCACCATGGTCATCGACGGCAACATGGTCAAGATCATCGCATGGTACGATAACGAGTGGGGCTACAGTTGCCGGGTGGCGGATCTCGCTGCACTAGTGGCGCGGAAAGGGCTGTGAGCTTACGAAGAAAAGGACTCTCTACTCGGCAATTGCCGTGAATGCGCGCACCATCGCGCCGATGCTTGCTTCGATATCCTCTTCGGAATGGGCAAGCGAGACGAATGCCGCCTCGAATTGCGAGGGCGGCCAGTAGATGCCTTCTTCGAGTAGCGCACGGAAGAAACGTTTGAAACGCTCCAAATTCGCCCGCATGGCGGAGGCGTGATCGGTCACGGGGCCATCCGTGAAAAACACGGTGAGGATCGAACCGATCCGGGGGATCTGAACGGGGATATCCGCCTTCGCGGCCGCGGTCCGGATTCCCTCTTCGAGGCGCTTTCCCTTCTGGTCCAATTCATCGTACAGTCCGGGCATCTGAAGTAGACGAAGCGTCTCGATTCCCGCCGCCATGGCCACAGGGTTGCCCGATAGTGTGCCGGCTTGATAGACCGGCCCGGCGGGCGCAACTAAATCCATGATCTCCCCCCGCCCCCCGTATGCCCCCACCGGGAGCCCCCCGCCGATGATCTTCCCCAGACACGTCAAATCCGGCCTGACCCCGTACAGCGCCTGCGCCCCGCCGTAGGCCACCCGAAAACCTGTGATGACCTCGTCGAAGATGAGGAGCACCCCCGCCGACCGGGTGATCTCGCGCAAGCCATCGAGAAACCCCGGCTTCGGCAACACAACCCCCATGTTCGCCGCCACCGGCTCGACGATCACCGCCGCGATATCCGCATACCGACTGAAAAGGGTTCGCACCGCTTCGAGATCATTGAAAGGCGCAACGAGGGTGTTCTCCGCATAGCCGCGGGGAACGCCCGGGCTATCCGGCACGCCGAGGGTCATGGCCCCGGACCCCGCCTTGACGAGCAGCCCATCGGAATGCCCGTGGTAACATCCGGCGAACTTGACGATCTTTTCCCTTCCGGTGAAGGCCCGCGCCAGACGGAGTGCGCTCATGGTGGCCTCCGTGCCCGAGCTCACGAACCGAACCTTCTCGATGGATGGCATCGCCTCGCACACAAGCCGGGCAAGCGCCGTCTCCCACTCCGTAGGTGCACCGAAACTCGTCCCGGATTCCACCGCCCGCTGTACGGCCTTGATCACCCCGTGATTGGCATGCCCCAGTATGAGCGGCCCCCACGAACCCACATAGTCAATGAACTCGTTGCCGTCTTCATCCCAGATCCGGGAGCCCTTGCCCCTGCGAATGAACAGGGGATTGCCGCCGACGGCTTTGAAAGCGCGCACCGGACTATCCACCCCCCCGGGGAGAAACCGCTGAGCTTCCAAGAATAGCTCTTCCGAACGCTTACGGTTCATGGCCTTCTTTCCTTCTCCATCGGACTTGCTCTTCCCACAGGGTGGATAAAGGGGGAAATACAAAGAGACGGCGGTAAATCGGGGCACCCTCTGAAAGGCACCGGTCGATTCAACGGGCCCGGATATCCCCTGCTCTGCCGGCCGTGCGGTTCCCCGCATACCGCAGGATCTCGGCAAAGTTCTGGATCTTCACGAGATTGTTGTTTTCGAGGGATCCATCGAACGTGAGGGAAATCCAGGGCTTGCCATACTCTTGGGAAAGATTCTCGGACATGGCCGCCACGATGCCTCCGGGCATACATCCATGGGGCATCACCGAGATCACCCCGGCGAAGTGCGGGTTCTCCATCCACTCGATGCCCGTGCCGATGCTGAGCACCGCTTCGCTTCCGCACCGGGGCGAGAGATGCGGCCGCGTGTATGAGAGCAACTGCTCGATCGTCGGCTCTTCTACATCCACGAAGGGCGCAAACTGCTTTACCACCGATTTCTCATCGTGTTGCTGGATCTTCCGCCGGATATAGCCTCGAATCGCCTTCCTCACCTGCCGGTACATGATCCCATCCTGAACATTGCGCAAGGCAAGGTAATTCATCCATTCCGAGAACGGCGAAACGAAGACCTCGAGCCCGGCCGCTTCGCATTTCTCCACAAGGTTGTTGTTGCTGAAACTATTGGAACGGAGGAATATCTCGCCATTGATGCCCACCAGCGGCCGGCGGGGGAGATCCGGATCTATCAACGATTTGAACTTGGGGACCGCTTCCCGGAGAATATCGGCGAAGGGCTGTCTGCGGCGAACGCGATCGGAGACAGCGGCGGTAAGCTCTTCGAAGAGGGCATTCGCTGAGCCCTTGACCTTCTCATAGGGCCGGGTGCGCCACAGCAGTTTCTGGAGATAATCGTATGCCACGATGCCCCGCCATGCCAGACGCTCGAAGGCCAGGCCCAGACCCCAATCACGATAGGCGTTATTGGAAACGCTGGTGCGGATGGGTAGATCAAAGCCGATCTCCCGGAGGATAACGCCCTGTTCGAGCGCGTACTTGCCGAGGCGGCACGGCCCGAAGGCACCGGCCATGAATCCCTCCACCCGTTTGAGATCGATGCCGAGTCCATTCTCGTAATAGAGCCTCAGGAAATCCCCCAGCGTGACCCGATAGGGCAAGCATTCCTTCCCGGAAGTATATCGATTGGCGTAAAGGAGGTTCTTTTCATTGGCGGGCGGAAGGGCATAGGCTTCCACCCCGAACGCCTGCATGGCGGCAGCCAGAACCTCGGCATGGGGGCACATCCTCGGCAGCAGAAGAATCCCTTTTGAATTATCGAGCATCGAAGCGCACCGGTAAACCGGCTTGGACGATGGGCGGAATTTCCCCGCGCGGTCAAACCCCTTGATGGTATCCACGAACGCCTCAAGCCGAGTGACGATGCCGGCCTCGGCGGCATGCTCGTCAATCTCAAGGTGCCCAAGGGGCTTCGTGCCCACGATATCCTCCACGATATTGAGCACGAAGGAATTGGGCCCGCATCCGAAGTTGGTCAGAATGAGTCCGTAGAGATGCGGATCGGCCGCGGTGATGGCCGCGCCAGCGATCAGCTTGCTCTCGTACGCCCAATAGGGGCGATCGGTGTACTGACGCACATTCACCGTGGAAAGAGGGAGGAAATCGAGCGGGATGGGCACCACACCGAGCTGAGCGAGTTGCTCGGCAATCCCGAGATTAGCCCCTGAGTCCTGAGCCATATACGCCCGGGCGAGGATGACCACGCCGATCCGGCCCTCTTCCCGGATCCGCTTTAGAAGCTCGCGCCCTCGCTCTTCGCGTTCCTTCTCGAACCTCCGCTGCGCCTCGAGCCCCGCCAGAGCAGCCGCTCTGCCCGCCTTCTTGCTGAAACCCATCTTCTGGGCCACCTTGACCAAGTTCTCGATGACCTCTTCATCGCCCATGCTGAAGTCAATGAACGGAATGAGAAGCTTCTTATGAAGCCTGAGCGCTTCGCGGATGAGGAAAGGCGAGGCTTGCACCAGAGGGCAGGCATATTTCTGGTTCTCGTCACCTTCGCGAAGGCCCAGCCGGAGGGCGCTCGGGAAGAGGAGGAAATCCGCATCTTTCAGAGTGGCCGCATGTCCGTGCAGGAGCTTGATCGGGAAACAACTATCGGTGTAACTGATCTCGATCGCTTGCTCGATCACCTGCCGATTGGTCTTGCGGGAGAAAACGATCTTGGCACCCAGCGAATTCAGGAAGCCGATAAACAAGGGGGCGAAATCATATATCATGAGCGCCCTGGGCAGACCCACGACCGGCTTGCCGGGGGAGCTCTCGTCATATCCCGCGAAGAGCAACCGTTCCCTTTCATCGAAGGCCGTCTCGATCCGGCCGCGGCTTACCGTGCTATCGTACAGGTCACAACGGCTTCCGTAGAAAGTCGGCGGCTCACCGGCAACTTCCAAACGGCTGATGGTACAGTTATTATCGCACCGATTGCAGGTGAAGGTCCGTAGCTTGTACTCCTCATCGATGAGCTTTCGGAAGCCCTTGAACTTCGATGGACCGGGGGGCATCTCTTCTTTGGCCAAGAGAGCCGCGCCGATGGCTCCGGTGATCTCCTTGTGTTCCGGGACGATCAGTTTCTTATCGGGAAGTTGTTGCTTGAAGGCGGAGACCACCGCTTCGTTGTAGAACACCGCACCGGTAAGGATCACTTCATTCCCCAGACGGCGTTTTTCCACCACTTTGGAGAGATAGTTCCGGGCAATCGAATTGGAGAGGCTGGCGGTGATGATCTCCAGAGGAACCCCCTCTTGTTGCGCCGAAGCCACCGCCTGACCCATGAAAGCGGCACATCGAGAACCGAGGTCGATGGTATGAGGCGCTTCGAAAGCCAAACGGGCAAAATCGCCGTTCTTGACCGAGACATCGAGCATCTCGGCCAGTTCATCAATGAAGCTACCCGTTCCGGCGGCGCACGCCTTGTTCATCTGATAGTCCACGACCACGCCGTTGCGCTTGATGACCAGCTTCGAGTCCTGCCCGCCGATCTCGATGATATCCGCATTGGGGGCCAACTCCTCCGCCGCGCGCGTCTGGGCCGTGATCTCGTTCTTGATGAGATCGGCTCCGATGAAGCTCCCCACAAGGTATCGGCCTGAACCGGTGACCCCCACCCCGGCAATCTGGGCGTTATCCCCAACCACCGCCAAGAGATTGCGGAGCACTTGTTTGACCGCCTCCAGGGGTCTGCCGGCGGTCATGAGATAGCTCTTGGCCATGACGGTTTTGCCGGATTCATCGAGGATCACGCCCTTGGTGCTCGTGGAACCCACATCAACGCCCAGATACCCCTTGAACGGTCCTTCGATCCGGGGAGCGACCCAATCATTTCGTTGCGTTACACGTTCAAGCTTCGGCATCACGAAGTATCGCTTCCCCGTTTCTTCACTCTCTAGGATCTCGACTTTCGAGTGCTTCCCGGAATCCTTCGCCAGCAATGCCGCCCCTAGGGATTCCACATGCAAATAGCCCTCGGGAACGATGATCTTGATCGGGTGCCCGTTGCGTGCCGAGAGAACCTCGTTGAGCGATTCCTGAACCGCCGCATTGGCCGCCACACCCCCGACGAAATAGATCGGCTCGGCAAAGGCACCCTTCTTGAAAGAGGCAACCATACGGGCCACGCAATCCGAAAGGGCATACAGAATAGACTCCACCGGGGCGCCTTTCTGTTGGAGGTGAATGAGATCGGTCTTCGCGAACACGCTGCACCGGGCGGCGATTCGGGGTGGGGTGCCCTCCGCATTCAGCGCAAGGCGCGCGAAATCATCCAGACTGATTCCCAGCCGGTAGGCTTGCTGTTCGAGGAATCTTCCTGTGCCCGCGGCGCAGAGGGGATTCGAAACCACTTTCCATGGTTTCTTGAGGCCATCCTCGACCTCGATCACCAGCGAGCTTTGCCCGCCGATCTGGATGATCGTCTTGACATCTGGGTGAAACTTGAATAGCCCGGAGATAATGGCCAGAGGGCTCGAGTATGCCGCCCAGTTGAGTTCGGGGGGAATAATCCCCTTCCCCGATCCGGACACCCCCGCGGCGACGATCCCATCAAGGCTGACTTTTTGCGAAAGGCGGGTGAGGAGCGAAATCACCGCATCTCGAGGCCCTGTGGTCACCCGTTCGGCATCGGTATGGAGAACATTGGCATCCCGGTCGAGGAGGACGAGTTTAGCGTTGACCGAACCGATATCCACACCCAGGAAGTATCCACTCATCGTGTGTAATTCTATCACATGACGGAAGCCCTGTGTCAATTCAAACGAGAATCGACCGAATCCGCCGGGCCAGTCCCGGGAAGGAGTTTATCCGGCCTTATGCAAAAATGGATGAGCAATCGTGCCACTTCGTGATAGGCCGAACACCTTCAGCTTGACAGCCCCTCTCTCAATAGCTATAATCCCTTCGGATATCAAAACACAGAGGGAGGCAACCGGGTTTGACCGAAGTAATCGTAGAAGAAAACGAATCCATCGAGAGCGCGCTGAGGCGCTTCAACAAGAAGGTCCAGAACGACGGTATCTTGAGTGAGTACCGACGGCGTCAGTTCTTTGAGAAGCCTTCAGTGCTCCGCAAAAAGAAGCGGGCGACAAAGAAGCGCAAGAGCGTGAGAAGTTCCAAAGGTTTGTAAGTGCGGTGTTCACCCGCTTGAGGAGAGTAGGCATTGGCATTGCATGAGCGGCTGGCCGCCGATATGAAAGAGGCCATGAAATCGGGGAACAAGGTACGCCTATCGGCGCTGCGCATGGCCAAGGCGGCGATCGTCAACGCCGAGATCGCCAAGGGCAAGGACGCCGTTCTCACGGATGCCGAAATCATTGAGGTGCTCAGCCGAGAGGTCAAACGCCGGCGGGAGAGCATCGCAGAATTCAAGAAAGCCAATCGCCCCGATGCCGTTGCCCGGGAAGAGGCGGATCTGGCTGTTTTACTGGAGTATCTGCCGCAGCAGATGTCCCGGGAGGAGATCGCCAGCCTTGCCCGCAAAGTGATTCAGGAAGTCGGAGCGCAAGGCCCCAAAGACAAGGGCAAGGTGATGGGCAAGCTCATGCCCCAACTTAAAGGCAAGGCGGAGGGTCAGCTCATCAGCGAAGTCGTAAGCCAACTTTTGGAAGCCGTCTGAACGATCCGGCTCAATTCGCTCATGGAAAAGGGAACGCTCTTGGGGGCGTTCCCTTTTCTTCATGTCTCGGGGAACGAAGCACCGATGATTCGGGGGTCCCCAAACCTCTCACAAGGCAGAGCCCCTGACTCATTTCCTTGCCCCATTTGCGATGGCCCCCAAAACAGCGATTGAAGAAGAGCGTGCTGAGATTCGGGGGGATCAAGGGTGATCCTCCAAGAAAACCCTTTGGGCGGGTGAGTGGGATCGAGAAGCACGATCGTTCATGGGGTGTGGGGGAATTCCGAGGCAAGGTCCACAGTGAGGTGATCAAGATCATTCACCCTGAGGGTGAAGGCTCCAAAGCAGAATCGCTGTTTTTGGGATTGCAGCGCTTGTTGCCGTAGTCCGCTTGCAATGGTAGAATGGGGTCTAGCGATTTCTCCGGGAGACAAACGTGGGAAAAGTGGTATTGGCATACAGTGGCGGACTCGATACCTCAGTGGCCATCAAGTGGATCAAAGAGCGCTACGGACTCGATGTGGTGGCAATGTCCGTGGATATCGGGATGGAGAAGGACTATTCCTCGATCCGTGAGCGAGCTCTCAAGATCGGAGCCATCAAGGCCGTCGTGGTGGATGCCCGGGAGATGTTCGTGCGAGACTTCGTTTTTCCCGCCCTCAAAGCCGGCGCACTGTACGAAGGCGAGTATCCCCTCGCCACCGCTCTGGCCCGCCCTCTGATCACCAAACTCCTCGTAGATATAGCCCACCAAGAAGGGGCCGAAGCCATCGCCCACGGCTGCACCGGCAAAGGAAACGATCAGGTCCGCTTCGATGTGAGCGCCGCGGCGCTCGACCCGAACCTCAAGATCATCGCCCCGGCGCGCGAATGGGGCATGACCCGCGAAGAGGAGATCGCCTACGCCCAGAAGCGTGGGGTGCCCATTCCCGTCACGGTCAAAAGTCCCTATTCCGTTGACGAAAATCTCTGGGGCCGAAGCATCGAATGCGGTGTACTGGAAGATCCGTGGGCCGAGCCGCCCGAAGACGTGTTCAAGTACACCCGGCACCCCAATGAGGCCCCGAACGATCCCGCCTACATCGAGATCGGCTTTGAGCAAGGGATACCGGTGAGCCTCGATGGGAAGCGCATGGACGGCGTCGCCCTCATCGATCGAGTGGCCGAGATCGCCGGAGAACACGGCGTGGGCCGCATCGACCATCTGGAGAACCGGCTTGTGGGCATCAAGTCCCGCGAAGTCTACGAAGCCCCCGCCGCGGTGGTCCTCTTAAAAGCCCATCGGGCGCTGGAAGCAATGACCTTGACCCGCGATCAGAGCCGCTTCAAAGAGCTTGTGGCACAGACCTATGCGGACCTCATCTACAACGGCCTCTGGTTCAGTTCCATCCGGGAGGACCTCGCGGCGTACGTAGATAGCTCTCAAAGATTTGTGACGGGCTCCATCCGTATGAGACTCCTTAGAGGCACCGCCACCGTTGTGGGCCGCCGATCTCCCTATTCGCTTTACGATTTGAACCTAGCTACATACGATAAGGGAGACGTATTCGATCAAAGCGCTTCACCGGGCTTCATCCACATCTGGGGATTGCCGATGCGGATACAAGCCCGCACGCAACGCGCCCCACGTTCCCGTTAAGGGGGGATATTCCTTGGGATACATTTATACGGTTTTCGATACCGAATTCGGGTGGATGGCCATTGTTGCTTCCGAACACGGCCTGCGCCGTCTGACCCTTCCGCAGCCCGCTGCGGATAAGGCCCTCGTGCTGATCTCGGATCTGCTCCCCAAAGCGAGGGCAAGCACATCCTCTTTCCGCGATGTCATTCATCGCATCGGTCGGTACTTTCTGGGTGAACGAGTGGACTTCCCCGATCCTCTGGACCTGCGCGAGAGCACCGAATTCCAGAGGGCCGTATGGAAACTCACAGCTTCCATCCCATACGGTGAAACACGCTCGTATGCTTGGATCGCAGAGGAGCTCGGCCGACCCGGAAGCGTCCGCGCCGTGGGCCAAGCATTGGCCAAGAATCCGCTTCCCATCATCATCCCTTGCCATCGCGTCGTGGGAAGCAACGGAGCCATGGGAGGATTCAGCGGCGGACTCGAGCTGAAGAAAAGGCTCCTTGCGCTCGAATCCCGCAAGTGACCTCAATCCCGGATAAAGCTACGGGATCCGCTCCACCTTGAGGAGATTCGTCGTCCCCGGTGTTGCAAGGGGAGTGCCGGCGGTGATCACAATGAGATCGCCCCGCCGGGCAACACCGGTTTCCACGCTGAGTTCAACGGCTTGATCGAACAGCTCATCCACCGTAGCCGGCGCCGGTCCTTCATACGGATAGACCCCCCAATAAAGGAGCGTCCGGCGCTTCACACGGGCATCGGCCACTTTGGCCAGAAGAGGCACCGCCGGCCGATATTTCGATACCCGCCGCGCCGTACTCCCACTCGTCGTGAAGGCTACAATCGCTACCGCGCCCAGTTGGTGCGCCACATGGCATGCGGCATAACTGATGGCATCATCGGGCTGGGGTTCAAGGTCCTCTGCCCGGTCCGAAAGCCGCTCCCGATACGGGAGCGCCGCCTCCGTCTCCACGGCGATCTGAGCCATCATCCGCACCGCCTTCAGCGGGTAACGACCGATGGCCGTCTCATTGGAGAGCATGAGCGCATCCGTCCCATCGAAGATGGCATTGGCCACATCCGTCACCTCGGCGCGCGTGGGCACGGGGGAGTTCACCATCGAATCGAGCATTTGTGTCGCGGTGATCACCGGCTTCCCCGCCCGGTTGCATTTCTGAATGATCTCCTTCTGGGCTAAGGGGACCTTCTGGATGGGGATTTCGAGCCCCAGATCTCCACGAGCGACCATCACCCCATCGGAAACCTCGATGATCCGATCGAGGTTCTTCCATGCTTCCCGCTTCTCGATCTTGGCGATGATCGGTACGTCCGCATGCTTCTTGCGGAGCACCTCCCGCGCTCGCAAGATATCCTCCCGATCCCGGACGAAAGAAACGGCCACATAATCCACCCCCTGTGCCAACCCGAAAAGCAGATCCCTCACATCCTGATCCGTGACCGCGGGCACATCGAGGGCTACCCCCGGCAAGGTGATTCCCTTGTGGGAACGAAGCTCTCCCCCCGAAACCACCCGACACACCACATCGCTTTCCTCGACTCCGATCACCTCAAGCTCGATCTCCCCATCGCCCAGCACAATCGCATCTCCGGGCTTCACGCTTCTCGATAGGTTCGGCACGATGGCGCTCACCCCATGGGCATCGCCCACAATGCGGCGGGCGGTGATCACGAACTGCGCCCCTTCCTCCAGATGAACGGGATCTTCCTTGAACTTGCCGATGCGCATCTTCGGACCGGGGAGATCCTGAAGGATAGCCACCGGCATGCCGAGCTTCTCGGAGGCCCTCCGGATCGCTTCGATGTAGCCGAGGTGATCTTCATACGTGCCGTGGGAGAAATTCAGCCGGGCCACATCCATCCCCGCCCGAATCAAGCCCTCGATCACGGATGGCGAACCGCTCGCTGGCCCGATGGTGCAGACAATCTTCGTTCTCCGCTTGATATTCATCGACCTTCCCGCTCAGCCGCCGTCAGCGCTCTTCTCAGAAACCCCCGAAGATCGTCTCTTCGGGCAATCCAAACGTTTCTGGAAAGTGAGCTTGTCATCGCCCGGCTCATAGAAATCGGGGATGCGGCTGATGACCTCATACCCCCGCGACCGGTAGAATTCGCGCGTCTTCTCATAACCCGGTTTGGAGGCCGTCTCTACAAGGACGATACGCCCCTTGGCCTTGCGGACTTCCGCTTCCACCAAATTCATGAGGGCCCGCCCGATTCCCTTTCCCTGCGATCGGGGAGAAACGGCAATCCAGTAAAGATCCCACGTCCCCTGAGTGAGAGGGGTGGGGCCGAAGCACACATATCCCACCACCTCACCCTCCATCACCGCAACCCGGAGATCATACCCTGAGGCAACGCCGTTGGCAAGATAAGCATCTATCAGCTCCCCCGCCACAACGACTTCCTGAGGCACAAACTCGGGAATAGATCTGAGCATCTCCATGACCGCGGGCTTGTCCTCGGCGGTCATCGGACGAATGAGAGGTTCAGTCCCTTTCCCAACCGCGATAGGCGCCGCCAACGGCGAACGGTCGATCGCTCTCCCCTCCATTGCCAGTTTCACAATCCTCTCGATGAACTCACCATAAGTATATCCCGAAGCCCGCGCCTGACGGGCCGCGCCTACGCCCGGAGAGATATCCGGATTCGGATTGACTTCGAGCACTTTCAGCCCACCGCGGTGGTCCATACGGAAATCCACCCGCGCATAGCCGCGGCACCCAAAGGCATTGAAAGTCCGAATGGCTACCTCAGCGATGGCATTTCGCAGTTCGTCGGGAATTTCCGCAGGGCACACATTCACCGTGCCATCACAGTAGATCGTGCCCTCATCCCATTTGGCCTGAAAGGTGAGAATCCTGGGCAGGCCGGGCGGCAAGGTATAGACGATCTCCGAAATGGCCAGAACGGTAGGATCGGAATTCCCCAGCACCGTGATATTGAACTCCCGGCCATCAATATATTCTTCCACTAACGCTCTGCCGCCGAAGTACCGGCAGATCCTCCCCACTTGCCGCTCAAGGGAAGGAAGATCGTGCACCACGCTCTCCGGCCCTACTCCATGGCTGGCATCCTCGGCGCAGGGCTTCACAATGCAGGGAAAGGACAACCGGAACTGCCCGATCGTATCGGATCTGAGCTCCTGCCATACAGGAGTGGCAATGCCGGCTGATTCGAAAATGGCCTTCGCTCTGACCTTATCGAGTGCGGCGGCAAGGGCCTCGGCGGGGTTCCCGGTATACGGGAGACCGAGTTCGGGGAGGAAGGCTGCAAGCGCCACTTCCGTCTGCGGATCACCCGCAAAGCCTTCGAAGAGGTTGAAGATCACATCAGCCTTGACGCGTCTGAGCCTCTCCTTGGCCGCCTCCAGAGGAGGAAGCAACGGCACCCGGATGACTCGATGTCCATGATCGGCCAGAGACCCCTCCACCCCCGCCACCGCTTCCAACACCCCAAAGACGGCTTTCGTCTCACCCACGTCTCCGTACCGATCGGGCATGGGCTCATTGTAGACGATAGCTACGCGCGGACGCACGGTGGATACCTTCCCAGAGCCGCATGGAAAATGCCCGAGATCAAGGCCTCATACGTCCATCCCATCTTTCGGGCCATGATCGGAAGATCGCTGCTCTTGGGATTGAGGCCGGCCAGCGGGTTGATCTCCAAAAAATAAGGGGTTCCCGCAGGGGTAACCCGAAAGTCAATGCGGGCAAAATCGCGGCACCCGAGCGTTACGAACGTCTTGAGGCTTGCCTTCTCCACGCGCGCCAGCGTTTCCGACCCCAGGGCAGCCGGGCATTCGTAGTCCACAAGATTCTGCCAATCGCGCTTCACCTCGAGCGAGTAAACGAAATGGCGCGACTCCTTCCGGGGCACAACCCGCATGACGCCCACAACGCGGGGGGGGGAATTGCCCACCACCCCCACGGTGATCTCGTGGCCCTCGATGAACTCCTCCACCATCACCGGCTGACGATAGTTGACAAGCACCTCTTTCACCACTTCGAGAAGGTCCGCCGGATGCTCGACGCGGGAACGCAGACGCACCCCTTTGCTCGAGCCCTCGCTTGCGGGTTTCACAAAAGCCGGGAAGGGAAAACCTTCCCACGATGCCATACGAAGCTCATCGAGATCATGAACCACCCGCCACTGCGGTGTAGCGATACCTTCCATCAAGACTAATTTCTTTGTGAGGGGTTTATCGAGGCAAACCGCGAGGCACTGGGGATCGGCGCCGGTATAAGGGATATCGAGCATCTCGAGGATCGAAGGAACCTGAGCCTCCCGGCTACGGTAGTTTCCCCGGCCTTCAGAGATATTGAAAATGAAATCCACCCGTTCCCTCAAGATGTTCTCAAGGAATTCCCGTCCTCCTCCCAAGCGGACAACGGTATGCCCTTCCTTCTGAAGCGCTTCCGCAATCCCCTCGATCGTCTCCGCGCTATCGTATTCCTCGAGGGCATCTTCGGGGTGCCCCTCAGGGGTGAGGGGCACCGCCGATTTGAGATCATAGGTCAGCCCAATCCTCATCGCCGTGTCTATGCTAACAAGGGATCACTACCGGTCGGCAGAGACAACTGAACCGCACCGCCGGCCCGATTCGCCTTGCCGTTTCCCCCCTTCTTTTGGGTGCGGCCGTTCCTATGACCGGTGGGATTGCGATAGTGAAATACCTTGTTCTCGTAGTTGCGCAACACCCACGCGTCATCCGAACGGGCCAAGATATAATCGGGCTGAACGGGCACCTTGCCACCGCCCCCCGGAAGGTCAATGACGTATGTGGGGACGGCAAGGCCGGAGGTGTGCCCCCGCAGGCCTTCGATGATCTTGATGCCCGTCTCCACCGGCGTGCGGAGATGCTCCGTCCCCGCTACCTCATCGCACTGGAAGAGATAGTAAGGGCGGACCTTCGCCTTCAGGAGCTCATGGCAAAGCTTCTTTTGAATCTCGACCGTATCATTGACACCCTTCAGAAGCACGGACTGGTTGTTCACCGGCACACCCGCCCGAAGCAACCGATCGCAGGCCCTTGCCGCATCGGGCGTCACCTCACGCGGGTGGTTGAAGTGGGTATTCAGCCATATCGGGCCATATTTTGAAAGCATGGCGCACAGTTCATCGTCGATCCGGAAGGGCAGAACCACCGGGAACCGGCTTCCGATACGGACGATCTCCACATGCTCGATCTTCCGGAGGGAGGCGATCACCTCCTCGAGTTGCGCCGTAGAGAGCGTGAGTACATCCCCTCCGGAGATGACCACATCCCGGACCACGGGTGTCCTCCGGATATAATCCAGCATCGCTTCGATCTGGGCAGGGGTTCGGACCCAACCCCCATGCTTCCATTCGCGCTTGCGGGTGCAGTGCCGACAGAGCATGGGACAGATATCCGTAAGGACCATGAGAACACGGTCCGGATACCGGTGCACCAGCCCGGGCACTACCGAGTCCTCTTCTTCACACAGAGGATCTTCCATCCCCATGTTGGCAAGGGCCAGCTCTTCGTACGAAGGAACCGCTTGCCGCCGAATGGGATCGCAGGGATCGTCGGGATCGATCAGCGAGAGATAGTACGGGGTGATCGAGAGCGGGTATGTAGCCGTCACCAGCTTTATCTGTGCCCGCTCTTTGAGGGTGAGGGGAAGATAGCGTGCTAACTCCTCAACCGAGGTGATTCTGTTCCGGAATTGCCATCGCCAATCCGTCCAGTCCTTCTCCGGAACATGTGCGAAAAACCTTTCCTTTCCGGCTCGGGAGCAAATACTTGGAGGTTCTTCTTCAATTGCCTCTCTTGTAGCGCCCGAGCCCGGAGGCTCCTCTTCTTCTTCGAACTTGTCCAGCACCTGAGTCCGCAGAATGGGTGCCGTCTTTGTCACTGACAGGTTCCCTCCTTATTTTTTATTTCACCCTCATTGTAGCGGCATTTCGCCAATTTGCAAGGGGTAATTTCACGCAATTTTTGGACTTTTATACCGGCTCTACAAGGGGACAACAGCCCCCCTGACCGAACGGGTCCCCCGGCGCCCCCTCACTCCCAACCGGACTCATTGAAGAACTCTTGAAACGCCTTCGGGATCTCCGTGTACCGGGATCGATAGCGCTCGATGTACTCTTGGCACAGAGCAATGGCTTTGCGGAACTCCTCGAAATCTTGGAACTGAATGGCAAATCCATCGCAGTTGAGGTGAATATGATGCTGACTGCATTCCCAGATATCCAGTTGCATGCGTTCTCTCCACATCATGATTGTTGAGTCTACCGAATAAGAGCCGAACTGAAAAACAGGACGGCACTCAATTTTCAGGGGAGTTTTGCCTGCATCCGATGGGGGGATTAATCTTCGGCAACCGTGCTGGTTTACCCCAGTCGCCGCAGAGCAGAGTGGAATTTTGCCGGATAACCCCGTAAAATGGGCTTGCCGGAGACGAACCGATGGACGAAAAAAGCCTCGAGGTTCTCGAATTCCCCAAGATCCGCGAGATTCTCGCCGGATTCGCCTCCTTCTACCTCAGCCGCGAACTGGCCCGGAATACCATGCCCCTCACCGATGCCGTCGCCATAGACCGTTCCCTGCGCTTATCGGCGGAGGCGCGCCATCTCCTCTCCCTTGCCCCCGATTTTTCCATCGGAGAGATCGCGGATATCCGTCAGGCGGTCTCCCTTGCCGCAAGGGAAAAGGTGTTGGATATCCCGACGCTCAACGATGTCCGCTCCACTGTGTGCGCGCTCAATCGGTTGCGGAAGGACCTCATCGGTCTGAATGCCGAAATTCCGCTCTTGCGGGAGCTTGCAGAACGAATGGTACCGCTGCCGCGTGTGGAAACGGAGATCGGGCGATGCATCGAGCCCTCCGGCGAACTTTCTCACTCCGCCTCTCCCCGACTCGCGGCTCTGCGGGAAGAACTCAAAAGCGCCCGCCAACATCTGATGGGTCGCCTCGAACGCCTGATGAAGATGCTCCATGCGCACGGCCTTCTTCAGGAGCCCCTCATCACGGAGCGCGCCGGCCGATACGTCCTGCCCGTCAAAACCGAATTCCAAAGCCGCGTCAAAGGCATCATTCACGATGTCTCCAATACGGGCGCCACCGTCTTCATCGAGCCATGGTCGATCGTGGAAACGGGCAACACCCTCCGGCAACTGGCGCTCGAGGTGGAAAGGGAAGTGCAGCGGATCCTCGCCTATCTCAGCGCCGAGGTGGGCGCCCACGAAGCCGAGATACAGGGGAACCTATCGCTCGCCGCCGAGATCGACTTCGCCCTGGCCAAAGCCCGCTTCGCCCGCGCTTTCCGCGCCACCGAACCTCAGATCATCCCCGCGCCCACCGATGACTCCATGGCGCTCAAGCTAGTGCAAGCCCGGCATCCGCTCCTCAAAGGGAACGCCGTTCCCTTCAGCATCGAGATCGGGAGGGATTTCTCGGCGCTGGTGATCACCGGACCCAACACAGGCGGTAAGACGGTCACCCTCAAGACGATGGGGCTTCTGGTGCTCATGGCACAGGCCGGACTCCCCATCCCGGCCTCCGAGGAAAGCATCATCCCCCTTTTCGATAACGTCTTTGCCGATATCGGCGATGAGCAGAGCATCGAGCAGACCCTTTCCACCTTCAGTTGGCATATGGGGAACATCGTCCGCATCATCCGGCAGAGCACGCCCCGGAGCCTCGTGCTCCTTGATGAGATCGCCGCCAGCACCGATCCGGCGGAGGGCGCAGCGCTGGCCCAGGCGATCCTCCTTCACTTTCTCGCCTCCCGCACTTTGGTTGCGGTCACCACGCACTACAGCCAGATCAAGGCGTTTGCGTACGCCACACCGGGCATCGAGAACGCTTCCCTCATGTTCGACCCGGTGACCCTCCGGCCTACCTATCAGATGGTGATCGGAGTGCCGGGAGGATCGAACGCTCTCGAGATCGCCGCCCAACTGGGCCTTCCGGAACCGATCATCGCCTCAGCTCGAAAGATGCGCTCCGGCGGAAGCGGCGAGATGGAGGAGCTTCTCAAGGCGCTGACGCGCGAGAAGGAATCCGCCCGGCAACTCCACGCCGAAGCGGAAAGGGAACGTGAGAGCGCCGCCGCCCTGAGGGCACAGCTCGAAGCGGAGCTCCGGGCCCTTGCGGAAAGCAAGGAAAGGATGCTCGAAGAAGCGCGGGAGGCGGTCACTAGAGAAATGGCCGCCTTGCATCGGGAGATTCAGAGCGCTGCCGCCGCTCTAAGGAAAGAACGATCCAGAGAAACCATTCAAGCGGCCAAAGCCGCCCTCAAGGCGGTACGAGAACATCTGGCGGAGGAGGCCTCTCGAGCCGAAGGGGCCGCAGAGACAAAACCCGCAAGTGCCATCGTCGTGGGCGATCCGGTGAGGGTGATCGATACCCATCTCCGCGGAACGGTGATATCCATCTCGGCAAAAGGGGGATATGCGGAAATTCAAGCGGGTCGGTCGAAGATCAGGGCCGCTCTGGAGGATATCGAGAAAGAGGAACCTTCGGGGGAGAGACCGTCTCCAAGACAGCCGGTTTCCATCGAGAAAGACCCCGGACATCGGCGCCGGTCCATCGAACTCGACCTTCGCGGAAGGCGCGCCGATGAGATCGAGGCGGAGCTCGATGCTTACTTGAACGATGTATCCATCGCCGGTTTCCCGCGCGTGCGCATCATACACGGATACGGCACGGGCACGGTACGGCAGATCGTCCGCTCTACGCTTTCTTCCCATCCACTCGTGAAATCCTTCCGCCCCGGCGAGGCGGGCGAGGGGGGAGACGGAGTCACCATCGTGGAGATGGGATGATGAAGATAGAACAGCACCGCCTCCGCCGCGAGCACATGGCTCGCTTCCTCGATGACTTGGAAGCTCAGAGGAGAGCCAATGCCTCGATCTATCTGCCGGCGGGCGCTCAGGCTTTGCATCATGTGCCGGAGGAAGTGATAAATCGCATCTCCCGTTCAAAGACGGGAGCAGCCCTTTTCTTGGGGGAAGGATTGGCCTGCGCCGTGATCCCTCCGTTCCCCCTTCCCCGGAGCGAAACCTTCAGCGGGGTTTCCACGGCCCCGCTCCGGGCGCTTCTCGAGCGCGACCGGCTGATCGCTTTGATTGTGGTGCGGCTCGGCGATTACGGGATCGGGATCTTCGAAGGGGAAAGGCGAATCGGGGGGAAAGTGGGAACCGGACTCGTTCACGCGCGGCACCGACAGGGGGGCTCATCCTCCCAGAGATTCGCCCGGCACCGCGAAAAGCAAATGGAGTACCTCTTCGAACGCGTCTGCGCGCACGTTCGGGAACTGCTCGAACCCCTTGGCGCCCGCCTCGACCACATCATCTATGGGGGGGAGGAACACACGCTCCGGGCGTTTCGGAAACAGTGCCCCTTTTTGGACCGGTTCGAGGATCGGGTACTGCCATGGCGACTTGATATCCGCAAGCCCCGGCAGACGGCTCTGGAGGCGGCCATCTCGGAGGTATGGTCAAGCGAGGTGATCGAGTGGAGCGATTCGGGGTGAAAAGGCCCTAGGCCGGTTCAAGCGGCAATGTGAACCGAAAGACCACCCCTTCCGACCGCGGTAAATTCTCAGCCCATATCCTCCCCCCGTGCGCTTCCACAATGCCCTTGCAGATCGCCAATTTCAGGCCCACGCCGCTCCGGCGGAGCTGAGTATTCTCCTCGATGCGATGGAACGGACTGAAGATACGCTCCGTCTCTTCAGTGGGAATCCGCTCCCCGCGGTCCGAGACCGCCACTTCGAGCACCCGATCCCGATGACTCACACTGAAGGCGATCTCAGACCCTTGCGGCGCCCGGCTGACGGCATTCTCGATCAGGTTTACGATCACTTGCTTGATCCGCGGTACGTCCACGGAAAGCGCCGGAAGTTCCTCGGGAACGGATACCGTCAGCCGATGATTGAGAGCAATGCTCTCCATGGCGGCCCGAAGGTTCCCGATGATCTCACCCACCGTCGCCTTGCTCCTCATGAGCTTCATCGCACCGACCTCGATCTTCGACATATCGAGGATATCGTTCACGATCCGCGCCAACCGGTCCGATTCTCGATCGATGGTCGCCAGAAAATCCCGCTGAGTCTCCTCATCCCACGCCACATCCGGGAGGATGAGACTGCTGGCCAGACCCTTGATACATGTGATCGGGGTACGCAGCTCATGCGAGACGGCCGCCAGAAAGGCCGACCGCAAACGATCGGTCTCCTCAAGCGCCATGGCCCGAGAGGCCTCCTTGAGAAGTTGCGCGTTCTCCACGGCCGTGCTGACCTGATATCCCACCGTGACGAGGAGGTCTCTTTCCTCCGGGGTGAAAACACGCTCATCCTGAGTGCATGCGAACATCACCCCGAGCAACTTGTCCTTGGAGATGAGGGGAACGAGCATGATGGACTTGAGCCGCTGCTCGAGCACCACGGCGGCCGTGGCCTCCGGAAGCGCGGGGAGAAATCCCGAAAGCGATTCCAGAAAGAGGGGCTTCTTGAATCGGACCAGATCCGCCAAATTGGGATCGGCAAGGTTCAAGGGAGCGATCCCCTCTGCCCGCTCATCGCTGATCCCCTGATGCACCGCAAGGACGAGCGCCTGTCGCGCTTCATCGAAGAGATAAAACCCGGTATGAGTAACATTCAGCATCTCCGCGGTCTTGTTCAATGCCTCTTTCAGGATGCGTTCCAGATCCATCGTTTGCGCTACCGTCTGCGAGATCATGCTGAGGGCAGCGAGCTCTTTATTGCGCCGGCGGGCCTTCTCCTCGGTCTGTTTGCGAACGATGGCGTTCATGATCATTTCACCGACCATCCGCAAGAGCGCCAAGTCATCCGCCGACCAACCCCTCTCCGTTCGAACCGAATCGAACCCGATGAACCCAAGGAAAGTCCCGCCATAGTTCAGGGGAACCAGAACGACCGATTGGATACTCTGGAATTCGAAAAGCGCTCTCACCGCCGCCGCTCCCGGGGGAAGAGCTTTTACCCGCGGAATTTGAACGACCTCGAGGCGCTTGAGCGGCTCGATGCACCATGCCAGAGGCTCGATGGCAACATGTTGAAGGTTGGCGATCTGCGGCGCGATGCCATCGGCACACCATTCGTGGGTGATGCTCATATAAGCGGGATCCGGATCGAATAGAGCCACGTAACTCCTATCGACGCCGGCAAACTGCCCCACCTCCCGCAGCGCCCCGTTGATCCCCTCATCCACTTCTTCCGGGGGCGAATTGATGAACGCCGTGCTCTGAGAGGCAATAAGCCTTTCGAACGCAAGCCGGTGTTGGAGGGCTTGTTCCGCCTCCTTGCGGGCAGTGATATCGCGGGCGATTCCGTGAATGCCGATCGGCTTGCCATTTTGTTCAAGGAGACGAACATTGACCTCCACCCAGATGGGCCTGCCGTCCCTTGCATAGGTCAAGAGCTCGAAGGGACGATTCTCGGCGTTCCCCATCACCTTCTCTTGAATCATCTTGAAGGCGATGGGAAGGTATTGCGGGTCAACGATCCGCGAGAGGTTGAGTTTGGGGAGTTCCTCCGGCGCATACCCATATGCCCGGAAGGCCGCCGGGTTGGCGGAGGTGAAATTGCCCTCAAGATCATGCGTATAGATATAGTCGTTGGCATTCTCGAACAGATCCCGATATCGGCGTTCGCTCTCCGCCAGCAACCTCTCGGAACGCTTGCGTTCGAGCGCCGTGCCGATCGTCTCCGAGAGCATCCGCAAAAGGGCCAGATCCGCTTCCGTCCAGTCCCCCGTTCGTGAAACATTATCGAAGCCGATGAAGCCTTCCGCCTTGCCGCCGATGAACAGAGGCAAAACCAGCAACGCTTTGATATCTTGGCTCTCCAAAAGCTCCCGCTCGACGCGGGCCTCCGGGGGCATCCGGGATACATCCGGGATATGGATCGTTTCGCCCTTCCGGATCTTCGCCATCCACCAACCGAACATATCCGCGGGGAGATGCTGAAGCCGGGCGATCTGGGGCTGAACACCCTCGGCGCACCACTCATGGGTGTTGCTTATCGTGAGGCCGCCCTCGTCCATCAAGAACAGATACGCGCGGTCGGCACAGCTCAGTTTCCCGATATCGGCAAGAGACGCGGTGATCGCCTCGTCAATATCATAAGCGCCCACAAATCGCGAGCAGGTCTGGGCCACACACTGCTCGAAGAGAAGCCGCGCAGTAAGGCTTTCCTTCGATCGCCCTCCACCCCCCGCCGATTTTCTCCTCGATGACGCCATCGATCGATCCCGCAGTAATCCCTCGATGCTCTCGGCCGAGGTCTGTTTTCATTATATGCCATCGGCGGGGGAGAAACCATTTCAAAGCGGTAAAGAATTTGACACCCATCCGGCACCTCCGATACAATACAAGATCGAGAAGGTTTGCCCTGACTCTTCGAGCGGCGTTGCCTAAATCCGCACCGCGGACATGGTGCGCCGCCGGTGGATACAAATCCCGAGGGCGCGGGGAGAAATCCCCTCACCTCCCGTGTTCGGAAAGGAGAGTTGGTATGCAGAAACGCTATCGTTGTGTGAGCGCCGCCCCATGGGGGACGGCGCTTTTGTTTTCCACCCCCGTGAAATAAAGCCATGGATACCCCATTGAAGATCGCCGCTATCGACTGGGAAGAAATGTGGGTCCGGCAAACTGCGCTCCATGCCGGGCAACGGGACGATGAAAACGGGTGCTACGAGAGGGCATGGCTTGCACCCCTGGGATCGGAGACGAGTACGTATACCGATGAACTCCTGAGCCGCATGGAACTGCGGTGGAATCAATCGGTGCTCGATATCGGTTGCGGGAACGGCGCTATCGCGACCGCCCTCGCCCGGCGCGTTCGAAGCGTGACGGCGCTCGATGCCGATCCCCGGATGCTCGCGGCGATCACCCATCGCGCCCTCGCCGAGGGGATCACCAATCTCCATTTCATTCACGCACGGTGGGAAGCGGTGGAGATCGGAAGGGATATCGAGCCGCACGATGTGGCGCTCGCCTCCCGTTTCTTTCCCTTGACAAATCTGCGCGCCTTTATCGAACGGATGAATCGCGCCGCAACAGCGCTCTGCTATCTCACATGGATCGTGGGGGAGAGGGAGGAGGAGAGGGCCATCTCCGAAATCCTCGGCACGGAACATCATCCCCTTCCGGAATACGGGATCATCTACAACCTTCTCTACACGATGGGTCTGCACCCCAGTGTGGAGATCTTCGAATCGCGGGGAACGCAGGTTTTCCGGAGCATCGAGGAAGCCGTACACGATCTCACCCGCGGGTATCAGAGCCGGATAGAATCGGCGGGAAAGAAGGCCGAGATCGAATCGTGGGTCAAAAGCCGACTCTCCGATGATGGGGGTCTTCTCCGCCGCCGGACCTCTAGCCGGTGGGCGCTCATCGGATGGAGGAGATCTTGAGCACGGTTTTCGAGGTGAAAAAAACGCTCAAGGTAAGGCGATCGTGCAAGTGGCTTGTCTTGCTCATCGGACTGATCTTGGTCGATCTGCTCGCCGGCTGCGCTTCCAATGAAGATAACGCCGTTCCGGCTCTGCCAAAGAAAGGGCGCCTCAGAGTCGCCACCACCACCAGCCTTTACGATACCGGCTTATGGGGATATCTCGAACCGATGTTCGAAAAACGATATGGCGTGGAATTGGATGTGCTCTATGCCGGGACAGGCATCGCTCTGGAATACGGGAGGCGCGGGGATGTGGACGTGATCACCGTCCACGACCGAGCGCGCGAGGAACAGTTCATCGCGGAAGGGCTCGGCACGGAACGGGTTCCGTTCGCCTACAATTACTTCGTCATCGTCGGGCCGGAGAAAGATCCCGCGGGCATCAGGGGTCTAACTCCCGAGGAAGCCTTCCGAAAGATCGAGGAAACCCGGGCTGCGCCCTTCATCTCACGGGGCGATGAATCCGGAACCCACGTCAGAGAAAAGCAGATCTGGGCCGGCGCCGGATACAATTACGAGAACATCCGCAAATCGGGGGATTGGTATGTTGAGGCCGGAACCGGCATGGGGGCCACCCTTGCCATGGCCGCCGAGAAAGGTGCCTACACCCTTTCCGATGTGGGGACATTTCTGGCTTATCAGTCCAAGACGGGGCTCGTTCCCCTCGTGAGCAAAGGAGCCGGCTTGCTCAATGTTTACACGGCGATCGTGTGCAGCAAAACCAAATCCAGAGAGGCGGCCGAGAACTTGGTCACGTTCCTCACATCGGAGGAAATCCAGAGTTTGATCGGCCGGTACGGAGCGGCAGACTATGGCGCTCCCCTGTTCACGCCGTGCGCCGGTCAGCCCGAACCCACATCATGATCAAGGGAGAGGGAAACTTTGGGTGATCTCTGGGATGCCATCGTAGAAGCGATGCGTCTGATCGTATCGCTGGATCCCGAGGTGATGGAGATCGCGTGGAGATCGCTATGGATCGCGGCGATCTCCAGCGGTGTCTCATTCCTCCTCATTTCCCTGCCCTTGGGGTGCTTGATCCATTTCAACGAGTTCCCCGGCAAGGGTCTCGTCATCGGGCTCATTCAGACCCTTTTCAGCATGCCGGCGGTGGCGGTCGGACTCATCGTGTTCGTTCTGTTCTCTCGGTCCGGCCCCTTGGGCGTTCTGGACCTCCTCTTCACCCCCGCAGTGATGATCATCGGGCAGATCATTCTGGTCACCCCGGTAACACTTGGATTGGTGATCTCCGCCCTCAGGGGAATCGATAAGGCGGTTCCGGAAACCGCTGTAGCCCTGGGCGCGAGCCCATGGCAAGCCGCTCTCGTCACCGTTCGGGAAGCGAAGTTCGCCATCGTCACCGCCTACGTGATGGGATTCGCCCGGGCCATCTCGGAGGTGGGCGTCTCCATCATGGTGGGGGGCAATATCCGCGGATACACGCGCACGCTCACCACCGCCATCTCGCTCGAAACCTCGAAGGGGGCGATCGAGTTCTCGCTGGCCCTCGGATTCATCCTCATCTTCATCGCGCTTCTCGTCAACGTGGTTTTGTTCCAACTTCAGCATAGAAGGGTGTATGCGCTATGGCGCTCATAGAGACGGAGGGCCTCGGGCAAGAGTTCAACCGGCTTCCGATCCTCAAGGGCATCAACCTGAGAATCGAACGGGGCGAGGTCTTCGTTCTGATCGGCCCCACGGGCGCGGGGAAGACCACCCTTCTGCGGCTTCTCGATCTAATCGATCGTCCGGCTCATGGGCGCATCATCTTCGATGGAACGGACGTGTCGCATTCCCGGCGGGAACGGTTGGCCGCGCGCCGCCGCATGGCCTATGTACAACAAAAACCGATCGTGCTCAGCATGAGCGTCTTCGATAATGTGGCCTGCGGCCTGAGGTTCCGGCACGAAGATCGCCGCACCCTTCGCCGCAAGGTAGGGGAAACGCTCGAACTCGTGGGCATGATCGACTATCAAGACCGGGATGCGCGCACCCTCTCCGGCGGCGAAATGCAACGGGTAGCAATCGCGCGGGCGCTCGTCACCGACCCCGAGGTATTGCTCCTCGATGAGCCCACCGCCAATCTCGATCCCCTTTCCGTGGCCAAGATCGAGGGAGTCATCGGTGAGATCATCGAGGGGAAGCTAATCACGATCGTCATGGCCACGCACGATATGGTTCAAGGGCAACGCATGGCCACCCGAATCGGGGTTTTGATCGGGGGGGAGCTTCTGCAATCCGGCCCGGCCGATGAGGTGTTCCGCTCACCGAAAGATGATCGGGTGGCGGCATTCGTGGGCACAAAGAGCCCACACTAGCACGCCCGGCCTCACTCCTCGACCTTCTTGCGCTTATCGCGCACATAAACGGATTTGGCGGGAGAACCCTCCGCCGCCTTCTCATATACCTCGAAAAGGCCGGTAGCCCGGATCAGGTCTCCGAGTTTCGAATACCCGTAGTTGCGGGGATCGAACTCCGGGGCCTGATTGGAGATGTTGTGCCCGACGTTTCCGAGGTATGCCCATCCGCTCTCACCGGCGGCATTGTTCACGGCATTGCGCAAGAGGTTGACCAGTTTGGTATCGCTCCTCAGCTTGGCCATAGTGGCCTTGGCCTTTCGAGAGGGCGCCGCCTTATCGCCGGCCCGGAGGATCTCCGTATATACGAACTTATCGCATGCCGCCACGAAGGCTTTGGGGGTCTTCTGTTCACCGAATCCGATCACCATCAGCCCGGCTTCACGGATGCGCGAGGCCAGGCGGGTGAAGTCGCTATCGCTCGATACGATGCAGAAACCATCGAACTTGCCGGTATAGAGGAGATCCATAGCATCGATGATCATGGCGTTATCGGTGGCATTCTTGCCGGTCGTATAGCCGAACTGCTGGATGGGCTGAATGGCATACTCGAGGAGCACATCCTTCCATCCCTTGAGCTTCGGATTGGTCCAATCCCCATACACCCGTTTTACGCTGGCGATCCCGTATTTGGCGATCTCCGCGACGAGCCCTTCGATGATAGCCGGCTGGGCGTTATCCGCATCGATGAGCACGGCCAGCTTCTTCTGCGATTCCTCTTGCATCGTTCCCGCTCCATTTCCGAGAGAAATGATAGGCCCCCGAAACCACGCGGCTCACAGGGCAAATCCTTGAGTGGGGATCATCCCCCCCGGGGCACTTCCCCATCAACCGCGATGCGCTCGCTTCGGAATCCCTGCCGAGGGCAAAAGTCTCTAGCTTCCCTCGTACTTGAACGATAGGTTCACCTTTGCCCGGTAGGTCTTCACCTTGCCATCCTCGATCACCATATCGAGCTCTTTGATCTCGGCGACCCGCAGATCCCGAAGCGTCTTGGCCGCCGTTTCGACCGCATAGGCCGCCGCCTTCTCCCAAGATTCCGGACTCGTGCCCACGATCTCGATGAACTTGTAGACGCTCTCTCCCATGGGGTTCCTCCTTCGCCCGGCCGCAAGGGGATGCATTCGCGGCCGCCTCACTCTGTGAGGTTGTATGTGGCTTGAGTATACACTTTCATCTTGAAAGGTCAAGGGGGAGAGCGCCCTTTGCAATCCTTTTTCACGATCCCCCGAAGACGCCCCCCACATCCAATGAACGATCGGCCTTCTCCGATCCCACCCACCCAAAGAGGTTCCTTGGGGAATGCCCTCTAATCCCCCGAGAGAGGTGTCTTCTGCACGCGCTTCTTCAATCGCTTTTTCGGCTCTTTTCCGTTTGCTTGACGTTTGCCACGCGATTATATACACTCCATATGAGGAAAAAGAGGGAAGAAGCAAATGGGAATTGGGATCATCAAGCCCGTGGCGATGGAAACGGAGGTGCAAAGCGCCTATCTCGACTATGCCATGAGCGTGATCGTTTCGAGGGCCCTTCCGGACATTCGCGACGGCCTCAAGCCCGTGCAGCGGCGGATCCTCTACGGGATGAACGATCTCGGCCTCACCCACGACAGCCCCTACAAAAAGAGCGCCCGTATCGTCGGTGAAGTGATGGGCAAATACCATCCTCACGGGGATTCCCCCATCTATGAGGCCATGGTTCGGATGGCACAGGATTTCTCCATGCGCTATCCACTGGTGGATGGGCAAGGCAACTTCGGGAGCATGGACAATGATCCCCCCGCCGCCATGCGATACACCGAGGCGCGCATGACGGAACTGGCCGAAGAGATGCTTGCCGATATCGAGAAAGAGACCGTGGACTTCGTCCCCAACTTCGATGAGTCACTGAAAGAGCCCTCCGTTCTTCCCTCGAAACTGCCCAATCTCCTTTTGAACGGGGCGTCGGGCATCGCGGTGGGGATGGCCACCAACATTCCTCCCCACAACCTCGGCGAGCTCTGCGATGGGATCGCTCATCTCATCGACAATCCTGAGGCTTCCCCCGCCGAACTGGCCACCCTGATCCGCGGGCCGGATTTCCCCACGGGGGGAATCATCCTCGGCCGCGAGGGGATTGACCGCGCCTATGCCACCGGCAACGGCAAGATCGTTATGCGGGCCAAAAGCCACATCGAAGAGATATCAAAGAAACGCTATCAGATCGTCATCACCGAGCTTCCCTATCAGACGAACAAGGCCGCGCTCGTGGCCAAGATCGCGGATCTCATGAAGAACAAGCGGATCGAGGGCATCGCGGAAGTCCGCGACGAATCCGACCGGGAAGGGATCCGGGTGGTGCTCGAACTCAAAAAGGATGCCCACCCGGCACAAGTGCTGAACAACCTCTACAAGAACACCGCCATGCAGTCCGCTTTCTTCGTCAATATGGTGGCCCTCGTTGACGGGCAACCACGGGTCATCACCCTGAAGACGGCCCTCAAGCAATACATCAAGTTCCGTCATGAAGTCATCACCCGCCGGTCGCGGTTCGAACTGCGCAAGGCACAGGAACGCTCGCACATCCTCGAGGGGTTGAAGATCGCTCTGGATAACCTCGATCGGGTCATCGCTCTCATCCGGGAATCGCGCAACGTGGAAGCCGCCCGGACAGCCCTCATGGAAGCATTCTCGCTCTCACAGGCACAGGCTCAGGCGATTCTCGATATGCAACTCCGCCGGTTGGCGGCCCTTGAACGGCAGAAGATCGATGATGAATACACCGAGCTCCTCAAAACGATCGCCTATCTTGAAGACCTTCTGGCCAACCCGCGGAAGATCGACTATCTCATCAAGGAGGAAGCCCTTCAGATCAAGGCCAAATACGGGGATGCCCGCCGCACCCAGATCACGGAAGAGGAACCCACCCGGTTCACCGAGGAAGATCTGATTCCCCATCAGCAAGTCGTGGTCACCCTCAGCACGCGGGGATACGTCAAGAGGCTCCCCAGCGATACCTATCGGATCCAGCAGCGGGGTGGCAAGGGGGTGACGGGGATGAAAACTGCCGAATCCGACGATGTGCAACTTCTCCTCATCACCGATACCCATGATACGTTGCTTTTCTTCACGAGCCGCGGGCGGGTATTTCAATTGAAGTGCCATCAAATCCCTCAGGAAGCCACCCGGCAAGCCAAGGGGATTCCCATTATCAACCTCATCCCCATCGAGGCGGATGAGCGCATCACAGCGGTGATGTCGGTCAGGGATTTCCCCGAAGAGGGCTACATCATCATGGCCAGTAGAAGGGGGGAGGTGAAGAAATCGGAGCTCCGGCGGTTTGCGGCCATCCGCAGCACGGGCATCATCGCCATGGACATCGAGAAGGGGGATGAACTGATCTCGGTGAAGGCCGCCGCGCCCGGAGCGGAGGCGATCCTCGTCACCGAGCAAGGACAGTCCATCCGATTTTCCATAGACGAACTTCGCACCGCCTCACGAACGAGCGGCGGCGTGCGCGGCATCCAACTGCGCCCCGGGGATCAACTGGTAGCGATGGACATCATCCGGCCGAAGGCATTTCTCCTGACCGTGACTACCAAAGGCTTCGGCAAACGGACCATCCTTGACGAATTCCGTCGCCAGTCCCGCAACGGAATCGGAATTCGCGCCCATCTGGTGAACGATAAAACCGGAACGGTGGCGGATGCAGCCGTCGTGGACCTTTCGCAGCAATTGATGGTCACCACCAAGAATGGGACCATCATCCGTACCACGCTCAAGGAGATCTCGCGACTCGGCCGAAGCACGCAGGGAGTGCGAACCATCCGACTTGCGCCGGGGGATGCGGTCTCTTCCATCGCACTTCTCGATAAGCCTTCGGAGAGTCCGCCGCCGGAGGGATTGATCCCGGGGAATCCGCCGCCATCCAGCGCGCCCCCACACGTTCCACCGGCAATTGAGGAAGCCGCTTAGCTTCAGCGGGAGCACCGGCAGAGGTAAAGAAGGGGGGCTCCGCTCCTCTTCGGCACCCATCAAGACTCTGGGAGGTGAACAGCGATGAAGATCAAATGGCTCGGGCATGCATCCTTCCTCATCACCGCCCAAGACGGCACCCGGATCATCACCGACCCCTACGGAAAGTTCGATGGGCTCAACTATGCGCCCATCAACGAATCCGCCGATGTGGTCACGGCCAGCCACAAGCACGGGGATCACTTCGGGGGGAAGGTCAAAGGAAATCCCCGGGTGATCGATCAACCGGGCACGACCACAGTCAAGGGAATCAGTTTTACAGGGATCGCGTGTTACCATGACCCCTCCGGCGGGAAGGAGCGCGGAAACAATATCATCTTCTGTTTCAGCGTGGATGGGATACGCCTGTGTCATCTGGGGGATCTGGGGCATCTGCTTTCCAAGGAACAGATCGCCCAGATCGGGCCGGTGGATATCCTTTTGATCCCCGTCGGCGGATTCTACACCATCAATGCTGCGGAGGCCGGCCGGATCGCCGAGCAAATCAAGCCGCGGGTCATCATCCCCATGCACGTAAGCAACAAAAAGTGTGCCTTTCCCATTGCCGGGGTCGAGGAATTCCTCAAAGGGAAATCCAACGTCAAGCGGACCGGCGCCAGCGAAGCCGAATTCCGCAAGGAAAATCTCCCCGCAAAGACGGAGATCATCGTTCTGGAACCAGCCCTTTGAGAGAACAGGATGTTCTGCGGGGGGTGGCCCTCGGGGCCACCCCCCGCAGAATGCTTTTCGCACCCCCCTCAATTCGTGAATCAGCCCTTCCGACATACAGGTTAGCCATATTGCGTCTTGCCCCGGCTTCCAGTATCATCTAGCACGAAAGGGGAACTTCCGAGAGTCAGATGGCGCCACGAAAGCGAACGACAAAGTCAGAAGAAAGCCCGACGACAGTCCGAAAACGTAAGCAGGCCGAGGCCAAGCCGATCCCTCCTGCCCCCCCGGCGGATCTTCCCGCCGATGACAACCCCGGCTCGGCGGAGCGCAAGGGCCCTTTTCGAGATATCGAAGAGCACTTCAAAGAGAGCCTCACAGCGCCGCTTGCGGAGGCGCAGCGCATCGGCAAGGCCGATATCGTGATCGGGATCCCCTTCTACAACGAAGTGGATACCATCGCCCATGTGATCCAAATCGCCGTCATGGGCCTCGAAGAACATTATTCCAAAGAGAGGTGCGTGATCGTAGCCGCCGGGTCCCCGGTGGGGGGCAAGGCCCTCGAAGTGATCAATTCCCTTCCCCGCCACCATCGGATAGAGCGCATCGCCTTTATCTTCAACGATCCCCGTATCAGCGGCAAAGGATGGAGTGTGCGCGCCATCGCGGAGATCGCCCGCGCGCTCAATGCCGACCATGCCATTCTTGAGGCCGATTTGCGCAGCCGCGAGAAAGACGGGGAAATGCAGGGGCTGGCCCCGGACTGGGTCTATCTCCTTTTGGAGCCCATTCGGCTGGGCAAAGCGGATGTGGTCATCTCCCGCTTCAATCGGCACTACCTCGAGTTCGGGCCCAACCTCCTCACGTATCCCCTGCTCACAGCCATCTACAACCGCCCCATCCACCGCGTGGTGGGGGGCCAATGGGCGATCTCGCACGGCGTGCTCCCGAACTACCTCCGGGTGCCTTTGCATCTGTGGGGCAGCGATATCAGCGGATACGGCGTGGATGGGTGGACCGCGATCGCCGGAATCGCCGGAGGCGCCCGGATCGTAGAGGCCGACCTAGGCATCAAGATCCACCGCCCCTCCATTGCCAAGCGGGAAATGGTGCTGAGGCAGGTAGCGAAGGTTCTGCTGGACCAGATCGTCACAGATACCTCGTGGCTCGAGGAAATGGAGAGGACCCCCACCGCCCCCCTTCTGTCCCCCCTGCCGGTCTTCGGGGCCCGAAGGGAACACCGGGCGGATCCCATCGACCTCTTCCCCGATCAGCTCATCGCCAAATTCAAGGAGGGATGCAACACCTTCCACACCCTTTACCAGAAGATCCTTCCGGAGGATACTTACCGATCCCTCGAACAACTTTCCCACACGGATGTCGAAGACTTCTTCTTCCCCCCCTCCCTGTGGGTTGACACCGTTTACAATTTCCTCCTCGCGTATGCGTTCGGAAAGGAGTACAGCCGGGGCGATCTTCTGAACGCTCTGATCTACCTCCATGGCGCCTTCTTGGCCAGCTTCTCCATGGATATGGAACGGCTGAAAGAGAAACTATCCCCTCTCCCGACCGAGGAGACGGAAAGGCTGCTCACGCTGGAGGCCAAAAAGCGGTTCGAAGATCTGGGAACCGATTTCCTTCTCAAACGTCCCACCTTTCTCAAGAGTTGGGAGATGACTTCCGAGAGCCTCAAACCTCCCGTCCCTCAGATTACCTATCGTGAATTCATCCCGGGCGTGCCTCTCGTCGTTCCCACCGAGATCACCACCCCGGATGGGCGGGTGGTCACTGCCAACGGAATCTACGATACCGTCTTTGCACGCCAGAAGGCCCAGTTCGAAAACTTCGTTTACGGGTTCCTCAAGGTACCGCGGCAGGCAAGCTCCCTCGAGATCACCCTTGCAATAAAGGACTTCCTCGCTTCAGTGGAGGAACGCCTGTTCCCCGGGGTCGATCTCTGCACCATCGAGGGCACCACCAAACTGGTCAACGCGGTATTCCGATTGCTTCCCCATGAAGATGCTTTCTCACTGACACCGGATATTGCCTCACGCTTGCTCGCCATGTATCCTCCCCTGACGCTGCTCACCAAGAAGGGGTTCTCCAGTGTGGCGGAAATGCTGAAAGTCTATTCCCCATGCGATGTGCTGGCGCTGGCCAGCTGGACCGAGGAGCGCGAATGGACCCAGGGATTGTGGAAACTCATCTCCGAGGACCTGCGCCCGGAGCACTTCGGGCCATGTCCGATCACTCCTATCGTGGTGAGCCATAACGATTTCCCCGCCCTCGTGGAGATGAAGGATTCCTCCGCCTTGAACAAGCTCACCTCCCGCATCGTGGTGGCCAGCCTGCACAAGGGAATGGGCGGCGAGTTCCCCAAACTGCGTTACGTCTCCACCCTCGCCAAGAACATCGTGGAAGCCGAGAAATTCGGGCGGGTTTGGCGGCGCTTCGCCGAAGACGGCGGGAAATTTGCCCGCAAAGTGATCAACTCCATGGAAGGCCACTGGGGGCGCGAACCGCTCTCCGCCCATTCCATCTTCGAGGACGGCGTTCAGCGGACGGTCGTCGAGCGCGTCAAGAAGATGACGGAAAGGATGGCCGCCGAGGCCAAGAATGAAGAGATCCGCATCTTGGCGGAGCACATCCGAACCCTCGTCGAAGCGTATCACCTCGCGCTCATGCTCCCCGATGGAAAGTTCGTCACCTGTTCCGCATGGTCATGGGCCAGCTACAGCTTCAAGGGCGGGAGGGCTTCCCCTTCACCACTTTCGCTTCACGTCGAAAGAGACTGGGCTTCCCGGGAATTCCTGCTCGAATACTACAAGGCCATCGGCGGCTCGGAAGAGGCCATGGAGGACAAGATCATCGAGCTCATGGGCCAGGGGAGAGAATCGGACGATCTGGCCGCCATCCTCCTCGGCACCGAAAAGGGACGGGAAAAAGTCGTGCCCCTCAAACCGGTCATCATCGAGCAACCGCGCGCAGGCAGTCTGACCCGTTACAGCGGGAACCCCGTCCTACAACCTATCAAGGACCATTTTTGGGAATCCAAGTACGTGCTCAATGCCGGGGCCATCCGTCTCGACGGGAAGGTTTACCTCGTCTATCGCGCCTTCGGGGATGACGAGATCTCCCGCCTCGGTCTGGCCATCAGTCGAGACGGATTCCGCTTCACCCAGCGTTTGGACAAACCCATCTTCGAGCCGGCCCACCCCAACGAGGCCAAGGGTTGCGAGGACCCGCGCCTTGTCCTTATGGGCGGACGGATCTTCATGACTTACACCGCTTACGACGGCACGGTGGCCCAAATCGCCCTCGCCTCCATCCCCAAAGACGATTTTGTAAACTTCCGATGGGACAAATGGGAAAGGCACGGACTGGTCTTCCCCGGATACACCGATAAAGACGCCGCCATGTTCCCGGCTCAGTTCAACGGGAAATTCGCCATGCTCCATCGCGTGGATCCGCATATATGGATCACCTTTTCCGATCACATCTCGTGCCCGTGGCCCCGGCAAGAGCACAAGATCCTCGCCGGCGCTACGGCCGGCATGATGTGGGACGGGCTCAAAATCGGCGCCGGCGCTCAACCGATCAAGACCCGGTACGGATGGCTTCTCATCACCCACGGCGTGGACTACGCCAAAGTGTACCGTCTGGGCGTGATGCTCCTCGACCTTCAAGACCCGACCAAACTCATCTACCGTTCCCCCAATTTCATCCTCGAACCGGAAGCCTCTTGTGAGGTCGGCAAGGAAGGAGAGTGTTGGGTCCGCAACGTGGTCTTCACGTGCGGGGCTCTGCCGCTCTACGATACGCGCGAAGACCTCGGAGCCGAAGATGAGCTCATCGTCTACTACGGGGCTTCGGACACGGTGATCAGTGTGGCCATCGGGAAGGTGGGCGATCTGATTCCCGCCCAGTACCGGGTTTAGGAACACCGGCCCGCCAAGGAGATCAAGCCGCTCACCCAGCGAGCGGCTTGATTTGTTTTCTGATCAACCCCGCCACCGCCTCGGCGCTCTCCGCCGCGGCGGACGTCCCCCCCGACCCGAGCTTCTGAACACCATCGCCCACATTGAAGAGATTGGGGAGCGGCGTGTACACCGGAACGCGGGGGCTTCCCGGACGGGGAAGGTCCTGAAAGACCACTTCGAATTTCAGGATTTTGCCCGATCGAGAGAACTCGGGGAACTGCGCTTTCAGATCCAAGGTTGTTTGTTCGAGCTCCTCCGCAACGTCCACCGGTTCGCGATACGAGGGCGGCGAGCCCACTGCATAGAGGAGATGCTTTCCCGGCGGCGCCAGCGCGGGGGAAAAATTGGTCAGCGGAAAAGCCGAGGTCAGACGCCTCATCCCGACGAGCAACGCCCCTCCCCGTTCACCGTTCTCAAGACACAGAGGAGCATCGGCACCGACATGAACAAGGATCATCCCCACCGGCACAAGATTCCCGATAAGCCCGAGGTAACTCTCGGGGAAGTGTTCCTCTCCCGCAAGTCTCACCGTCCCCCGGGGCCCGATATCGCTGATCACGGCCCGGCAAGCGATCTCCCCCGCCTTCCCCTCTCTCTCGAACACGACCCCTTCGGCCAGACCATCCCGGACGACGATTTTCTTGGCCGAGCACTCCATCCAGATTTCCCCCTCATGCGCTCGGATCACATCCCCAAGGGGCCTCAGCACCGCTTCGTTCCCATACGGAGCGATCCCCAGCGCCGGATAGGTACCCATCTTCGCAAAGAGGGCGAACATCTCGGATGCCGTAATCTCATGGGTATGAAAGCTCGTCACATTGCACGCGATGGCATCGAAGGTCTGATGGGCCACTTCGTTCTCGGTGTATCGGGAGAGCCATTGCCGGAAAGTGATATCCCCCGGTCTCTCCTCCCCCCTCACTCCCCGTCCGAAGAACCCCATGATTTTAGCCACCGCCACTTCGCGGGCCATCCGGCCGAGCAAACGGGCGCGTTGCGTTTCCACACTGTTGGCGATCTCGAGGAGCGCGGCCACCGCGCCCTTGGGGGGCATGGTGTAATTCTTCCCCGCGATGCTCCCGATCCGATACCACTGATGGGGCATATCCATTAGATCGAACGCGGCCCCCACCTTCCGGAAAACGTTCTCGAGGGAACCACCGCGATGGAGGGCCACCGCGCCCGTGGAAAGCTTATAGCCCTCGATCTCCTCCGTTGAACACCGCCCCCCCACCCGCCCCTCCCGTTCGAGCACCAAGGTTCGGTACCCATCATGCGCAAGAAGCGCCCCCGCACAGAGTCCCCCCACCCCCGAGCCTATGATCACCACATCATAATCCACGTTCATCATTTTTCCTCAGCTTTCGAGCCGCGCTCACCACCGGCTCCTCCCGGGGTCCATCGGGCGCCTTGCACTCCGCCACTGCCTATTGTAAACTTTCTTCAACCATTAGGGGAGAGCGGGAGAGTGCAATGTGGAAACCGTAACCATCGAAAAACCCCGAAACCACATCAGCGTGATCACCATGAACCGCCCGAGGCGCCTGAACGCCATGTCCGCGGAACTCGTCACCGACCTCTGCGAGGCATTCGCCCGGGTGGGGGCAGATAACGATACATGGGTCGCTATCCTGACCGGGGCGGGGCGGGCATTCTGTTCGGGACTGGACCTCGAGGACCATGGGTTGGTGCCCGGCATCGAAGGGCTCACGCTGCCGCGGATCGCATGGCGCTCGATCGAACACTTCGGACAGGTGGTCTATAAACTCCGGTCCATGCCGCAACCGGTCATCGCCGCCGTTCACGGGCCGGCCTACGGCGGGGGACTGTGCCTTTCGCTCGGGGCCGATATCCGGATCGCCGAGCAATCCGCCGTCTTCAACGCCACCGGCATTGTGAACGGCCTCACCAGCACGGAGCTCGGGGCGAGTTACCTCCTCCCCCGCCTCATCGGCGCCTCCCGCGCGTTCGAGATCATGCTTACCGGCCGCACCGTGGACGCCGCAGAAGCGGAGCGCATCGGGCTCGTCTCCAGAGTCGTCCCCGATGGCGAGGGCCTGAAGACCGCACTCTCGATGGCCGAAGCTATGTGCCAGTACAGTCCGTACGGACTCCGTATGACCAAACAGGTGCTGTGGACAAATCTGGAGATTTCAGGCCTGCAGGCGGCAATCGATCTCGAGAACCGCAATCAGCTCCTTCTGGGCCTCACGGATAACCTTCCGGAGTGCATCACCGCCCGCAAGGAGAAGCGTCCGCCGGTTTACGAGGACCTCCCCCGGGTATTTGTCTGATACCCCTTTTAGAAGGGCCGAATCAATCGGCTTCCCCGTCCCGGCCATAGAAGCCTCGGGGAAGCATGGCTGAAAAGGAGAGATCTATGAAGGTGATCGCTTTCAACGGCAGTGTCCACAAAGATGGGAACACGGCCATGCTCATCAATTACGTTTTCGAGGAACTTCACCGGGAGGGGATCGAGACCGAGATCTATCATCTCTCGGGGAAGAAGATTCACGGGTGCCGGGCTTGCTACCAGTGTTTCGTGAACATGAATCGGCAATGCGCAGTGCAAGACGATATCGCCAATGAGTGCATCGGAAAGATGGCGGAGGCCGAGGGCATCATCCTCGGATCGCCGGTCTACGTTTCCGATGTCTCTCCGGAGATGAAAGCGCTTGTTGATCGGGCGTGCATGGTGGGCAAGGCCAACAGCGGGCTCTTCCGGCACAAGGTCGGGGCGGCGGTCGTCGCAGTACGGCGCGCCGGTTCCATCCGCACCTTCGATACCCTGAATCATCTCTTCTTCCTCACCGAGATGATCGTTCCGGGGTCCACATATTGGAACATGGCGATCGGCCTAGATAAGGGGGACGTGGCCAGGGACGAGGAAGGCGTGCGCACCATGAGGGATCTGGGCCGCAACATGGCATGGCTCCTCAAGAAACTGTACGCGTGAGGTGGTGAATCCCGCGCCTTCGGCTCAAACCCCATGCATCGTTCCCCCCAATCCGTAAACGGAGGCCCGATGAGCGGCGGATCCGAGCGGGAAAGGTGGGATACCCTCAAGAGGCAACCCGGCCTCATCCATCCCAGATGGGGAGATTTGAGCCGCGGCGATGCGGTTCGGCTAACCGGAATACCGCCGGTAAAAGGGGGATACCGGGAAAGGCACCCGTACTGTGTTCACCTATCGGTGACGGGCCGGTGCAACGCCCGATGCAGGGGATGTGTGAATTCCGCGATCACCTTCCGCAACAACAGCGACTCGTTCCGATCGTCTGAGAGGGATACAAATCCCGAACGGGATACCGCCGCCATTCTCAAGCTCCTGAGAGGTCTCAACGAGAAGGAGATCGTTCTCGCCTTCTACGGCGGCGAACCTTTTCTCCTCCCGGAGAAAATGCAAGCCGTTATCTCCATCCTCTCCTCGCGGAAGCACCCGTTCCGCTTCCGATATATGGTCTATAGCAACGGACAGCTTTTGGAGCGCGCCATCAAAGGATACCCGGACTTGATCTCGCGTATCTGGCTCTATGCGATCTCGATCGACGGCACCCGGGAGCAACACAACAGGGAACGGCTGGGAACGGACCTTGAAGTCATCCATTCCAACTTGGAACGCCTTCAGCCGTTGCGCCGAGGAGCGGTGCTCATGTGGTCTACCTTGCGGGAAAATCAATCGCTGGCCGATTGCTTCGAGGAATTCCTTGCGCTCCACGGGAAGGGATGGGCGGATCAGTTTTTCTGGCACTGGGAGGAAACGGAACAATCGTTCGAATCGTTTGAGTCCTACGCAGAGCGTTATGAATCGGATCTCCGGCACATCGTGGATACTTATCTGGCCTGGCTTTCCGAGGGGAAGCTTCTTCCCATCGTGCACCTCAACGAGCTCATCCTCTATCTCCTCACGGCGAAAAGCCGCGGGAGTTCGGCATGCGGTGTTGAACGGGCTCACAACCTCGATCTCCTCGGTGGTCAAGTTCTGGCATGTGCCGACCTACCCCCCGAATTCGCCCTCGGGAAGATCACCGAGAACGGAGAGCCGATGATCCGGGAAATGGACTTGCGCCCGCTCACTCGATACAAAGAGGATCTCGGATGCTACGAGTGCGGTGTCCACTCATATTGCGGCGGCCGATGCCCGGTTCAAGCGCTGACGGGCGGAGAGAAGCGGACATGGCAGTACTGTCAATTGATGCGGATTCACGTAGGCACAGTCATGCAAGCCCTTCCCCGCCTCCGCCATCTCTTGCTCCAGAGCGACCTTACCCTACAGGATATCTACGATCGGTCGGCATTCTATGCCCAGTTCACCGATGTAACCCCCTGATCCTCCACCATCCCCCTATCCCCAGAACCGTCCGACACGGTGTCCTTACCGGACACGGCGAGGACAAAAAAAGAGGGCCCCTTTTCGGGAGCCCTCTCTAAGTGCCTTTCTGAACCCGTACCCTCTCCCGGACTTATTTCCGGAGGCGGGTCAGACCACTCATTCCATTCCACACCCTCTGGCCTCTTCGGGTCCGGGCTCAGGTTCGCCCGCCCTGCCTCGTCGGCAGGGCCCTATGAGGTAACTTGCCATCTCCTGTACAACTTCTGAAGAGTCATTCGAGCCACCTCCTTTTCCGGTATAGTGTGCTCAACCCTTCGTGTATGCAATATATCATAAAGATATTCTGTCCGTCAACCCCCGGCGCTTCGCCCAAAAGAGCGATTCAGCCTTGCAGTCTTCACCCTCGGGTGGCTAACCATATGATCACCTCATTCCGGACTTTGTTCCGGAATTCCCCCACACCCCATGAACGATCCGGCTTTTCCGATCCCACCCACCCAAAGGGCTTTCTTGGGGGGCACCCCCAATCCCCCGAGAGAGGTATCTTTTACACTCTATTCTCCAATCGCTCTTTTGGGGGCTTTGCCTCCGCTCCCCAGAAATTCCTCCCCGGCACGATGGTGCGGCCGATTTGGCATCCCCTCCGAGATCACACCCACCCCCCTCAGGGTAACCCTATGAACCGTCAAGAAAAGCATAGAGGAAATCCAAAGGGGCTCCCCTATTGCCGGAACACCACAAACAGGCTATGCTTTAGAAAATTCCACCCGAACATCCATACCGGCGCTTGATTTACTTTTCGGAGAACGGGGGAGTCCACTCTGAGTAGAGGAGGAAGGAATGGCCAAAGAGGAAAGATACGATTTTGTGATCGTGGGGGGAGGGCCCAATGGCGTGGCAATGGCTTCGTATCTGGGCAAATGTGGCGCCAGCGTGATCGTACTCGAAGAGCGAACGGAGGCGGGGGGCGCCGTGGACAACGTCGAACCGTTCCCCGGCGTGCGCATCACCCCTCATGCCATGTACATGTATGCCGGGCCGGCCCCGGGGTTCGAACAATTGGAGCTCTGGAAATACGGCTTCCGGATGGACTGGAGCCCCATGTCCCGGAACCTCATGCAACAGAAGGAATCCGGGGTCAAGGTGAGCGACGGCATTTCCAAGATCACCGATAAGGATATGATGGGCTGGGGAAAACTGAGCGGAGTGACCACATCCAAACCTTACATTAAGGAACTCCTCCGCTCCATCTTCTGGACCCCACCCCATCCACCCGAGGTAGAGCTCACCCCCGATAACATCCCCTACATGCAAGTGTACAAGCAGCACGATCCTTCTATCTGGACCCCCGAGCTCCTCGAGATGACCATGTTTGATCTCATGGATGAGTACTGCGAGACCGAGCCGTTCAAGGTCATGCAAGCGGCGGTGGCATGGTATTCCGGAGCCGCCGGCCACTGGGAAGGGGTGGCCATTCCCGCGCTCGGTTGCGATATCACGCTCACCCTGTACAGCGGACTCAGCGTTCCGCGGGGGGGCATGCACGATTACTTCCATGCCATCATCCGTTCGGCCATCGCCAACGGCGTCATCGTCCGGACGTGTTGCCCCGTGGATGAGATCATCGTGGAGAACGGCGTGGCCAAGGGGGTTCGTCTCCGCGAGACCGCAACGTGCGATGAGAAGAAGATCTGGGCCAAGAAGGCGGTGATCAGCGCGGTGGATGTACGTCAGACCTTCCTCAAGCTGATCGGCCCCTCGCACGTGGGCGCAAGCCTTCTTCAAAAGGTGAAGGATATCAGTCTGAAGGGCGGAAGCATCTGGGTTTCCCACCTCATCACCAAGAAACCCCTCCGGCCGCGCGCCAAGTTCAAGTCGCCGGGCATGGCCGAACCGGGCGAAGTGGGCGGCCCGTTCCCGTGCGATGACCGGAGCATCTACTACGAGCATGTGGCGGATGTGGACGGCCGCAAAGGCGCCCCGAGCGTTCCGCCCGAAAGGCTCCTGTGGTTGGCCACTCAGAGCAAGCGATTCTCAGAGGACGAGCCGCAGTGCACCGTTCCGGGATGGTATCTTGAATCACCATATTATGTCCTCGTTCCCCCGCCGGAGTACGAGCAGGGCGGCCCCGGCACCATCGATCAGAAGAAAGAAGAGATCAACGCCTACATGCGCAAGGCGTTCAGCATCGTGCTGGAGAACCTCGAAGAGGATCTCATTATGCATCTAGCCAATACGCCCTACGAATCCGAGTTCCGCAATACGGGACTCATCGGCGGGACATGGTGCGGCACCCGGCACTGCGATGATCAATGGGGCGAACGCCGCCCGATCCCCGAGCTGGCCCGTTACCGGACGCCCATCGACGGGCTCTACCTTTGCAACCAGACGATGTGCCATCCCGGAGGGCTGGCCTTGATGGCCATCCCCTACAACCTCATGCACATATTGATCGAAGACGGATTGGTCGAGCCGGGCAAATGGTGGTACGCCTCACCGTGGTACATCCCTCAGCAAGGCAAGATACCGGCCAACAAGAACGGCGTCAAATGCTAATTCGCCAAGGAGGAAACTGAAATGGCAAGGATACAACCTAACTTTCTATTCGGCAGGCCGTTTGAAGAGTTTCCCGACGTTACCGAATGGGATGTCATCGTCATAGGGGCCGGGCCCAACGGACTGATCGCCGCCGCGTATCTGGCAAAGGCCGGAGCGAAGGTGTGCTTGGTGGAACGGCGCTATGAGATCGGCGGTGGGCTTGCCACCGATGAAGTCCTCTTCCCCGGTTACTACTCTAACAATCACGCCATCTACCACATGATGGTGGATTACATGCCGGTGATGCAGGACTTCGACATCGCGAAGTACGGTCTTCAGTGGATCAAACCGAATGCTCAAACCGCGGCCGTTTTCAACGACGGCCGGGCCCTTGTCCTCTGTCATATGGTCGAGGACTCCAAGGACTCCATTGCCAAGTTTTCCTTCGATGACGCCGTGGCATACGGACGCCTCATGCGCCAGTGGAAGAAGATCGTCGCCGAGATTCTGGGGCCGGCCACATATCTTCCGCCCATGCTGCCGATCGAGATCACGATGGCCATGCAAAAGACGAAGGTCGGCCAAGAGATGCTTGAGCTTGTCGAACAAAGCGCCCTCGATGTGATCACCAAGAACTTCAAGAACGATCGGGTTCGGGCAACGCTCCTTTACAATTGCTGCATCTGGGGCCTCGACCCCCGAGAGACGGGCGTGGGGATGTTCGTAGCGCTTTACAGCGACCGCATGACCAACAAGTGCTACTGCCAAGGCGGATCGCATAAATTCGCCGCCTCTCTGGCGCGCGAGATCCTTTCCCACGGCGGCATCATCGTGGATGCCTGCGAAGCCACCAAGATCATCATGCAGGGCGGAAAGGTCGCCGGCATCGAGACGCGGGAAGGGCGCACCTTCAAGAGCAAGGTCGTTATGTCAACGCTCGACCCGCACACCACCTTCCTCGATCTCGTGGGCAAGGAAAACCTTCCCAAGGATTTGAAAGAATCGGTCGAAGGGTGGAAATACGATAAGTGGAGCTACTACACCCTTCACGTGGCCACAAAGGAGCCCCCCAAGTACAAATGCGATGATCCCTGGGCAAACGAAGCCTTCATGAACCTCATCGGCGTGGAAGGGGTGGATCAACTCCTCGCCCACTGGGACAATGTGGTAGGGGGGAAGATCGACCTCAAGAACTTCGCCGGACACGCCACCTGCGAGAGCTTGCTCGATCCCCATCTCGTCCATTCACCGTACGGTGGATATGTCTCGTTCTTCCAGATGCATGCCCCCTATGAGATTCAGGGAGGATGGGATAAGATGGGCCCCGAGCTCAGGGAGGCGATCCTCGAAAAGTGGCAAAAGGCGGCGCCCAACATGACCAAGGACAACATCATCCGGATGACTTTCGAAACGCCGGTGGGCATCGAGATCCGCTTCCCGAATATGCGGCGCGGCGGCATCAAGCACGGCGACTACAAGCCGATTCAACTGGGGTGCTTCCGCCCGAATCAGGATTGTTCGAGCTCCCGCACGCCGATTCCGGGGCTTTACACGTGCGGGGCATCCAACTATCCCGGCGGCGCCGTCCTCGGCGGACCCGGCTATCTGGGCGCCAACAAGGTAGCCGAAGACCTCGGCCTCAAGAAATGGTGGAAGCCCACGCCGGCGATGGAACGCTATGTAAAAACCTATCTTGAGTCCCCCCTTGGCTAAGTGATAAGATAGGCCCAATGATACCGAATGGCGATGCCAATTCGGTACAAATTGGAGGAAAAGGGGGAAAATCAGTGAAGGCAGCAGTCCTATACGAAGCCAAAAAGCCGCTGAAGATCGAGGATGTGGAAATCGATGATCCGAAGACCAACGAAATCCTCATCCGGCTCGAAGCGGTGGGCGTGTGCCACACCGATCTGAGCTTCATGCAGGGCGATATGCCGTGTCCCATGCCCATCGT
>DAOTYO010000050.1:0-37241 GCA_034434815.1 Dehalococcoidia bacterium
AGGAGCGGGCAGACGGGCTCTTTTTCACCTATACCGCCGCCGTTCTTCTGGCCCGAAGACGATGACCGGCAAGCGGTCGAGGGGAAAGGAAACCGCCCGCAAAAACCCAAAATGGCGATCGAAGAAGAGCGTGCACAAGATACTTCTCTGCCGGGGGGATTGGGGGTGTCCCCCAACTAAACCCTCCGGGCGGGGGGACGGGATCAGCGCCGAATCGCTCTCTTCGGGGTCGGAACCTAAGACAACGATTAAAAAAGAGAGTGCAGAGATACTTCTCTGCCGGGGGATCGGGGGTGTCCCCCAACTAACCCCCCCGGGCGGGGGGACGGGATCAGCGCCGAATCGCTCTTTTCGGGAAAAAAACCAAACACAACGAAGGAGGAAAGGGCCCATGGCCCACTGGTTTCTTCTGACCTTCGCCATCCTATTGGAAGTGACCGGCACCACATGCATGAAACTATCCGAGGGATTCTCAAAGCCGGTGCCTTCGGTACTCCTCTTCGTGTTCTACGGCGCCTCTTTCGCCGCGCTCACCTTCGCGCTCAAACGGATCGACGTGAGCGTGGCCTACGCGGTGTGGTCCGGGATCGGCACGCTCCTCATCACCCTCATCGGAATTCTGTATTTCCGGGAGGCCGCGACCGTTCTCAAAGGGGTCAGCATCGCCTTGATCATCACCGGGGTGATCGGACTCAACCTCGCAGGGGGCAAACACTGAGTGACGGCAATCAGCCCGAGATCAGGTTGCCGAAGTTATGCGGAAATATACCGTCCCGCTGTGCGCCTCCGGCAGCACTCCCGAACTCCCCAACCACAGCCAGAAGTGATTCTCCGCCCAGACCGTTCCGGATTCCCCCGTCTGAACGCCCGTATCCGCGATGGTCACATACTCGGCGCTCAGCACCTGCGCCGCCCCTTCTCGAGTGGCATCGTCATCGGCCATGAGGGCAAACTCGCCCTCCGCCGGCGCCGTGCCCGAGGAGCACAGCGTGACGGAACCCGAGGCGCTTTCCCACACAGCGGCCGATTTGACCTGTAGATGATAGTCCCCGTTCGAGATACACGTGAGACTCACCGCTCCGGAGGGGGAGCCGCTGCACCCGAGAGGCACCGTTCCAAAGCTGAAGGAAGCAGTGAGATCGGCTATCTCGCCATACCAGTTCATCTCCAGATTTTCCTCGTATCCGTCCCCCGTGGAGATTCCGTCATCCGCAAGGACATAGATGTGCCACTTGCTAGCACCGGCCGTGGCAGTGGCAACCTTTCCGGCCTTGAAATGAAACTCGAATGTTCCGGCAAACTCCGAAAGCGTCGGCGCCGAGCAGTTCCCGCTCACGAGTGCCCACGAGGTGCCCGCGTTCGGATCAATGCTCCACGCCGGAGAACCGCCGTTCGTCCAGAGGAGAATCGCAGCCGTCTGGGTATCCCCCGAGGAGGGCACTTCCGCCGGGTTGTACGTGCCATCCGAATCGAAGTAGAGCGTCACCTTCACCGTGCTCAGATCGTTGAGCGTATTGTTATCCCTCACCGAGACCTTGAGGTTGTACTCGGCCTGAGGGGTGATGGTCGAAGTCTCCGCGGCGCCCGTCCCGGTGCTCCAGAGGGAGATCGCCTCGATCACCGGCGGGCACTCCTGAGCCCACGTTAGGCTCCAAGAATCCAAACGAGGGGTCTGACCGGAAACCGTGGCGGTCAACTCGGCATAGGCCTTCACCGAACCCACAGGCCCGGCACACGAGGAGATATCGTATCCCGCCGCCGCCTGTGTGGCGCTGATGGTGCAGAGCGTGGAGCTATCGGAAGCGTCGAGGATCCGATAGTTGATGCCCGTGCCTTCCGGGAGATTGTGGGAAGCGGTGAACGTGCTCCACTGGCAGAAATCATTCGGATCGATTTCGCGGGAGACGATGGAACCGGAAAGCGCCCCGCCGGAAAGGGTACAGCTCCCACTGTTGACCGCCACATTGGTCAGGCTTCCCACCGAGCCCTCCCCGGCAAAGGTATCGGACCATGAGCTTGATGTCTCTTCCGCCCCCATGGCAACCGTAGGCTCGGTGGAGGCATACTTGCGCCGTTCGTAGTGGCACCGGATCTCCTCGGCGCTCAGGGCCCGATTGTAGATCCGGACCTCATCGATCGTGCCTTTGAAGGGAAGCACGTAAGAACCCCCTTGATTCTTGATGCCGATCGCCTTCGTGTAGCTCGAGTCGAAGATGCTTGTCACCGTGCCCGAGACCTTCTGGGTATTGTCGGCCTCGCCGTTCAAATACACGTTGAACGTGCCCGAATCGAAGGTCGCCGCCACATGGCTCCACTGATTCAGCGGAAGTTGCGTGGTGCCATCGAGGTTATCGTAATTGGCACCGCTACTCGAAAGGTAAAGGGAGACCCTCCCGTAATAGAGGGAAAAGTGGACTGACATGTTCGTGCCATTGTACCAATCCGAGTAGATGAGCCCCCAATCGGGGTACGATGCCCACGTGGGCTTGACCCATGCCTCGATGGTGATATCCTCGGTAATGCCAAGGCTCGAAGAATCGGCGACGGTCAGGCGGTCGTTCGATCCATCAAAGGTGAGGCTATTGCCGGTGGCAAACGCAACATCACTTCGGCCATCCCACTGCCCCCCATCGGACCCCGCCCATGCCGGCTCGCCGCTGCCTTTGAACGTGGCGGTGTTTCCGTTCCCGGAGCTATCGGCGGTGGTCGTTCCCGTCCCCTCATCCATGTGCCACAGCGCCGCAAGCCCCGTTTCCCCGTAGTCTTTGGTGAAAGTGGCATCGAAGCTCGAAGCGGCGCTCGCCCCTTCCTTCCCGTAATACATGTAGAGATCGAGGGTTCCGCCGGCGGAAAGAGAGGGGATTTCCACCCATATGGTCGAGGTTCCCGATGCATTCCACGTTTGGATCCAGTAGTCGCACACCGTTCCGGCGCTCGTGACAAAGCGCAGATCCGCACCCGAGGCACCCTTGACCTTGGAATAATCGAAGGTGCTCGCCGAAAGCTCGACCTTCACCTGAAAGCCCGCAAGAGCCGTGCCGGAGTTCTCGGTGATTCGAATGAGGGTGCGGTAAGGCCATGAGGAATCCCACCATGCCGGCAAAGCATCCGCAGTCCCGGGATAAAGGAACGGCACAACCATCCCCACGATCCCGATGAGCGCCACTACAGTTGCAAGGATCGGCCGCGAAGAACGCCCCCCACGATTGCGTCTCTCCATACAACCCTCATGCGTGCCGATGCACCCATCACTTCATCGCAAAGCCCGATACCTCCGAAAGCCCCATATCACCCCTCCCCCGATGCCCAGAGCCCCTATGCCGGCTATGGCCCAGACCCACACCCGGCTACCGCCGGAGCCACCGCCCGGAGATGGTGTTTCCCCTCCCGTTTGAGGGCCGATGCCATCCCCCGAAACGCCCTCGTCCGATTCGGAAGGAGCGGCCACATATATCGTCACGGCGGACCGATCGGCCGCCCGAACCTCACCCCCGACGAGAACCGAACACGGCCCGGACGCGATGGGCTTCCCCACCGGCCACCCCGCCGGAACCGCGATCGTGTATTGCACCGAGCCCGAACTCCCGGCGGAAAGTGTCCCGATCTCCCAACGGACCACCCCCTCTTCCACCATACCCCCGTTCGTAGCACCTACGAAAAGAGTCCCCTCCGGAAGAGAATCCACAAGGGTTATCCCCCGCGCCGGCGCGTGGCCCACGTTGGCATAGTGAAGGGTATATGTCACGGTTCCGGGGGCGGTCACCACCTCCGGCCAGACCGACCTTTCGATCTGAATGACCGGTGCAAGGACCGAGATCACCACCGGCGGCCCGGTCACCGGACCGGCTTCCGCACACCCGATCGTATAGCCCGCATTGGCGATCAGAGTGCCGTCGCTTGCCCCGGCATCCACCCTGAGCACAAGCTCAACGGTTCCGATTTCTCCGGCGCCCAATCCCCCGACCGCCCATCGAACGGCGCCATCCTCACCTCGCACTCCTCCACCGGAAGCGCGGGTAAAGCTCATGCCCGCCGGCACGGGGTCCATCAAAACGACGTCAGTGGCCGGCCCATCGCCCCCATTGGCATAGCGGATCACATAGGTAAGATCTTCGCCGGCTTCAACGGTTTCCGCGGAGACCGATTTGGCCACGGTGAGGACGGGCGCTCCTTCGCCTTGGGCGGGAGTGGGCGCGATCGAGGGGGTGGGGGAAGAAGTGGGCTCCGGCTCTTCTATGAGCGACTCTCCGCCCGGGGTTTCAAACGGTGGGGGTTGTTCCTCCGGGGATGGACTCGGAGTGGGTCCCGGGGGAACATACGTATCAATGACGAGCTCACCCGCCGTCGAATCCGTGCCCACGTTCCCCGCGGCATCGGTAGCCATGGCGATCACATTGTGGGTGCCATCGGGAAGATCGGGGAAAATGGTGTCATCCGGTAGAAGCCATGTGCCGTTCCCTCTGTTGAGCGCCGCATATCCCTTCCCCCATACGATTACGGTGACCACCGCCGAGGGGTCATCCACCGTTCCCGAGAGCGGAGGCCTCGGGTCAGAGGTGACCAAGCGGTTCACCGAGATGCGGGGGGTGGTGATATCCACGGTCAACTCATCCGCTGTGGCATCGGTGCCCACATTCCCGATCGTATCGGTGGCGGTCACGGCGATATCATAGGTACCCTCGTCGAGCGAAGCCACCGTCCCATCGGTCAATATCCATGTCCCGTCCCCGTTGTTCACGGCGGCATAGGTGGCGCTGTTGACGGCAACCACGATCGTGGCCGAGGGGTCGTCCACGGTGCCGGTGAGGGGCGGGGTGGAATCATTCGTCGTGAGCACGTCCACGGTCACGGTGGGGGCGGTGGTATCCACGGTCACCGCCCGCGCCGCACTGAATTCCGAGGTATCGTCCGTGGTCATATCCGTGGCCGTTGCCGTAACCCAAGCCGTTGCCGGCAATGTGCCGGAAAAGACAGCGGTGAACGCAACCGTGCCGGTTCCGCCCGTCAAAGCGGTGATCGAGCCGAGGAACGTCTCCCCCTCACCGTATCCGGAGGAATCGGCGGCGGTGTTGGAGAAGAACTCGAGTGTGAACGTCCGATCGGGTGTGCTGACCAAAGCTCCCGAAACCATGGTGCGGCCGGCCCCCGTGAGCACCGAGGAAAGCACCGGGAAATTCTGGAGATTGTTCCCGCCCGTATCGGAATCGTCACTATCGTTGGCGGTTACACCATCGCCTCCGAGATCGATGCCCAAGGAAGCGTTGGAATAAATGGCGTTCGCAGTGATCGCGTTTCCCGTTCCGGAGGCGATGAAGACGCCGCACCCGTTCCCGGAGATCGTGTTGCTTTCGATCACATTCGAACTGGAGTCCACAAGATAGATGCCCCCAAGATAGCTTGTGCCGACGAGGGTGATCGTCGGGTAATCATCGAAGCCGGTGTACAGACTTACCGTCGCGCCCGCATCGGCGGTCTCCACGCCGGCTTCCCAGTTCGGGTTCCAATAGAAAGCGCCGCTCCCCGAATCATAGAGGATCGCATCGGGGACGAAGGCCTCCACCGTGGCCATGCCCCCGAGCGCCGCCTCCAAAGTGGCCCGGTCCGCCCAATTATCCTTCACCCAGAAAATCTGATATTGATTGTCCTCCCCCACACCACCGATCGAGAGGAGACTCAAATCGAACCCTCCGGCGGCTACGGCATCGGCGAGGATCACCGGATTATCGACATAGCTCGAGGGACAAACGATCACCCATTCATCGAATGTGTTCCGGCCGTAGAACAATGCCTCGCCCCCCGCACCCGCCGTGCACGGATTGCCGAGCTGATCATCGGAGCGGTAGGGGCTCGGTTCTCCCGGCCCCGCGCCGTCGGCATCATAGGCGAACACCGTATAGGTGTAGCTGTGCGATTCGATCGTCTCACTCGCGTTCCCGGAGATCGTATTGTAGCTCACCGTGCCGCTATCGGCACTCGAAAGATACACGCCGTAGCGGCTATCGCTGATCACATTGTATTCGATGATGGTGCCATCGGCTCCCGAGACGCTAATCCCGTTCTGGGTGTTATGCCGGATGCGATTCCCCCCGCCGGAACAACCGATGCGGTTGTTGTGGGCGCCGCTCGAAATGGTTATCCCGTGCCCGACGTTGGGAAGGGAAAGCGCGTCGCCGGAATCGGTGCCGATGTAATTGCCCAGAATCTCATTGCCCTCCGTATTATCATCCTGAAGGAGAATTCCGGAGGAATTGTTCCCCGAGATCACGTTCGCCGCGGCGGCCGCCGTGCCGCCGACCACATTCGCCTGAGATCCCCCAATGAGGATAATCCCCTGGCCGTCATTGGGAACGGCCGCATTGCCCGCGGCGTTCAATCCGATGATATTGCCCCGGATATAGTTCCCCGTAGAGCCATCGATCTGAAGGCCTCTTCCGCCATTGCCGCTGATCACATTGCCCTCGCCCGGGCCCGTGCCGCCGATGGTATTGCCATCGGCAGAATGCAACGCCACACCATCGAACGCATTGCCGATGGCCGCCATCCCCGTGGGGTCCACGCCCACATAGTTGCCCATGAAGAGGTTCCCCTCCCCGCTCATGCTGACCCCGTCCCTGCCGTTTCCCGAGATCACATTCCGGGCTCCTGAGATAGATCCCCCGATCGTATTCCCATCCGAGCCGATGGTGAGTCCCACCGAAGCGTTCGGAAGGGACCCCGTTCCCGCGGCATTGAGCCCGATCCAATTCCCGTAGAGGGTCACCCCACCCGGGGAACCCCCGATCCCGATCCCATCGCCGCCGTTACCGCTCACAATGTTCCCTTCACCGCTGGCCGTCCCCCCGATGACCGTATAAGGGCACCCACTGACGTAAATGCCATAGCTTCCATTGCCGATGGCCGCATCCCCTGCGGGGTTCGTGCCGATGTAGTTCCCCTTGATCACATTGGACTGCGTGTAGGAACCCGAAGACCACACCATCACCACACCCCACCCCGTGTTCCCCGAAATGATGTTCCGTTGCCCCGACGTGCTCCCCCCGATGACATTATCGTGCGCCCCCGTCTGAACGATCACACCAGACCCGTTGGGGAGGGCGGCGGTTCCGGTAGCATTGATCCCCACCCAGTTCCCCCACACCATATTCCCATAGGCCCCCGTTTGGATCTTGATCCCGTTATCGGAGAAGCCGGCGATGAGGTTCCCCTCATCGGCATCTTCCCCACCGATGATATTCCCGTAAGTGGTGCTCCCATCCAGAATGACGCCATCAGTGCGGCCGGAGATGACCGCTGTTCCGGCGGCATTCGTGCCGATGTAATTCCCCTGCACATAGTTGTCATAAGCCCCGCTCCCGATGAAAACGCCCGCCCCCGACCCGCTCTGCCCCGAAGCGCTGATGAGATTGCCGGCGTTTCCCCCACCCAAACCACTCCCTCCGATGAGATTGTCATGCGCCCCGTTCTTGAGCACCACAGCGGTGTACTGAGGCCCATCCCCCACCATCCCCGTCGGATCCGTGCCGAGGTAATTCCCCTCGATGACGTTGCCGTATGCATCTTCGCCATCGATATCAATGCACTCGTCGAATCCCGTAATGGCGAGTCCGCGAATGGTGTTCCCGGCCGAAGTAATATAGAAGCCACAGCCCGCAATCCCATCCCCGCTGATCTCGATCATGAGGACGCGGGTGCCCGCCGGACCGAGAGAGCCCTCCACCGCCCCCGACTGCGTATAGCCATCAATGGTCGTGCCGTCATCGGTGAGCGATGGAAGCGCAGAGAGAAGTGTGATCGTATGGGGCCCGTCACCGGCGATATCGAAGGTGATGGTATCGGGACCCGGATTGGCATTGGCATCGATGATGGCCTGACGGAGGGAACCGGCGCCGCTATCGGCGGTGGTGGTGACGGTGAGGGTATCGGCCTGAAGAGGATCGGGGAATATGCCCCCCCACAGGGAAAATGCCCCGAACAACCCAAGGATAAAAAAGGCGAGGGCACACTTCTGGGGGCTCATACGGCAAATCCCGGGCGATCCATAATGCCCCATCACCCTCCCCATGGGGTTTTGCATACTTATAACACACGCCGACTCAAAATGTCAATCGAACGGGGGCTCTCGATAACCGTCAACATTTGGTGTGTGGATACCTCCGAGCATCCCATGATCAAGTGAGAAAGCGATTTGAATGAGCGAGGGCATTCAGAGCCCCGGCGAAGGGGCGATTTGCATTGGCGGGGGCCGACCGGGGCCGGAAGGCCTCCATAAATTCAGGGCCGGGGGTTCGGCCGGCCGGTCTTATCTACGGTCATGTCAGATACGGGCTTCCTTTGAGCAATGGCGTCGCGAGGAGGGACTTGAGCACCTCTTTCCATCTCGATCCCGATACATCCGCCTTTGAATGCGGATATCCTCACTTCCGCACCGGCCCGCGCCAATCCATAGGCCCATATCCCCCTCGATCTCCGCGATCAGTTCATTCAAGCTTGCCATTACAGACCTCCTCGAATCTTGTGCGTTGCTCCTTCTAACCACGCCGAGATTCTTGGGATCTTTTTGTTCCCTCATCAACCCACCCAAATGGTACAGTAACCCAATCCCCGGCCGCATCTGTTATCTTCATCCGCAATCTGCTATCATCGCTGAATAAAAGAGGAGAACCGCATCCCGTGGAAAAGCACACCTCCGAGTTTCTCGAGAAGCGCTTGGGCAAAGAAGGGCTCGAGCGCCTTCTGCGCATTGACCATCCCGATCTTCACCGCCTCATCGCCCGATACGTGGTCCTGTGCAATCCGGACAAAGTTTTCATCTGCACGGATACCCCTGAGGATATCGATTATATCCGCCAAGCGGCCATCCGTAACGGGGAGGAAAAGCCCCTCGCCATCCCGGGCCACACGGTGCACTTCGACGCCTACGATGATCAAAGCCGCGATCGAGAGAACACCGCCATCCTCGTCCCGAAGGGGACGGAGGCGGGATCGTTCATCGTCACCAAGGACCGGGACGAGGGTTTGAGGGATGTGCACACGATCATGAAAGATATCATGAAGGGGAGGGAGCTATTCGTATGCTTCTTCACCCTCGGCCCGATCGGTTCTGAGTTCACGATTCCGTGCGTGCAACTCACCGATTCGGCCTATGTGGCACACAGCGAAACCCTTCTTTACCGATCCGGCTATGAGGAATCCGTCCGGAAGGGGCGTTCGGCCGCCTTCTTCAAGTTCATTCACTCGCAGGGAGAATTGGACGAGCGGAAGGTCTCCAAGAACCTCCATCTCCGCCGGATTTACATTGATCTTGCGGAGGAGACGGTTTACAGCGCGAACACGCAGTACAGCGGCAACACGATCGGGCTCAAGAAACTCGCTTTGCGTCTGGCCATCCAGCGGGCCTCCCGGGAAGGGTGGCTTGCGGAGCACATGTTCATTATGGGGATCAATGGTCCGAATGGAAGGGTCACCTATTTCACGGGCGCGTATCCTTCCATGTGCGGCAAAACGTCCACCGCGATGATGCCGGGGGAGCGGATCGTCGGGGATGACATCGCATATCTGCGGAGCATCGGAGGAGAAGTACGGGCGGTGAACGTCGAGAAAGGCATGTTTGGCATCATCCACGGCATCAATTCGAGGGACGAGCCTCTTCTTTGGCAAGCCCTCCGTCAGCCGGGGGAGGTGATCTTTTCCAACGTGCTTTTCACCGAGGACGGCCGCGTTCACTGGCAAGGCGCCGATGGAGAAACGCCGCCGAAAGGCTTCAATCACTCCGGAACGTGGTTTGTGGGAAAAAAAGACTCCAAGGGAAAAGAGATCCCCTGTTCTCACCCCAACGCCCGCTTCACGATCAACCTCCGTCTATTGCCCAATTTGGATCCGATCATCGAGGATCCCCATGGCGTGAGGGTGGACGGAATCGTTTACGGAGGAAGGGACTCAGATACGTGTGTCCCCGTCGAGGAAGCCTTCGACTGGGATCACGGGATCATCACCAAGGGGGCCGCACTCGAATCCGAGACGACGGCGGCGGTTCTCGGGACGCCGGGCATGCTGGAATTCAATCCCATGTCCAATCTGGATTTTCTCTCCGTTCCCCTGGGAAAATACATCCAGAACAATCTCGATTTCGGCAAGAAGGTCGCCCGGCCGCCCCGGATCTTCGGGGTCAACTACTTCATCCGCGATCGGAGCGGCGCCTTCCTGAATTCCAAGGACGATAAGCGAATATGGTTCAAGTGGATGGAGCTGCGGATTCACGGGGAAGCCGGAGCCATCGATACCCCTACAGGCCGCATCCCCCGATACGAGGATCTGGCACGGCTTTTCCGGGCGGTGCTCGGCAGGGAATACGATCGAGAGGACTATCTTCGACAGTTCACCATCCGCATCCCGGAGCATCTGACAAAGATCGAGCGGATCGAGGGGATATTCCGCTCCGTCCCCCATACGCCCACCCGGCTGTTCGAAACCCTCCTCGCCCAGAAAGAACGGCTTCGGGCTACACAAGAGAGGCTCGGAAGCTATGTCCCTCCGGACAAGCTCTGATATGGGCGACCCATCGCCCGCGTGGATATTCCCAGTGATCGTTCGAGGTGATCGTTCATGGCATGGAAACCTACAGATGAAATGCTGCCTCCGGATTTTCCCACCGGGGTCCATCTCCTTCACGAACCCTCTCTGAACAAGGGGACGGCTTTCACCGAAGCGGAACGCAAACGCTTCGGCCTCCGGGGGCTCTTGCCGCCACACGTGCACACGCAGGAAGAGCAGGTCATGCGGGTCATGGAGAACTTCCGCAACAAGCCCACGGATATCGAAAAGTACATTCAAATGATCAGCCTGCAGGACCGCAACGAAACGCTCTTCTACCGGGTGGTGATGGACTACATCGAACAGATGATGCCGATCATCTACACGCCCACGGTGGGATTGGCATGCCAGACGTACGGCCACATCTTTCAGCGGCCGCGGGGAATATTTGTCTCGGCCCGGGACCGGGGTCGCGTGATTGATATCCTGCGCAACTGGCCGAACCGCGATATCCGCATCATCGTGGTGACCGATGGAGAGCGAATACTGGGATTGGGCGACCTCGGCGCTGCGGGGATGGGCATTCCCGCGGGGAAGCTCTCGCTCTATACCGCTTGCGCGGGCGTGCCCCCCTCCCAATGTCTCCCCATCACCCTCGATGTCGGAACGAACAATGAATCGCTCCTCGCCGATCCCCTTTACATCGGGCTCCGGCAACGGCGGCTTCGGGGCCCGGCTTACGACTACATCGTGGAAGAGCTGATCATGGCCGCCCAGGAGCTGTACCCGGGCGTCCTGATCCAATTCGAGGACTTCGGCACGGTGAACGCGTTCCGACTCCTCGCCCGATACAAGGATGAGGTATGTTGTTTCGATGACGATATTCAGGGCACCGGCGCCGTCTCGCTCGCCGGCATATACTCGGCGCTCAGGATCACGGGCGCCAACCTCACGGACCAAAGGATCCTATTCTTCGGCGCCGGCGAGGCGGGCATCGGCACCGCCGATCTGCTGGTCTCGGCGCTGATCGCCGAGGGACTCCCTCCGGAAGAGGCTCGAAAGCGATGCTGGTTTTTCGATTCGAAGGGCCTCGTGGTCAGGGCCCGGGCCGACCTCCCCGATTACAAGCTTCCCTACGCGCACGAGCACGAGCCCATCACCGATCTAGCCACCGCCATTCGGGCGCTGAGGCCGACCGTTCTGATCGGCGCTTCCGGGCAGCACGGCGCCTTCACCCGCGCCATCCTCGAGACCATGGCCGAGTTCAATCCGAGGCCCATCATCTTCTCCCTATCCAATCCCACCTCCAAATCGGAGTGCACCGCTGAAGAAGCCTATACCTTCACCGAAGGGCGGGTCATCTTCGCCAGCGGCAGCCCGTTCGCGCCCGTGACGATCGGGGGGAAAACGTTCATACCCGGTCAGGGGAACAACGCCTATATCTTCCCGGGAATCGGTTTGGGGGTGATCACCTGCGGGATCAGCCGGATCACCGACGAGATGTTCCTAACGGCGGCCAGAACGCTGGCGGGCCTTGTCATGGAAGAGGATCTAGCACAGGGGCGGATCTATCCGCCGCTCAAAAAGGTGAGGGAGGTTTCTCTCGCCATCGCCACCGCCATCGCCCGGATCGCTTACGAACGAGGATTGGCAAGTGTACCCCGGCCCGGTGATCTTCGGGCCTATATCGCCTCACAAATGTACGAGCCCAGATACCGGAACTATGCCTAGGGGGCGGAGCACTGCACGTTTCAACCGGCGTCCCTGCGGCCCGAGGTCTTCTCCACATACGCCCGGACGATATCGTGCCGGCGGAGAACCCCCACAAGGCGCGAAGGATTGTCTCGATCCACCACAGGGATGGATCCCACATCTCTGGCCCCCATCTGCAACAACACCTCATGCAAGGTTTGATCCGGATAGGCCACGATGAGGGATCGGGTGGTGGCGATATCCGCCACGGTCAAAGGAGAAGAAGGCCCTCCCATCTTCCTCTCCATTCCCGTATGGATATCGCTCAGCGTGACAATGCCCATCAGCCGGCCGGATTCGTCCACGACGGGGAAGCCCAGTTCGCCGCTCTGCTCGATCCGATGGAGTAGTTCATCCACGGCCATCGTAGGCGGAACCGTGGGAAAATCCCGTGCCATGACCTCGCCCACCCTGACCGTGCGCATCACATCCTTCTCCTCCATGCGCCGGATCTCCACGCCCCTTCGTTTGAGAGCTAAAATGTAAAGGCTTTCGCTGGATAGCGATCGCGCGACGATGGTCCCGATGACCACCGTGGTCATGACCGGGAGGATGATCTTGTAATCGCCCGTCATCTCGAAAAGAATGAGAATGGCCGTGATCGGGCCGCGAACGACCACCGCGAAAAACCCCGCCATTCCCGCCATCGCATAAGCGCCGACGGGCGCGACCGCGCCCGGAAAGGCTTCGCCGAACAAACTCCCGCACGCACTGCCCAAAGCGGCCCCTATGAGGAGCGCCGGTGCAAACGTACCCCCGCTCCCCCCGCTCCCCAGAGTAATGGAGGTGCCCAGAACCTTCGCCACCAGAAGGCCCAACGCCGCCAGAGCCCCGGCCTACCCCAGAAGAATGCCGTCCACCGGTCCGGAGTCGAGAAGAGCACCATCGGGACCATAATGGGCCCCATAGCCCACGCCGAAGATATCGGCGGAAAACCCGCCCGAAGAGATGTACCGAAGGGAAAGGAACCCGATCACACCCACGAGCACACCGCCAAGGGCGGGGGCAAGGTACATCGGCACATGCCCCTTCGTGAACCAGTGCGAAAGCACATCTTCGGTCCGATAGAAGAAGCGCATGAACCCCAGTCCGGCGAAGGCACACACCAATCCCAGAAGCATGAAAAGGACGATCTCTTGATCGTTCTTGAGAGTGTAGGCGGGCATGGCAAAGGAAGTCGGCTTGTCTTCCGTGAAAAGGAAGGCCCGGGCGATGATATCCGCCATGACCGAGCTGAGGACGATAAAGCCCACATTCCGCGCGATGATCCGGCGCTGAACGACCTCAAGGGCAAAGAAAGCCCCCCCAAGGGGGGCATTGAACGTAGCGGAAATACCCCCCGCAACCCCACAGAGCACCAGCGTGCCCAGCCAATCCCTCGGCACACAGAACCACTGACCCACCGCCGAGCCCAACGCCCCTCCGATCTGAACGATGGGCCCCTCTCGGCCGGCCGAGCCTCCGCTGCCGATGCAGATCGAAGAGGCCAGAACTTTGATCGCTGCCACCCGTTTGCGGATGCGGCCCCCCGCTGTGGCCAAAGCCGCCATGACGTCGGGGGGACCATCCCCCTTCGTCTCCCGGGCAAGAAAGTACACGATGGGCCCGACCAAGAGCCCGCCCACAGCGGGGAGGAGGATCACATAATAATCCCCCATGAAGTCCAAGCACCGCCCCCCCGATTGAAGAATAGCCAACTGAACCACTCGATGGACTTCCAGAAGAGATAGGCCCCGAACCCCGCCCCGAGTCCAATCAGAATAGCCAAGAAAATGCCTGCGGCATCATCCGAGGTGCGGCGAAGCAAAACCCACGGATACGTGGCATAGTCAAGAAGAATCGGCCTGCCGGTCCGTTGCATCTCTCTGGAATGCAGGAAATTGTTCAAGCGGGCTTTCCAACAGATTCTACTCCCCCGCACCGTTCAATACAACTCGCGGGGCCAAAAACAGCGATCGAAGAAGCGCATCCAAAAGACGCCTCTCTCAGGGGAGTGGGAATGCCCTTCAAGAAGACCCCTTGGGTGGGTGGGATCGGAGAGGTCTGATCGTTCATCGGACTTCCGATCCAGAGCGAAAGATGCTATCCTCTTCGTGAGAGGACAATCCTCGCAAGGAGGGTTCCATGAGACCGCTGAGCAAGATTGCACCGGAATGGTGGGATTACACCACGCTGGACCGGGAGATTCTGGAGGCGGCCGCCCGCCTCACCGCGGATGATCTCCTCGGCCTCTCGCGGGAGGGTTTCACGATCAAGTTCTACGATACGGTCGAGGAGTTCTATCTTGCCGAGGCGCTGGAATACATCACCGCTTGGCGTGCCGCAACCCCCGAACAGCCCGCCGGCATCTGCGGGCCCATCGGGCCGACGGAGCAACTTCCCCTCGTCGCCCGAATCGTGAACGAGCTCGGGATCGATCTCAAGTATGCCCATTTCTGGGGCATGGACGAATGGGTTGTGAAAGGCAAGGAGGTGGGAATGGATTTCCCCCTCGGATTCGCCCGCACCGATATGGAGCTCTGCTTCAATCGCATCCGTCCGGAACTGCGAATGCCCCCGGAGAACATCCATTTTCCGAAAGCCGATCCCCGGGAATACATCGAAAGCTGGGGGAAAGCCCGGTGTGTGATCATGCAGGGCGGGCAGGGGGAGGTCAAGCACTGGGCCTTCAACGATCCGCCCAAACGCGAGGGCCGTTACAAAGACCATCCCCCCTCACCGGAAGAATATCGCCGGCTCTCCACACGGGTGGTAGATCTACACCCCCTCACCCTCATCCAGAACGCGCGCACCTCGGCGGCGGGAACGATCCACGCCGTCCCGGCACAGGCGGTAACGGTGGGACCGGTGGAAACTTGGAAAGCAGAGAAGGTCTCCATCTGGCACCCCGGCCATCACGATAACCCCTTCGGCATCCGGCTCACCGCATACATGATCTCCAAGCACATCGTGGATACATCGGTGCCCATGTCGCTCCTCGCGGATCACCCCAACGTTCAATTCAATTATCTGCGCAGCGGGATCGGAACGTGCCAGACCGAGATGCATTGAGCCGGAGGTCAAAGCCGATCGTCGTGGGTATCGGCGAGCTCCTGTGGGATTTGCTTCCTACGGGCAAGGCGCTCGGCGGGGCGCCAGCCAACTTCTGCTATCATGCGCAAGCGCTCGGCGCCGAGGCGATCATCGTCTCCTGCATCGGGAGAGACCTTGAAGGAGACGAGGCGATTTATCGTCTGACTTCTCTCGGGCTCACCACCGCGTACATCGGGCGGGACGAAGCCCGCCCGACCGGCACGGTTTCGGTCTCCCTGGACGCCGCCGGGAAGCCATCCTATGTGATCCATGAGAACGTGGCATGGGATTATATCCCCGGCACCCCGGAAATTTTGGCCCTTGCCTCCCGGACGGACGCCGTCTGCTTCGGCACCTTGGCCCAGCGCTCCGAAGTCTCGCGATCCACGATCCGATCCTTTCTGAAGGCCACCCGCCCCCAAACGATCCGGCTCCTCGACCTCAATCTGCGCCAAACATTTTACGATCGAAAGATCATCGAAGATTCCCTTCACATGGCCACCGTGCTCAAGCTGAGCGACGACGAGCTCCCGGTTCTGGCCGGTTTGCTCTCGCTCGAGGGGGATCCGCTATCGCTTGTGGAGGAACTCGGCCGGCGTTACCGCCTGAAAATCGTGGCCCTCACGAAAGGGGCCAAAGGAAGCCTTCTCTATGCGGAAGACCGGTTCTTCGCCCACCACGGATACGCCGTAGATGTGGTGGATACGGTGGGGGCGGGGGATGCGTTCGCCGCGGCACTGGCCCTCGGCCTTCTCGAAGGCCGGGATTTCGATGCGATCAATGAAAAAGCCAACCGCTTGGCCGCCTTCGTCTGCTCCCAAGCGGGAGCCATGCCGCTCATCCCCGAAGAAATCTTGCAAGATGAGTGAAACGGCTCAAGGCTATTGACAAATGGAGCGATACAATCTGATAATTCCCGTAGTGGGCACATTTTCTTTTCCGCCGCCGGTCTTTGAGCAACGCGAGGAAGGTTGAAGGTTCATTGGGCCGATGAGCAAGACCGAAGCCAAGAAGCGCTTGCCCCCCCGCAAAAAACCCGCTCGAGAACTCTGGATCGCCTACGTCTCCACTTTCCCCCCCCGCAAATGCGGCATCGCCACTTTCACCGAAGACCTCACCCGCGCCATGGATGGCCTTCTGGCCCCCACCATCAAATCCAAGATCGTGGCCATGAACCGCGACGACGTGATCGGGTATCACTATCCCAAGAAAGTGATCCTTCAGATCAATCAGGAACGCGATGACGATTACCTTCGAGCGGCTGAAATCCTCAACCAAAGGGATGAAATCCAGCTCGTCAACATCCAGCATGAGTTCGGTATATTCGGGGGAGAATGGGGTTTCAGACTGATCCCCTTCTTGCAAGCGCTGAAGAAGCCCAAGGTGATCACCTTTCACACGGTCCTCCCGGACCCTTCAGAAAAGCTCCGAACGGTGGTGCAGGCCCTCGCCGAACACACCGGCGGGATCACGGTCATGACCCAACGATCGAGAGCGATCCTCCAACAGGAGTACGGGATCGCTCCGGAGAAGATCAGAGTCATCCCACACGGCATCCATTCGGCGCCATACACCACCAGCAAGCAAGCCAAGAAGGCCCTCGGCTTTGCCGACCGAACGGTTCTCTCCACATTCGGACTTCTGGGGCGCGGAAAGGGATTGGAATACGTCATCGAAGCCTTGCCCGAGGTGGTCAAGCGCTTCCCCAAAGTCATCTATCTCATCTTCGGGGCCACCCATCCGACGGTGCTGAAGGAAGAAGGGGAATCGTATCGGAACATGCTCATTCAGAAAGTCCATGAGCTGAGCCTTCAAGACCATGTGAAGTTCTACAACAAGTACTTTTCGCTGGATCAGGTCCTGCGGAATCTTCAGGCAACGGATATCTATATCTCCCCTTCCCTTGATCCCAATCAGGCCACTTCCGGAACCCTCTCCTATGCCCTGGGGATGGGACGGCCGGTGATCTCCACCGCCTTCGCTCAGGCCCGGGAGGATATCACCGATGAGGTGGGCCTTCTAGTGGATTTCCGGAACCCCGGGGCCTACACGGAGGCCATTTGCCGGCTCCTCGAGGACGAGGAATGGCAACAGAGCTTGGGGCGGAATGCCTATTTCCGAACCCGCAACCGAACTTGGCCGAACGTGGCGATTCAATATTCGAAGTTCTTCGCTGAGCACGCGCCCGGGACGGCGGCGATCATCGAGCGGAAAAGCTTCCCCAAGATCAAGCTCGACCATTTGCTCCGCTTGACCGACGATTTCGGGATCGTCCAGTTCGCCAAACTCACCGAGCCCGATTTCACCTCGGGCTACACCCTCGATGATAACGCCCGCGCCTTGGTGGTGATCTCGAAATACCTTGAACACGTGGGCAGGGCCTCGAAGTCCTTCTCGCCGGCTCAAAAGCGCAAGCTATGGCAACTCGCCCATATCTATCTCGATTTCATTGCATTCGTATCGAGGCCGGACGGATGCTTCGATAATTACGTCACCGGGAACCGCACCCTCAACCACAAACAGAACCGTCAATCGAGTCTCGAGAACGCCAACGCCCGGGCCCTTCATGCGCTGGCCACCGCAACGATCTCGACCGCGATGCCCATGAGCATCCGCCGGCAAGCCTCCCGGCTCCTCAAGGAGCGCATCATCCGGGGGTGCACGTTCGATTCACCGCGGGCCATCGCCATCTACGCCAAGGCGCTCTCGGTGCTCCTCAGAGGAAGGGTTCGAGCCTATCGCAGCGAGATAGAACGGCTGCTCAAAGAGCAATGTGATAAACTCGTCTTGCTTCATCGGCAGAACAGTTCCTCCGAATGGCCATGGTTCGAGGGATACCTGACCTATTCCAATGCCGTGTTGCCGGAGGCATTGCTTCTGGGCTATCGCCACACCGGCATCGAGGAATACCTCAAGATCGGCAAAACAACCCTGGATTTCCTTCTTCGGGAAAGCTTCCGGGAGGGCATCTGTATGCCGGTGGGGCAGGAAGGATGGTACCCGAAGGATGGACCGCACAACCGCTTCGACCAGCAACCGGAAGAGGTATGTGCCTTCATCTATGCGCTGCGGACCGCCTATCACGTGATACACGATGAAAAGTACTTGGATCTCATGCACCGGGCTTTCAACTGGTTCTTGGGAGACAACATCCTCAACCAAGTGATCTACGATCAGACCACGGGCGGTTGCTACGATGGCGTGGGGGAAAAGACCATCAATTTGAACCAGGGTGCGGAATCCACCATCTCGTATCTTTTGGCACGTCTGGCCTTTTACGAGATACAGAGCCCGAGCACTCCATCCCGGAAGAAAACCGGATGACCCACATTCAGACATATTCAGAAAGACGCGACAGCCATTCCTCGGAATGGCTTCCATGGTTCGGATTTTTATCATGCGGCGGACTTGCGCCGAGCAGCCGCAGGATGGTCACAACATAAACCATGCCGATGAGGTCTCGGGAGAATTTCTGCGCAGCGGTGATCGTGGCCCATCCGGATGATGAGACCCTTTGGGCCGGCGGCACGATTCTGATGCATCCGGAATGGCAGTGGACGATCGTTACCCTCTGCCGCAGGAGCGATCCCGATCGAGCGCCGCGATTCTTCCGGGCTCTTCAGGAATTCAAGGCGCAGGGCGCGATGGGGGATCTCAACGATGAACCCTCTCAGCCCCCACTTGCGGATGCGCTCATGGAGGAGACGGTGCTCTCCCTTCTCCCACAAACGGATTTCAGCCTTCTTGTGACTCACGGGCCGCGGGGCGAATACACCCGGCACCGGCGGCACGAGGAAACGAGCCGCGTCGTGGGTTCCCTCTGGAGCCGCCGGATCCTCCGGGCCCCTGAGCTCTGGATGTTCGCCTATCGGGATTCCGGCATAGGAGGCATCGAGGACCCTCCCCGGCCGATCGAGACGGCGCACCGACGAATCGACTTACCGGAGGAAATCTGGAAGCGGAAATACCGCATCATCACCGAAATCTACGGATTCGATCCCCGGGGGTACGAAGCCAACATCGTGCAACGAGAGGAGGCATTCTGGCGCTTCCGTTCCGCAGCACGATTTCAACGATGGCTTAAAACGGGAGGGAGAACGCTATGAAAGTGCTGGTTCTCTACGAGTACCCCCCACCGCCCGGGGGACTGGCCACCCAAGGGGATCTCCTGTACCGGGGACTCAAGGAGCTCGGGGTGGATACGTACGCCGTCCACTTCCAGAGCGCCCAAGAGAAAGAATGGTACTATCGGTGGTTCAAGCCGGATGTGGTCGTGGGCGTCGGATACTGGGGGGATACCCCCGACCTCGTGCTTCACCCCCAGCACTACGGAGTGCAACCCGTTCCATGGCTGGTCGCCGATGGCTATGTAACCCAACACCTCGAAGTCCTCAACGCCCTGCCCCTCGTGTTAACGACATCCCAGTGGGTGAAAGAAGTGTACATCCGCGACGGGCTCGATGGGGACAACATCGAAGTCCTGCCGGTAGGTTGCGATACGGATGCTTTCATCCCCCGCGATCGCAGGGATCCGAAAGTAGCGTATGTGCGAGAGGGGCTCGGCGTCTCTCCCGATGAGCTCATGATCCTCACCGTCGGCGGGGATGCGGCTTCCAAAGGGGCTCAGGAGGTGATGCAAGCGCTGGCCATCATCGATCATAAGGCCCCGCCGTGGAAATACATCTGCAAGGTATGGCCGCAACCGCGCACGGCAGAGCAGAACATGCAGGATATCCGCCTTGCCACTTCGCTCGGCATCGAGCGGAAGGTCCATCACGCCACGAGCATCGTCTCTCGAAACTTCATGCCGTACCTCATGGCCGCCTGTGATATTTATGCCGCTCCCTCACGCCTCGAGGGCTTCGGCATGCCGCACATCGAGGCCGGCGCATGCGGCAAACCGGTGCTGAGCATCAACGCGATGGCTTTGAAAGAAACGCTCGTCCATGGCGAGACGGCGTTCCTCGCCGGAGTGGCGATGGAAGTCGTCCTCCGGGAGGCCACGGTGGGCGGGGAATCGGGGGAACACCGGGTGGTTTTTCCAACCCCGCGCACGGTGGATTACCGGGCCAGCGTGCACGATATCGCCAACTACCTCATGGACCTCATGGAGAGCGAGAAGCTCCGCCGCAAGATGGGAGAGGCGGGCCGCCGCCGGGTAACGGCAAACTACGATTACCGCGTGGTGGCCAAGAAATTCGTCGAGATCATCACGAGACGCCTCGGCATTTCGTGATGAAGGCATCGTCCCGCCAACCGGGAATGACCGCCGCGAGGAGAAATGAACGCAAAACTGCACGCTCAAGTGAAAGAAGCCAAGAAGGCCGCGATGGAGGTTCTACTCCATAACATTCACGGCCCTTTCCAAAAACTGCCCCGCACCGCGGGATGGGGATACCCGGAGCCTTACACCCGCGATTGGATGATCGCTTCCCTCGGGGTCCTCGTCTCGGGAAATCCGAAGCTGATCCGAAGCCTCCGCCGGGTGCTCGAGACCTTGGCCAAGAACCAGAGCCCCCGGGGACTCATCCCCGGACTCGTGCATGAGCCGGATGATCGCGGATCCAGCGACACTACACCGCTCTTCATCCTCGGCGTAGGCTTCTTTCGGAAAGCCACCGGTGAAGCCGACTTTTTGGAAGAAGCCGTCCAGAGGGCAATGACGTGGATGGATTATCAGAGCCCCACGGATAACGTGATCGTGGGTCAATTGCCCACCAGCGATTGGCGGGACGAGCAATGGGTGCTGGGGTATGGATTGTACGTGAACACGCTCGTATATAGCTACCTCCGGCTCTATGGAGAGCACCGCAAGGCCGCTCTCCTCGAACGCGAGATGGAGAAATTCACCATCACCGGCGGGGTCAAGCACCGCCATGTCCACGAGGGCTTGGCGCTTCGGCGCAAGCCCTACTACGCCATGTGGTCTTACAAAGTGCTTGCGGATGAGCGGTTCGATCTCATGGGAAACAGCTTGGCCATCCTCTCGGGGATCGCTTCTCCTTCGAGAGGCCGCAGAATGCTCTCGTGGATCGAACGGGAGTGCCGGGCCCTTCGGGAAAAGGGACTCCTCGGGCTCGATCTCCCGCCCGTCTTGCTCCCGTACATCCGCCCTCAGGATCCGGATTGGCGCCCCCGATATGCCCAATTCAACCGCCCCGGTGAATATCACAACGGCGGGGTATGGCCGTGCGCCTGTGGATTCTACGTTGCCGCAGCCGTGGCCGCCGGAAAATTCCGCCTCGCGGAGAAAAAGCTCGCCGCCCTCACCGATTTGGTGCGGCCGGCTCGCATGGCGAACGTCCCCTACGGCTTCAACGAGTGGTTCCGGGCTCAGGATGGAACCCCCTGCGGGGAAGATTGGCAGACATGGTCCGCAGCGATGTATCTCTATGCCGCCACATGCGTCGAGGAGCGGAGGACCCCTTTCTTCGACGAGATCCGCGCGCACATCCCCACGGCCCAGAGTATCGGAAATGCGGTCTAAGCATTTCTGGGGAAATACCCCCACAGGGGGGTGGGGGTCTCTCCACTGGCAACGCCCGCTTCCGAATCGTTACAATCGTTAGAGTAAAGCCAAAAAGAGCGATTGAAGAAGAGAGTGCACAAAACGCGTCTCTCGGGGGATTGGGGATGTCCCCCCAGAAAACCCTTCGGGCGGGGGGATCGGAGAAGCCGGATCGTTCATGGGGTTGGGGAAATTCCGGGGCAAGGTCCGCAGTAACGTGATCGAGGTCATCCACCCTGAGAGTGAAGGACACAAAGCGGAATCGCCGTTTTGGGGGTAAAGAGAGTTTTAGACATGTGGATCAGACGGATCATTGCGGCATTTCTCGTCCTTTTGCTCTTCATTTCCTTCGCCGGGGTTCTTCTCATGACGCAGGCCGGTGATTCCTTCGGAAGCGCCGGCTTCTACGATCGGCAGATGAAGAAGGCAGATGTGTACAATTTCGTTTACGATGAGCTTTTGCCGGCGGCGCTCGACGAGGCCGAGGAGACCGCCTCCGATGACAACCCCGTGAATACGGACGCCATCCGCGACGAGATCATCGCCGCCGCACGAGAGGCCTTCCCCCCGGATTGGCTCGAACGTGAATTCAAATCCATCACGAAGGTCATCGTCCCCTATTTCACGGGCGGCAAGGATACCTTCACCCACACCATCCCTCTGGACGAACGCGTGAGCGCCGCCGTTGCCGCCATCCGGGAACACCTTCTGCAGGGAGAAGCTTTCGATAGCCTCTACGCCGATCTCACCTCATACGCCGCCGATCGGTTGATCGAGAACCTCGATAAGCTCCCCTACAAGCTGACTCTGAACAAAACATCGGTGGAATCCTCCCTTCGCTCCGCCTTCCCGAAGGAATGGATGGCCGCTCAGCTCAACACCGCGCTCGACTCCCTCGTGCCGTACCTTACCGATGCCTCGGATACGTTCACGGTAACGTTCGAATTCCGGGATCGCGTGGACGCCGTAGCCGCCGCCGCGCTCGAAATCCTGAGCTCGAAGGAAACCTACGATTACGTCATCGATCAGACGATCGAGCCGATCGTCGAGGAGAACCTTCCCGATGGTTTCTCCATCCCCTTCGGAATCACCTTCACCGCCGCAGATATCTCCGCGGCGATCAAACGGGTGCTCCCCGAAAACTGGGTGGAGGCTCGACTCGCCGAGGTCATTCAGGAGATCGCCGCCTACGCCAAAGGCGAGGTTTCCACTTTCGGTGTGAACATTCCTCTCGAGGACCGCAAGGCCGCCGCAGCCGATGTGCTGGCCGAAACAGCGGACCAAGCCTTGAGGGAAACGTTCGAAAGCCTTCCCACCTGCAGTCAATCCCAATTCTCATTGGCCCTAGCCAAGCTGGCCCACAAACCCCTCGGCACACTGCCCGATTGCCGTCCCGCCGGCATCTCCTACGAGATGTTCAAGACAATGGTGGGTAGCGCCATCGGCACGAATGTAGATGCCCTCATCGCCGCAACAATCCGGCAAACGATCGAGTCCGAGATCCCCGATGAATGGGCCTTCACCGAGGAGAATTTGAAAGACGCGCTGGGCCGGGGGAACGAAGACCTTTTGGAAAAAGCCAGAGAATACGTCTCGGAAGGGTGGAGTCTCACCGAGGCCGATCTCCTCGATGAGCTCAGTCCCGAGGACGAGGATACCCTCAATGACCTCCGCGGGTATATCGGGCGCGGATACACGTTCACCGAGGCGGATCTGAGGGAAGCCGTCTCCGATGACGGCAAGGATCCGGAGGCGCTCGATTCGTTCGATGATTCGCGCCATCTCATCCATACCCTCCGATCGTGGACATGGGCATTCTGGCTTCTGCCGGCGGCGCTCATTCTGGGGATCGGATTCCTCGCCGGAAACGGATGGAGGGGACGGACCCTGTGGGCGATGGGAAGCCTCTTCATCGTCTCCCTCGTCATTTGCATCGTGGTATCGGTGCTCGATGCCCGTCTGACCGATCAAAAGATCTCCGAGGCGTTCGATCAATCGGACCTCAGCGGGTTGGAACGGGTGATCTCGGAGAAGGGAGAGGAGATCGCCCGGAATTGCGCTTCGAGTTTCGTCTCGGCCGTTCGGGGGGATACGATTATCACCATGGTGATCACCGGATTGATCGGGGCGGGAATCGTGGGCGGGGGGATCATCTATCGGCGGCGGATGCCCGGCACCGTCGCACTGCCGACTCATCCTTCTGCACCCCCCGGGGGATCGTTCCCACCGGATAAAGATGAGACCATCGCCGGCCCATCGGATGTGGAGGCGCCCGGGGGCCGGTGAAGCAATCAAACGTAAGTCAAAGTCAATCGGGGAGGAGATGAAACCATGGCACCCACAAAGAAGAAGGAATCCCAGAGAGAATCGGCAAAGCCCCAGCGGGCCATCCGAAAGATCGGAGTGCTCACGAGCGGCGGGGATGCACCCGGAATGAATGCGTGCATCCGTGCAGTGACTCGGGCCGGCATGGCCAAAGGGCTCGAAGTGATCGGCATCAAGCGGGGATACTCGGGCATGTTCGAGAAGGAATTTGTCAAGATGAACTCCCGTTCGGTGGCGAATATCATTCAGCGGGGGGGCACCATACTGGAGAGTTCCCGCTGCGAGGAATTCATGACTCCCGAGGGAAGAGCCCAAGCGGCCAAGAATCTGCTCGAGGAGGGCATCGATGCTCTCGTGGTCATCGGCGGGAACGGGAGCTTCCTTGGGGCGGATGCCCTGTGCCGGGAGAGCCCGATTCAAGTGATCGGCGCCCCGGGAACGATCGACAATGATGTGTACGGTACGGACTTCACGATCGGATTCGATACGGCCGTGAACACCGCTCTGGAGGCCATCGACCGCATTCGGGATACGGCGGATGCGTTTCAACGGGTGTTCTTCGTGGAAGTGATGGGGCGCAAATCCGGCTACATCGCCCTCGAGGTCGGCATAGCGGGCGGTGCCGAAGAGATCCTCATCCCGGAGCACAGCATCGATCCGGAGACCCTCAGTCACACCATCCGCGAGAGCTTCCGGAGGGGCAAACGGAGCAGTATCGTGGTCGTGGCCGAAGGGAACGAGACCGGCCACACCATCGAGATCGCGCGATATGTGCAGTACCGCCTCAAGCTCGATTGCCGGGTATGCGTGCTCGGGCATCTGCAACGGGGCGGACCGCCCACAGCCAAGGATCGCGTTCTGGCCTCCCGCCTCGGCGCCGCCGCCGTGGACGGCCTTCTGCAAGGAAAATCGGGGTGTGCCGTGGGAGAAATCGCCGGAGAGATCGTCTTCACTCCTCTCAAAGAGGCCGCCGAGAAGAAGAAACCGCTGAACCTCTATTCGCTCAACGCGATGAAGGTTCTCGCGCTCTAAGCCCATCGTCAAGGCACGGGGGTCCACCGCGACGAAAAATTGCCCGCGCGGCTATTCGTTGGGATCTCTGGTCCCAAGGCCGTTCTTAGGGGCGTTTCCCCTATGTTGACTCTCCAGAACGGGCTATATTATAATGAGCACGGCAATTCAGAACCTCAGCAACAAGTTGTGGCACATTGGAAATGGGGGAACTCTTCATCGTCAGTTCGGAACAAACCCTGGAAGCCGCCGGTGCCATAACTCAATTGGCCTCATCCGGTGAATGGACGGTTACCCTCTATTGCGATAGCGAGTCGCTGTGCCAAAAGGCCGCTGAGGCAATCCGCGCCGCCTCGCTCGCGAAAGGTGCCAAAGAAAATACCGATCCACCGCCATCTCAAGCGGCCACAGGCCGGGTCCGGACGACCACCGTGATCAGCGAGGCCCGCAAAGCGGATATCGTCATCGAGTCAACCTTCGAAACCGAATCCGGGAAGCAAGAGATCCTCCGGCGATTGGATGCCCTCTGCACGGAGAAAACGATCATCGCTTCGAACACCTCGACGATTCCCATCACCCACCTTGCCGCGGGGACCCGTCACCCCGATCGCATCATCGGGATGCACTTCATTTACTTCTCCCCCGTTCTCAAAGTGGTCGAGATTGTCCGCAGCGCATGGACATCGGAAGCGACGGCGCAGACGGCAAAGGAACTGGCCGGAGGGCTCGGGCTGGAAACGGTCGCGGCCGAAGACGTCCCGGGGCTTCTGAGCACCCGGATATGGATGGTCCATTTGAACGAGGCGGCGAACAACGTCCTCAACAAACTAGTCGAACCACAGGCCCTCAAGAAGTTGAACCGAACGATCTCGCCGCAAGCCTATTCGATCCTCGAGTCCGCCGATTTCATCGGCATCGATAACTGTGTGGCATGGTTGCAAAACCTGTACCGTGCCTATGGCGATCCGAAATACGCCCCATCTCCCCTTCTCATTCAGATGCTCGACGCCGGTCACATCGGGGTAAGGGCCGGCAGGGGATTCTTCAATTACACTTAGGAGGAAAGGTTTCATGGCGGTGAACAAACAAATGACCGTAGAGCAAGTCATCGGTCAGATCAAGGATGGCGACACGATCGCCATCGGCGGATGGGGACTTATCCGGAAGCCGATGAGTCTCGTGAGAGCGATCGCCAAATCGAATCTGAAGAACCTGACGATCATCGGACTCTGTGGAATGGATTTGGATATGCTAGTGGCGGCGGGGAAGGTGAAGAAGGCCATCACCGGATTCGTGGCATTCGAGGGCGGGGAGGGCCGAGCGGTAGCCTACGATAACGCCCGGAAAAACGGCACCATCGAATACATGGAACTCTCCGAATACATGTTGATCGCCGGGCTCAAGGCCGCCGCCGAGAGATTGCCGTTCTACCCGACCCGTTCGGGCCTGGGAACGGATATCCTGACCATGAACCCGGAAATTCAGACCTTCAAAGCACCCTATACGGGCGAGAAACTCGTGGCCATGCCCGCCCTGCGCGCCAATGTGGCGCTGATCCATGCCAACGAAGCCAGCACGGAAGGATACGCCACCATCAAGGGCGATCGGCTCTGGGATCACATCATGATCCGGGCGGCGGATAAGGTCTTCGTGAGTTGCGAGCGGATCGTGCCGCGGCACGAGCTTCAGAAGGATATGGCCAATATCAAGGTCCTTACACCGTGGGTGACGGGCGTGGTGGAGACGCCGAACGGCGCCCGCCCGGGGATCCTTTTCCCGGACTATCTTGACCCGGCAAATCGAACGATCAAAGCGTACATGGATGCGGCGTTGGATCCCAAGGCCCTCAAGGAATATCTGGCCAAGTGGTAGGATCAAAGAAAATTCAAACGGAGGATGACGATGGCAAAGGCAACGAAAAGCAAAACAGCCGCCCAAGAGCTGGCAACGGATTACACCATCGAAGAGCAGATGTGTTGCGCCCTTGCTCGGGAGTTCGGGCCCGATGATCACATCGCCCTCTCGGGCGTTTTGAACTGGACTTTTGTGGCCGAGGCACTGGCCCAGAAACTCTATGCCCCGCAGATTCCCTGCCATCACGATCACTGGCGTCTCGGCGGCGATGGATGCCTCACCGATGGACCGCGCTTCCCCTTCCAAGTCGGCAACCCGCCGGCGGAGTTCATCTCGGCGCGCGTTACCAGTGAGGATATCTTCGCCATGGTGCTCGGCGGCAAGTGGAGCATCATGATGCAGCCGGTGCAAGTGGATAAGTACGGCAACGCCAACCTCGCGCTCATCGGCGACCCGCGGAAACCCGATCGGTACTTCGTGGGCTCCCGCGGCCTGCCCGATAACTCCACCAACGGCGGGCGGATCTACTTCACCCTCCCTGACCATCAGAAACGGAATTTCCCGGAGAAGGTGGACTTCCGCTCTTCTGCGGGATGGGGACCCGAGCGGCGGGCCGGCGAGATCAAGTACGGCGCCGTGGCAAAGGTCTTTACGCCTTTGTGCATCTTCGATATCGATCCCAAGACCAAGACGATGCGGCTGGCCTCCGTTCATAAAGGGATCACCGTGGAACAGGTGCTGGATAACACCGGATTCACCCCCGTGATCCCCGAGGGCGGCGTTCCCGAAACGTGCATCCCGACGAAGGAAGAAATCCGGCTTTTGCGGGAAGTGATCGACGGCGCCGGCATCCGGCGGCTGGACCACGGCACAAAGGAACAGAAGAAAGCGATCTTCGATCAGATCAATGCCGGAACCATGTTCCAGCAGGTCTATCCCGGAAGGAAGTAAAGATTGCGCAACGGGTTCCCCTCGCACGCTGTGCGAGGGGAACCTTCCGAGCACGGCGGATCGGAGAGGCAACGGATGCAGGTGAGCAAGGTATTTGTCATCGGGGGCGGGGGGTTGATGGGAAGCGGCATCGTGCAGTGGTGTATCGAGTCCGGCCTGAGCACTACATCGAACGATATCAAGGAAGAGTTTTTTTTTTTTAATGATAAGGGGACCACCGAGAGACTCGAGCGGAAGGTATCGAAGGGGGTACTCACCGCCGCTCAGAAGGATGAGATCCTTTCCCGGCTCAAGAAATCCACCGATCTGGCCGATGCCAAAGATGCGGACGTGGTCATCGAGGTCGTCTTCGAGGACATGAAGCTCAAGAAGGATATTTTCTCCCGCCTCGATACCATCTGCCCGCCGCACACCGTGTTCGCCTCGAATTCGTCCTCGCTCCCCATCACCGAGATGGCCGCGGCCACCAAGCGGCCTGAGAAAGTGATCGGGATGCATTTCATTCAGCCCGTGCCGGTCATGCCGCTGGTCAACGTTATCCGGGGGCTTCTGACCTCGGATGAAACCTTCGGCACGGTGGTGGATCTGGCTCATCGGCTGGGCAAGGAAGTTCTGGAGTGGAAAGATGGCCCGGGACACGGACTGCAACTGGCGCTCATGGCTTACTACAACGAGTCCGCCAAAGTCCTCGACGAGGGGCGGGGATCGAAAGAGGATATCGACACGTGTTTCAAGGTAGGGGTGGGGATGCCCATGGGGCCCATCAGCACATTGGACTTCATGGGAATGGATACCGTCTTGCACATTCTGCGAACCCTTCACGAGGCCTATGGAGGATCTCAATTCCATCCTTCCCCGCTTCTGGTGAAGATGGTGAGCGCGGGGCTCTATGGGAACAAGGCCGGGAGGGGCTTCTACACCTACAAAAGATGAACCATCCGCAGGGAACCGCCCTGTGGGAGGGATTGTGGTCCGTCCGTTCGCTATCCGGGATACCAATCCCATGAAAGTGATGATCCCGGGTCTTTCCAGAGCGCGCCGGGATGAGTTCGGTTGCAATCCTCTGCTCGATGAATCCTCCCCTCGCCCTACGGCTTCGGATTCATCGTTCAAGAGAGCGCATTCGCACTCGATCCAGAGTGCTTCGAAGGTGCCTCGAACAAAACCATGAAACAAGACTACACTGCAAGCGATATTCAGGTTCTCAAAGAGATGGAGGCCGTGCGGTTGCGGCCGGGAATGTACATCGGCAGCACGGATCAGCGGGGGCTTCATCACCTCGTCTATGAGATCGTGGATAACAGCATCGATGAGGCCATGGCCGGCTATTGCGACCGCGTGCGCGTGACCATTCATCGGGATGGCTCCGTCACCGTGGCCGATAACGGGCGGGGCATTCCGGTGGATATTCATCCCACCACGAAGATCTCGGCGCTTCAAACGGTGATGACGATTCTGCACGCGGGCGCCAAGTTCGGCGGTCAATCCTACAAGGTCTCCGGGGGATTGCACGGGGTCGGCGCCTCCGTGGTGAACGCCCTTTCGAAGTGGATGATCGTGGAAGTCTCCCGCGACGGGAAGCTCTACCGGCAGCGATACGAGCGGGGTGTGCCCAAGAGCGCCGTGGAGACCATCGGGGAATCCACGGGCACCGGAACAACCACCACCTTCATGCCGGATGATCAGATCTTCGCCTCTCTGGATTACGATTTCAAGGTCCTTGCCCAGCGCTTCCGGGAGATGGCCTATCTGAATCAAGGGGTATGGATCGAATTCCGGGACGAGAGGGAGGATCGCGAGGCCACATTTCACTTCGAGGGCGGGATCGCCAGCTTTGCCCGTCATCTCAATCGGAAGCGGGTCGTACTTCACCCCAAACCGATCTACATTTCCAAGATGGTGAACAGCACCGCCATCGAAGCAGCCTGCCAGTATAACGAAGGGTTCACCGAGAACACGCTGGCCTTTGCCAATTGCATCAACACGATTGACGGGGGCACACACCTCACGGGCTTCCGCACCGCGCTGACCCGCGCCCTCAACGACTATGCCCGGAAGTACAAGCTCCTGAAAGAGAACGAGCCGAATTTCTCCGGCGAGGATGTGCGAGAGGGGCTGGTAGCCATCATCAGCGTCAAACTCCACGATCCCCAGTTCGAAGGGCAGACGAAGACTCGCCTCGGGAACCCGGACGTCAAGAATCAGGTGGAGACGGCGGTTTACGAAGGGCTGATGCTCTATCTCGAAGAGCACCCTCAGGACGCCAAGAACATCGTGGAGAAATGCCAAACCACGGCCCGCGCCCGGGAAGCGGCACGCAAAGCACGAGAGCTCGTCACCAAGAAAAGCATTTTGGAAGGGGGCACATTGCCGGGGAAGCTCGCCGATTGCTCGGAGAAGGATCCGGCCAAGCGGGAACTCTACATCGTCGAGGGTGATTCGGCAGGCGGATCCGCCAAACAGGGGCGCGATCGGAACTTCCAAGCGGTTCTCCCGCTCAAGGGGAAAATCCTGAACGTCGAGAAGGCGCGGCCGGAAAAGATGCTCTCTCACGATGAGATCCGAGCGCTGATCGTGGGGTTGGGAGCGGGAACGGGGACCGGCAACGGATCTCAATTCAATCTCTCCAAATTGCGGTACCACCGGGTCATCATCATGACCGATGCGGATGTGGATGGCTCGCACATCCGCACGCTCCTCCTGACCTTCTTCTTCCGATACATGGTGGAAATCATCACCAACGGGCATCTCTATATTGCGCAACCGCCGCTCTACCGGATCAAGAAGGGCAAGGAAATCCGTTGGGTCTACTCCGATGAGGAAAAGCAACAACTGCTGAGTCAACTGGGCACCAAAGGGATCGAAATTCAGCGGTACAAGGGGTTGGGTGAAATGACGCCCCAGCAACTATGGGAAACAACCATGAATCCCGAGACCCGCACCATGCTTCAGGTAACCATCGAAGATGCGATGAAGGCGGAGGAGATCGTGGAGACGCTCATGGGGGAGGATGTCGCACCGCGGAAGGCCTTCATCCAAGCCCACGCCACGCAGGTCAAAAACCTGGATATCTGATCCAGAGCAACCTATGGCGTTACTCGAACGCCTTCGCTCCTTCGAATCCCCCGACGACCCGGAGAATGGCCCTTACCGGCAGAGATCCGTGACCGTAAGATCGAGGGCCACTTCGGCATCGAGGGCCCCCGTCTTGATCGCGATATCGGCGTCCAGAAGCTTTCGATAGCTTTCCACAAGCCGCGGCATGGAATACGCCTGAGCTTGCTCGACCGCTTTTCGCAGGGCAAACTGTGAGGTGAGTCCGACGGCCCCCCCGATCGAGGCGGGGGGAACACCTTTCGTCAGCAACTCCCGGATCTGAACGAGGAAACGGAACTGCCGGACGATCATATGCAGTAGATAGGAAGGGGGCGCACCATCGCTGAGGAGTTGATGCATGAGGCGCGAGGCCACGGCGGCCCGGCGTTCCACGATCGCATCTACCATCACAAAGATATTGGCCTCCCGCACACAGCTCACGAGGAGGCGCACATCCGATTCTTCGACGCGGCGCCCGGCGGCATAGAGGGAGAGTTTCTCGATCTCCTGAGAGAGCACCCGAAGATCATTGCCGATGAACTCAATGAGCAGCTTCACCGCCTGTGGACTGATCTCGCTTCCGTAGCCTCTCGCGCGGGAACGAACCCACTCCGGAAGCTCCGGGCCCCTGATATCCGGCAGCGAATGCTCGATCACCTCCGCAATCGGGGAGAGCGCCTTGAGCAGGGGATTGGTCTTCTCCATCTTGCCTTCGACCATGACCAGCACGGTGCTCATGGGGATGGTGCGCAGCGCTTCGACAAAGGCCCCGCCGGCATCCGATCCTTCCCCACCCCCCGGGGTTGTCTTCTTCTTACGTTTGCCCGATCTCTCTCCCTCCCCGGCAAGACGCGCAAGAAGCCCTTCAACGATCACCATCCGGCGGGGGGCTAGAAAAGGAACCGTATTGCAGGCGGCGAGGATCTCCGGGAGCGTCGCTCGATTCCCTTCGATCCGGAGAAGGTTCGGGCCCTCCATATCACCCAGGTTGCACTCACGTTTGATCCGGGCCAGACGCTCACCGATGGTGAAATCATCCTCCCCATACAATACGTAAATCAAGGCCTCATCCTCCGATACGGGCCGCTTGAGGGAGAGCGCACCGCGCATCCCGGGAGGGGACTCTCCGAGGGATATCATGGGCGCTCTTCCCAATATATCAGTTTTCGCCGGAACAGGGCAACCGGGTGCGGTGCACCCGAAAAGAGCGATTGAAGAAGAGAGCGCAAAAGATACCTCTCTCGGGGGCATTGGGGGTGTCCCCCGAGAAAACCCTTTGGGCGGGTGGGCGGGATCGGAGAAGCCGGACCGTTCGTGGGGTGCGGGGGAATTCCGGTACAAAGTCCGGATGAGGTTTTAATGGTTATTCACCCGAGGGTAAAGACTGCAAAGCTGAATCGCTCTTTTTGCCGGGCATGCGCTGAAGCAAGACTCGCAAGGTCAACGTCGGAGCATGAGGCGAATGAGTGCGGGATCTGCCTAAGAAGGTCAGAGAGGCGGAATAGCTACAAATCCGGATTCGATAGATTGTGGAATTGGGAATTCGCCATCGGGCGGAAGAACTCGGACTTTGCGGGGGATATGGCGCCCCCTCGAAGATTCGCGGTCACCACATTGATCTTAGTGACATGAAGAGAGTAAAATAGCTTCCACCCATACACCATTCTATTCTCAGGGAGGATCACTATGCCACAGCAACCCACCACCCAGCGCGCCTATACCCTTCGGCTCCGGGGAGCCGACCCAAATGAGACTTCATGGCGCGAAGCGCTCTGGCAGACCCACGAGGCGGTCAACAAGGGCGCCAAGGTTTTCGGGGACTGGCTTCTCACTCTGCGCGGGGGGTTGGACCACGCTCTGGCGGATACCAAGGTCAAGGGGAAAAAGGGAAAGCCCGACCGCGATCCGAGTGCCGAGGAGCGCAAGGCGCGGCGAATTCTGTTAGCCCTGTCGTGGCTTTCGGTGGAGTCGAAGCTTGGGGCTCCGGCGGATTTCATCATTGCATCCGGCGAAGAGACCGCCGAAGCGCGCAACGCCAAAGTCATCGCAGCGCTTGAGGAAATCCTCAGAAGCCGTGATGTGGCAGAAGAAGCGATTGGTGATGTCACAAAGAAGCCTGAGGACCAACCCGGAACTTGGATCGGCGATTGCGCCCCGTCTCTGACCGCCGCCATCCGCGAAGACGCCGTATGGGTCAACCGGAGCAAGGCGTTTGATGAGGCGGTCAAGTCAATAGGTTCCTCACTCACACGCGAGGAGGCGTGGGACATGCTGGAACGCTTCTTCGGAAGTCGTGACGCCTATCTGGCCCCAGCGAAAGGCTCCGAAGACGAATCTTCCGAGACAGAGCAAGAAGACAAAACGAAGGACCTCGTCCAGAAGGCAGGGCAATGGCTCAGCAGCCGGTTCGGCACCGGTAAAGGAGCGGACTTCTGCCGCATGGCCGATGTCTATAAAAAGATCGCGGAGTGGGCTGATAATGCTCAAGCGGACACGACCGGAAATGACGCTATCAATAATCTCGCCGCCTTCCTCAGTGAATTCAATCCTGCATCCAACGACCTAAAGGGCGTGCTTGGCCTGATCAGCGGCCCCGGTTACAAGAGCGCGACGCGCAACCTTCTCACCCAGATCGCCGCCAAAGCCACCGTCACTCAACAGGACCTTGCGAGGCTGAAAGATACAGCGACCGAGGATGCCCGGAAGTGCTATCAGAATACCGGATCGAAGGGGCAACGACGGTACGCCGACTCAATCCTGAAGGATGTAGAGTCAGTTTGTGGGTTCACCTACTTGCAGGAAGGGGGACCGGCTAGGCATTCCGAGTTCGCGGTCATCCTTGACCATGCGGCCCGCCGTGTTTCGCTGGCCCATACGTGGATCAAGCGCGCGGAGGCGGAGCGAAGGAAGTTTGAGGAAGACGCAAAGAAGATAGGTCAAGTACCCAAGGCAGCGAAAGACTGGCTGGATCAGTTCTGTCTGGAACGCTCGGGCGTGTCAGGCGCGCAGGAACCCTATCGTATCCGTCGGCGAGCAGTGGACGGATGGAAGGAAGTGGTCACCGCATGGAGCAAGGCCGACTGCAAGACCGCCGAAGACCGCATCGCCGCCGCTCGGGCGTTGCAAGACGATCCGGAGATCGACAAGTTCGGCGACATCCAGCTATTCGAGGCCCTCGCTGAAGACGACGCCGTGTGCGTTTGGCACAAGGACGGCGATGCCGCGAAAACTCCCGACCCTCAGCCGTTGATTGACTACGCTCTTGCCGCTGAAGCGGAATTCAAGAAAAGGCACTTCAAGGTGCCGGCATACCGCCATCCCGATGCGCTTTTGCATCCCATCTTCTGCGATTTCGGGAAGTCACGCTGGGACATCTGCTTCGATGTCCATAAAAACACTAAAACGCCCTTTCCGCGGACGCTTTGCCTGACGCTTTGGACCGGAAGCGAGATGGTATCAGTTCCGTTGTGCTGGCAGTCCAAGAGGCTGGCGCGCGATCTGGCTCTTGACCATGGCAGGCAGGACCTCGGGTCTCCCAAAGTCACCCGCGCGGACAGATTGGGACGAGCCGCTTCAAATGTGACCGAGAATGATGAGGTGAAGATCGCGGGGCTCTTTGAGCAAGCAGACTGGAATGGCCGGTTGCAGGCTCCCAGGCAGCAGTTGGAAGCTATTGCCCGTTACGTCGCTAAGAACGGTTGGGACGAAAAAGCCAAAAAGATGCGCGACGCCATCCAATGGCTGGTTACTTTCTCTGCAAAGCTCCAGCCGAATGGGCCTTGGTGTGCGTATGCCGAAGAACACAATCTCAATAAAGATCCACAATACTGGCCCCATGCTGATACAAACAAGGATCGGAAAAGCCACGCCCGGCTCATCCTCTCCAGGCTCCCCGGCCTGCGAGTGCTTTCCGTGGACCTTGGCCACCGCTACGCCGCAGCGTGCGCGGTGTGGGAGGCACTGAGCGATAAGGCATTCAAAGAGGACTTAGAGGGGAAGAAAATCATTCGCGGTGGCACCAGTGATAATTCTCTCTATTGCCACACCGAGCACGAGGTGAACGGCAAAAAACATATCACCATCTACCGCCGCATCGGCGCGGACACCTTGCCGGATGGCACACCACATCCCGCCCCATGGGCGCGGCTGGACCGCCAGTTCTTGATCAAGCTTCAAGGAGAGGAGGAAGGAGTACGCGAGGCATCCAACGAGGAGATCTGGCAGGTTCATCAGATGGAGTGCACGCTCGGCAGAAAAACGCCGCTCATTGACCGCTTGGTAGCCGCAGGATGGGGAAGCACCGAAAAACAAAAAGCGCGTCTCGATGCCCTCAAGAATCTTGGGTGGAAACCGGTCGAGAAGGCCGAAACATCGGAAGACGCGGACACCGAGGAAGAGGAGCTGTCCTTCAGACCTTCTCTTTCGGTTGACGAACTGATGTCCTCCGCCGTCCGCACCATGCGCCTTGGGCTCAAGCGCCACGGCGACCGGGCACGAGTAGCTTATTACCTCATAACCGACGAGAAGACCAAGCCCGGTGGCATTAAAGAAAAACTGGATGAGAACGGACGTATCGATCTTTTACAGGATGCGCTTGTCATTTGGCACGATCTGTTCTCGTCCCGTGGATGGCGCGACGACGCGGCGAAGAGATTGTGGGATGAAAATATCGCGAGGCTGTGTGGGTACAAAGCCCCGGAGGAAATCGGTGAGAATGCCTCCGGTGTAGAGCGCAAGACAAAGCAAAAGGAGAATCGAGAAAAACTCCATGGTGTGGCGAAGGCGCTGGCCCAGGATGTGACCCTTCGGAAAGCTCTCCACGACGCTTGGAAGAAACGATGGGAAGAGGACGATGGGCGGTGGAAAAAACAGCTTCGCTGGTTCAAGGATTGGGTCCTCCCACGCGGAAAGCACGCCAGTGACCCGACCATTCGCAAGGTCGGCGGACTTTCCCTTACCCGGCTTGCCACGCTGACCGAGTTCCGCCGCAAAGTTCAGGTCGGGTTTTTCACCCGCCTTCATCCCGACGGCACAAGGGCAGAAACTGGGGAGAAGTTTGGACAGAGCGCCCTCGACGCCCTGGAACATCTGCGCGAGCAGCGCGTCAAACAGCTAGCTAGCCGCATCGTTGAAGCTGCCCTCGGCATCGGACGGATGAAGCGGCCTGCAAAAGGCAAGGACCCCAAACGCCCAGAGGTTCGCGTAGACGAGCCATGCCACGCCATCGTCATCGAAGACCTCACCCACTACCGGCCGGAAGAAGTCCGCACCCGGCGGGAAAACCGGCAACTTATGGATTGGGCGTCAAGCAAGGTGAAGAAGTACCTTTCTGAAGCCTGCCAACTCCACGGCTTGCACCTTCGTGAGGTTTCCGCTGCGTACACATCGCGGCAGGATTCGCGCACAGGAGCTCCGGGCATCCGATGTGAGGATGTGCCGGTGAAAGATTTCCTCAATTTGCCTTTCTGGAAAAAAGAAGTCAAATCGGCAGAAAGCAAGGACGATGCACAAAGCAAATATTTTATTGCCTTATGTGAGAAAGCCTCGGTTATGACAGAAGAGGAAAAGAAAAAGACATCTTTTCGTATTCCCCGAAGAGGCGGAGAGATATTCGTCTCCGCTGATGAAACATCTCCTGCCTCCAAGGGGCTCCAGGCCGACCTGAACGCCGCCGCCAACATCGGCCTACGCGCACTTACCGACCCGGATTGGCCGGGAAAGTGGTGGTATGTGCCGTGCGATCCAGTCAGCTTCCTGCCCGTAAAGGACAAGGTAGAGGGCAGCAAGGCAGTGAAGCTAGACCAGCCGCTGCTCGCCCAAGAGCAGAGTGGTGATGGCGCAAAAGATAAAAAGAAACGCGGGAAAAAGGGTGCCGGCAAATCCAAAGAAGTCGTCAACCTCTGGCGCGATGTCTCATCACGAGAGATTTCGCCGGAGGACGTGGCATGGGAATACTATTCCGCCTATCAGAACAAAGTGCAAAGCCGGGTTATCAGTATTTTAAAGGAACAGATGAAAGACCGCGACAGGCAACCGCACGAGGGGTCCAAGGAGGATGACATTCCGTTCTGAAAAGGATGCACCCGATGGATGAGAGCCTGTGGCCCGCCCGAAACGTGGCCGAACACGCCTATTGCCCGCG
>DAOTYO010000051.1:0-38210 GCA_034434815.1 Dehalococcoidia bacterium
GATCCCGATACATCCGCCTTCGAATGCGGACATCCTCGAATACGGTGGTGATGGATCGGGACTTGAATCCTTCCACCCTCAGCCCTCGATCCCGCCGGCCCATCAGATTATCGTCCAAAGCTTCCAACAATACTTCCGCACCGGCACCCACGCCGATCCATAGGCCCATCCCCTTACGCCCATTACTCCCGCCGGTCCCGGATACACCCGCATGTGGTGCTCAAGCTTCTCCTACATCTTCAGGAAAGCCGCGGATTGGCCGTCCTCTTCATCACCCATGATCTAGCCGTGGCCCGTCGGATGGGCGACCGGATCGTGGTGATGGCGCAAGGCCGGCTTCCTCAAGCAAAATTCCGTAGTCCTACGGATTGCGCTCCCCCGCAAACATACCATACAGTGAAGAATAATCATCTCCGTTCTTCCATCCGCCTCCGAGATCCATGGAGGCCTTGTCTCTCCGGAGCCAGAAACAGCGATTGAAGAAGGGAATGCACAAGGGGTACCTCTCTCGGGGGATTGGGGGTGTCCCCCCAAGAAAACCCTTTGGGCGGGTGGGTGGGATCGGAGAAGCCCGATCGTTCATGGAGGGTGGGGAATCCCGGTACAAAGTCCGGAATGAGGTGATCATACGGTTAGTCACCCGAGGGTGAAGATTGCAAAGCTGAATTGCTCTTTCCGGGCGGTGGAACGGGATTGACGTGCAGCTTCCGAGCATGATATGCTAGGTCACTACCAAGTACCCCTTCCCTCGAGCTCAAGCACGTAAGGCAATTCCCGCGCGATCGGTACGGCACACCCGATCGACCGATAAAACAAAGTCACGAAAGGAGCAACCGAAATGCAGAGATCTCTCAAGGCGGGCATCCTTCTACTCGTGATCGCGGCGATTGTGGCAGCGCTGGTGGCCGCATGCGGGGGTGACGGCGAGGAGAAGACCTCCACCCCGACGGCAACCACCCCCACGGAGAAACCGGCGGAGAAGACGACCATCACCATCGGCAACCTTACGGATAAGACGGGGGCGGCATCGGTGGCGATGGTGGTGGTGGATACAGCCCTGCAAGATATCATTCAATGGTCCAACGATACGGGCTACATCCCCGGCATTCAGCTCAAGGCGGTCAGTTACGATGGGCAGTACGATCCCTCGCGGGATGTGCCGGGGTATGAATGGCTGAAGGAGAAAGGTGCGAACGTGTTCCTCACCGGTCTCCCGAATACGCCGGTATCGCTCGAATCGCGCATCAACGGCGAGAAGGCGATCCTCGTCTGCATGAATTTGGATGACGCCCAGGCCAAGCCGGACGGGCGCCTCTTCTCCATCAATATGTCCATCGGCGGGATCGTGAAGACGGCGATGAAGTGGATCGCCGATAACGATTGGGATTGGAAGACAAAGGGCCCGGCCAAGATCGGGATCGTGGCCTGGGATACCACCTACTTCAACTATCAAGAAAAGGCCATCAAGGAATATTGCGATGCCCATCCCGAGCAATTCACCTTCGGCGGGGCGCACTATATCGCCAGCGGCTTCAAGTGGGATGTGCAGGTGCAGGCTACCAAAGACTTCGATTACATCTTCCCGCCGGGGGCACCGCTCGTGAGCTTCATCCGGCAGTACTACGATGAGGGCGGCAAGGCGAAGCTCGTCATGTGCGATACGCACATCTCCTTCTTCGGCCTGATCGGCGATGGCAAGCTGTGGCCCAAAGTCGATGGCTCCCTCGTGTTCCTCCCCAGCCCATGGTGGAACGAGGATGCCAAGGTCGTGAACATGGCCAAGGATTTTCTCCTCAAGAGCGGCGGTGAGGCGGCCCTCAAGAAGGCGATGGAAAGGGAACACGGCTTCCTCACCTCCACCCATCAATTCTACGGATTCTTGGAGATGATCCGGCAAACGGTCGAGCGCGTGGGTCCGGAGAACTTCTCCGCTCAGGCCATGTACGAGACCCTCACCTCCGGGTTCACCACGCAATACGGTGACGAGTACGCCCCGTGGGGCTATGTTCCCTCGACCGACCGATTCGGTTACGATTGGCAACTGGCTTACCGGATCAACGGCGCCACGGGCGAGCTCATCAAAGCAGACCCGAACTGGCTGCCGGTTCCCGCCGAGTAGTTTTCAAGTCCCGCCCGATCCAGAGAAGGGCCGCTCTCTCGAGCGGCCCTTCCTCATATTCGGCTTATCCGCCAGACCATTTCATCGGAGGGAAACCATGACAAGAGAACCGCTGGCATCCCTGAGAGTCATCGAACTGGGCTCGGGCGTCTCTGCGGCATATGCCACCAAGCTTTTGGCCGATCTGGGGGCCGATGTGATCAAGGTTGAACCCCCGGGCGGCGATCCCCTGCGCTCATACGGCACCTTCCCCGATGATCCCCGCGATCCCACCGTCGGTTGCCTCTTCCGATATCTCAACACGAACAAGCGGAGCATCGTGCTCGATCTTACGCACCCGGAAGCCGCCGCCACGTTCCTCCGCCTTGCCTCCGGGGCGGACCTCATCATAGAGAACCTCGGCCCGGACGGGCTCGAACGCCTCGGCCTCAGCTTCGAGAGGCTAAGGGAAGCCAATCCCGCGATCGCCCTCATCCGGATTTCCGATTTCGGGCAGGATGGTCCCCTCTCCCGCATCCCCGCCACCGATTGCACCGTACAGGCCGCGGGGGCATGGATTTCAAAGCATTTCTCCGCCGGAAGAGAACCGGTTCAGGTGGGCGGATCCATCAGCGACTACGGGTGCGCCGCTCATGCCGCAGCCGCCGCCCTCACCGCATGGCGCACGGCACGGCAATCCGGCCGGGCCGTGATCGTGGATGTATCGAAGCAAGAATGCCTTCTTTCCACCCTCCCGCAACCGGCCCTCTATTACGAGACGCTTCAGCAACTCGGCATGGGCCTGCCGGAGGACCGGGTCTTTCCGGTACCGGGCGTCGTCCCCTGCAAGGACGGGATGGTGGGAATCAACGTGCTCACGGCCCAGCACCACGCCGATTTCTGCAACCTCGTGGGCCGGCCCGAGTATATCCCGCGGCAACTGGAGCTCAACGCCGGAGGGGCAACGCTCGAGCAATTCTACCGGGATATCGAACCGTGGCTCATGGAGCGCACGGCCGAGGAGATCGTGGAGATGTGTCAGGCCTTCCGCATTCCGGCCATCCCCGTCGGGAACGGCCGGAACCTTCCGGAAATGGCTCAGTTCAAGGCGAGGTCATTCTATGTCAAGGATATCGAAGGCCGATTCGTTCAACCGGGTTTTCCTTACCGGCTGGAGAAGACGCCCCCCACCCTGCGCCGCCCCGCCCCAGCCCCCGGCGAGCACAACCCCGCCCTCGATGCCGATCCGTGGCAAGCTCCAAAGCAACGCCCACGGGTGGGCGCACCCTCGCAAGACCCCGGCACCCCTCCACTCCCATTCAAAGGCCTGCGGGTGCTCGATCTCGGCACCTTCTGGGCGGGACCCTACGTAGCCTGTTATCTGGGGGCCCAGGGAGCCGATGTGATCAAGATCGAGTCCATCCAGCGCCCCGACGGCTTCCGATACAGCGCCGCCTATCCCCAGCTCGGCAAAACATGGTACGAGCAGGGCGGTCCATGGCAGGGAACGAATCTCAACAAGCGCGACCTCACCCTGAACCTCGATTCCCCCGAAGGCAAGCGCATCTTCGAGCGCTTGGTGCCCACAGCCGATACCCTGATCGAGAACTTCGCCCCCCGGGTCATCGAGAACTTCGGATTCGGGCCCTCGCGCTTGCGCGAACTCAATCCCCGCCTCATCATCATGCGGCTCCCGGGATTCGGTCTCGAAGGCCCGTGGCGCGATTACGTCGGATGGGGCATGTCCTTCGAACAGGGGAGCGGGATGGCATGGCTCACCGGCAAGCCGGACGAACTGCCCCTCAACCCCGGCGGGTTCTCCGACCCCCTCGTGGCAATGCACGCGCTGGTCGCCCTCGAGGCCGCTCTCGAGCACCGCGAGCGCACCGGAGAGGCGCAGATCATCGAAATCGCCCAGCTCGAGGTAGGGGCTTGCATCACCGCCGAACAAGTGATCGCCTATTCCGTGAGCGGAAGACTGCAAATGCGCACCGGCAACCGCTCGGAAAGGATGGCTCCGCAGGGGGTTTACAAATGCGCCGACGGCGGATGGGTGGCGCTTTCCGTGCGCAACGATGCGGAATGGGAACGGATGGCTCAGGCACTGGGTTCCCCGGCATGGGCCGCGGATCCGCGATTCTCGACCTTCCCCGGGCGCAAACAACACCATGATGAGCTCGACCGGCGGATTTCGGAATGGGCGCTCACGCTACCTTCCAAAGAAGCGGTGAATCGGCTACGAGAGGGAGGCATTCCGGCGGCGAAGATCCTCACCGCCCCGGAGATGTACGATGATCCCCATCTGAAGGCGCGGGAGTTCTATCAGTACCTCCCCCATGCCCTCCTCGGCCGGAAGCGCTATCCCCGCTTCCCGATGCGACAATCGCCGGGGCTTCGGGGGGCACATCGGTTCGGAGCGCCGACGCTCGGCCAGCACAATCGGGAGATCCTCATGGGCGAACTCGGACTTTCGGAGGCGGAGATCACAGAGCTCGAGCGCAAAGAGGTCATCGGAACGGTCCCCAAGGGATTGAGATGACACGCAAGACGACGGGGGATCAGATCTCCAATCCCATCGCCCGGGCCATCACCACCGAGAGATCATAGACTTTGAGGGCGTCCGGCACACGCTCGAGGGCCTCGATGCATCGCGGGCACGCCGTGACGATCGCTTCCGCGCCCGTCTCCCGGGCTTCGGACATCCGATCCGCGGCGATCGCCGCCGCCATGCCGGGATCCATGGACTTCACCATATCCGCCCCATGGCCGCAGCACCATGCGTTCCCGCGGTGGCGCCGCATCTCCACGAGCTCCACCCCTGGAATACCCGTCAAAAGCTTTCGCGGTGGATCATAGATATTGCAGTACCTTCCCAGTTGACAGGGGTCGTGATACGTAATCTTCCGCTCGCCCGGGGCGCGTTGCGGAACGATTTTCCCCCCCGCCACAAGCTCGGCCAGAACCTCGCTCACGTGAACCACGTCGAAGGGGAGTTTACCCACGAGGGCCGGGTACTCGATCTTGAGGGATTTGAGGCATTCGGCGCACGCGGTCACAACCCGCCGGGCACCGCTTCTCCGGATGGCCTCCACGTTGTGTTCGGCGAGGGCCCGGGCGATCTCAACGGAACCGTCGTGCCATTGGACCACACCGCAACACCACTCGTCCTCCCCGAGATAGGCGATATCGAGTCCGGCAGTGCGAAGGAGCGCCACGACCGATCGGGCGATCTCGGGCTTGGGATAGGAGGCATGGCACCCGGCGAAGTACAGAAGCTCGCCGGTGCGCGGCAAATCGAGTCCGGCGGCCCAGCGCGCCCTTCGATCGGGCCTCGCACCGAACACATTGTGCTTTTCCGCCACGCGCCGGTCGATTTGCTTCAAGGGCTCCGGCGGGCCGAATCCGGCGGCTACGATATCCTCGCGCATCGCCCGCCAGATCTTCGGGGGATCGAGCCGGGGCTCGGCATGGCAGATCCACGAGCAGAGCTTACAATCGGGATCGGTGTAGAGCACGGAGACGAGCTCCTCGCTGTAGGGAAAGCGCCCCTCGAGGATGCCCTGAGCGATCTTGATCTTGCCGCGGGCGCAGTAATGCTCGAATCCGGCGCTGTGTTCCCGAACCGGACACACCCGATAGGCGGGAAGCGTGGTCAGCACCGTATCCGAGTATTTCTCCCGGCAATAGCCGCACTGAACGCACAGATAGGCCATGGACTTCAGAGCTTCGAGCTTGGATTGAGATGCCATCGTCGTTTCCTCCATCCGTTCCCGCGGGTTACGGAAGACCGAAGATATGCGGATTCATGATGTTGTTCGGGTCCAACGCCGCCTTGAGGGTTCGCAACATGGCGGCACACTCCGGCCGGAAGTGCCTTGCGCCCACATCGCAGAGATCCTTGCTCAGCACGATGATGTTCCCCCCTTTACCGAGCAGAAAATCCAACGCCCCCTTCTGCACCGCAATGGCCTTCTCCCGGGCTTCGGCATCCAAGAGATCCACCATGCCGTGATAGGAGATCACATCGCCATCGAGCTGAGCGAAGAGGGAGCTATTGAACACGGGCACCCGCCGTTCCCAACCGGCAAGCTCCCTCTTGAGCCAATCGAGGCTCTCCTTGAGAAGCCGGAGCGATTCATCGCGGGGCACCAGCGATTCGATCATGAACCACATGCCGTGCCCGTGCGCCGAATCGTGCATCCGGGCCATGTAGAAATCGGTCATTTGCTCCGATTGCGGGGTCGAACCCTTGTTGACCGGTGAAGTCTCTTTCACTATCCGCCCGATCGCGCCGAGCTTGCGGTCCACCTCTTCCTGAGTGAATCCGGTGACCCGGTACATGATCACCCAATCCTGACCGGGGGGCATCGCCGGGCCCGGTCCGAAGAGGGCCAGCGTAGAACAGAGTTTCGGCTCGTGGGCATCCATGGCGGCCATGGCCCGATGGGCATCATCGAGGCGATCATGGGCGAAGGCGATGCTCCCCACCGCCTCGTGCCCTTGCCAGTGGAAAAGCTGCAAGGTCGCCTCCGTGACGATCCCGAAGATGCCCATGCTCCCGATGAAAAGTCCGGTGAGGTCCGGTCCGCTCGAAACGCGGGAATGATTCTTGGCATTGGGATTGATGCCGGAGCCGGTCTGAATGATCTCGCCATTCGGGAGGACCACCTTGAGCCCCCATGTGAAAAGCCAGTCCATCCCCGCGGCGCTGAAGTCCCGGCCCGCCGCCGCCCCGCTTTCCCCGCAGATCATGCCCCCGACCGTCACCGAATCCGAAGGGGAGAAGATCGTGTGGACACAGAAGCCCTTCTCCCTCATCCGCGTCTCGAGCTCGGTGCCGGTGATGCCGGCCTCCACCGTGACGGTTTTGTTCACCGGGTTGAATTCGAGAATCCTTCGCATCCGGGTGAGATCCACACAGATGCTCCGCCCCGGCTCGCCTTCCGGCCAACCGCCGTAACTGCAAGCCCCTCCCCGCGGAACGATCGGCGTCTTCGTCCGGTTGGCCAATTTGACGATGCGGGAGACCTCCTCCGTACTTCCGGGACGGACCACGATGCCCGGAACCCTCGATGGGAACTGACTCGAGTTGTTCGAATAGGCGAACACCGCGAAATCGCTATCGGTCACATACTTCGGACCCACGATCTCGGCAAGCGCGGAATACAGCGGATGCTTCATATCGAACCTCCAAAAGGGAAAAGTCGAACGCCCTCGATTTAGCGCCCCTTCTCCGGAAGATACTGCTCGAACATTTGCCCGAGCTCATCGGCCGAGCGCTCCGGCACCCGATAATAGGTACGGATGAGCACGGAGCCATCGGGCTCGAAGCGATAGGTTTCGATGCTCAGCCCCACGAACGATCGGCCGTCCGCGGTGATATGGTTCTCGAGGAGCCACGCCACTTCGTTCCCGCAGATGAAGAAAGCCCCTTCGTGAATCTTGAATTTGACCTTAGGCTGAAAGAGATCGAACGGCTTGGAGGCGCATTCCTCGAATCCCCTTTTCTCCGGCGTGCCCACGGGGTCGAACATGTGGAAATCCCCCGGGGCCACCGACCGCCAGTTCTTGACCCACGCCTCTTTGTCGCCGGCATTCCAGAAGTTGATATAGTTCTCCGCCCATCGTTTGAGCTGTTCGCGATTCGGAATCCCCATGGCGATACCTCCCGCTATCCCTTCTCAAAAACCAGAGAATCTCTATTTCTTTGCAAGGGATTGGTACATCCACATTGTGGCCGGGCTCATGGCATTCGGGTCCACCTCGACATTGACGCAGGCCGGCAAGCCCGAGGCAAAGGCCCTTTCGAGGGCGGGTTTGATCTCCTCGATGCGGGTCACGTATTCCCCGTGCCCTCCGAGCGCTTCGACCATCCGATCGTACCGTTGCCGCGACTTGAGCGCCATGCCCACACATTTCTCTTCGCCGCAACTCATCCGCTGCCAGTGTTTGACCATTCCCCAAGCGGCATCGTTGGCGATGACGGCCACGATCGGCAGACGATGGCGAACGAAAGTATCGAACTCCATCCCGTTGAACCCGAACGAGCCGTCTCCGAAGAACCCCAGTACCCGCCGTTCCGGATATGCCAATTTAGCGGCGAGGGCGAATCCCGTCCCCACCCCCAAGCACCCGAAGGCCCCGGTGCTCAGCACCCGGCCCATCGCCGCGGGCCGCAGGGTGCCCGCAAGCCAGCAACTCGAGTCGCCGCCGTCCGGAACGATGATGGCATCGGGATCGAGAAATTCCACCACTTCGCGGGCCAACCGCGCCGGATGGATGGGCTGAGCATCGGAAGTGTAAGCGGCCTCCGCTTGCGCTTGCAAGGCATCGGCGACGGCCCGGGCCTGCGCCAACCACTCCGAACGATCGGGCTTGCGCGCGGCGTTGCCGATCTCTTGTGCGAGCGCATCGAGCACATGGCGGGGACTTCCCACGATGCCCACCTCCGCCGGGCGATTGAACCCGATGGTCCCCCCATTCACGCACACCTGAATGAACCGCGCGTTCGCATCGAAGAGGGGCGGCCGGCCGAAACCTTCGAGGAAATCGAATCGCACCCCCAGGGCAAGGATCACATCGGCCATGGCGGTGGCCGCTTGCCCCAGAAGCAGCGGATGCCCCGTTGGAACGGCGCCTTGGGCCAGTCCGGTGGTACGAAGGGGAATCCGGGTAGCATCGACGAATCGCCGGAGAGCCGCATCGGCCCCTTTATCCCAGAAGATATCATCCCCCGCCAGAACGGCGGGGCGCTGGGCTTCGAGGAGCATCTCTGTAGCCTTGGAGATCGCCTCGGGGCTTCCGGGCCCGAAATCCGGGGGACGATGGGGGGAAGGAAAAAGAACTTCGCCCTCCTCGATCTCGCTCATGAGGAGATCGAGGGGACATTCGATATAGGTTGGGCCGCGCGGGGGCGTGACCGCTTTCTGAAAAGCGGCGTTTACATATTCGGGGATGCGTTTTGGATCGTAGATCGTTCTAGCCCACCGCGTGATCGGTTCGAGGAGCCGGACTTGATCGAGATCCTGAAGGGCACCGCGGTCGAAATCGGCCAAAGGGATCCGGCCGCCGATCACCACCATGGGAATCTCGGAGATGAAAGCCTCGGCGATCCCGCTGATGGCGTCGGTGAGGCCGGGGCCGGCGGTGACGATCGCCGCACCGGGCTCTCCCGTGGCGCGGGCCCATCCGGCGGCGGCATGGGCCGCCGCTTGCTCGTGCCGCACATCAATCACCGGCATGCCCATCTCGGCGCAACCGGCAAAGATGGGATTGATATGCCCCCCGCAGAGGGCAAAGACGTATTTCACCCCTTCCCGCTGAAGTTGCCTTGCGAGAAGCATTCCGCCGGAAACCCGTCCCATCGCCTTCTCCTTTCCACTCGATCTCCGGGAACTCGAAAATCAGCCGGGCCGCTAGACCATATCCGGACGAACGAGGACCTTGATCTCGGAAGTCGGCCGGGCCAGAGCGAGAAGCGTTTCCTGAAGCCGCTCCAGAGGGATCACCCCGGAGACGATCTCCCCCACGCTCACCCGCCTCTGCCGCAGGAGTTCGACGGCGAGATCGAATTCGTCGAGATAGGCGAAGGAGCCGGTCACATCGATCTCCTTCCACATCCAGTGTTCCGGCACGATCTGCGCCGTCATTCCACCCCCCACGATCACCACCCGTCCATGAACCCTGACCGTCCCGACCGCTTGCTCGACGAGCGCCGGAGCACCCCCGCAGACGAAAGCAACATCTACCCCCGAAGGGACAAAAGAAGTGACGGCGCGCACCGGATCCCCCGTGGAAGGATCGAAGACCCGGTCGGCGCCGAGGCGCGCCGCGGCGGCGGCGCGCCTCGGCGCCGGCTCCACCGCATAGATCGCTCTGGCTCCCGCCAAGCGCGCAAGCTGAATCACAAACAGCCCGATGGGTCCGGCACCGAAGACGGCCACCGCATCCCCGGCAACGATCCCCGAACGCCTCACCGCCCGCAGGGAAACGGCGCAGGGCTCCACACAGGCCCCCTCTTCATCCGTGACTTCGCCCGGGAGGTGGCGCACCATGGGAGCCTTCACCCTCACGTATTCGGCAAAGGCGCCGGGCAAGTCTCCGAATGACCCCAGAAACCTTACCGAGGCACAGTGGGGCCGATCGCCGCGAAGGCACGAGGGGCACGTTCCACAGGCGAGCATGGGATTGACCGTCACCCGGTCCCCCGGGGCAAATCCTTTCGTGCCCGGACCGATCTCATGGACCGTTCCCGAGAACTCGTGCCCCATCACGAATCCGGGCGCAAACGCGCCCTCGGCGAACATGCGCACATCGGATCCGCAGATGCCGCAATATCGCACCCGGATGATGAGCTCATCCGGCCCCGCCGTCGGCGGCGGGATATCCTCAACTCTGAGGCGGGCCTTTCCGGCAATGACAGCGGCTTTCATCAGAGGAAACCTCGGCACGGATCGGTCAGCTATAGATCGGGCGGGATTGCGCCTATTCTATTCCGGGGAGGGCCCCCTGTCAAATCACAGTCCTCTCACACGTTCCCGATATTCTCCCGATCCGGGGCTCAGATTTTCGCCCTTCGCCTCCCGGAGGGCGAAAAGAGAGAGCGACCGCCCCGAGGCTAGGCGATCACCTGAAAATAGATGAGCACCAGATCCCCCGGGCCGGGATTGGTGATCTCATGCGTTTCCCGGAGCTCGAAGATCACGCACGTGCCTTCCGCGATACGGATTCTGCGGCCGTTCACCCGGACGATCCCCTCGCCGGACTCCACAAACACGATCTCGTACTCGGCGGCATGGGCGTGCGCATGGGCCACGTCCCCGGGCGCCATCCAGAGGCGGGCAAACTGCTTCACATGCGGCACCTCCCCGCCGCGGATCATCACTTTCTTGAGGAGCTGAGGATCGTGGGAAACCCCCTCCTCGGGCAAATCGGTGAGCGTCACAACCTTCATCGCCGCTCCTTTCTCCGAGCGCCCCTATCGCATCGGAAAACCATCAAGTAATTGTACGGCCCGATCTTGCGGAGTCGCTCCTTGCGGAAGCCATGCGGGACGACGAGTTTTTCCACTTCCTCCGCCGAGAGCCGAATGGAGCGGGGCGGACCCGGAGGCCCTTCCACCTTCTCGAACTCAATAATGCCCAGCACCCCCTGAGGGCGCAGCACCCTCCGGAGTTCCGCCAGAGCCCCCGACGCCGCCCCCGCCTCTGCAAGATCGTGCAGAACGGTAGCCATCAAGGCCAGATCCACCGATCCCCCCACCAGAGGGAGATGCACCGCATCCGCAACCAGCGGGCGGATATTCATGAGCCCCTTCTCCCCGGCGCGCTCCCGCAGACGCGCAAGGCCCCCTTCCCATGCGTCCATCGCATAGATGATCCCTTCCGGCCCGATCAGGGGAGAGGCATAGAGGGAATAATCCCCCGGCCCGCACCCCACATCGAGCATGACCATCCCTTTCCAAAGGCCCAGCGGTTCAAAGGCCTCCCGTGGGTCAATGAGATCGAAGCTACTCTTTCCCGCCCCCGGCGGTTTGGGTGAATCCCCCATAACGCTCCAACAAACCTCCTCGATCAGCGCTCGCAGAGAACCGGCGGATAACGCTTCGGGCCTCGACGGGGAAGGAACACACCCCTTGCCGATGGCCCATTCATCTTGATTCCCGATTTTGTCAAAAAACGCCCCCGAAGTCCATAAGGGCCAACTGAGCCAACAAGAGCAATCGAAGAAGAGCGTGCCAAGACACCTCTCTCGGGGGATTGGGAGTGTCCCCCAAGAAAACCCATAGGGCGGGGGGATCGGAGAAGCACGATCGTTCATGGGGGGGTGGGAATTCCGGGGCGAGGTCCGGATGAGGTGTTCATGATTATTCCCCCGAGGGTGAAAGCTGCAAAGCTGAATCGCCCTTTTGGGCAACTGCTATAATCGGATCGGAGAAGACCGGAGAGATTCGACCATGGTGAAGATGATCTATCGGCGGATCGAGGTCCACCCCTTCGGCACGAATTGCTATCTCGTAGGATCGAACCGAACGCGGGAAGGAATGGTGATAGACCCGGCGGGGGAAGGGATGAGGTTATTGACGAACATCAATGAACTCGGCCTTCGGGTCAAGATGATCGTGGCCACACACACCCATCCCGATCATCTCGGCGCGGTGCACTTCCTCAAAAATTCGACGGGAGCGATCTTCGCCGTGCATCGAGCGGAGGGGACGAATCTCGATCACCCGTTTTATGCGCAACTGATGTCCCTCGATCCGACCCTCCACCCACCCCCTCCACCGGATCGGCTCCTTCAAGACGGCGATCTACTTGAAATCGGGGACCTGACCTTTCGCGTGATGCATACCCCGGGGCACAGTCCCGGAGGCATCTGCATCGTGGGGTACGGCGTGGTTTTCAGCGGGGATACCCTGTTCAACGCCGGCATCGGCCGGACGGATGGGCCGGGGTGCAGTTACTCTCAGCTCATCGGGAGCATTCGGGAGAAGCTCCTCACCCTTCCGGACGCCACGGTGGTGTTACCGGGGCACGGTCCCCGCACCACCATCGGAGAGGAGCGGAAGAGGAATCCATTCTTGCAGTAGCCGCGAGGGGGCCGCTCGACGCGCCCCCTCGCCGAAGATCTCGGTCTACTTCTGGGCCAATTTCATCAGGGATCCGCCGCCGACGAACCTCACGTTCTTGCACCCCTTCTGCCGGAGGATACGCGCCGCCTCCGATGAGCGCACCCCTTTCGAACATAGACAAACCACTTCCCGATCCTGAGGCACCTGATCGCACAGCACGCGGAATTCCTCGAAGGGCACATTCTTCGTATCTTTCTCCGGCAAAGGCCGGTCGGCCGCCTCTTTGGTCCGGCGCACATCCACGATCAACTTACTGCTGAGATCGGCATCCGGCGGCAGGGCATGGATCCCTTCCATAAGCTCATTGCGGGCGGTACAAGCGATCGAATAAAGGGGGTCCACTGCCGGGGCATACGGAGGCGCGTAGGCAAATTCCGCATCGAGCAAATCTTCGAGTGTCCCTCCGTGCTTGAGGAGGGCGGCGAAGACATCCACCCGCTTGACCACTTCGCCCTTGCTGTAACCCTGCAAACCCAAGAGCTTGGTGGTCTTCTTATCGTACACGAGCTTCAAATGAAGGTTCTCGAAGCCGGGGTAATAATCCGCTTTATCAGTGAAACTACCCCAAGCCACGCCCACATCGAACCCCGCCTCTCTGGCCGCCTTCTCGGTGAGGCCGGTAGCCGATACGTTCATATCGAAGATCTTCACCGCGGCGCTCCCCACCACCGGCCCGAACCGCTCGTTCCCGCCGCCGAGATTCGATCCGATCACCCTTCCCTCGCGGTTGGCCAGCGATCCCAGCGGCATCGCCACGGGCTTTCCCGAAATCAGGTGCTTGAGCTCCACGCAATCGCCGGCGGCGAAGATATCCGGATCGCTCGTGGTCATCTTCTCATCCACCACGATCCCACCCGTCTTGCCGATGGTCAGACCACACTCAGCCGCCAGTTTGCTGTTGGGCCGAACGCCGATGGCGATCACCACATGATCCACCTTGAAATCGCCCTGAGGGGTTTTGATGATAACGCCGTCTTCCTCCTCGACCAACCCTTGGAGTGGACAATTGGTATGGAGCTCCACCCCCTCACCGGTCAGATACGTTTCCACCGGTCGGGCCATCTCCGGATCGAGCATGGCCGGGAGGATATGAGGGGCCGCATCGAACAAAATCACTTCTGCGCCCCACATGGCCTTGCATGCCTCCGCAAGTTCACAGCCGATGGGTCCGGCCCCCACAAGGCCGACCTTCGAGATCTGACCGGTCTGAAGCGCCTTGCGCAGCGCGATCGAATCCTCCATGGTCTTGAATACCGAAACCCGCTTACCGCCCTTCGGGACGAATGGGGGAACGATGGGCACCGCACCCGTGGCCAGAATGAGCTTATCGTAGGGGAACTCCCGGACCTCGCCCGTGAGGAGCGATCGGGCAACGACTTTGTGGGCGGCCCGATCGATGCGCTCCACCTCGGTCCCGATGATCACCTCAAGCCCCTTGGCCTTGCGGAAGAACTCCGGGTCCCGGATCACACCATAGGCGGTCTCCCGGAGCTTATCGGCGCTCCCGATATCCCCCGAAACGAAGTAAGGCATACCGCAAGCCCCGTAAGAGATGAATTTCCCCCGATCGATCACGGTCACAACGGCATTGGGGAGAAGGCGTTTGGCGCGCGCGGCGGCCCGAAGTCCGGCGGCATTGGCGCCCACCGCCATAATTCGAACGGCATCACTCTTGGTCAAGGTAAGCATCCTCCTCTTAGTAAAAGGTTCCGGGGGTCATTATATCAGATGAACGCAGAGAAAGCCCGGAACGGATCCTCGCCAAAAAGCGATCGCAGAAGAGAGTCCACAAGCACCCCTCTTGGGGGATCAGCGAAGCCCGAGCGTTCATCGGATATGGAGGACGGGATAATCTTCCCGCCTTCACCGGATAGAGACTCCGGAAATACCCTTGCCGAGGAGAAGGGAATTCCCCTTGAGATAACCGCTATCTCCGCTCCCCCTTTCACAAGGCTTCGTTCCCCGCTAGATCCCATCCCGCCGAGATCTGACCCCCCTCGACCGTGAAATACGTCCATTCGATCGTCCGGTAGACGAATGAGACCTCTTCCATGGGCAACGGAGTTGAGTTCAGAGAGATATCCTCCATCGGCAACGTCTCTCCACCGAAAAGGGAAATATCCTCCATCGGGAGCGTATCCCCGCCCATGAGTTGAGGGGAAGCCCTATCGGTCACCCGCGTCACCACCACATCCGTCAACCGATACCGCATGTACACCTCTTTGCTTCCCGCACTCCCCCGGCACAGCTCGATCACCACCTCGGGGATGCGCGTCCCCTCGCACACGGCCTTGGCCAGATAGGGCGACGCCTTATCCACCTTCTTCATGATCGTGAACTTGCTGAACGCCGGACCTTCATTTCCGATCGCGTAAGGCGCCACCGGCCCGCCGACCCGAAGATCGTAGCGGAGCACCTCGATCCAATTCGGATGATTGGCATCCGCCGATTCGCCCGGCATCCCTTCGATCCACAGGAACATCCCCTCCACCGGAGAAGGCTCCTCTGCCTTCCCGGCTTTGGCCGGTGTGGCGGTGGGAGTGGGCGTCTTTGACTTTGACTCGGGGGTCGCCGGAATCGTGGATCCCGTTTGGATCGGGCCGCCGCCATCTTCCGGGATCGAAGAGGGCGAAGGCTGAACCGGAAGAACGGTGACCGCCGGAGGAGCCGCTGCCGCCGGATCGCCCGCCGAGCAACCGGATGTCAGAATCGGCAAGGCAATGACAAGGCAGAGAACAAACGCAATCCCTATTCTCATGTTGACCTCCCTTTCCCCGTATTTGGATTCATCCATCGAACATCTGAGCTCCCGAGACTAGCGCACGATGACCATCGCTCTCACCCCCTCCCTCAGATCGCATGGCCGGCGGTGATTTCTATTTAGTCAACCCTTCATGATTTGTCAATCCCCGCCAAGGAAAACGATCGAGGGCCGCAACCGGAGGCCCCCTATCCCCCAAAAAGTACCTTTGATATTGCTTTACAGCACCTTCCCCCGTATAATATCCCTAATCACAAGTTCACTGAGGGCCCCGCTTGTTCCCGATAACTATCCGGCAATACGAACCCGTCTCATCCGGGATGATCTCATGAGTGATACCCGCAAGACAAAGGCACAACTTATCAACGAGCTTCAAGCGGCGCGAAAGCAAATCGCCGAACTCGAAGCCGATCTAGAGCGGTTGAGATCCACCTTCGAAGGCATGCCGGAGGCGGTGGCTCTCATCAATGCGGAGGGAAAGCTCATCTATGAAAGCCCCTCGGTTCTCCGCATCGGTGGGAGAACGCCGGAGGAGCTTGAGGGCACCAATTTCACCGACTATGTCCATCCCGATGATCTTGGGTTCATCGAACGCAAGCTCCCGGAAGTGATCAGCATGCCGGGCATCACGCCTCCCGTTTCGGTACGCTTCCGGCACGCAAACGGCTCATGGCGGTGGGTGGAGATCACGGTCAACAATCTCCTTGCCGATCCGCGGGTCAGGGCTCTGGTATGTAATTTCCGCGATATCACTTCCCGGAAGGAAATCGAAAAGGAGCTCATCCGGATCACCAAGGCGATCGAAAGCTCCGGGGAAGCCATCGGCATGTCCGATCCCCACGGGCGCCACTTCTATCAGAACGAGGCCTTCACCAAACTGTTCGGGTACACGGCGGAGGAATTGGCCACCTTGGGGGGCGGACCCATCGTCTATACCGATCCCAACGTTGCCCGAGAGGTGTTCTCCACCATCATGGCCGGCAACCCATGGACCGGAGAGGTCGAGATGCGATCCAAAGACGGCCGCCGGTTCCCCGTGCTCCTCCACGCCGACGCCATCAAGGATGATCGAGGGGAGATCATCGGGCTCGTCGGGGTACACACCGATATCAGCGCCCTCAAACAGGCCGAAGAGACCCTGCGCCAGAGTGAGCAGAACTACAAGCTCCTTTTCGAAAGCACGCTCGACGGCTTGATCGTCCTCGACGGCCAAACCTTCAAAGTGCTCCTTGCCAATGAGAGCGCCGCCAAGATCTTTGGATTCGATTCGGCGGCAGAGGGAATCGGCCTCGATCCTCTGGACCTCCTTCACCCCGAGGAGAGGGGGCGGGCTGCCCGCATCATCGCCGAGGACATGTTCGAGAAGGATCTTCACGAGGTCAATGAGTTCCGGGCCTTCACCTGCGATGGGCGGGAGATCTGGATCGAAGCGATCGGCAAGCGCATTCTGTATCAAGGAAAGACCGCCGGACTCGTCTCGGTCCGCGATATCACCGCCCGCAAACATGCCGAACGGCTCATCAACATCGAACGCGATCTGGCGCAGGCGCTGAGCGCCGCCTTCCGGATGGATGAAGGGCTACACCTTTGCACCGAGGCTGCCCTCATCGCATCAAGAATGGACTGCGGGGGAATATGGCTGTTCGATGAGAAAACGGGTACTCTCGATCTTCAGTATCAACAGGGGATGCCGGAAGAACTGGCCGCTGCCCTGGCCCACCACGGGCCGGATTCTCCGGGGGCACAACTGGTGCGCGCGGGTAAGCCGGTGTATTCCCGATACGGCGCTATCGGAGAACCGCTGGACGAGATCGGGCGGCGGCACGGACTGAAGGCGATGGCCATCGTCCCTCTGATCTATGAAAATCGGGCGATCGGTTGTCTCAGCATCGCTTCCCGAAGCATGGAAACGGTCCCGCCACTGACTCGCAAGGCCCTCGAACTCATCGTCGGGCAAATCGGCCCCGGAATCAACAGTCTGAGAGACCGCGAAGCCTTGCGCCAGAGCGAGCTCCGCCTTCGGGCCATCTTCGAGAACGCCAATGACGAGATCGTCCTCCTCGATCGGGACGGCACCATTATCGCTCGGAACAAGGAGGGGGAAGACCTCGTCGGCTACCGACCGGAAGAGGTGATCGGGAAGAAGTTTACGGAAGTAGGACAAGTGCTCTCGATCGAGAGCTCGAAGGTCGTCCGTGAGCTGTTCGGGAACGCCACCATCGAAGTGGGCCGGGAAGTGCCATGGATCATGGAGATTCACGCCATCCACAAGAACGGCACGCCCGTGGTTCTCGAAGCAAGCTCGAGCGTGCTCGAGAGAGAAGGGAAAATCGAAGGTCTGGTGGTCGTCCTTCGGGATATCACGGAACGCAAGCGAGTCGAGGAGCAAATCCTCCAGCGGAACCGGCACCTGACCGCGCTCAACGAGATCGCGCAGACGATCAGCCGCTCGGCCGACCTTGATGCCATCATGGACAATACCCTCGCAAAGATGCTCGAGATTCTGAACATCCGACACGGGGCCGTCTATCTTATGGACACCGCCCGATCGGCCCTGATCCTCAAGACCCACCGAGGGATGCCGCGAGAGAGTTTCGGAACCTATGATGTCATTCGAGTCGGCGAAGGGATCTTGGGCAATATCACCCAGATGCGGGAGACCGTCTTCTTCGAATCACTGCCGGATATATCCGAAATTACCCCGGGCGGCAGAAAGCTCGTCACCGACTACAATCTCCGATCCGCGATCTTCACACCACTCTTGGCCAAGGATGAAATCCAGGGATTCATGTGCGTGCTCACCGAAGGCGACCGGGTGTTCACCGCCGAAGAGCGGGAGCTCGTGGGAACGATCGGGCATCAGATCAGTATCGCGATCGAGAACGCTCGCCTCATGGAAGCTTCGAGCCGGGCCAAGGCGCTCGAAGAACTCGATCGCCTGCGGACAGCCCTTCTGGCCAGCGTTTCCCATGAATTGCGCACCCCCCTCACCTCGATCAAAGGGCTTTCGAGCAGTCTCGTACAGCCGGATATTCACTGGGATTCGGAAACCCAGCAAGAGTTCTTGCGCATCATCGATCACGAATCGGATATCCTCACCCATATCGTAAACGATCTCATGGAGATGTCCCAGATCGAGGCCGGCATCATGCGGCTGGAGAAGACGCGGAGTACCCTCTCCTCGATTCTGCGGCAGATCAACGATCATCTTCAGGGACTGGTGAAGAAGCATCGGTTTGAAGTCCGCCTTCCCGATGATCTGCCGCCTATTTACGTGGATGAGATCCGCATCGGGGAGGTGATCACCAATCTGGTTCAGAATGCGGTCTCCTATTCGGAACCCGGCACAGCGATCACGCTTGAAGCCCATCGAAACGATAACGAGATCGTAGTCGAAATCACAGATGAAGGCATCGGCATCGGCCCTGAGCACATTGATAAGGTCTTCGACCGATTCTATCGTCTCGAGAGCGGGGTAGCCCGCCGCAGAGGGGGGACAGGGCTCGGCCTCTCGATCTGCAAGGCAATCGTGGAACAGCACGGCGGCAAGATCTGGGTGGAAAGCCAGCTCGGCAAGGGATCGAAATTCAGCTTCAGCATTCCGCTCCCACAGGAATCCTGAGGGGGCCCAAAGACAACGTCACATAGCAAGCCACTGTGGGGCTTTAGGGGGGAGGATAAGCGGATGGAGAAGAAGCATATCCTTATGGTAGACGACGACCCGATGATCCTCAGATTCGTGAGCGCGAATCTGCAGGCGCGCGGCTACGAAGTCACCACAGCGGAAGATGGGGAATCAGCCCTGAGGATGGTCAAGGATTCTTCCCCGGATCTAGTGATCCTCGATATCCTCATGCCCGGGATCGACGGCTTCGAGGTATGCCGGCGTCTGCGCGAATGGTCACAGATACCCATTCTGGTTCTGACGGCCATCGGCGAAACGAACGCCCGCTGGCAACTCATGCAACTGGGCGCCAGCGACTACATGTCCAAGCCCTTCGATATCGCCGATCTACTGAAGCGGGTGCGGCGGCTGCTGGAGGCCAGTCCGGCGAACCATCGCGCCGGATAAGTTGAACCGCCCCCATCAATTCGGGCCTTCTCAAGAAGGGAAAAAGAGCGGGAAAGCCCTCTTGAGGCAAGAAGCTGAAAATGGGCGATAGAGGACTCGAACCTCTGACACCTTGCGTGTAAAGCAAGTGCTCTACCAACTGAGCTAATCGCCCCGGAAGAAAAGCCCCCCTTCGGGAGCCGAAGAAGGCTGAAACACATCCCGAGTCGGCCCCTCATCCGCTCTGGCCTTTCTTCGTCACTCGTGATTATATCGTTGGGGATTTGCGCCCGTCAAGGCGCGGGCGGATCACCCCTCGGACGTTTCAGTTATCCTCGGGCAAGGTCGAAACGATCGAGGTTCATGACCTTGGTCCACGCCCCTACGAAGTCGCGCACGAACTTCTCTTTCGCATCATCGCAAGCATAGACTTCCGCTATGGCCCTGAGCTGGGAGTTATGGCCGAATATCAGATCGACACGCGTCGCCGTCCACTTGAGCGCTCCGGTTTTGCGGTCGCGGCCTTCGAACACCTCCGCGTCTTGCGAGAGGGGATTCCACTCCGTGCTCATGTCCAGCAAATTCACGAAGAAATCGTTGGTCAACGCCTCCGGGCGCTTGGTAAAGACGCCGTGCGGAGATTGTCTGAAATTGGCATTCAAGACGCGCATACCGCCAACGAGCACGGTCATTTCGGGCGCGGTGAGCGTCAGTAGCTGCGCCTTATCTATTAGCAACTCTTCGGCCCGGACACTGAACTTGCTCTTGAGGTAGTTTCGGAAGCCGTCGTATTTCGGTTCCAAAACGGCGAAGGACTCGATATCCGTCTGTTCCTGCAGGGCATCCATGCGTCCCGGCGTGAAGGGAACCGACACCTCATAGCCGGCGTTCCTCGCCGCTTGCTCGACGGCGGCACAGCCACCCAGTACGATCAGATCGGCGAGCGACACCTTTTTGCCGCTGCGCTTCGCGTGAGCAGCATTGAACTTGCGCTGAATACCTTCGAGGACCCCGAGCACTCTGGCCAGTTGATCCGGCATATTGACTTCCCAATCCTTCTGAGGGGCCAGCCGGATGCGCGCGCCATTGGCGCCGCCACGCTTGTCCGAGCCGCGGAAAGTGGAGGCCGAAGACCAAGCGGTATAGACGAGCTGCGAGATGGAGAGGCCTGAAGCTAGAATTTCAGCTTTGAGTCGAGCGATCTCCTTCTCTTTGATCAGCGGATGATCAACTGTGGGAATCGGATCTTGCCAAATGAACTCTTCCGAAGGTACATCCGGGCCAAGATACCGTGCCCGCGGCCCCATATCCCGGTGGGTCAACTTGAACCAAGCGCGGGCAAAGGCATCGGCGAGCTCCTCCGGGTGCTCCAAAAAGCGACGCGAGATCTTTTCGTAGATCGGGTCGAAGCGGAGCGAAAGGTCCGTCGTCAACATGGTCGGTGGATGCTTCTTGTTCGGATCGTGGGCGTCGGGAACAAGCGGAGGGGCTCCTTTCGCCACCCACTGGTTGGCACCCGCAGGGCTCTTCGTCAGTTCCCACTCATAGCGGAACAAGTTGAACAAAAAGTTGTTACTCCATTTGGTAGGGGTAACGGTCCAAGTGACTTCAAGGCCGCTGCTGATGGTATCAGGGCCTTTTCCCGTGCCGAAGCTGCTCTTCCACCCCAAACCCTGCTGCTCGATCGGAGCGGCCTCGGGCTCGGGCCCGACATGGGACGCCGGACCGGCACCATGACACTTGCCGAAGGTATGGCCACCGGCGATCAGCGCCACCGTCTCCTCGTCGTTCATCCCCATGCGCCGGAAGGTCTCGCGAATATCCTTCGCCGCCGCGACGGGGTCGGGTTTGCCGCCGGGACCCTCCGGGTTGACATAGATCAGCCCCATCTGCACAGCGGCAAGCGGATTTTCAAGATCACCCTCGGCGGTGTGGCGCTTATCCTCCAACCATTTGCCCTCTGCCCCCCAATAGACGCTCTCATCGGGCTCCCACCAATCCTCGCGACCGCCGGCAAATCCGATGGTCTTGAAGCCCATCGATTCGAGAGCAACGTTGCCAGCGAGGATCATGAGATCAGCCCAAGAGATCTTTCGGCCGTACTTCTGCTTGATCGGCCAGAGCAACCGCCGGGCTTTATCGAGGTTGACGTTATCAGGCCAGCTATTCAGGGGCGGGAAGCGCTGCTGCCCGGTATTGGCGCCGCCGCGACCATCGCCGATGCGGTAGGTGCCGGCGCTATGCCAGGCCATGCGGATAAACAGCGGCCCATAGTGGCCGAAATCCGCAGGCCACCAGTCCTGCGATTTCGTCATCAGTTCCCGAAGATCCCTCTTCACGGCCTCCAAGTCAAGGCTCTCGAACTCTTTGGCGTAGTTGAAATCCTTGCCCATGGGATTGCACAGGGGCGAGTTCTGATGAAGGATTTTCAGATTCAACTGATTCGGCCACCAATTCCGGATCGAAGCCCCACCACCCCTTACCGACCCCTTGCTGTTTTCGTCCATCGCAGCGCTCCTTTCCACTCGGGTGCAATCTCTTACGCTCCGTGGCTCACCTTACCAACGAAGGATCCTCGGGAAAGATCCCACCGCCGCCTTCACCCACACCCGAACTTTTTGCTCGGCGAACCACCCCCCAAAACGTCCATCGCCCCCCGCTTGATGGTAAGCTCTAACCCCTTTTTATCATCTTTTCCGCAAGAACACAACTTAACGGGGCCGCTCTTCGCAGAGAAAACACCCCGCCTCATCCGGACATAGGATTAAGCCAAGATCATGCGATCCGAAATGCACCACTGCCACAGACCCATCCACGCCGGAGAAAACAAGGCTTCAGAGGAGATGATCTACTGAGGCATTTCCATCAGTAGATCAATAGGATAACCTTTCTCGGTATGGCCCCAAAAGAGCGATTGAAGAGGGAAAGTGCAAAAGGTATACATCTCTCGCGGGGATCGGAGGGTATCCCCCAAGAAAACCCTTTGGGCGGGTGGGATTAGAGAAGCCGGACCGTTCATGGGGGTGGGGAATTCCGATACAAAGTCCGGATGAGATATCAACGGTCATTCACCCGAGGGTGCAGACCGCAAAACGGAATCGCTCTTTTTGGCATGGACTCCTTATTGATAGAGTCCCCCACCCCCACCTCCCCCACCACCCCCGCTCCGCTTCGCCTCCACCCTACCCGAAAAGACACCCTTGTAAATGAAGAAGTAGCCGGGATTATTGATGCTCTGGTCTTCTCTCAAGGATGGCAAGGGCGACCAAGGGGACGTGGGATTTCCCTTGGCATCGATCCAAGCCCAGACAAAAACGCTCGGCCCTGTCTTCTTATAGGCGTATCTTCGGCCATCGGGGGTAACCAGATTCGGGCTGAAATAGATCCCCAGAGGATAGATATCCACTTGATAATAGCTCCCTGCCGTCAGACCGCTGATGGTAAGGCTTTGCGGATCAGTCAGGGTATACCCAATGTTTGAAACGGGCGTGTATACAGCCGGATAGTCTCCCCAGAAATTCCCGTTGAGATAGACCCGATACCCCCAGATAATACTACAGACAAAGCTAGGAACCCACTCATTCACCAGCTCCTGTTCCCATGAAGAAAGGGCCGGCACAGCGGGGAAACCCACCACGATCTCCCCTGCACCCCCAGCCATCGGTGCCGTGGGGATATCTTCCTTTGAAGGCACTGGACTTGGAGTCAGCAAGGCCGCCTGTTCACTCCACCCCACTCTTCCACCCCATTCCCTCACCGTCCCATCGGTCAGGTAGAAATTGATCTTTCCAAAATAGCTCTTTCCGAATTCCGGAACATTATCGGGATAACTTCTGGCAATGAATTCCTGAATCAAGACTTCTTCCGGAACTTCCACTTTCGGCCTAAACTCTGTAGGCGGGGACCCCGCTTCCACCTCGATTGGACCTATCCCCTGATCGGTGCCCGCTTGAGGAGGGAAATAGATTTCATACCGCCAGACCGCTTTCCCAGCACTATGAATTTTGATATTGAGCAGCACCTCCATCGGATTCTGAGTCTCGCTGAAATAGACAGCGCTCACCCTGAACAACTCCGGCTCAGATATCCCCCCGGGCGATTGAAGAACAGCGCTATCTCCTGAGTTACTCCCCCCACAACCCATTGAGATCATCATGCTGCCATGGATGAGAACAGCCAACATTCCTCCGATAAAAACCCACCAGCGATTCATAACCGGCCCGCCTCCGCTTCTTGCAGGATTCTCAAATCCTTATATAACCCACCTTGAGAACCGGTGTCAATGTCCGTGCCCGGGGTTTTCCACATCTAACGGATCATCGAGAGAACGGAGAGAGCACACAAAAAGGGGCCATATATTCTTTCAAAATCCCGCATTCTCTTTCCCGATCTCCAATTTTCTTTTCTCAACCCCTTCGATGCCAGTCCCGCCTTTCAACGTAACCTGTCGGCAAGGGGAACGTTTATGGTATAATACCGCAGCGAGCCGAGCGATGCTTCTGTGGTATCTCTACGATCTCTATCACGGCGAAATCGAATATCGGCTCTTCTTTGTCCTCGTTTTGATCACGGCAGGCGCCGTGCTCATGGCCCTCACCCTGCACGAGCTCAGTCACGGCCTCGTTGCCTACCGATTGGGAGATCCGACCGCCAAGAACATGGGAAGGCTCAGCCTGAACCCCTTGCGGCATCTCGATCCGGCGGGCACGGCGATGTTTCTGCTCGTAGGATTCGGATGGGCAAAGCCCGTGCCGGTGAACCCGTATCTTCTCCGCACCGAGCCCCGGAGGGGCATGGCCATGGTGGGACTTGCGGGCCCATTTTCGAACCTTGCCATCGCGGCGATCTTCTCTCTCTCCTTTCGGCTCACCTCTCTCGAATGGCACGCCCTTCACGCCACTCCCCCCTCCGATTGGGGCCTTCAGTGGGCGGGCATCCATCTCATCGAATCCATCATCAGCCTGAACTTGCTTCTGGCCGTGTTCAATTTGATCCCCATCCCACCCCTCGATGGCTTCCGCATCGCGGTCGGCATCCTCCCCCGACGCTGGGCCATCCCCTTTGCCGAAATGGAGCGGTACGGATTGGCATTCCTTCTGATCCTCGTGGCCGTGAGTTTCTATACGGGCATTCTGTGGGATATAATCAGCGCCGGAGGTAATTTCTTTTCCGATATCTTTCTTGGGGCACGGATCTTCCATGATTGAGAAGCGCATCGCGATCATCGGATTGGGACTGATCGGCGGATCGCTGGGGCTGGCGCTCAAGCGGGCGATGAGAGATAGGATCGAGATCGTCGGCTTCACCCGCCGGACCGAGACCGCCGCCAAGGCGGAGCGGATCGGGGCCGTGGACCGCGCGGAGGGCGCTCTCGGAAGCGCCGTTCGGGAAGCCGATATCGTGTTCCTCGCCACACCGGTCATGGCCATGGAAGGGCTTCTTCGAGATATGGCGCCGGATCTCTCGCCGGGCACGCTCGTCTCCGATGTGGGGAGCACCAAGGCGCGGATCATCGAATGGGCACGGAAGCATCTCCCGCCGGAGACCGTCTTCATCGGAGGGCATCCCATGACGGGAAAGGAAAGCTCGGGCATCGAGCAAGCCGATGCCGCCCTCTTCACGGATGCGGTCTATTGCCTGACCCCCTCCGCCAATGCCGATCGGGCAGCACTGGAATCGCTCGAGGCGCTGATCAGGGTGATCGGGGCTCGGCCTCTCGTCCTCGATCCCGCCCTTCACGATCGGTTGGTGGGGGGTGTGAGTCATCTGCCGCTTCTCCTCTCCGTTGCCCTGACCGGCACCCTCGGCCACAGTCCCCTTTGGTCCGAGATGGCGGCTCTGGCCGCCACAGGTTACCGGGATACAACGCGCCTGGCCTCGGGGGATCCGGAGCTCCACTACGGGATCTGTGCCACCAATCGGGAGGCCATCGTGGAATGGTTGGACCGGTACCTCGAGCAACTGAGCGATTTGCGGCGGCGCCTGCGCGACGATCCCGAAAGCCTCCTCGAGGCGCTCCGCGACGCCCGCGAGATTCGTGAGCAGTGGCTCAGGGGAGAGGGAAGGCGCTTCCGGCAGTAAAGGATTCGCAAACCATGGAACGACGTGTTCGCAAACCCCGCATTCTCAAAGGGGAGATCACCCCCCCTCCCGATAAGTCCATATCCCATCGGTCACTGATTCTGAACAGCATCGCCGAAGGCACAGCCCGCGTGACCAATTTCCTTACGGCGGCGGATTGCCTTTCCACGCTTTCGTGCCTCCGGGCACTGGGCATCGAGATCGAACGCGAAGGGAACACCGTCATCGTTCACGGCCGGGGGCCCGACGGCTTTCGCGAGCCCGCCGGAATCCTCGATGCGGGGAACAGCGGCACCACCATCCGGCTCCTCTCGGGATTGCTGGCCTCCCGACCCTTCCGATGTGTGATCACGGGGGATGCCTCGCTTCGATCCCGGCCCATGGGGCGGGTCATCGAACCCCTCTCTCGAATGGGGGCAACCATCCACGGGCATGAAGGGAGCCAGCGCGCCCCCCTCACCATCGAAGGGGGAAAGCTCCGCGGCATCCATTACCGGCTTCCGGTGGCGAGCGCACAGGTCAAATCGGCGATCCTCATCGCCGGGCTCTTCGCCGAGGGCAAGACGGTCATCGAGGAGCCGGCACGCTCGCGCGATCACACGGAGCGCATGCTCCGGGCCATGGGCGCCGAGGTGAAGTCGGAGGGCACGGTGATCACTCTGACGCCCCGGCCCTCCCCGTTGCGGCCGCTCAGCCTGCGGGTGCCGGCGGATATCAGTTCGGCCGCGTTCTGGATGGTGGCCGGAGCCCTCCACCCCGACGCGCGCATCCGGCTGCGGGGTGTGAACATCAATCCCACGCGCAGCGGGGTGATCGACATCTTGCAATCTATGGACGCCCGACTCATAATGGATAGTCAACATATGGAAGGAGACGAACCCACGGCCGATATCGAAATCCGATCGAGCCGGCTTCGAGCGACGGTGATCGGCGGGGAGATGATCCCGAGGCTCATCGATGAGATCCCCGTACTCGCGGTGGCCGCGGCCGTGGCCGAAGGCACCACCGAGATCCGCGATGCCGGCGAGCTCCGGGTGAAGGAATCGGACCGCATCGCGGCTACGGCGGCGGAGCTTTCCCGGCTCGGCGCGCGCATCGAAGAACGCCCCGACGGCATGATCATTCACGGCGTGCCTTCCCTCAAAGGGAACCGATGCGATAGTCATGATGACCACCGGCTTGCCATGGCTCTGGCGGTGGCCGGATTGATCGCAGAGGGGGAAACCATCATCACCCGGGCGGAAGCCGTGGATATCTCGTATCCCGATTTCTGGAAGGATCTGGAGAGGCTCTGTGGAGAAGACTAGAAACGGCCTTCTGGTGATCATCTCGGGCTGTTCGGGGGTAGGGAAGGATGCCATCCTCAACCGCATGAAGGAGCTGAAACTGCCCTTCTTCTATACGGTGACGTTCACTTCCCGGCCTAAACGACCGGGGGAGCGGGAGGGGGTGGATTACCACTTTGTGGATCGAGCAACGTTCGAGAAGATGATCCAGAGCGGCGAATTCTTCGAGTGGGCCAATGTCTATGGGAATCTCTACGGGGTCCCGAAGAAGCCGATCAAGGAAGCGCTGGCCCAAGGTAAGGATGTGATCGTCAAGGTGGATGTTCAGGGCGCGGCTACGATCAAGCGGATCGAACCGGAGGCCATTTCGATTTTCATCGCTCCGCCCTCGATGGAAGAGCTCCGCAGGCGATTGACCCAGCGGAAGACGGAATCCGGCGTTGATCTGGAACGGCGGCTCGAGACAGCCCAGAAAGAGATGGAGAGCATGCCCTCATTCGATCACGTGGTCGTGAGCCAGAATGACGGCATCGATCAAGCCATCGTCGAGATCCGGAATATCATCGCTGCGGAGAAAGCCCATGCGAAGCGCACACGCTTTCATGAGTTCCCCTATCATTTCTTTCGAGACTATGTCATCGCCAACAAGCGCATCTTCGAGATCTTCGACAAGGCCAACATCGAGGGGATCAAACGCATCCATATCGGAGATGAGGTCTTCCGGATACGCACGAGGCCCCATCACCGGGGGCAAATCCGGCGCTGGATCCGCCGGATACTGAGAAAGCTGCGTCTCCAGCGCAAGCGCAGGTGAGAATCAGATGCAAATCCTTATCGTCAGTGCCGGAGTAGTGGCCTCCCGCATTGCGGCCCTGCTTCTCAAAGAAGGACACGATGTCACCATCATCGATGAGTCCGAAGCCGCCCTGGATGCGGTGAGCTTGCACCTCGATGTCAAAACGGTGCGCGGCAGCGGCATGAACCCAAAGGTGCTTCTGGAAGCGGGTGTGGAGAATGCGGACGTTGTAGTGGCGGCAACGCGCAATGATGAACTGAATATCATTACTTGTTTTATGGCCAAAGAGCTGGGCGCCAAACGAACGGTCGCCCGAATTCAAAATCCCGAGCACCCCGGTCACTTTGTGCTCCCCACCAAATCCCCCACCGCGGCACGCCGTGTCATCCGCTACAAGAGGCTGGGAGTGGACCTGATGGTGAACCCGGAACTCTTGGCGTCCAATCACATCGTGAATACCCTGACGAACGTTTTCTTCACCTCTGTGCAAAGTATGGCGGAGGGTGATCTTGTTCAAATCGGCGAGATAGAGGTGGGGCGTGCTGAGATCACAAAGAAGCGGATCTCCGAGATCGAATACCCCAGACCGGCGATAATCGCAGCCATCGTTCGTTCGGGAAAAACCTTCGTTCCCGATGGGAACGAGAGCCTTCGCTTGGGCGATCGAATCTACGTATTGACCGAACGGAATGGACTCGATTCTATTGGAAAGATGTTCAGCCTTCCGCGCAAGCCCATCCAGAACGTGATCATCGCCGGCGGGGGCACGGTAGGGTTCTTCGTTGCCAGCCAACTTGAGCAACTCGGCATTCACGTCAAGATCATCGAGCAAGACAAAGAGCGCTGTACCGAAATCTCCAAGCGGCTCGATAGAACGCTCGTCATCCAGGGGGAGGTAACCAGCGTCGAGTACCTGCGCGATGAAGGGGTCCATTCGGCGGATGCCTTCATCGCCGCCGTGGATCGGGATGAACTCAATATCCTGATCAGCGTTCTGGCAAAGAATTTGGGAACGGCCCGGAGCATCGCCGTGGTGAACCGCCCCGAATACATCCCTCTCGCCGAGGGGATCGGGGTGGATATCGTGGTCTCGCCGCTCATCTTGGCCAACAGCGCCTTCGATCGTTTCATTCATCAACCGCAGGTCCTTTCAGCCGCCGCCTTCGCCCGTGGGGAAGCGGAAGCAATCGAGATCCCCATCGAGGACAGAGCACCCGCCATCGGGCCATCTCTGGGAAAACTGGAACTCCCAAAGAACACCCGCATCGGGGCGATCATACGGGAAGGAAAGGTTCTGATACCAAAACCCGAAGACTTCGTTTTTGCCGGTGATCGGGTCATACTCGTCGGCCTCCGCACAGCGCTGCCGCTTGCGGAGAAGTTCTTCCAGAGTAAATGAGACTGAGCGTCATCCTCCATTATGTTGCCCTTCTCCTCATAGGAGTGGGACTGTTCATGCTCATCCCCATGGGGATCAGCCTGTATCACGGAGAGACCGATGCGGGCGCTTTTGGGATTTCCGCGGGGATCACGGTCGGAACGGGTGCCGTTCTCTATTCCCGCACCCACTCAGCCAGAGGCAGCATGCTCAGCCGCCGGGAGGCGATCGTCCTCGTCCCCCTAGCGTGGATTTTGATCTCAGCCTTCAGCGCCTTGCCCTACCGCATCGAGGGAACTTTCCCGGGATACATCGAGTCCCTCTTTGAATCGGTCTCCGGCTTCACCACCACCGGTGCCTCGGTGCTGGCCTCCGTGGAAGATCAGCCGCACGGCATTCTATTCTGGCGCGCGCTCACCCAGTGGCTCGGGGGAATGGGCATCGTAGTAGCATTCGTGGCTTTGTTCCCCTTGTTGGGGATGGGCACCGCTTACCTTGTAGAAGCGGAAACCCCTTCACCGGAGGTGACCCGTCTGCGGGCGCACATCCGCGATACGACTCGAACGATATGGGGACTGTATGTGCTCCTCACTGCCCTCGAAATACTCCTCCTTCTTGTAATAGGGAAAATGCCGCTCTTCGAAGCGGTATGCCATACCTTTGCCACGCTCTCCACGGGCGGTTTCTCAACGCAGAACGAAAGCATCGGCGCTTACAACAGCCTTTCCATCAACATCATTGTGATCTGCTTCATGTTCATGGGGGGAATAAACTTTGCCCTGTACTACAACCTTCTATGGCGGCGCTCGCTCAGGAGCTTCCTCTGGGACCCCGAGTTCCGCATTTATGCGATCGTTCTGGTGGGGGCAATCGTTGCCATTGCCATCGACCTCATCGTCGATGGTGACACCCGGTACCCGGCGGGTAAAGCGATCGAGGAAGCGGCGTTCAACGGAACAGCAATACAAACCTCTACTGGCTTTGCGATCTCCGATTTCGGGCAGTGGCCCGTCTTCTCGCAAATTGTGCTGGTGTTGCTGATGCTGGTCGGGGCATGTGCGGGTTCGACCTCGGGGGGCATCAAGATCATTCGTTTTATCGTGCTCTTCAAATACGCGTACCGTCAGCTTCTGCTGGTCTTCAACCCGCAGGCGGTCATAGCGCTCCGGGTGGGCGGCCGGGTGATTTCGGAGAGAATCGTCTCCCGCATCGTGGGGTTTGCCATCCTCTATTTCGCTGTCTTCGTTGCGGCCACATTGATCATGAGCGCTCTTGGACTTGACCTTGTCACCGCCGTCTCATCTGTCATCGCAAGTCTCAGCAATATCGGCCCGGGGCTTGGGGATGTCGGTCCGGCCGCCAACTATGGAGCGGTGCCGGCCGCGGGCAAAGGGGTTCTCATCGGATGCATGCTTCTGGGAAGATTGGAACTTCTGGCCGCACTGGCGCTTTTGAGTCCCACATTCTGGCGATGGCGCTGAAATCACACCGATCTTCACATCCCCGTGCCTCAGAGGGGTTATTCAGGCAATCAAAACAAAAAGGCTGAGGGAATTTATCCCTCAGCCTTTTTGTACGGCGCAAGGAGGCGGCATTCCGTCTAAGGCCGCTGCTGTTTTCTCATCTTGACCCTTTCGGCCACTTTGAGGCGTGCCAGCGAACGGCGCAGGGCGGCTTCGGCACGGGCCAGATCAATATCCTTGCCTCTGGATGCCACCCGTTCTTCCGCCCGCTTCTTCGCCGCTTCGGCGCGCGCCACGTCGATTTCTTCTGCCCGCTCGGCGGCGGTGGCCAGAACGGTCACCTTATCATTCATCAATTCCAAGAAACCACCGCTCACGAAGATCGAAGTCTCCTCGCCGCCTTTCCGCAAGAGTATCTCCCCGGGCTGCAGGGTGGTCATGATGGGCGCATGCATCGGGAGGAGGGCCATCTGCCCTTCGATGCCGGGGGCGACCACTACGTCCACCTCGTCCGAGTAGACGACCCGTTCTGCGGTGACGATTTCAAACTTCAACTTACGCATGGTGTTCCCTCTGCATCCCTAGGCGGATGCGCCTCAACCGATCGCGTTATTTCATCTTGGCCGCCGCTTCGATCACATCTTCGATGGTGCCGGCCATATAGAACGCCGGCTCCGGCAGGTCATCGTGCTTGCCCTCGAGGATCTCTTTGAAGCTTCGCACCGTCTCCTTGACCGGCACATACTTGCCGGGTCGGCCGGTGAATTGCTCGGCGACGAACATCGGCTGAGAGAGGAACTTCTGGATCTTGCGGGCCCGGGAGACGGTGATCTTGTCTTCCTCGGAAAGCTCCTCGAACCCCAGAATGGCGATGATATCCTGCAGTTCCTTGTAGCGCTGGAGCACCTTCTGCACGCCGCGGGCGGTATCATAATGTTCCTGACCCACGATCTTGGGGTCCAAGATTCGCGAGCTGGAAGTGAGGGGATCCACCGCGGGGTAGATGCCCATTTCCGCAATGGACCGTTCCAACGAGATGACCGCATCGAGGTGACCGAACGTTGTCACGATGCCGGGATCGGTGTAGTCGTCTGCCGGTACGTAGATGGCCTGGAAAGAGGTGATCGAACCCTTCTTTGTGGTCGTGATCCGCTCCTCGAGGTCTCCCATCTCGGTCGCCAGTGTGGGCTGGTATCCGACGGCGGAGGGCATCCGGCCGAGAAGGGCCGAGACCTCCATTCCTGCCAAGATATATCGGTAGATGTTGTCGATGAACAGAAGCACGTCCTGGCCTTCGACATCGCGGAAGTATTCCGCCATGGTGAGTCCCGTCAGCGCGATCCGCAGACGGACGCCGGGTGGTTCATTCATCTGCCCGAAGACCATCATCGTCTTGGCCAGCACCCCGGATTCCTTCATCTCATTCCAGAGGTCATTGCCTTCGCGCGAGCGCTCACCCACTCCCGCGAACACCGAATAGCCGCCATGCTCCGTGGCGATATTCCGTATGAGCTCCATGATCACCACCGTCTTCCCCACGCCGGCGCCGCCATACGCTCCTACCTTTCCGCCACGGGTGAACGGGGTGATAAGATCCAACACCTTGATGCCGGTTTCCAGCATCTGAGCCGTCGTCTCTTGTTCCTTCAGCTCCGGAGGCTTGCGATGGATGGGCCATCGCTCCTTGGCCTTCACCTCACCCAATCCATCGAGTGCTTCCCCCTCCACGTTGAACAGCCGCCCCAAGGTAGCGGGACCCACCGGCACAGAAATCGGTGCGCCCGTATCGATCACTTCCATACCCCGCTGCAATCCATCCGTCGGGGCGAGGGCCAAACATCGGACCCAATTATTGCCGACATGCTGTTGCACTTCGAGGGTAAGCTTCTCGCCATTCCGCTGTACCACCACCGCATTGAAAAGCGCCGGCAGAGCATCCGCCGGGAACTCACAGTCCACCACCGTGCCCAACACTTGGGCGATTCTACCCTTGGCCATCATCGCCTCCTTGGTTCCACAATCCATTGAATTACTTCTGGACCGCCGCCGCACCCGCTGTGATATCCAACAGCTCGGTTGTGATCTGCTCCTGGCGGGCCTTGTTATACATCAACGTGAGCGTCTGGATCATCTCTTTGGCGGCGTCCGTAGCATTGCGCATCGCCACCATCCGGGCCGATTGTTCGCTCGCAATGCGTTCCAACAACGCATGATAGATCCGCATCTCGATGTAACTCGGCAGCAACGCATTCAGCACCACCGCCGGATTGGGCTCGTAGATATACTCCACATTCTTTCCCGGGGGAATCTCCGCCGGCTGAATCGGGAGCAAGCTTTCCATCACCGGCACTTGCACAGCCGTGGAACGGAAATCCGGGTACGCAATATACACCTGATCCACCAGCCCGTTCGAATAATCATCGATCACGATCCGGGCGATGGGCAACGCTTCATCCAGATACGGGCGGTCGCTGATAGAGGTGAATTCCGCCCGGATATCCCGCCCCGCCCGGCTCATGAACTCCAACCCCTTCTTGCCGACGGCAATGAGGGTCACGGGGACATCCTGCTTGAGGATAAAGCCGGCTGTAAGTTTATTGACGTTTGCGTTCAAACCACCGCACAGGCCTCTATCGGAGGTCATATGGATCACGGCGATCCGCTTCACCGGGCGCTTCACCAACAAGGGATGATTGGTCACGTCGCTCTTCGGTTGCGCCGCAAGGTCGCCCAGCACCTCGAGCATTTTCACCGCGTAGGGACGGCTCTGAAGGGCACGTTCCTGCGCCTTCCTCATTTTGGAAGCGGCCACCATTTCCATCGCCTTGGTGATCTTGGCGGTATTTTGGACGCTCTTGATCCGCTTCTTGATAATTCGAATGTTCGCCATGATCTCTCACATGCGGGATCCTTTATGAATCCCCCTCCGCGCAAACTCGATATCGCTTCCCTAAAAAGTCGTGCTCTTCTTGAATTCCTGGATGGCCTTTGTAAGCGCATCCATCGTGCTATCCGAGAGCGCCTTCTCATTAGCAATGGTCTTCAAGATCTCCGATTTTCGGGTTTCCATGAATTGCAAGAACTGCTTCTCGAAATCGCACACCTTCTCCACCGGCACATCATCGAGAAAGCCGTTGGTCACCGCATAGAGAATGGAAACCATCTTCTCCAGGGACATCGGCACGTATTGATCCTGTTTGAGGACCTCCACCGTTCTTCGGCCGCGCTCGAGTTGCTCTCGGGTAGCCCGGTCCAAATCCGATGTACCGAACTGCGCGAACGCCGCGAGTTCCCGGTACTGTGCCAGAGACAACCGCAACTGACCGGCCACTTGCTTCATGGCTTTGGTCTGGGCGGCGCCGCCCACGCGGGAAACCGAGAGCCCGACGTTGATCGCCGGACGAATGCCGGCATTGAAGAGGTCCGCTTCGAGGTAAATCTGCCCATCGGTGATCGAGATCACGTTCGTGGGAATGTAGGCCGAGATATCGTTGGCCTGAGTTTCAATGATGGGGAGGGCCGTGAGCGAACCCCCGCCATATTTGGCATCGTACTTCGCGGCGCGCTCCAACAATCGGCTATGGAGGTAGAAGACGTCGCCCGGATAAGCCTCACGTCCCGCAGGCCGGTGCAGAAGGAGAGACATCTGCCGGTAAGCCCACGCATGCTTGGTGAGGTCATCATAAACGATCAACGCATCCTTGCCGTTGTCCATGAACTCCTCGCCCATGGCGCAGCCGGCATAGGGGGCAAGATACTGAAGCGGTGCAGCATCGGAGGAGTTGGCCACCACCACAATGGTATGCTCCATCGCGCCGTATCGCTCCAAGGTCCCGATCACCTGAGCCACTTTGGAGGCCTTCTGCCCAATCGCCACATAGATGCAGATCAGATTCTTGCCCTTCTGATTGATGATCGTATCCAGAGCGATGGCCGTCTTTCCGGTGGCCCGGTCACCGATGATGAGTTCGCGCTGCCCCCGCCCGATCGGCGTCATGCCGTCCACAGCCTTGATACCCGTTTGCACCGGCGTATTCACCGACTTCCGGGTCACCACGTTCGGTGCCACCCGCTCTACCGGTCGCGTCTTGGTCGCCTTGATCGGCCCCTTGCCATCCAAGGGTTGCCCCAGCGAGTTGACCACTCTCCCGATCAGCGCCTCCCCGACCGGAACCTCCACGATACGCCCCGTGCACCGAACCTCATCGCCCTCTTTGATCTTCTGATATTCACCGAAGATGGCCGCGCCGACATTATCCTCCTCCAAGTTCAGCGCAAGCCCGATGATCCCGTGAGGGAACTCCAGAAGCTCACTGGCCTTAGCCCCGGCCAAGCCGTGAATCCGGGCGATCCCGTCGCTCACCTGCACTACAGTCCCCACATCCACCGCACTGACGGTAGTCCCGAATTGCTCAATCTGTTGTTTGATGATCGAGGCAATATCTTGCGCACTTGTTGCCATCGGCCTTCCCTCCGCTCTCTATCTCACCGAGCCGGAAGCCCCTCAAGAACCTTCCACTGCACCTTCCTCCGAATCCCTCATCCCCAAGCTCACTGCCTATTGTGAAAGGTCCAACCGGTCTTCCCGCCCTATCCCGCTTGAGCCAGTTCCTTTTTTAACTTCTCCAAGCGGGTGCGAATACTCCCATCGACAAGCTTATCCCCCACCCGCGCCACAAAGCCCCCCAGAATGTTCGGGTCCACCTTCGTACGGACCACGATCTTCGTGCCGCTCAACTGCGTCAGATGCTCCAGAATCTTCCCCTTGATCCCCTCGTCAATCGGCTCGGCGGTGATCACTTCCGCATGCTCGATGCCCTCTTTCCGATCCACAAGCCGTCCGTATTCCTCCGCCAGATGCGGCAGGATGCGCATCCGCCTTCGCGCGATCAGGAGGTAAATCAGATTTCGAAGCAACCCCTGCGCCTGAGGCAAAGCCCGATCGATGATCTGCCTCTTCTGTTCGATCCGGATCCGGGGATTGTCCAAAACCGCTAGAACGGCCGGATCGCGCAGCGCTTCCGCCAATGTGTTGAGATCCGAGCGCCATTTTTCCAGCTCGCCTCTCTCCAAGGCAATCTGGAATACCGCCTGAGCATGTCTTTTGGCCAGTATCTCTGCCGCCATCGCTGCCTACTCTAGTTCTTTCCTTTCAAGATGCTTGTCCGCAACACCTCGTCGATCACCTTGCGATGTTTCTCCCGATCGAGTTCCTGATTGATCACCCGCTCGGCAGCGAGGATGGTGATATCAGCGAATTCCTTCCGGAGCTGCGCAATGGCCTGATCCCGTTCGAGCTGAATTTCGCCCCGGGCGCGCTCGATTAAGGCCTCCGCTTCCTTCTTGGCCTGCTCTTTGGCCTCCTCCCGGAGCTTCGCCGCCATCTCGCTCGCCTGAGCGATCATCTTCTGGCCCTCTTTCCGCGCCTCATCCAGCGCCTTCTTGGCCTCAACATCGATCTCGGCCGCCCGCTTCTCCGCCTGTTCGGCCTTTTCCAACCCCTCTTTGATCCGGTTGGAACGCTCGTCAAGCATCCTCATGATGGGCTTGTAAGCAAACTTGCTCAACAGGAAGAACAGGAGCGCCACATTCACGAGCTGGACTACCAGCCCTTGCCAGCTGATCCCTAAGCTATCTACCATTGCGCCCATATGTAACCTCTATTCCGTTCGGGATTGGTATGCCAGAATGGCCCCGGCGCTGACCTTCTGATTCGCTAACTCTTCGCTTTGGAGGCGGCTCCGCTTTCCGGCCGGAGCCGCCTTACTCGCGCTCATCCCCTCAGAACCCAGAGCTTTGGCTGAAATGCTTCCGAGATATCTCCATGCCATTTTCTCAACAGAAACACGCGCAAGCCGTGGGTTCCCCCGTGCGAATTCATCGCACCCTACATCATGCCCAAGATAATGGCCACGATGAGGGAGTAAATCGCTACCGCTTCGCACAGTCCGATGGCAATCAGCATGTTGGTCATGATGGGCCCACGCGCCTCCGGATTGCGTCCGAGCGCTGACATGGCCCCGTGACCCAAGATGCCAATGCCGATGCCGGGCCCCATGGCCCCGAAGCCCATGGCCAGGCCGGCGCCCACATTCCTCAGGGCCTGCGGCCAATCCACCGCTTGCGTCGCGGCTTCCGCGGCCTGCGCCGCCGCTTGCGCCATATCCACAATCAGGTTCTCCATCAACAATCCTCCTTTTCTGTTGAGAATTCTACTCTTTTCCTAAAAAGTGAATGCCCTAGTGATGCCCGCCGCCGTGCTCCTCCTCTTCATGTTCATGCGGCGTCACCGCGATCATCGCAAAGCCCAGCGTCAGGCCCGCAAATACCAGTGCCTGAATGAAACCGACCAGAAGCTCAAGCCCGTAGAAGGGGACCGCCGCAATCAGAGGCATCAGGAAGGCCATCATCATCAGGAGCACTTCTCCCGCCGTCATATTCCCGAAAAGTCGGAAGGTAAAGCTGACGAGCCGGATGAACTCCGTCAGAAGCTCGATCCCGCCGACAAAGGCCTCGATGAAGGAGGTCACCATCTGCATCGGCTTGCCGCTGGCGATGCTCTTGAACACCGGCTTGATCTTGATGAACTTTCCGATGTAAGCAAAGAACCCCACCGATCGGATGCCCCACAGTTCCACGGATACGAAGGAAAGGATCGCCAGCGCCAGAGGGAGATTCACATCGGTATTGGCGGATCGCAGGATCGTGGTCGTGACCACAAACCCTTCCTGATCTCCGAAGAAGGGGGTGCTGTATACGGTGGAATGCCCCCACCCGATCACATTATACAAGGGGAAGAGCGCTAGATACGCGTTGGTGATCACGAAGAAGAAAATGGTGGCCACAACGGGGAAGAAGCGCCGCCCGTTCTCGCGCCCGGCGGCATTCTCGACAAAGGTCAGCAACCACTCCACGATGGCTTCCACCACATTTTGCAGGCCCCGCGGCACCAATTGGCGCTTGCGTGTGGCGACATAGGCGATCGAGATGAGGAAGATCACGCTGACCCACGAAGCGATCATGGTATTGGTGATCGGGAAAGCGGACTTCTTTCCCTCATGGAAACCGGCACCGGCGACGACTTGCCCTCCTTCACCATCCCGGAGGACCACTTCCACACCGTAGTCCCCTTTCTCCGGGAAAGCAAAGGTCACCGCGCTGGCACCCTGCACACCCGTAAAGGGGACCTCTTTCCCGTCAACCCTGAAGGTCCATTCATAATACGGTGTATCCGGCATGTTCTCGGCCTCATCGGCTTTGACCGAGTACCGGAACTCATGGCCGGGCTCGATCTCCTCATCATCGGGCGATATCTCGATCTCGAGCACGACCGGCCCTTTATCCCAATCGGAAGAGGCTTTAGACCAGTGATGAGGATGATCCGCTTTCAGAAGATCTCCCGGGGGTAAGTGGATTGCCGGCTTCGAAACTCCGAGGAAAAGCCCCCCCACCACCAACATCACCAGAGCCACGATGACAGCGACCAGACATCCTAACTTCGGCATGAGCTATCTCCCCTCATGCTCATGATCATTCCCACGCTTCCCGCTGAGCAGTGTATAACTTGCATAGACGCCATAAGCGGCTACCCCCACCCCCACAGCCAAGCCCAGCAACCCGAAGAACACCTCGCTCTGATCGACCGCCCTCCCCACCCACCGCCCCC
>DAOTYO010000052.1:0-9752 GCA_034434815.1 Dehalococcoidia bacterium
ACATCACGGCAAGGTACCCGATGAAAAGGGCCGCCCGGATCAACCCATCGGCCAGATTGCTGAGCATGGCGGAATCGGTCAACCGATCCACCCCATAGTGGGTGAGGAGCATCGGCAGGGCAACGAAGAAGGCGATCCCGAAAACGATCCCGAAGGCCACGGGGAACCAGATCACGGCGGCCTTGGGCTTTTCATTGAGCTCGGCCTCCGCCGTCACGTTCGCCGAGTACACCAGCGCCTGAATGCCAAGGGCCATCGTTTCGATGAGGGCAAAGATGCCCCGGATGAGGGGCATCTTCCGGAAGCGACCGGTATAGATCTTGCTCAAGGGCTCGGTCTTGGAGACGATCTGGCCATCGGGCTTGCGGACGGCAACCCGGAAAAGCTCCGGCCCCCGCATCATGACCCCTTCGATGACCGCCTGCCCACCATAATGAAAACGCTTGGCCAAATGCCTTCCCCCAATCACGAAAAAAGAAGGGGGTTTTCCTCAAACCCCCTCTTCCGGAGACATACCTCGATTCGTACCCCGCCCATTGCTAATCGGATGAAGGCAGCGGCCGCGGCTGCTGAAGCTGCATGGGCTTGCCGCAACACTCCAGATCGCCCTTGCCCGCCTTCGTGATCAGCACCTCGGAGTTGCACACCTCGCAGGTGTATCTCTTACCAAGTTGAGTCGCCATGCTGAATCCATACCCCCTCTTATTTCTGTTGCATCGGTTCGCCGCAGCACTTGATCGTCCCCTTGCCGCCGCGGGTGCACATCACCTCTGCGCCGCACTTCTTGCACTGATACCGCTTGCCGGCCGTATTCGCCATGATCTTCTCACCTCGGTTCGGTTCTGACGTTTATTATATCCCATGGGCCGGAAGCCAGTCAACGCAACCCGGCCTTCACGAGGGCATCCTTACTAAAATGGGCATGCCCCGGTGGGGCAACCGCCGGCATATTCGGAATCCGCGGTCACATAGGGCACGCGCTCAACCGGCCCCCCAAGATCGCCGGCGAGCGTGAGCACCTGATGCTCCTTGCTCCCATACCGGTAGACGGTGATCCCCTTGCATCCGAGCTCGTGGGCCAAGAAAAATGCCCGCCGGATATCCTCGGCGGTGGCCTCGGCGGGGAGATTGACCGTCTTCGAGACCGAGTTATCCACATATCTCTGGAACACGGCTTGCATTCTGACGTGCCATTCCGGCGAAATATCCCAATCGGTGACGAAGGCCCGGCGGATATCCTCCGGAACCCCTTCCATCCCCCTCAGTGTTCCGGATCGGGCCACTTTCTCCATGAGCTCCGTGGAATAGAATTTCCGCTCCCGGGCCAGCCGTTCGAACAGCGGATTTACTTCCAAAAGCCGCGTGCCTTCCATGACATTCCGAACGTATGCCAGAGCGAACAGCGGCTCGATTCCACTCGAGCACCCGGCGATGATGCTGATCGTCCCCGTGGGGGCGATCGAGAGCACCGAGGCATTCCGCATCGGCCGTCCTCCGGGGCGATCGTGAACGCTTCCGGAAAAGTTCGGAAAAGCGCCCCGTTCCTTCGCAAGATCCGCCGACGCCGTCCGGGCCTCTTCCGCGATGAAACGGATGAGACGCTCCGCGGCATCGAGGGCCTCTTCGGAGTTGTACGGAATGCCCATCATAGCGAGGGCATCGGCAAAGCCCATCACCCCGAGCCCGATCTTCCGGTTGCCCCCTTTCGTCATCTCCTCGACCCGCGAAAGGGGGAAAACGCTGACCTCAATGACATCATCCAAGAAACGCACCGCGCAATGGATCACCCGGCGCAGCTTATCCCATTCAATTTGGCCATCGACGACCATTCTGGCCAGATTGATCGAGCCCAGATTACAGCTCTCATAAGGGAGGAGGGGAAGTTCCCCGCACGGGTTGGTCGCTTCGATCCTCCCCAGACGGGGCGTAGGGTTATGCCGGTTGATCTCATCAAGGAAGACGAGACCGGGGTCGCCCGTCCGCCAAGCCGCGTTCACCATCATATCGAACAGCTCTCCCGCCTTCACCGAACGCTCGGCTTTGCCGGTGCGGGGATTGACCAGCGCCCACATCCGGCCCCGCTTGACGGCGTCCATGAACGCATCGGAGATGCCCACGGAAAGGTTAAAATTCGAGAGGGTGACGCCATCGCCCTTGGCATGGATGAATTCCACGATATCGGGGTGATCGGCATTGAGGATCCCCATGTTCGCCCCGCGCCGCTTCCCCCCTTGCTTCATCACCGCGGTGGCGGCATCGAACACCTTCATGAAGGAAACCGGGCCCGAGGCCACCCCCTTCGTGGATCGGACGAGATCCCCCTTCGGCCGGAGGCGCGTAAAGGAGAAGCCGGTGCCCCCGCCCGATTGATGGATGATCGCCATGTTCTTGAGGCTCTCGAAGATATCCGCGATCGAATCCTCCACCGGCAACACAAAACATGCCGAAAGTTGCCCCAGAGGAGCCCCCGCGTTCATGAGGGTCGGCGAGTTCGGGAGGAACTCGAGTCCGGCCATGAGCTCATAGAAGCGGCCCTCCCAGCCGGGGACATCCGCCGCCGGATCGAACTTCGTCTCTGCGGAAGCCACAGCCCGCGCCACCCGCCGGAACATCTGAGCCGGCGTCTCGATGACGTTCCCCTCCTCATCTTTGAGGAGATACCGGCGTTCCAAGACCTTGACCGCATTCACGCTCAGCTTGAGGTCATCCTGAACCCCGATCAGTTGCTTCAAGCGACGCACCTCAGCCCGCTGCTGCCGATAGAGGATATAGGCCTTGGCCGTGGCGGCATAGCCGGCCGACATCAGCACCTGTTCGACGATGTCCTGTACATCCTCCACCCGGGGAATCCCGCCGGCAAACCGTTCGGAGACGATCTGGGTCACCCGCCGGGCCAGATCCCCGGCGATCCCCTCGCCCCCCTCCCCCACCGCCCCGAACGCCCTGCCGATGGCGCGGGCGATCTTACCTTCCTCGAAAGGAACGATCGAGCCATCGCGCTTGCGAATCTGACGAACCGGCCTCGAACTCATGGGCCACCCCCTCCTGAGATGAAAAAGGCCCCTTCACACGGAGGGGCCTATATCGAACCGATGATCCGTCACCCGGGCACACGCCATTTCTCACAGCCTTCAGAGCCGGTAATACGGCCGATCCGGCTCCCGCTTTTGCCACTCCCGCATCAGACATTCCCGATAACTCAGCCCCATTCGCACCCGCTTCCAATTCAGATATGCCCAGAACGCCCTGACCATGACCCAGGGGGTGATCAGCCGCCGGTGAATACGCCCCAGGATGGACTTGCATTTCTCGGGATTGCCGATGATCCAGCGCAGGATCAATCCGGCTATGACCATCGCCACGACCAGAATGACCAATTGGACCAAAATTCCCACCACAAACATAACGGCTTCCTTATGATGAGATTATACCGTACCTTACAAAAGCCCAAAAGAGAACCGCAAGGGGAACAGCCCTCAACCCCGGTGGGGGAATCCCCCCAAAGCGGATGCCCGCCATGCCCTTCCATTTCTGCTATAATGCATACGCCATGCAAGGCTACGAATTCATCGATCACACCGCCGATGCGGGCATCGTGGCTCACGGCAAAACCCTTGAAGAGGTCTTCGTGAACGCGGCCCGCGGCATGACGAGCTTGATGGTCGACCCCGAAAGTATCTCCGAAAGGGCACGGCGGGAGATCGTCGCCGAAGGCGCGGATACAGAGGAATTGCTCGTGGCATGGCTCAACGAAATCCTTTATCTTTTCGATGCCGAGGGCATGCTCTTCCGCAGATTCGAAATCGAACATCTGAACGGGCGAAGCATTCGGGGAACGGCCTATGGAGAGAAGGCCGACCCATCCCGGCACGAAATCAAGGCTCAGGTGAAGGCCGCCACATACCATCAGCTCAAGATCGAGCGCGATGGAGACGGCTTCCACGGACGGGTGATCTTGGATCTCTAGACAGGGAGGCGGCAATGGCGGATTGGAAGAAGGAACTCAAAAAAATCGATGACTACCGATGGGAGCTCAGCCCGGACTTCAAGGAAGGCATGCGGGTTCCGGGGTTGATCTATACGGATGAACGGATGCTCGATCAGGTCGGAGAAGAGCAAGCCCCGGAGCAAGTGGCCAACGTGGCCTTTCTCCCGGGCATCGTGGGGAAATCCCTGGCCATGCCGGATATCCACTGGGGGTACGGCTTTCCGATCGGCGGGGTGGCGGCCACGCGCACCTCCGATGGGGTGGTCTCACCGGGAGGGGTGGGGTTCGATATCAACTGCGGCGTCCGCCTTCTCAGAACAAACCTGACGGAATCGGACATCAGGCCGCGGATCGAAAGGCTCATCGCCCGGCTCTTCACCGAGATCCCTTCGGGCGTCGGCTCGGAGGGACGGATCCGGCTCAAAGGCAATCAAATAGACCGCGTGCTTGAACGCGGGGCACGATGGGCCGTCGAAGAGGGATACGGTGAACCGGAAGACCTCGAGTTCACCGAAGAGAAGGGGCAGCTTCGGGGCGCCGATCCCGCCCACGTAAGCCAGCGGGCGAAAACCCGGGGCACCCCGCAACTCGGCACTCTGGGGTCGGGGAATCACTTCCTCGAGATCGAAGTGGTGAGAGAAATCTACGATGAAGCGGCGGCGAAAACGTTCGGAGTGGAGCACGTGGGACAGGTGCTCATCTTGATCCACACCGGATCGCGGGGGCTCGGCTATCAAGTGTGCGAGGACTATCTCAAGACAATGGGCGCCGCGGTGAAAAAGTATGGCATCCGGCTCCCCGATCGGCAACTGGCCTGTGCCCCCGTGGAATCCGAGGAGGGGAAGGCATACCTTGCGGCGATGGCATGCGCCGCCAATTACGCGTGGGCCAACCGGCAGTGCATCACCCACTGGACCCGCCAGACGCTCGCGGAGGTGTTCGGGAAGAGCCCGGAGGAGCTGGGGCTGAAGCTCATCTACGATGTGGCCCACAATATCGCCAAGATCGAGGAACACACGGTGAACGGCAAGCGGCTGCTTTTGTGCGTGCACCGCAAGGGGGCTACCCGCGCCTTCCCCGCCGGCCACCCCGATGTGCCGGCGGCCTACCGGAAGGTCGGCCAGCCGGTGCTCATCCCGGGCGATATGGGCCGCTACTCCTATGTGGCGGTGGGCACTCAAAAGGCTCTGGAGGAAACGTTCGGCTCGACGTGCCACGGCGCAGGGCGCGTCCGAAGCCGTTCCGCAGCCAAGAGGGATCTCTCCGCCCAAGAGGTAGCGGAGGCACTGGCTTCAAAGGGGATCACCTTCAAGGTGACGAGCAAGGCCTCCCTCGTCGAAGAGGCCTCGGAAGCCTATAAGGACGTCACCGATGTGGTCGAAGTCGCCGACGGTGCCGGCATTTCCCGCAAGGTGCTCAAGGCCCAACCGATCGGGGTCATCAAAGGATAACCCCTCATGCAACGGGGAAATCCTTGGAAATCGGCATCTCCACGGGGGCGAGTGATTCCGCCGTCTTCCGGATTTGCTGAAGCTCGTCGAATTCCGAATAGAGATAGTTATTGCGCGGCTGAAGCTTCTGGTACCACGGCTTGGCATGGGCATCGGCGATTTCGATGAGACGCTTCAGCCTTTCAACGGCCGTCGTCTCCAGAAACTTGAGGCGGGATCGGGTGGGCATGGTGGTGGCCTCCTGCCAAAGCGCCCGACCGGCCAAGAACCCCGAGGCACCGCCCTTGCATGCGATCTCGAGCTGCCGTGAGAAGACCTCAAAGTTCACCCCCCCGCTCATGAGCACCCAAGGCACCAGCGAAGCCTCCGTGACCTGCTGGCAGATATCCAGCATTTTCTTCTGATCTTGCTCGTAGGTCATATCGGAGGGAAACTCGATCTTCAGGACATCCACCGGCAACCTCGAGAGCTGATAGACCGTATCAACGGCCAGGCTCGGCTTCTTGCGGGCATACTCCCACGGGTCCCTTTCCAGTTCGATCACCGTATAGTTCTTCGGACCCAAAAAGAGCGCGAGATCGGATTGCTTGCAATCATAGGCGTACTTCACCACAGCGTTCAGCTTTTCGGAAGCCACATTGGGCAGATCGGGACGATAGTACAGGGGAAATTTGAGCCCGGAAGCTCCCAGCGCCTTGACCTTGGCCACATCCCAATCCTTCGTGGCATCATCGCACTCCATGGTCACGGGACCACAGGGGCTCTGGGTGCCGATCTCGAGACTGATCAGGATTCCCGTGCTTCCCGGGATGGCACGTGCGGCCACACACTGACTTGCGCCGTAGACGGGATCAATAAGAATGCCGGTGGCATGCGGCGCCAGAACTTCGCACAGCTCCAATTTGAATTCCACCATGTTCTGAGGCGTGACCGGACCGGACGCCCCCTCGCTCATCATCTTCCGGAGCGACCGCCGGTGATCGAGAGAGCAAATCGCAAAGATGCCCTTGGTATTGGAAAGCTGCTGAATGCCCCTGATCTTGCCGATGGTGACCTGTTTCATGATGCCCCCCAAAGAACTGGCCTTGCCCAGACAAATTCAGCATAGTGGCTTCGGGCGGGCGGCTCAATGAGGGGGGCACGAAAGTTTGCCTAGGGTCAACACCCAAACGGATTGCGGGAAAAAATGTAAGGAGAGAGGTGGCGGTAGCGGTCCGAGCGGCTCTACGCCGTCCGGAAAACGCGGGGGCGGCCCTCTCAAAACGCGTTTTGAGAGGGCCGCCCCCGCAACCCCACTGTAGATCCCTACCCACTCTCGAGGAGAACGATCCACCACCCCTTCGGCGGGATGCCGATATCCCTAGAGCTTATACAACTTAAGCGCGTTCTCGCGAAGCACCTTCTTGAGAGACTTCTCCTTCAAACCCAATTTGTCTATCTGATCGAAGAGCATTTTCCACGGCCAACCGTTCGAGCCGAACAGCGTCTTATCCGCCCCCCGGGTATTCATGAAATTGATGATGTTCGGCGCTAGATACTGAGGATTGTGCCCGGCGATATCTACATACACATTGGGGTGCTTCCACGCCATGGCTTCCATTTCCTCCGTCCACGGCCATCCGGTGTGGGAACCGACGAATTTGGTCTCGGGAAAATCGAGCGCCACCTCATCGAGGTAGATCGGCCGGCCGCACTCATTGGGATAGAGCTCCATGCCATGGCCCAATTGCATCGAGACGGGGATGCCGAGCTCCCCGGCCTTGGCATAGAGCGGATACATCCGCCGGTCATTCGGGGCAACCCCGAAGCTCATGAAATGCCCGTACACCCCCTTGAAGCCCCACTCCTTCACCGCGATCTCCAACTCCTCGAGGCTCTGTTTGATCTTGAAGGGATTGTAACCGGCGATCCCGATCAGCCGATCTTGATGCCCCTTGATGAGCTTATAGACATCCTCGTTCGTCCACGAGAACCCCATCTCCTTGCGGGTGTACGAGTAGAACTTGCACGCACAGATGAACACCTTATCCACACCGGCCTCATCCATCCGCCGGATGAACTCCTCCACCGAGCAATTGCCCTGGGTGAAGGCTTCGCGGGGCACGTGTTTGAGGAGCGTGTTGATCATGAGATTCATCTCGTAGGACCCGTACCACCGCTCGATGTGCTCCGGCGTGAAGGGATACTGCATCACATCGATCGCGCCGACATCTTTGGATTTGATCTCCGCCATCTGTTCCTCCTTTAAATGTTCGAACCTTTTGGGTCTTGTGGCCTGATCTCTACTAGCCCCTACCTCATCCATTTGGCGGCCTGAGCCATGATGGCCCGCGAGATGATCATCCGTTGCACCTCGCTCGTGCCGCCGAAAAGGGTGTACACCCGGGCATCCCGGATGAACCGCTCGATGGGATAGTCCTTGGTGAAAGCGATCCCCCCGATCATCTGAAAGGTCTCACCGAGAACGCTCACGCATGCTTCGCTCACATACAGCTTGAGCGCCGAGGACTCTTTCGTTGCGGGCTTATGCGCATCAACGGTCTTGGCACATCGCCACGCCAGAAGCCGGGATGTCTCGATCTTGATATAGATATCGGCCAGACGGAATCCAATGGCCTGATGGTTGCCGATCTTCGTGCCGAATTGTTCGCGTTCGGTCACGTATTTGGCCGCGATCTCGTACGCGGTGCGCATCGGTCCGATGAAGAGCCCCCCCGCCGCCGCCCGCTCCGGGTCCAATTCGCCCATCGCCACGGCAAACCCCTTCCCCACCTCCCCTAAACGCATCGAGTCCGGCACCCGCATGTTGTTGTACCGGAGCCACGAGAGGGCCATCCCCCCCATCCCCATGAGTTCAAAATCCTTCACCACCTCGAAGCCGGGGGTCCGGGTATCGATCACGAAGGCAGTGAGGCGCTGACCCGTCCGGGCATTGGGATCGGTCACCGCATAGGTGAGAAGATAATCGGCTTTGCTGCCGTTGCCGATGAAACGCTTCTCTCCGTTCAGAACCCAGTAATCCCCATCCCTGACCGCCGTGGTCTGGGTTGCGGCCACATCCGATCCGGCGGCCGGCTCGGTCATACCCATGCCCCCCACCTTCTCCCCCTTGAGAAGCGGCACCATGATGTTCTTCTTCTGCTCCTCGGTGCCGTGCATCCACAGGGGCATGGCGAGAAACGTACATGTGGGAACGAGATAGGCCGGGGCCACCCATCCGGGGGCGGCGAGCTCCTCCATCACGATCAATTCGGCGGTGCAGTTGCGCCCGCCCCCACCCCACTCTTTGGGGATCATCTGATTCGAATACCCGCGAGCCGCCGCCTTCTTCCCGATCTTGATGGTGAGTTCCTTATCCCGATTGCGGTCGATCTCATCCACATACGGGAGGATCTCTTTGATGGCAAACTCGCGCACTTCCATCCGGAAGGCATTCTCCTCCGGCGTGAAATAGGGGAGATCCTCCGGCATACAGCTCGAACCCAGCCGCGGGGCAATATCTTGATAGTCCACCCGCTTGAACTTCTCGGTCATGATGCCTCCTTAAACACCGAAGCCTTCGATCGCCCTCGGGTCCGGACCCCCCTCCCAATCCTTCTTCTCCTTGAGCCAAGGAGCCTTTTCGACCACCTCATCGATCACGTCCAGAATCCCGGGCGGATTGCAGTTGTACAATGGATCGAGGGCATCCTTCACCTTTCGGGCGAACTTGTGGTAGTTCGGCCCGTAGTTCGGCCCGTCGAGCGAAAGGGGGCTATCCGTCTGGATGAAGAAGCTGAGCGCCCCGCACCGGATCAGCAATTTGGGCCCCGCGATCTGATAGTACTCATCCATGCGATGGATCATCTCTTCCTTATCGTTGGGGTCCCAGTAGTTGAGAAACTCAAGGTATCCGCTGTGCCCGAAGTCGTTGGTCTGGAACCATCCCTGATCCCCGTAGTCGGGCATCATGGGCGGCTCGAACTTCTTCTTGAGTTTGGCGAACTCCACACCCGTCTTGATGCCGCAATCAATGGTATCCACCTGGCCGGTGACCGACATGAAGGCGCCCGTGAGCCACCACATAGAGACCGAGTCCGCGCTTTGCATCCACGATTGATCCCCCTGGAAAGTCCGCCGGTGCTCGGCCCCGTGCTTTTCGGCGATGGCCATGAGGACCTTTTCCTCATACTGGAGTTGCTTTTCCGAAGTGTACCCCACCAGAAGCACCCGCAGCACATGGCTCCCCGTCACCTCGGCTTCCTTTCCCTCCGGCTTGTTCCAAACCTCCCAGAAATCCTCCTTGGACTTGGCCTTGGCGATATAGCGCCATG
>DAOTYO010000053.1:0-64291 GCA_034434815.1 Dehalococcoidia bacterium
CTTTTCTCAGCCCTGTTTCCCGTGCGGTAGGTGCGGTTGTATCCCGAGGTGCGGTTTGATATACTCTAGCTTGGTCTTGGAGAAGCCGGGCCTCCATCGTCTAGTGGACTAGGACACCGCCCTTTCAAGGCGGCGACAGGGATTCGAATTCCCTTGGAGGCACCAATTGCATCTGTGATCGACCTCTGTTCTCTTGGGTATCTTCTGGTCGAGTCCTGCGGAATCGGCCGGTGCCGGGCAGGACGTGATCCCTTTAGACGTTCCCCCACTGGATTTGTTCGATGCTCCTCCGGGCGCAAGCAGATCGTCTATAATTATGGAAGCTGTGGTCCGGCCGGGGAACAGCCGACCCTCGGGATGAGCGGCGAAAGGAAAGCCGGTGGACGAGAAAAAGTCCGATTGGCATCTCAAGGAAACGAGTGAGGTCCTTCGAGCCCTGGGTTCGCGGGATGAGGGTTTGAGCGATTCGGAAGCCGCCTTCCGCCTCTCTCAGTACGGATTCAACGAGATTGCAGGGGGGAAGAGGGAATCGCCCCTGCGGATGTTTCTGAAGCAGTTTGCCAATTTCCTCGTGATCATCCTCATTGTCGCGGCGATCGTTTCGGGGGTGATCGGGGAATGGGTCGAAGCGGCGGCGATCGTTGCCATCGTGATTCTGGCGGCCGTTCTGGGGTTCGTACAGGAGTTCCGCGCCGAAAAGGCGTTGGAAGCGCTCCAGCGATTGGCAGCTCCGACCGCCAGCGTGATCCGCTCCGGCAGGGAACGCGAGATCCCCGCTCGGGAGATCGTCCCCGGGGATATCGTCATCCTGCGCACCGGTGACCGGGTTCCGGCGGATCTGCGATTGATGGAAGCGGTCAATCTTCAAACCAACGAATCCTCTCTCACCGGCGAATCGCTCCCTGTGGAAAAGATCGCTGCGGCCCTTTCGGGTGGGGGGGCTTCTCTGGGCGACCGGAAGAATATGGCCTTCATGGGCACTATCGTGGTTTATGGGAGGGGGAAGGGTGTTGCGGCGGCCACCGGCATGGCCACTGAATTCGGGCAGATCGCGCGCATGATGGAACAGGCCGTTCCCCGGAAGACGCCGCTTCAGATCAGTCTCGATAAGACCGGCCGATGGCTCGGGGTGTTTTCGCTGATCTTGTGCGCCGCCATCGCGGCCACGGGGGTGAGCAAGGGCTATGAGGCGGTGGATATGCTCATCTGGGGGGCGGCGCTGGCGGTGGCCGTCATCCCCGAAGCGTTGCCCGCGGTGGTGACGATCAGCCTTGCTCTGGGCGTGCGCCGGATGGTCAAGCGGCATGCCCTCATCCGCAACTTGCCGGCGGTGGAAACACTGGGCTGTACCTCGGTCATTTGCTCCGATAAGACCGGCACGCTGACCCGCGATGAGATGACGGTGCGCCGGATATGGGTGAACGGCGAGCTTGTGGAGGTCAGCGGGATCGGTTATGTGCCCGAAGGGGAGTTCTCGCGGGGTGGCCGGAAGATGGATCCCGCCGAACCCCATTTAGCGCTGCTACTCCGGATCGGCGCTCTTTGCAACGATACCCGCCTCATTTCCGAGAAAGGGGCATGGCTTGTTCAGGGGGATTCCACCGAAGGGGCTTTGGTGGTGGCCGCCGCCAAGGCGGGGCTCGATGGAAAGAAGCTGAGCATCGAGTATCCGCGCACGGGCGAAATTCCGTTCTCTTCGGAGCGCAAGCGCATGACCACGATCCACACCGGACCTTCGGGGCGGATTGCTTATAGCAAGGGCGCAGCCGAGGTCATTCTCGAAGCTTGCAACCGGATCTATCGCCCGGGGCGCGAAGAGCCGCTTACTCCCGAGGCGCGGGCGGAGATCTTGAACGTGGCCCGCGATATGGCCGATCAAGCGCTGCGTGTGCTGGGATTGGCGTACAAGCCGCTCGGGGAATCGGAAGCCGGGGAACACGCCGAAAGGGATATGATCTTCGTGGGGCTTGTGGGGATGATCGACCCGCCGCGGGAAGAGGTGAAGGCCGCGATCAAGGTCTGCGAGGAGGCGGGCATCAAGACGGTGATGATCACCGGCGATTACAAGGCGACGGCGATGGCGGTGGCGCGGGAACTCGGCCTTCTCGATGGAAGCATGGCGCTCAGCGGCGCCGAGCTCGATCGGCTGAGCGATGAGGAGTTCGACCGGATTGTGGAGCGGGTGAACGTATATGCCCGGGTTTCGCCGGCGCACAAAATGCGGGTGATCGATGCCTTTGCCAAGAAAGGATATGTGGTGGCCATGACCGGCGACGGGGTGAACGATGCCCCCGCGCTCAAGAAGGCCGATATCGGCATCGCCATGGGCATCACGGGCACCGATGTGAGCAAGGAAGCCGCCGATATGGTCCTCACCGACGACAATTTCGCCTCCATTGTCTCCGCCGTAGAGGAAGGCCGAACCATTTTCGCCAATATCCGGAAGTATCTCGTGTATCTCTTGAGCGGGAATGCGGGCGCGGTGATCGCCATGGTGGCCGCTCTCTTCTGGGGTTTGCCGCTTCCACTGGGGGCGGTCCAGATCTTGTTCATCAACCTTCTCATGGATGGGGCGCCGGCCATTGCCCTCGGAGTGGAGCCCCCCGAACCCGGGATCATGAAGCGTCCCCCAAGGGATCCGCGCGCTACCGTGTTCGACCGCCGGGCGCTCATTTATATTGCGGGCATCGGGCTGTGGATCGGACTTGCGGCCCTTTTGATCTTCAAATGGTACGAAGGCCGGGAGGTCTACGGGGAGGGTGAATCCCCCGAAAAGGCCATGACCATGTTCTTCGCCGCTTTGATCGCCATGCGGCTGGTCAATGCCTTCAATTGCCGCTCCCCCAACGTGTCGTTCTTCCGCCTCGGGCCGTTCACCAACAAATGGCTCACGCTGGCATGCATCGGTGCCTTCGGGCTCATGCTCGCCGCTATCTACGTGCCGTTTCTCGAGACGGCTTTTGATACGGAGCCGCTCACGCTGGAGGATTGGGGGGGTGTGTTCGGGGCGGCGGCAAGCGTCCTCTTCGTTGTGGAAGCGGCCAAACTCCTCTTCCGGGTCCGAACCCGGAAGAGGAGTTTGTGAGCGGAACCCCTCGGATGGGCTTGTTGCGGTTTACCCGAGAGCCTCGATGATCTCTTTGGCCACGATGCGTCCGCTCTGGGCCGCCCCCGCCCCCACGATCCACCCCGGGGGTTTCACCCCATCCCCCACGTTATACAGGTTTTCGATCGGGGTGCGGTGACTCATATCTTGCCCCTGACGGGCGCGGGTGCACGGCCATTCCCCGCAGAAGTTTCTCCGAAGAAGGAGCTTGCCGCCGGCGCCCTCGAAATCCGGGAAGACCGTGTGCAGGTCTTGCAGTAGGATTCGATACTCCCGGACGGGATCGTAGGAATCGATGTTTTCCGGCACGGCGAATGCGTGCAAGAGATGCTTTCCCGCCGGCGCGTGTTCCGGCCACATGAGGGTGGGCACGCTCCAACCTTCCTTGCGGATCGTATCGGTCGTGTAAAGGGTTCCGGGGAAATCCAGAAGCGGCCGATCGGTGATGAAGAGATAGTCCATCCCCACCGCCGGGCGCATCTCGGCGGCTTGCCGCAAATACGCTTCCCCGAAGTGTTCTCTCCCCGCAAGCTCCACGGTCTTTTTCGGGCCGATGTTGCTCACCACCATCCGCGCTTCGATCGTGATCGCCTCGCTTCCGCGGAGGGCGGTGACCCCGCGGGCGATCCCCTTTTCCACCATGATGCCGGTGGCTTTGGTCCGGGTGAGGATTTCGCCCCCGCCGGCGCGAACGGCCGCTCCGAGGGCATCGATGATATCCTTGAGGCCGTTGCGGGGAATGCGGAAGGTATCGCGTCCCCGGAAGGAAAGGAGGGCCCGGATGAATTCCCGGGCCGGAAGGTCGTGCGCGTTCATCCCGCACCATGTGGCGATCTGGGCCTGAAAGATGCCGTGGATCGCCTCGTTTCGGGTGGAACGAAGGAGCCAATCGCGAAAGGAGATAGACTCGGTGGGGGGGTGTGCCATCGCCTGAGCGAGGGCCCCCATCACCCGGTTTGCCTCTTCCGGATCGCCGGCGGCTTTTTCCATAAGATACCTTAGAGCTCCTTTCGGGGGCCAATCGTAGATCCGGCCGTTGATCCGGTACCGGGCGACGGGCGTGCCGGGAGCGCGCATCTCGATGGGCGGGGCGCCGATCTCTTCGAGCGTGAGATAGACGGGATCGCTCGTGCCGTAAAGGAGCATCCATGAGGCGGTGGGGATGGTGAATCCTTTATATTGGACCGACGTGTATCGTCCCCCGGGCAAAGGGGATTTCTCCAAAACGAGCACTTTTCGTCCCGCGCGGGAGAGAAGCGCACCCGCGCACATCCCCCCGATCCCCGCCCCGATGATCGCCACGTCCGCCCGAAGTGTGCTCATCGTTCCTCCAGAGCATCATGGGAACACGTGTTCATGCATTCGAGGCATTCGGTGCACCGGCAAGGATCGATGGCCGCCGTGAAGCTTTCGGAGATCTCGATGGCCTCGGCGGGGCAGATCAGCGCACAAGCGCCGCAGCCGATGCATCGGTTTCGGTCAACGATGATGGCCATGGTTTTCCCCTAGCATATCAGACGATTTGCCCAGTGCGTATCCCCCGGTTGGGGGGTTCCGGGGGTAGGCCGGATCGCCCCGCCCGGGTGACTTCGCCCCCGCCCTCGAGTATAATTGGGCGGGGTACCGTCATGGACGAGGACATGCAGTATTTGAAGGCCGCATCGGCGGTGGACTCCGATGCGGAGGCCGTTCGGTCCGCCGCGCGGCGCATCCCGGCGGGGGCGGAGGACTTGCGGGAGAAGGCGAAGGCGCTCTTCTACTTTGTTCGCGATGAGATCCGGTACAATCCCTATTCGTCGCTCTATCCGCTCACGGCCAGCGGGACGCTCCGGAGGGGGTACGGTTTCTGCGTTCAGAAGGCGGTGTTGCTTGCGGCCCTTGCGCGGGCGGTGGGCATTCCGGCGCGGCTCGGATTTGCGGATATCCGCAATCACCGCCTCGATCCCGTTTGGAAACGCATCTTCAAGGGGGATGTGATCGTGTTCCACGGGTTTGCCGAGCTCTTTCTCGATGGCCGGTGGGTGAAGGCGACGCCGGCCTTCGATCTCCGGATGTGCCGGGAGAACGGATTTCTTACGGTGGAATTCGACGGTGTGCATCATGCCATGTTCCATCCCCGGGATGAGAGGGGTCGGCCGCACATCGAGTATCTTCGCGATCACGGACGCTTTGCGGATGTGCCCATCGAAGCCATGCTCGGGGCGGTGACCGCCGCTTACGGGCCGGAGTTTCTCGAATGTTGGGAGACGGGGGTTTGGGACCGATACCTTCAAGACTCGAGCGATGCAGAGGAGGGGTGATCGATGGCCCGAATTCGGTTGCTTTCGAATGAGGAGGCGCCGGCGGAGAGCCGGGAGCTTTTTGAGAAGATCGAGGGGCGGGGCGCGCGGGTGCTGAATCTCTACCGGGCCGTCGGGCATTCGCCTTCGGCGGCCGGCGCTTTCATCCGGCTCGGGAATGCCCTTTTGAATCGGTCCGAGCTTTCCCCGCGGTTGCGAGAGCTGGCGATCCTGCGGGTTGCGACTCTGACGGAAAGCGCGTACGAGTGGACTCAGCATGTTCCCATCGCGATTGAAGTGGGGCTGAGCGAAGAACAGATGAAGGAGATCCGGCACTGGCAAAGCTCTCCCCGCTTCGATGCTCTGGAGCGGGCCGTTCTCCGATACACGGATGAGGTGGCCCGGGAGGTGAGGGTTTCCGATGAGACGTTCGCCGCGCTCCGGCGGCATCTGAGCGAGCGGAGCGTCGTGGAGTTGACGCTCTCGATCGGGTACTGGGGAATGGTGGCCCGGATGCTCGTGCCTCTGGAGATCGAGATCGAAGATCGTTCCGTGGGTTCCTCCGGGGATTTGCTCGGCAAACGAAAAGGCGGGGAGTGATTCCCCGCCTTTTTTGCGTAATGGGGTTTTCTTTCAGCCTTTCTTGCGCGAGGATCGTTTTGCCTCCTCCGGCGGGGGGGCGGCCCGCCGATCCTTGAGGATGGCTTCGAGTTCGATTAATAGTTCGGTTGAGGTGTAGTCGCGCGGATCAAACCGGGCGATCGTCTGGCCTTTGTTGAGCAGCACTACATACCAGTTCTCGTCGAGCACGAGATCGAATCCGGATTTCTCGTCTTCGGGCGATAGCATTCCCCAGACCTTCATCATAGCTCAGCTACACTCCGCTCCGATTTCTCACTGTTTGAATCCGCAGAAGATGCGGTTGAATACTTCAATGATAGTAGGTTATGAAGGGGAGGGACAGTGGGGCAGCCCCCATTGTGAGTATGTTCTATCCCGCGTTTTGGGCGGGGGATTCCCCCAAATGAAGGCCGCCCCCCGCCCTCTCGGCCGGTTTTCCCCCTCATTTCACACCTTTCTTGTTCAAGAATGAGCCGTATTTCTTGTCGCTCCCTTTGATGTGCTTCTGAAGCCAATCGCTGAGGAATGCCATCACTTCTACGGAAAGGGCGGCCCTCCCTGCATCGAAGGCGCTCTTGAACTGAGAAACTTTAGCGGTAAAGGCGGCGTGCTCCCGTTTGTGGGGCGCATTTTCGGGATAGCCGAATTTCTCGAAATACTTTTCCTCTGTTTGGAAATGCGTTTGGGTGTATTCGATGAGCCCCTGCACGGTTTTCCCCAGAATCTCCTTGCCCTTTCCCATCCTCATTGCCTCATTGAGCTCGTTGATCATGCCGACGAGCTTCCGATGTTGGGCATCGATTTCAGCGATGTTCACCCGGAGGCTATCATCCCATTGGATCAAAGGCATTTCTTTCCTCCTGACTTCCGTCGGTTCTTTGCCCCCTTGATTGGACCCCGAAACCGCGATTCCGCTTTGGAGCCTTCACCCTCATGGTGAAGGGCCTCGATCATCTCGTTCCGGACCTAGTCCCGGAATTCCCCCACACCCCATGAACGATCCGGCTTCTCCGATCCCATCCGCCCAAAGGTTTTTGGGGGGACACCCCCCAATCCCCCCCGAGAGAAGTGTCTTGGGCACGCTTTTCTTCAATCGCTCCTTTTGGCTTCGGGCGATCGGGTTTACGATCTTGACAAGTGTGCTATAATACTCCAAATGAAAATGGAAGGATCGAATCCGAACGAAAGCGGGGGGGCAAACCCTGTATCCCCTATGAAGGCGGAATCTCCACAGGAGCGGTTGGAACGGGTGGAGGCGGCGCTGGGGTTGGTTCTAGAGCACATGAAGACCTCCATCAAGGGCTCTGAGGTGCTCGAGGCGGAGCATACCCGCACCATCCTCTCTTCCATTGCCCTTGGCCTTTCCTCCGTTTCGCTCCTTGCCCTCTGGAGCATTGCACTGGCCCGCGAGGATATTGAACTCAACCTCATGCGCTTCACCGTCGGTATGGCATTGCTTCTGCTCGCCGCTGTAACGGATCTGGCTTCCGCGCCGCTCTTGCGCCGGGCCGTCAACCGGGCCATCCTCGAGAAGGATCCCTCTCGATTGGTTCTCTCCCGTCATTCTTGGAGATCGTGGTTCGATCGTGATTTCTGGGTTCGGAGCAGACAGGAATCGCGTGATTTCTATCACCATCAACTGGCCCGCTTTGCCGCTCTGATCGTCTATATCGTAGCCGGTGTGTTCCTGATCTGGGCGGTGTTCACCCTCGAATAGCCGCCTCTTTTCCTCTGGATTCCCCCTCGTCCTTTCTCCCCGCTGTTTTTACGGACCCTTCACCGATTTCTAACCCTTTGTTGACCGCTGTTAACCGACCCGAGACCGTTCGTTCACCGGGCCCTTTACCCCGCGATGCTAGCCTAAAACCAAGAGGTCAATGATGGTTTCGGCAAGCATCACCCTGAGCATTGTGGCCGTGATTGTCTCGTTCATTTTGAGCGTTCTGGGGGCCTTTCCGTTGAGCGATGGCACGACCGTTGGAGATGCCCTGCCGAACGCGGATGATTCGTCCAAGGTTCAGTCGGCGGCCGATGGCCTTTTGCTCGGCTACACCGATATCATCAACGATATCGCCTCTTTCCAGAAGGATCCGGATCTGGCCCGGGCCGAAGCCCGCAAGGAAGCGATGTTCCGCTATGCCCGTGAGCTTCTCGGGCAGTATGAAGGGTTCAGCGGCACCCTCAGCGCAACGCTGAAGTAGCTCGGGCTCTCTCACGGATCCGTGCATCCCCTTCACTCCTTTGAACGCCTATTGGTCCTCTATCTGCGTCAGGGGTTCGATATTCTCGAGGGGATCTCCGCCCGCATCATTTTGAAGAGCATTCTCAAGCTCATCGGGGGTTTCCGGAGACTCCTCGGAATCGCTTTCGGGGGACTCCTCGGTCACCGGCCACCAACCCCACCAACTGGGGGTTCCGCACTTGCTGCAGACCACGCGGCTGGCAACGAAGCCCTGTGAGCCGCACGAATCGCATCGGAAGGCTTTCTTGATCCCGTAGCCGAGCGTCATCTGAAGGTTCGATGAGATAACTTCCAATCGTTTGCCGATTTCCTCGGCCTCGCCGGCGGCCTTGCGCGAATTGGTAAGAGCGCGGCGCACGTCATCGGGGAGGGAGCGCACCGTATCGGCCATATCGGCGACGGCTTTCTCCAGCGCTTTGATCCGGCCGCGCGTTTCCTCGTCCGGTCCACCGGCCGCCGGGGCGTTCGCCGGAGCCCCGACCGACCCCTTGACCTCTTGAATCTGGGAACCCATCTCGTTGAGCCGGCTTTCGAGCCCGTCAATGGTGCTCCGCAGCGAGCCGAGGATATCCTTGAAATCCTGAGAAACGATCTCGGTGGCCTCCGCCACCTTGGCCACCTCGGTTTCGAGATGGGCGATCTTCTCGATGGCTGTCTCCGCCTGTGATAGGCGGCCGGTCAGGTTGCTGATGGCATCTTCGAGCGCGGTGAGCGCCTCCGCCTTGCTCTTGCGGGGCGGGGGCTCCGCCGTGTTTTCCGCCCGGGCCGGAGGTGGTTCGCTCTGCTCCGCTGTGGCCCGCGAAGGTATCGGCCCGGGGCTTCCGCGCCTCGGGAATCTGAACGGGAAGAACCGCCACAGGCCCCGTTTTCTTCGCACCGGGGCTGCGGCGGCCTTGGGTTCCCTCGAAGGAACGGCCGGATCGGTTTCATGATTCATAGAGGGCTCCTTACGCTCTTGCTTTGGCCGGGGCCCATGGAACGGCCAGAGCTTTCCCGCGAGCCTTCGCACGGTGGGGTTGGAGTCGTACACCACCAGCAAGAGCAGGATCATGACAAAGAAGAGTGCTCCGGAAATCATTACGGTTTGCATGGTTCATGCCCCCGGGTTCCCCTTCTGAGAGAAGATTCCGAACCCTTCGGGGAATTCATGGTTCTATCAGTGCACCCTCCACTGCAAGTTCAAAGACGCGTGCCGGACGCTTGCAAAGCGGCATGATATCGAAGTTGATATAGCCCGCCGGTTCGAGCGTGAATCCATCCGGAAACCGCGCGTCTTTCTCTTCCCAGAGAATATTGCCCTCCCGATCTTTCACCCGATAAATCAATGCCTCAAACGAAAGCCTTTTGGCCGATGTGTTCCTCAGCCAGCCCTTGACCCATGCGATGGACCATGCCTCGCCGGTGGCCTGATCCCATCGCACCTCCAGTTCCGGAGGGCCATCGTATGCGAATTCGTATTCCCCCACATTGGCCCCGGTGCCTTGGACAACGTCCATCGGGTCGGCCTGCGGGTGCGGACTGAGGAGATAGATCGCTCCCCCGACGGCCACTGCCAAAAGGCAGAGGCCGAAGGCCAGCGTCCTCCGTCTTTGCGCCCTCCGCTGTTTACGCTCCCCGATTGAATCGAACATGATCTCATTGCCGTGCGGAGGCTTTGAACTGCCGACTCCTTCTTATGCATCTGTCCGACCGTGTCCTCCGCGAAGGGATGTTGCTACCATCCGCCCGTTTCGTGTTCGGCCGTTTCCCACCCCGCATACTCATCGCCCCCATCGAACTCATCCATCTCTTCTTCCGTCTCTTCCGGGGGCCACCAACCCCACCAATCCTCATGCCCGCAGGCGCTGCATTTGACAAGGCTCACGACGTATCCGTGGGCCCCGCACTGCTGGCACTCGAACGTATTCTGAATGTTGTACCCCATGGTGGAGCCCAGTTTCCGAACGATGCTCTTGCTTTGAGAGGTCGTCTTCTGGACCTGCCCGGATAGGGCCTGTATCTGTGAAGAAAGGGCCTGAACGGCGCTGGTCACCTTCGCCAGTTGTTGTTGCATCTGGGCGATCTTCTGCAGCGAAGGATCCTTCTTTGCCTCCTGTTGGATCTGGCAGATGGTGATGACCGAGCCTTCGAGGGCTTCCACCCGCTTGACGAGATCGGCGTCGGGGCCCTTGGAAGGAGATGCGCTTTTGACGGATCTCTCGATGGACTCCATCCTTCCCGCCAGGCTTTCCAATCGCTCGACGCGTTTTGAAAGGGCGGCGATCGCCTCTTCGAGGGATTTCAGCTCTTCCGCTGGAACGGCCGCCAGCGATGGGGCGGGTGCGGTGCTCACGACCGGGGCGGGTTCCTCTCTGGCTTTGGGCGGAGGCGTGCTGACTTTCTCCGGCTTGGGGGCCGGCTTTGGCTCAGGGGGCGGTGGCGGGGGTGGGGGCGGAGCAGCCGCCTTCGGCTTCTCCTGAGGCACATGCCCCGCCAGAAGCGCATCGATTGCGGCCTGTGATAATGTCTCTTCCGCCATAGGCCTTCTCCGCTAGAGATCCAGAATCTCCGTGATCAGCTTGAACTGGTGCTCCGGTTTCGAAAGATCGATATCGTAAGGAGGATAGACCTCCTTCCCCTCGACGTCGTAGCAAACGCGCACCACCGGCCGACCGATATGCCCGATGTTCGCGTTGGTGATGATCCCCGATTCCCGGGTGTTGAGCCGGACCATGACGCCGCTCGGGTAGACGGGCACGCGGCGCGCGAATACCTGAACGAGCTCCGGATCGAACAACTCCCCCGCTGAGGCCATGATGCTCTCGAAGGCATCCATGGGACTGTAAGGTCTGTGCTTGGGCCGGTAGGATACGAGCTCGTAGTACGTTTCCGCCATGCCGATGATCTGCGCGATGGGGGAGATATCCCATCCCTTGGCGCCCGTGGGATAGCCGCTCCCATCCCATCGCTCGTGATGCTGAAGGATGGCTTGAACGACGGGCTTCGGGATCCGCTCGATCCGCGATAGCAATTCATACCCATATATCGGATGCTTTTCGAACTCCTTGCGATCCGCCTCCGAGAGGGAATCCTTTTCCTTCCAGACCTCCGGTCGGATCCAGATATAGCCGATGTTCTCGAGCATGGCCGCCCGGCTCACGTTGGCCAGTTCGTTCGCATCGAATCCGGCTTCCTTGGCCAGAAGAATGGCCAAGGCCGTGATCTGCACGGGCAAGAAGAATTCATAGTCCGCTATCGAGATGCATCCGGTGAGATCGGGTTCCCCCAAGGGAACTTGCAAAACGGCTTGCAGAATGGCATGTCCGAACCTCTCTACCTCGAGCCGTGCCGCGTAGATTTCCGCATCTCCCGGGTTCTTCTGATCGGGTTTGCGCTGAATGCTCAGGAGCTTGCGCATGGCCTCTGTGGCGTCTTTGTGAATTTCCGGCCGGACGAGCGGCTGAATGACGAGATCGGAGACACGGCTGTCCTCGATGAAGAGTTCCCAGACCTCCTTCTCCCACAGGAACCCGATGTGTTTCTGCTGAAGCTCGACGTTGGCCGGCAGAAGCATTTTCCCGTGCCGGTCGATGACCGGCTTGGCAAGCTCCATACCCACCTTCGCCTTCTCTACCGATACCCGTCGCATGTCTTATCCCTCCCCCTTGCCTTGCCCCTCTTCACAAGTCCAATATCTCCTCGATCAACTTGAACTGATGTTCCGGCTCCGAGAGATCCATGTTGATGGGAGGATGCACTTCGTTCCCGAGCACATCGTAGCAAATACGGACCACCGGCCGGCCCACATGTCCGATGTTCACGTTGGTGATGATCCCGCGGTGTTTGGTGTTCAATCGCACCATCACCCCGCTGGGGTAGATGGGCACCCGCCGGGCGAAGATCTGCACCAACTCCGGATCGAACAGCTCCCCTGCCGAGGCCATGACTTTTTCGAAGGCATCCATGGGCGAATATGGCTTGCGATTCGGACGGGCGGATCTGGCCTCGTAATACGTCTCGGCGATGCCGATGATCTGGGCGATGGGGGAGATATCCCAGCCCTTGGTTCCGTTGGGGTAACCGCTCCCGTTCCACCGCTCATGATGCTGAAGCACAGCCTGAGCCACCACCGGCGGCATCCGATCCAATTTGGAAAGCGCCTCGTAGCCGTGGATGGGATGCTTCTCGAATACCTTCTGATCCTCCGGCGAAAGCGAATCCTTGTTCTGCCAGATGTGAGGCGGAGTCCAGATATATCCGATGTTCTGGAACATGGCCGCCCGCCCCACGTTGATCAGTTCGCTATTGGGGAAGCCGGCTTCCCGGGCCAGCAATATGGCCAGCGCCGTCATCTGTACCGGCAGAATGAACTCGAATTCCTCCACCGTAGCGCTGCCGGTCAGATCCGGTTCCCCGAGCGGAGATTTCAGAATGGATTGGACGATTGCATAGGTCAAGCGATCCACCTCGAGCCGGGCCCCGTACATCTCCGGGGCGGCAAGATCCTTCTTCTCGTTTGGGTCGCGCTTCATGGTGAGCAAGCGGCGCACCGCTTCGATGGAGTCCCTTTGCACCTCCGGCTTGATGAGCGGCTTGATGACAAGGTCGGGAACGCGGGAGTCCTCGATGAGAAGCTCCCAGACCTCCTTCCCCTGAAGGAGCCGCAGATGGTCTTCCTTGAGCTCGATGCCGGCCGGCAGAATGGTGTGCCCGTACTTATCCATGGCCGGTCGGGCCAGCTCCAAACCGGGAGTGGCTTTTTCCACGGATACGCGACGCAAGGCCGATGTCATCCTCCTTTTGAAATGAGTCTCACGCGCTTCGGGCCGGAGGGCGCGGTTTGGGCGCGGTGAAGAATCTCCGATAGAACGATGGCTCGATGAGCTCGAAGCCTATCTGTGTGCATTCGAAGATGATCTCGCTCCCTCCGATGAAGAGAATCCCGCCCTCCCGAAGGGCGTTTCGGAAGCCCTGATTGATTTGCCTCTTGGCGGCATCGGTGAAATAGATCACCACGTTCCGGCACAGGATCAAATCCAGATCTTTCTCGAAAGGATCGCTGAGAAGGTTGTGCCGCGAGAACTCCACCATTTCCCGAATCTTATCGTTGATCCAATATTTCTCCCCGGTCTTTCGGAAGTACTTCGTCAACCGATCCGGCCTCACCGCCCGCACGTCCTGAGCGGTGTACGGGCCGCCGGCGATGGCCCGTTCCAGAATGCTTTCATCCAGATCGGTGGCCTTGATGGTGTGCCGCTTTCCGGGACTGATCTCGTCCAGAATGATGGCGATGGAATACGGCTCGGCACCGTTGGAGCACCCGGCGCTCCAGATCCGGAGCCGCGGTCTCTCCTTGAGGAGATCCGGGAGATAGCGCTTTTCGAGCTTATCGAATTGATGGGCGTCGCGGAAGAACTCCGATACGTTGATGGTCAGGAAGTCCTTCAGCTCCTGAAGCATCTCCCGATCCCGCTCGAGTTGCTGGAAATAGGCGGCGATGCTCGGCGCCTTGGCCCGCTCCAGATAAGAAGAGAGCCGGCGCCGCATCTGCTTTTCCTTGTAGCTATCAAGGTCGATGTTCGTGAGCTCCAGAACCTTGCGTTTAACGAATCCATATTCCAAATCGTCCATATCTAAGCTCCTGTACCCACGCTCTGGAACACCTCGCAGCGCCGGACGATCTCCGCCGGGATATCCGAGAGGGGCACGATGGCATCGGCATGGCCGGCCTCGACGATGCTCTTGGGCATCCCGTAGACCACACAGGAGGCCTCGTCTTGAACGATGACCTCCCCCCCCGCCTTCTTGATCAGGGCCGATCCCCGGGTGCCGTCGCTTCCCATGCCGGTGAGCACCACCGCGAGAACCGAAGAGCCGAAAGCCCCGGCTGCCGATTCCATGGTGACATTGGCGGCGGGGCGCAGGCCGCATTCCTGCGGCCCTTGGTTCAGAGCGATCCGACCTTCGCTATCAACGGTCATGTGCTTGCCGCCCGGGGCGAACAAGACCATCCCCGCGCGGATCACGTCGCCTTCCTCCGCTTCCTTCACGGAAAGCTCTGAGGCCTCATCCAGTCTGGCCGCAAGGGACTTGGTGAATCCGGCGGGCATATGTTGCACGGCGAGGATTGGGGCGGGGAGGTTACCCGGCAACCGGGGGAGAACCTCCGCCAGAGCGCGGGGCCCGCCGGTGGAAGATGCGAACACGATCACTCGGTTCGGTGTGCTCCATCCGTTCGTATTCTTGTGAAGTGCTTTCTTGCGGCCCTTCTGGGCGCTCTTTTCATTCGGTCGTGGAGACGGCCGCAGGCGCGATTTCTCGATGCCGGCGGCCATCTTGATCTTGTGGATGAGTTCTTCCGAGGACTCCGCAGAGCCGACGGGGCTGACCACCGAAGGTTTGCAGAAGAAGTCCACCGCCCCCAGTTGAAGGGCTTGAACGGTGATCTCCGCCCCCTCCCGGGTGAGCGCGCTCAGCATCACGATGGGAGTGGGGCATTGCTCCATGATCTTGGCCACGGCCTCCATCCCGTCCATGCGGGGCATGGTGACGTCCATCGTGATGACCGTTGGTTGCAGGCTTCGAGCCATATCGAGGGCTTCGATGCCGTCTCGTGCCTGACCCACCACCTCGATCTCCGGATCGGTGCTGATCCGCTTGGAAATGGCAAATCGCGCGAACGCGGAATCATCCACCACTAGGACGCGAATTCTCTTGTTCACTGATAACTCCTTATCCGCTTCGGGAGCAAAAAGCACAGGCCCTTGCGGTCCCCGGAGCGCGTCTCCGATTGTTTGCGGTCGGCCTGTGAATCGCCTCGCTTCACTTACCGACCAGCTTTTGCACGGCGGCAAGAACCCGGTTCGGATCGAACGGCTTGACCACGAAGTCCTTTGCCCCCGCTTTGATCGCTTCCATCACGATGGATTGCTGGCCCATCGCGGTGACCATGGCGACTTTCGCGTTCGAATCGATCTTCATGAGCTGGCGCAGCGCTTCGAGCCCGTCCATATCCGGCATGGTGATATCGAGCATCACGGCGTCCGGCCGCTCCTTTTTGTACTTGTTCACTGCCTCTACGCCGTTCTCGGCCTCGATGCACTCATAACCGTTCTGGGTGAGGAGCTTGACCGCCCTCATCCGCATGAATTGGGCATCGTCCACTACCAATACTTTCGGCATAGCTTTTCCCCTCCTTCGATCTCGTCCTCGATAGGTGCTCTTCTATAGCTCTTTGGTGATGCCTCCGACGATCCTCACCACCACTTTTCCCGTGGCAATGTAGAGGCGCACGGTACGCCCGCGGTTCCCGCCGATGTCCTCGGCATCGATTCGGAGCGCCTCGTCCGCCAAGACTTTCTTGACCGCCTCGATGTTCCGGGCACCCGTATCGAACCCTTTGGCAGAGGCGCCCGGCGAGAACATCTGGGCCCCGCCGGCGATTTTGACGATGAGCCGGGATCTCACGGCTCCTTGCTCGCGCATGCGTTGCAAGAGCTCGGGGATGGCCACATCGGCGTACTTGGTGGCGTTTTCTTTGGATTGTGTTCCGTTGGTGCTGAACGGAAGCACGATGTGTGCCACACCTCCGACGCATGTTCCCGGATCGTACATGCAGAGCGCAATGCACGAGCCCACGCCCAGACAGGAAATGGTTACTTCGGGGTCTCTGGATATCTTGATTTCCCCGAGATTGGCCACGAGCGATTTTTCGAGCGCCAATGTTTCTAGTGCCATTTCACCCTCGCATATTGCCGATTCTGTTCGATCATCACGTCCATGAATTCTTCCGTCGGAAGGACCAGTAAGGTTCCGGTGATCTCGCGGTCGTCCGATGAGAAAACGGTCTCCATGGCGAAGAGCTCATCACGGTGGGCCATGATCCCCGCGAGGGCGGAATCGAGCACGGCCCCGGCCATATCCACGATCACCGCCGGCGGCGATGGCATGAGCCTGAGCCCGGTGTTATCGGCCACGGAATTGAGAAAGAATGATCCGGTGATATTGCCCATTTCCCCGAGCACCGAGGCTTCAAGTTCGCCGAGCTCGGTGGTGGTGCCCTGTGGTTGATGGAGCATCATGTCCACCAATCCGAACGCGACGCGAATGGGATAGGCCAGCATGATGTGCCCGCTGGCCGCGCCGTTCATGGCCAGATAAATGACGACCACTTCGTTCTCGGGCCCTCCCACAAGATCGGCGGCGTTTTGAACCGGGATGATCTTCATTCCCAGCGCGGTGATCCGTATCTTGGTTCCGACCATTTCGGAGAGGCCCACAACGGCGTTCTGGGTTCCCATCCCCACCAATTCAGTCCAACGTGAGAGTTCGACATTCCGTATCCCCGGATTGTTGTTGTTCGGATGAGCTTGCTCCAACATTGTCCTCCTTGTCTCTATGTTGGTTCGATACGGCTCCCTCCCGGCTGGCCAGTTCCGGTTGGTAGCCGATGGATTCACTCTCCCATGACCACCAGTTTTACCAGACTGGGCACATCGATGATGAGGGCAACCTCGCCCGTTCCCAGGATGCTTGCCCCGGCGATCCCCCGCACATCTCCGATGAACGTGCCGAGCGATTTCACCACCACTTCCTGAGGCTCTCTGAAGGAATCGATGGTCAACCCCACCATGCGTTCGCCCGCTTTGACCACCACCACGTTGATCATGCCGTTCGAGGGGGTATCCGCATTCCGAAGGCGAAGCACCTGATCGAGTTTGAGGAGGGGCACCACGCGGTCTCGGATGCGGATCACCTCTTTGCGGGTGACCGTCTGAATTTCCTCCGGCCTCAGACGGAGGACTTCACAGACGGATACCAGCGGAATGGCGAAAGTCACGCCGGCGGAGACGACCAGAAGTCCGTGGATCGTCGCCAGAGTGAGCGGCAATCGGAGGACGAATTTCGTCCCCTGCCCGATCTTCGTGCTCACGGCGATGTGCCCGTTGAGCGATTCGATATTCTGCCGGACGATGTCCATGCCCACGCCGCGCCCGGAGACATCGGTGATCTTTTCCGCCGTGGAGAGGCCGGGCTCGAAGATGAGATCAATGGCTTCGGTATCGTCCATGCGTGCCGCCGTCTCGGCGGTGATGATGCCTTTCTTGACGGCTACCTCTTTGAGCTTGGCGCCGTCGATGCCTTTGCCGTCGTCTTCCACGGTAATGGCGATGTAGCTTTGCTCGTGCGCGGCGGCCAGCCGGATGGTCCCTTTCTCCGGTTTGCCGGCGGCCCGGCGTTTCTCCGGAAGTTCGATGCCGTGGTCCACCGCGTTCCTCAGAAGATGCACGAGCGGATCGCGGATGTGTTCGATCACCGAACGGTCGATTCCGGTCTCTTGCCCTTCCACGATGAATTCGATTTGTTTGCCCGCTTTCTGTGCCAGATCCCGGACCATTCGGGGGAAACGGTTGAAGACCGTTCCCACCGGCATCATCCGGGCCTCGGTGATATCGAGCTGAAGGTCATCGATGATCTTGGAGACGTTCGTGATCGTTCGGGTGAGGCTCAGCACGTCCTGATCATCCCGGTAGCGGGCGGAAAGAATACTGCCGGTGCGGGTGAAGGCGGTTCGGGCCACCACCAGTTCCCCGATTTGATTCATGAGGTTATCGAGCCGGCGGACGTCAATCCGCACCGTCTCGGAAACCTTGACCCCCTCTTGGGAGGTGCACGTTTTCTCCCCCGGTGGCGGGCCGCCCTCCGGCTTTTGCTGAGCGGATTGGATGATCTCTTCGGCGGCGGCAGCGGCCTCCGCTTCGGGTTCGGGGGGTGGGGGTGTCTCGGGAGGGGGAGAACCGCTGGGATCGTAGGCCTCCACGCGGATGCCGCCGATATCGGGAATGGCGGCGATGGCCTCATGGATTTCCCGTTCGGATAGCAAGCCGGCGAAGATGACGTTCAGAACGCTGCTGTTTTTCTCGGCCTCGATCTCCTTCTGAGTGGGCACGGAGGCGATGACCGTCCCCTTTTCCTTTAGATCATTCAGCACTTGGAAAAAACGGACGGATGTCCATTCGCATCCCTTCTGCGTTTCCACGGTGATTTGAAAGGCGCGGTTGCCCAGAGCCAGCGCTTGGCGAAGCTTGGTGAGGGCTTCATCCGTCAGGGGCACGCTGTTCTTCCGGGCCTTCTGCTTCTCGGCGTTCTTTCTCTTGGGGCCCGGTTTTGATGCCCGTGACGGTTGCTGCTGACCGGAGGCCAGCTCTTCCAGAGTAGCGATTACGGAAGTGACGTCGATCTCGGTCTCTGTATCGGCGGTGAGGTTATCCCGCAGGATTCTCAAATGATCCAGCGCGCTCAGAAGGGCATCGGCGATCGGTGTGGTCACGCGCAGGGTCCCATGGCGCAGCTTATCGAGGATGTTCTCCATGGCATGGGTGAGCTCCGCCATCATCTCGTAGCCGAGCATGGCCGAAGACCCTTTGATCGTATGAGCGGCGCGGAAGATCTCTTGGAGCAGTTCCGGGTTATCCCCCTCGTTCTCCAGTTTGATCACATCCTCATCGAGGAGCTGCAACTGCTCATCGGTATCCTGAAGGAATACCTGAAGCTCTTCCGGCGTGATATCTGAAGCAAGCTTTACCATGGCCGTTCTCCAGCTTTATCCGAAGCTCGTTGATATTCATCCCGTCCCCATCCCCGGAGGCCTCCTCATGGGAGGTTCTCCACACCCCTGTGTTCTGCATCAGAGCTTACGGGGCGACCGCTTCTTTGGTCCGTGCGGTCTTCCCGCCTTTGGCCGTTTTGGCCCCCTTGGCTGCACTGGATTGGGGGGTTCCCTCCTCGGCTTCCGCCCCCGTTGGCGGTGTCTCCTCGGCCTGGGCGGCGTTGAACTCCGCCAGTTGGGAAGCCTGCCGCTGCGTGAGCAACTTATCCAAATCCAGAAGGATGATCATCTTATCCTTGAGTTTGGCGATGCCGAGAAGGTAATCGGCATCGGCGGAAGCGATGACGGAGGAAGGCGGCTCGATCGTTTCCGAAGGGATGGTCAATACTTGGGTGACTTCATCCACCTGTACGCCGATCGGCTGGCCCCCGATATCCACCACCACGATCCGGGTTTCCTTGGTGATTTCCCCTTCGGCAAGGGAGAAGAGCTTTCTCAAGTGGATCACCGGGATTACCCGGCCCCGCAGGTTGATCACCCCCTCCACGTAGGGTGGAGTGCGGGGAACACGTGTGATCTCCTGCATGCGCTCGATGCCGCTGACTTTGGCGATATCTACCCCGTAGGACTCTCCGGCCAGGGTGAAGACGACCAGTTGTTGTTCTGAACGGGATCCCGTAAAGCTCACCGAAACACCTCCAAAAATCTATTTCTCGATCACGCCCATACTGCAGGGCTCAAGGTTCTCCCATAAAGTTGGTTGCCTACCGGGAGGCAAGTGCCGCTTCCTTCGAGAGCCTCTCCTGTTCGAGTTTGAAAGCGGATATCGCCTCCTGAAGCATCGTTGCCATATCCTTCAAGGTCTGGGTGGAGACGATGATCTCGTCCACCTGAGCGCCCATCTCTTCGGCGGCCGCCGAAACCTGTTCGGTCGCGGCGCTGTTCTCTTCGGCGACACCGGCCACACTTTCGATGGATTTGCCCACCTCCTCGCTGGTGGAGGCCATTTGCTGGGCGGCGGCGGTGTTCATCTCGGTGATGCTGCCCACACCGTCAATGATGGATACGAGCTCATTGGTGGAAGCGCTGATCTGTTCGGCGCCGGCCGAGATCTGTTCGATCTGATTGCTGACGGCGGCGGTGGCCTTGAGGATATCTTCGAGCGCATCGCCGGCTTCACTGGCGAGGCGATAGCCATCCTTCACTTCCTGAGCCCCTTCTTGCATCGCCTTCACCGCCTCGGCAACGCCCTTCTGAATGTTCCGGATGAGATCGGCGATCTCCTTGGTGGCGGAGGCCGTCCGCTCCGCGAGTTTGCGCACTTCATCCGAAACGACGGCGAATCCTCGACCGTGCTCGCCCGCGCGGGCCGCCTCGATGGCGGCGTTCAGGGCCAAGAGATTCGTCTGCGCGGCGATATCGTCAATCACGGCCACGATCTTGCCGATCTCTTCGGATTGGGTTCCCAGCCGGGTAACCTTGGCGGAGGCATCGTCCACAGTGGCGGTGATGCGCTCCATGCCTTCGACGGTCTGGCGGGCCTTGTCCGCACCCTTCCCGGCCGCTTCTGCGGCCGTCTTGGAACCTTCGGCGGCGGCGTTGGCGCTCTTGGCCATGGCTTCCATGGAAGTGGAAATCTCGCTGATGGCGGACGAGGCCTTCCCGACGCCTTCGGCCTGATCACGTGAGCCCTGCGCCACTTGCTCGATGATCTGGGCCAGTTGCTGCATGATCTGGGCGGATTGCTGCGCGGTGGCGGCCTGATCCCCTGCGCCCTTGGCCATCTCCTGAGCGGTGGAGGCGACTTGCTGGGTCGCTTGACCCGCCTGTTTGGCCGCCACGGCCAGTTGTTCGCTGGCGCGGGCCAGTTGGTTCGCACTTTCCTTGACCTTGCCCACGACCATGATCAGATTCTCGGTCATCTGGGCGAAGGCCCTCAGGAGATGATCTTCTTCCGACCGCGGCTGGACGCGAACGGTGAGATCGCCTTCCGCAATCCGAATGGCGATGGCCGTGACCGCATTGAGGGAGTCGATCAGCACATTGAGATTGTTGCGAATCTCGTTGAAATCGCCTTTGTATTCGGTGGTGATCTTCTCGGGGATGTCACCTTTGGAAATTCGATTGATATAAGCTGCGGCGGCTCTCAGCGGATTGATGACCGCGTCCAATGTATCGTTAAAGCCCTGGATCACCTTCTGATAGTCGCCCCGGTGCTTAGCGGCATCGGCGCGAACATCGAGCCTTCCTTCCGTGGCCGCCTCCGCCAGCATTCGCGCATCGGTGACCAGAGCACCGACCGCTTCGATGCAGCCGTTGAGGCCGTCGCGGATCTTGTTGAAATCGCCGTTGTAGTCCTCGGTGATCTTGGCCGGGATCTCGCCGCTCGCGATCTTGCCGATGTATTCGATCGCCCGATTGATTGCGCCCACGAAGATATCGATCAGGGCGTTGATGCTTCGGACGATCGTCTGATAGTTGCCCTCGAACTTGGCGATATCGGCGCGGGCGGTCAATTGGCCCGCCGCCGCCGCCTCCATGAGCTCCTGAATGCTATCGGCGATCTGGGTTTCCTTGCTGATGTCCACGATGTATTCCAGTGCGCCGATGATGTTCCCCTCGGCATCTTTGAGCGGTGTGGCCGTGTACCGGATGCTCATCGGTCCGGAGGGAAGGCTGGCCTCGGTATCGCCGGTGAAGACCCCGTCTTCGCTCATCGCTTGGGCACACCGGCATTCCTTGGATTGGCAATGATAGGTCTGGAACAGTTCATAGCACTTGTGCCCCACGATCTCGCTCGTGGCCTTGCCCAGCATCTTGGCCGTTTTGCGGTTGACGTAAGTGATGGTGAAATCCGTATCAATGGCGACTACCGGCGTGGGCAGGGCATCGAGGTACATCCCTTTCTGTTTGGCTTCGCCGAGTTCAGCCCTGAGGGATTCGAGCTCCTTCTTGCATTTGGTTGCTCCCCCCTCGGTTGATTTTGGTGCCTTCGCCGGAGGCGCCTCAGCCGGCATGGCTTCGACATCCGTGATCTGTGGAGACGATAGTTTCTTCTTCGCTGGCATTGCTTCCTCCTTTGCCGTTTCTCCCACCATAAACGGGCGGTCTAGAATGCGTTAAGGATTTCCGAACTCAAGCTCCCTTTCCCTTGGAAAAACCACCTCCCCCGGTGGGCTGTCCGCCTTCGTTGGATGGCGGATTTGAGCCCTCCATGGCAAAACGGGGGCCCATGTCCCCCCTTTACTTTGAAACTGCGAGCAGTGCTTATCACTCCTTGCCTCGATGGCTCGGATAGTCTGATACTAGCACGCACCCCGATGGGCAAAAACTAAGGTGTCACCAATCTTTTCTGAGGGGCAACCCTCAAAAGGTCTTTTCAGATATTGAAGGGGGGCGGGATTCGCTTTACCGGCTAAGGCCCCGCGCCGGCGAAGACCAAAAATGAGGGATAACCCCTCCACGAAATGCGTATCAGCCCACTATTGCTTTCCGGACGAAGGTGACAAACTGAAGGCAGGTTTTCAATATGGCGAAGGGCAAAGGAAAAACCACGGAGATCGAATTTGCGGCCTCCGATTCGATCGGTGAGGCGGTATCCCCGGCGGTTGAAGGTGAAGCTCAGTCCGATGCGATCGTCTGGACGGATACGCGCAGACGGATTCTCGATTGCAATCGGGCCGCGGAGCGCATCTGGGGCTCGATCGCCGGGAGCCTGAGGGGGCGGGACATCGGATTCCTTTTTGAAGGAGAAGTCCCGCAGACCGGTCAGAGCCACTGCCGGGTGAAGGCGGCGGATGGGGGGAGTGTGGAGGGTTCCGTTGCCGTATCGGTGGTGCGGGATGGGCGTCGGAATCCCACCGGGTTCGTGTTCCGTTTTCATCCGGACGACGTGTCACCGGCGGTGGATGAGGGGTGGAATGAAGCCCTCGATGGGCTCGTGCGGGAGGAGAAACTCGCGGTGATGGCGGAGGTCACTTCGAAGATCGCTCACGATGTGAGCAGCCCTCTTACCGCGATCTCTGGATACGCGCAGGTGATCATGGAAAGCGTGGGCGATGCGGAGATCAAGGAGGGATTGGGGATTATTCAGAAGGAAGCCAAACGGGTCTATACCATAATTCAAGATATTTCCTCCCACATTCGTGAACGCCGCGCTGAGAGAAAGGAACGGGTCTCTTTGAACACGTGCATCGAGTCGGTGTTGAAGCTCCATCGCCGGCGATTGGAAGGGAAGGGAATTCGTGTGATCACGGAACTAGACCCCGATCTCCCGGAAGTAATAGCGGATGCCCGGCAGATGCAGATCGTGCTTTCGAATCTCATCCGCAATGCCGGGGAGGCGATGGCGGGGTGCGGGGGGGAGGGAAGACTCACCATCCGGAGCGGCGCATGCGATGGGCATGTGGTCATATCGGTGGCGGATAGCGGGCCCGGGATCGGGGAGGCGGTCATGGAAAGGCTCTTCGAGCCGTTTTCCGATGCGAAGGAAGGCGGTGGAGGGCTTGGTATGGGGTTGGCCGTCTGCCGGCGGATCATCCGCAGCCATGGCGGGCGCATCTCTGCGGAGAACTCCAACGGTGCCGGGGCGGTCGTAACGATCGAGTTGACCGCGCTCGCGGCCGATGAGGATTGAATCTCCGGACTGCGAGTGCCGGCCGTTTATCGGAAGAAGTCGAGAAACGAACGAGGGAGAAGCAAGAAATGGGCACATCGGATCGGCAACCGACGGTGTTGGTGGTGGACGATGAGCAATCCGTGCGCGATGTGATCTACCGGTATCTGAGCAAACGGGGATACGATGTGTTGACTACCCGCAATGGGCGGGAAGCATTGCTCCTCGGCGCTCACGGCAACTTCGATGTCATTCTCCTCGATATCCACATGCCCGGGATGAACGGCCTCGAGGTTCTGCATCAGCTCAAGCAGAAGTATCCCGAGTGCGTGGTGATCATGCTGACCGGTGTGGCGGATCCGGAATCGTCCATCGAATCGGCAGCGATGGGGATGGGGGCGGCGATATTCTTGAAGAAACCGTGCCCGCTCGCCGAGGTGGAACGGGCCATCGAAGAAGCGTTGGGGCGGGGTCGGAGCTGCGCGGGGGAAGCCAACTAGTCACGCGCGCTCTTGCGATCTTGGGGGGAGCGGCTCCCGGATCACAGAAAGTGGAAGGGGGGCGCCGTCATTTAAATGACGGCGCCCCCCTTTGTTTGCTCGAGGGGAAGCTCGGTGAGGTTGTCGGGAGACGACCGTGGGGGATGAAGGGCACTGATTCACAGTGGGTGTGATTGCTTATGCCCCGGGAAGGGGATCGGGCCGTTTTCTATCCTGTGGCATTCATCGGTGAGGGATTTGAACAGCCCTATCGTGTGGACGATCTTATCCGCGATCTCCTCGGGCGGAAGGACGAAATCCACCATTCCCGTATCTATCGCCGCTTTGGGCATGCCGAAGACGGTGCTGCTCGCCTCATCCTGTGCCAGCGTAATGGCTCCGAGTTTCTTGATGTGACGGATGCCCCTTGCGCCATCCGCACCCATGCCCGTGAGAATGACCCCGATCACGTTGAGCTTGGGTACGGGGGAAACAGATTTCATGAGAACATCGATCGAAGGGCGAACATAGTTCACCTTTTCCCCTTCGATGAGATTGATCCGCTCGTTGTCCTTGAGCACCATGTGGAGGTCGCTCGGGGCGATCAAGATCGTGCCGTTCTCGATCGGCATGCCATCGGCCGCCAAGCAAACTTTCATCGGCGTGACCATGGAGATGGATTTGGTGACCGAGGTGTTGATGTACCTTGGCATGTGGAGAACGATAAGGATGCAAGCGGGGACCATGGCAATCTTGGAGATCACTCGCCGCACCGTCTGGGGGCCGCCGGTCGATGCCCCGATAATGACAATGGTGTTACACTCTGCCATCTCTGTCTTTCCGAAAATAGATCCCCGATGATGCTCCGCCAACCCCTACTTTTACCCGAAATCGGTGGTAAAGGTCAAGACGTCTCACCGAGCCAAAAAGAGCAATTCCGCTTTGGAGCCTTCACCCTCAGGTGAATAACCATCCGATTACCTCATTCCGAACCTTGTCCCGGATTCTCCCTCACCCCATGAACGATCCGGCTTCTCCGATCCCACCCGCCCGCCCAAAAAGTTTTTTGGGGGACACCCCCAATCCCCCCGGCGGAGAGGTGTCTCTATACTCCCTTCTTCAATCGCTCTTTTGGAGACCGATTCGGTCTTCTTTGCATGGGTTCCTTTATTCCAGCATTCAGAATCGGGCTTTGAGTTTATTCCAATATCCCTTGCTGAACCGGCGAGAAGAGCATCCGGGAGGGTCGGTCCGTTAAACGCTGCCCTTTTCTTTGGTTGAATCCGCTTCCTCCAAGAACTGGCAGTACTCGCCCACGATCGCCACCAGCTCGGCTGGTTCGAACGGCTTGCGAATGTAGTGAAGGACGTTCTCGGTCAGTTGCTCCAGATCCGGGTCCGGCTCGTGTTTGGCCGTGAGCATCATGATGACGATCCCTTTATCGAGCTTCCGTCTCGTGATCTCTCTGACCGTCTCCCAGCCGTCCATGCCGGCCATCATGATATCGAGAAGGATAACCCCTCTAAAACCCTTCTCCAATTCTTCGAGGCATTTTTCTCCGCTCTCCACAGGGAGAACTTTGAATCCTCGAGGCTCCAAGACGGCCCTCACGGTGATGCGGATATCACGTTCATCGTCAACGATCATAACGTTCCTTGCCATGGCGGTCTCCTTCTCGGTCGCGTGACTCGAACCCGGGCATACCGATTCCTCCCTTTCGGTTGAGGGGGGCATTCCCATGGTATCAGTCAGCGCTGTACCGGATGAACGGTGCGAGCATGCATAAGTTTCTTCATGTTTACCCCCATCCATCGCCGCGACGGTGTCGCTTCTCATGCCCTCGGCTTCCCGGCGCGGAGGATGACTCCCCTCGTTTACGGGCCGCATCGGATGGATTTGACGCCCGCGGTTTCTTGGGTCGCGATCGGGGTTTCTCTCCGGCGGGCCGGTGCCCTTCCGCCGATCGGGCGCGAAGCTGACCGCACCCCGCCTCGATATCGAGTCCCCGCCGCAGACGGACCGTGTTGGCCACATGGTGGCGGGCCAGCAGTTCGCTGAAAGCTTCGACTCTGGCCCTCGGCGGGGCACGGAAGTCGGAGTAATCGGACGGGTTGACCGGAATCAAGTTGACATAACAATTGATGCCCCGCAACAGATTGCCGAGCTCGATCGCGTGTTGCGGCGAATCGTTCACATCCTTGATGAGAACGTACTCGAAGGTGATCCGGCGGTGCGTAGCCTCGTAGTATTGCTGACATGCCGGGATCAGCTTCTCGATCGGATACATCCGGTTCGGGGGGACGAGCTTATCGCGAAGCGCGTTGTTCGGGGCATGGAGCGAAACCGCCAGATTCACCTGAAGCTTCTCCTGAGCCAACCGTTTGATCCCGGGGACGATCCCGCTCGTGGAGATGGTGATCCGGCGGGCCCCCAGACCCAAGAGATCGGGGGAGACGAGCGATTCGATTGCCCGCCATACGGCATCGAAGTTCACCAGCGGCTCACCCATCCCCATGAACACCACGTTGGTCACCGCATTCTCGGCGGCCCGCAGGCGGCGGGAAAAGAAGAGCACCTGATCTATGATCTCGGCCGCCGTGAGGTTCCGTTCGAATCCGCACGCCCCCGTCGTACACAACGGACAGCCGAAGGCGCATCCCACCTGGGAAGAGACACACACCGTCCGACGCTTTTCATAGAACATGAGCACCGACTCGATGGTGCGCCCATCTTCGAGCCGAAACAGCACCTTGGTGCTGTTTCGACCGCGGGAGGTGACTTCCTTTACCGGTGCGAGCGATTGGAAAAGGAACTCCCCGGCCAGACGCTCACGCAAGGCCAGAGAGAGATTGGTCATTTCCGCAAACCCCTGAACGGGTTTCCGGTAGACCCAGTCGGCGATTTGCTTGGCCCGATACGCCGGCTCGCCCCATGCGGCAAGGACGCCTTCAAGTTCCTTTAAGGTGAGTCCGGTGATGGGAATCTTGGGCATGATCCGAGCCTTCTCGATAGGATGACCTTCCGCCGGCCGCGCCCGACCGGCCTCGCTTAGAATCCCAGTTGATAGCTTCCGCCCGGCGGCAAAACCTCGAACGGTTCGCCGGCGAGCTTCGCCATAAGGCACTTCTTCAGCTCCGGGACCGGAACTCGAATCTGCCGCTGGGTATCTCGATCCCGAACGGTCACCTGATTGTCCTCGAGGGACTTGAAATCCACCGTTACGCAGAACGGCGTGCCGATCTCGTCTTGCCGGCGGTACCGTTTTCCGATGCTCTGGGCGTCGTCGTACTGGGTCATGAATTCCCGGCGAAGGTCGGCATAGATGGCTCTGGCCATCGGGATGAGGGTCTCTTTACGGCTCAGCGGAAGCACCGCTGCCTTCACCGGTGCCAATTTCGGATGGAAGTGCAGAACAACCCGCAGATCCTCTTTCTCGTCGAGTTCCTCGGCGTAGGCATCGGCGAGAAAGGCCAGCGTGGCGCGATCGGCCCCGGCCGAGGGCTCGATCACGTAAGGGATGTAATGCGATTGCGTCTCCTCGTCGAAGTAACTGAGGTTCTGACCGCTGTGCTTCGCATGCTGAGTGAGATCGAAATCGCCCCGGTTGGCGATTCCCTCGAGCTCCGACCATCCGATCGGAAAGAGGTATTCGATATCGCTGCAAGCCCGGGCATAGTGGGCCAACTCCTCGCGCTCATGGGGGCGCAGCCGGAGGTTCTCCTTCCGGATGCCAAGGTTCACGTACCAATCGAAGCGCTCCGCAACCCAGTGTTCGAACCACTGTTGATCCGTTCCCGGCTTGACGAAATACTCGATCTCCATTTGTTCGAACTCGCGCGTGCGGAAGGTAAAATTCCCCGGCGTGATCTCGTTCCGGAACGCCTTCCCGATCTGAGCGATCCCGAAGGGCAGTTTCCGGCGGGTGGCGTTCAGCACGTTGGGGAAGTTGACGAAGATCCCCTGCGCCGTCTCCGGCCGGAGGTACACCTGAGATGCCTCGTCCTCCACGGGGCCCATGAAGGTGCGGAACATGAGGTTGAACATGCGGGCCTCGGTGAGTTCGCCGCCGCATTCGGGGCACACGGTTGTCTTGAGGTGATCGGCGCGGAACCGTTGCTTGCATGCCTTGCAATCGACCAGCGGATCGGCGAAGGTGCTCACGTGTCCGCTCGCCACCCAGACCTGCGGGTGCATCAAGATGGCGGAGTCGAGCCCCACCATATCATCTCTCTCCCTCACCACCGCTTGCCACCATGCCGCTTTGACGTTGTTCTTGAGTTCGACACCGAGTGGCCCGTAATCCCATGTCGACGAAAGGCCTCCGTAGATCTCGCTCGATTGAAAGATGAATCCCCGCCGCTTGCACAGCGAGACGAGCTTATCCATCGTGACCGGTTCGGGTGTTGCTCTGGCCAAGGTCAATCCTCCGTGAAGCGGGCTTTGTGCCCCATAAAGATTATCAGTTTTGGCAGGGGGTGTCAAAAGAGCGCCTTGGGGGAAACGGTGGTCGCATCGGGAAACGGGAAAAGCTTTAGATCACCCCCCGGCGGCGGAACGATTCGATCTCGTCTCGGGAGTAGCCCGCTTCCGAAAGGATCTCTTCGGTATCGGCGCCGGGAGGTTTGGGGAGCCGGCGCACGCTCGGCGGCGTCTCGGAGAACTTGATCCCGAATCCAATCTGTTTCACCTTTCCGAACTTGGGGTGATCGAGCTCCAGAATCATGCCCCGGGAGAGCGCGTGCGGATCGGTGAAGACTTCGTCAAGCCTCAGAACCTTCCCCACCCCCACATCGGCCGGGCCCAAAAGAGCGAACCACTCATCCCTCGTCCGAGTGAGGAAGATCGCGGTCAATTGCGCCCGGAGGTATTCTTGCTTTGCGGGATCGTATTGAAGCGGGATCAGGTCCTCTCGACCCAGTGCGCGGCACAGGTTCCGCCAGAATTTGGGCTCGACGGGAGTGATCGTGATGTACTTGCCGTCACGGGTCTTATAGGTAGCGTAGTACGGCTTCCGGCCGCTGGCCAGCATTTCGCCGCGGCGGGGGATCTTGCCATCGGCAAGAAAGCTGTGGGCGCCGGTGATCATGGGGAGGAGCGAGACCACTCCGTCCATGAGGGAGATATCCACCATCTGTCCCCGGCCAGTGCGTTCGCGGGCCCACAGGGCGGCGAGGATTCCCACCGTGGCCTCCATCCACCCGATGGCCAGATCGGCTACGAAGGTCTGCGGGATGACCGGCGGGGCCTCCTCGCTTTCCCCGATGAGCGCTTGAGCGCCGCCCATGGCGGTGAAGACGGCATCGTGACCGGGCATATCTTTGTACGGACCCGTCTGCCCGAATCCGGTGACGGCACAGTAGATGAGTCCGGGATTGATCTTCGAAAGGACCTCGTACCCGAGGTTCATCCGATCCATCACGCCGGGGCGGAATCCCTCAATGAGCACATCGGCCGTTCGGACGATTCTCCGGAAAATGTCCTGACCGGTCTCGCTCTTCAAATCGAGGGCCAGATTTCTCTTGTTGCGGAACATGGGGGAGTGTGCGAGCAACCGCTCGCCCGCTTCACCCGGGGGGAAATAGGAGATGCCGCTGCCGACCCCTCCCTCGCCGGTGGTCATGTCCACGCGGATGACATCGGCGCCGAGGTCTCCCAACATCATGGCGGCCATGGCGCCGGGGCCCAGTCCCCCTATATCCAGTACCCTGATTTCATCGAGAGGCAAGGCCATCGGTGTTTACCTCCGTCTCTTCACCGCCCCGAATAGAGATTCGGGTCCCGGGCAACGGTGCATGTGAATTCGATGCCGCCGTCAACTTCGAAGAGCCTTCCGGTGATCCATGAGCCCGCATCGGAGCAAAGGAGAAGTGCCACCGCGGCGATATCCTCCGGCATGCCCCAGCGCCCGAGGGGGATGATCTCCCGGATTTTCTCGTACTGAGCGGGCGGGATCAAACGGCGCGTGCCTTCGGTTTCCACGGGCCCGGGGAGGATGGCATTGACGCGCACGCGCGGTGCAAGCTCCCACGCGAGGGTGCGGGTGAGCGAATTGACCGCCGCCTTGGCCATTCCATACACCCCTTGGCCGAGGCTCGGGGTGAGCGATTGGCGGCTCGATATGTTGAGGATCGCCCCGGAACCTTGATCGTACATCATTTGCCCCATGATCTGAGTGCAGATGAAGACGCCTTTCAAGGTGACCTTGAGATTGAACTCGAATTGGGCCTCATCGGTGCTCATGAGGGGCAGACTTCGATCGGCGGCGGCGTTGTTGACCAGAATATCGAGTCGGCCCAGTTCGTTCCGGATTCTGAGGGCGGCCGTCTGAACCGCTTTCCGGTCGGAGACATCGCATGGGATGGCGAGCGCCTTTGGGTGCATCCGCCGCAAATTTTGGGCGGTTTCCTCGGCGCCGGCAAGGTTCGTGTCGAGAATGACCGTATCGGCGCCGGCTTCGGCGAAGGCTGTGGCGATGCCCCTTCCGATCCCCCTCGCGCCCCCAGTGATCACGGCGGTCTTTCCGGTGAGCGAGAATCTATCCAGAATCATGATGGGCTCCCTTCGGTGAGTTTCCCGATGCGGCAGAGTTGATTGGCCAGCGGCGGGTACCCGCCGATCGGATCGCAGGGCATATCGTCCACGAGGAAATTCTCGTTGGCCTTGCCGCCCCACCCGTGGTGGGTGGCGATCACGCCGGGAAGGATGGCATCGGTCACGATGGCCTTCCGCTCGATCCGGCCCCGGCGGGTCTCGATGAAGATGGGATCGCCGTCGGCGATGCCGTAACGGGCGGCCGTCTCGGGATGGAGCTCGGCGGTGGGCTCCGGATTGCGGCGCCGGAGCGAGGGGCAGTGCCGCTGCTGGGAATGCCAGTACTCGATCTGCCGGGCGCCGGTGATGAGGATCACGGGGTATTCCTTGAAGAGATCGGGAGTGCTGATGGGGCTTTCCGGCGGCTCGCGATATTCCGGAAGGGGCTCGATGCCCATATCGAGCAACGTCTGCGAATAGAGCTCGGCCTTTCCGGAAGGCGTGGGGAATCCGTGCTTGTGGTAATCGAACACGATCTCCTCCGGACCGGTGATGATGCCGGTGGGGTGTTCCTCGGTGAGGTACTTGACCGTGAGCCCCGAAGGCGAGAGGAAGTAATCCATGGCCTCCACATCGGTCTTCCACGGGAGGTATTCATCGAACTTGCCGCCCATGCGCCGCGCGAGCTTGAGCCAGAAATTGGCATCGGACATGGACTCGTAAAGCGGGGGGATCACGGGTCGGCGCAGTTGCACTGCGGGGACATTGTGCCCCTCGTAGATGGCGCAGAGGGAGATGCGTTCCATGAACGTACAGGCCGGCAGAACGATGTGGGCATAGTCACACGTTTCTTGCCAGAAGGCATCCATCACCACCACGAACTCGAGCTCCTTGAGGGCCTTGATCGTCTTGTTGGTGTTGGGCCAACTGACCACCGGATTGCTTCCGGAGATCATGAGCATTTTCATCTTATGGGGCTTGCCTTCGAGCACGAGATCGGCCCAATTGGGCATGCATCCCTCGTGGAAGACGACCCCCGCCTTGTGATAGATGGGGAACTGATCGGCGCCCACGCAGAGGCGATCGCCCATGAGCTGTTTGAGACGGTAGGGCTTCTCCTTGACGCCCGCCATCCGGATGAGGGCTCCGCCGGGGATATCCACGTTTCCGGTGATGATGTGGAGCAACACCACACACTGGGCCGTGCCCCATCCGGAGGTCGTTTGTTCGAGCTTCATTCCGGCGAGGATACATGCCGGCTTGGTCCGGGCGAACATCCGGGCCACGGTGCGGATATCTTCCGCTTTGATGCCGGTGATCTTCTCCGCCTTTTCCGGAGTGTAGGGCCTCACCCGCTCGGCAAGCCGATCGAATCCGGTGGTCCATTTCTCCACGAACGCTTTATCGTAGAGCCCTTCGGAGATGATCACGTTCATCAGGGCCAGTCCGAGGGCATAATCCGTTCCGGGCCGGGGTTGAAGGAAGAGATCGGCGCTCCGGGCGGTGGCGGTGTGGCGGGGGTCGATCACGATGAGCTTGGCCCCGTTGTTTTTCATCGCCTTTCGCACCCGGTTGAAGAGCGGGGGGAAGGAGATCGCGGGATTGCCGCCCCAGTTGAGGATGAGCTTGGAATTGATCACATCGGGGATGAGCATCTTGCCCACGGCGAAGAAGTAAGCCCGAAGGCGGGGGGTGAAACAGAGGTCGCCATCATAGAAGCGGTTCGGCGTGCCGTATACATCGGCCCACCGCCAGATGAGGTAATACCCCATGCGGAGGGCCATGTTGACCGGATCGCCGGTGAAGATTCCCACCGCCTCGGGGCCTTCGGTTTCCTTGTAGCGCTTGAGCCTTGCGGCGATGGTATCGATGGCTTCATCCCACGAGATGCGCACCCACTGATCGCCCACCTTTTTCATGGGATGCTTGATCCGGGCCTCGGAATGAACGTACTCGGGGATGGCCCGGCCGGCCACGCACAGGAACCCCTCGCTGAAGGGATGTTCGGGCATGCCCTCGACCTTCACGATGCGGCCGTTCTCGACGTGGGCGTAGAGTCCGCACTCTTCGATGCACATGGCGCAGGCACCGGGCACGATCTTGCGCCCGGCGGAAACAGAATCGGTTGCTCGGTCCGTTTGTGACATAGCCGTTCTCCTGAATCTATCGATTGAAGCGCTCATGCGGTGATATGCCCGCCGTTCAGTGGAATGACTTGGCCTGTGATCCATGAAGCCTCGTTGGAGGCCAGATAGATCACCGCTGCGGCCGCGTCCTCGGGGGTGCCGGGGCGAGGGATGGGATAGCCTCGGGTGGATTGCCGGGCTTCGGGGAAGGTGTCCATCACCGCAAGGCTGATGCAATTCACGGTGACCCCCGAGCGGCCCACCTCGCTTGCAAGCTGTTTGGAGAACCCCACCGCCCCCGCCTTGCCGGCGCTGTAGAGGCAAATGCCCATGCCGCTGCCGGCCCGATACCCTTCCGATGAGATGGTGATGATGCGGCCCCATCCCCGCTCGCACATGGAATCGATCACCGCCTTTACGCAGTAAAGCACGCCGTAGAGATTGATCTTGATGTACTTGTCCCACTCCTCGATGGGCAGTTCCCGGAACTTGGTGGGGGTCATGCCGGTGGGGGGGATGCCGGCGTTATTGACCAGAATATCCACCGGCCCGAGGGTGAAGCGTGTCTCATCCACCATGCGGCGGACGGCGTTGAAGGCGGTCACGTCCGCGGGCACGGCGATGGCTTGGCCGCCGCCGCGGCGGATTTCCTCGGCGACCGATTGAGCGCGGTCGGGGTAAAAGTCGTTCACGGCCACCGCTGCCCCCTGTTGGGCGAGCGCCCGGGCGATTCCGGCGCCGATGTTCCGGCCGGCGCCGGTTACCAGTGCTACCCGACCTTTCAGATCGAACATTGTTCTCCCTCCTTAAGCGCGTGAGCGGGCAGGGCGATCAGCGCGGTGCCGGAGGCGTGCGGCCCCGCCGCGACCGAAAGGGTGTATTCGATTTCCACGAGATGCTCGCCGTTCTCGATGAGTTTCCTCTTCACATGACCGCTGAACGTGAGGGTATCGCCGGGGAAGACGCCCGCCCCGATGGTGTATTTCATTCGCTTGATCCGCCCCAGCGGACCGGCCCATCCGGTGAGGCACTTTTCGATGAGTCCGCCGGTGGAGATGATGTTCAAATTCACGTCCGGGAGCCCGGAGGCCCGGGCGGACTCCGGATCGATGTGAACGGGCGGGAGGAAATCCCGGGCGGCGAAGGCCATGGCGATGATCCCCACCCGGGTCATCCGGTGGGTTTGCGGGGGGAGGTTTTCGCCTTCCTCCACCTCATTCCAGAATTTCGAAGTCCACTCCATTTGGCTGTGCTCGTCTCCGCGAGATTTCCCTTTAACGAAGGGGGATTGCTTCCGCTAGGGTCTATATTGGTACACCGTCATCCATTGCCGGCAAACGATCTTGCCGTGCTGATTTCGATAGGTATAGAGAGAAGTGATGAAGTATCCGGTGCCCAGCCGGGTCTTCTTCTCGGCCGATACCCTCTCGAGCTTCAGTTGAAAGGTGATCGTGTCCCCGGGGTAAAGCGGCTCGAGGAACTCGTATTCGTAAGAGATGCCGACCGTAGCGGTGTATCCGGCGGAAGCGCATTTCTCCACCGCCCTGAAGATAGGCGTGGGCGAGATATCGCTCGGCGGCCAGAGGCGGGGGGTGCAATAGGCCTGAATCATCGTCGGGGGGGCGATGATCCCGCCGTACGGGCCGGACTTGGCGTAGGCCTCGTTCATATAGAGGGGGTTGGGATCTTCGTGGGCCTCGCACCAATGCCGGATCATGGCCCGGCACACCGGATCGTTGGCGGTGTAAGGGGGGGATTCCTCCCCCTCCATTGCCTTGAGCGCTGCGTATAGGTCGGCGGTCATTGGGATCCCCCTTTTTAGGAGAGGAGCGTGCTCGGCACGAGGAGGATGAGCTCATCCACAGTCCACGGGCCTTCTTTCCGATAGTCCTTGAAGATGGCCCGGCTGATGATCGGCTCGGAATAGAGGGCCACTCTACCTCCGCCGCAAGCGATCACCTTGCCGGTGATACCGGCGGCCTGATCGGTGGCCAGATACGCCACCACGGGGGCGAGGTACTCGGGGCCGGGCATGTTCATCATCTCATCGTAGATCTCCTGAGTGATGATCTTCGATTCGAGCATCTTCTTGTAGTTAGCGATGACATCCGGACTCATATTCATACGGGTGGCCGCCATGGGGGCGATAGCGTTTGCGGTCACCCCGAAGTTCTTGAGTTCGCCGGCGATTTCGCGGGTGAGGCTGACGATCCCGCCTTTGGCGGCGGCGTAGTTGGCCTGACCGGCCACCATGCCGAGCCATGATTCCGAAGTGGTGTTGATGATCCGTCCCCACTTCTGCTCGCGCATGTGGGGCACGGCATGGCGGATGGTATTGAAGGTTCCCTTGAGGTGGACGGCGATCACCGCATCCCAGTCCGATTCGGACATTTTGTGGACCATGCGGTCGCGGACGATCCCGGCGCAATTGACGAGGATATCGATGCGGCCGAAGGCATCGAGCGAGCGCTGGATCATGCGGCCGGCGGCCTGAAAATCGGCCACGGATCCGGTATCGGCGATGGCCTCCCCGCCGGCCTTCCGGATGAGGTCCACCGTCTCATGGGCGGGGGAGGCATCGGCCCCCTCCCCGGTGCGACTGGTCCCCAGATCGCACACCACCACTTTCGCGCCTTCTCGGGCCAATTCCATAGCAATGGCCCGCCCGATCCCCCCACCGGCCCCCGTGACCACCGCTGCTTTCCCTTCGAGTCTCTGAGCCATCTTTCTCCCTTCGTGATAAAAGTTCTCTTCTTTCCCCCACTGCGAAGGAGAAGAGGGGTTTTTGCAAACTACGGGTGCTTACCCGGATTAACCTTACGGCAGGCCGATCACTGTGACCCCGCTCACTACAGCGCCCAACGTGTGGGTCAGGCCGAGCCGCGGGTTTTTGATCTGCCGCGAGCCCGCTTTCCCCTGAAGTTGCTTGTAGATTTCGTAGTGCATGCGGATGCCGCTGGCGCCCACGGGGTGCCCGAAGCATTTGAGTCCGCCGTCCATGTTCACCGGCAACCGGCCTTCGAGGGTGGTGGTTCCGTCGAGGGCCCATTTCCAACCCTGGCCCTTCTCGATGAATCCCAAGTCTTCGTAGTTGGAAATCTCTGTCCATGTGAAGCAATCGTGTACTTCGGCGCAAGAGATTTCCTCGGCGGGGTTCTTGATTCCGGCGTAGGCATAGGCCTGTTTGGCCGCGGCCACGGTGGCCGGAAAACCCAGATAGTCATGAAGCGGACTCTGGTTCCGGGGGCTGTTGGCCAGTCCCATGCCCTTGACGAGGATGTAATCCTTGCGGAAGCGATCGGCCATATCCGCCCGGCAGAGGATGGCGGCGGAAGCCCCATCGGCCACGGTGCAACAATCGAAGAGTCCGAAGGGATAGGCGATCATGGGCGCGGTCAATACTTGTTCGATCGTCAGCTCGCGGTGATAGTGGGCCTTGGGATTGAGGTTGCCGTTGTGATGGTTCTTCACCGCGATGTGGGCCAGCGGGGTGCGGTCGATGCCGTAGGTGTACATGTAACGCGTTGCGCTGAAGGCGAAATATCCCGGCCCGGTGGGGGAATAGAGCACGGGGTGCGCCGTTCCCGGATTCTCCGGAAGGCCCCGGAGGCCCCAATCCTTGAGCTTCTCGAAGCCGATGGCCATGACGATATCGTAGAGGCCGGAGAGGATGCCGATGACCGCATTGCGGAAGGCATCGCTGCCGCTGGCGCAGAAGTTCTCCACCCGGGTCACCGGGATCTCGTGAAGCTTGAGGGCGTTGGCCACCGACATACCCGCATCTCCCCATTGCTGGGTGCCGAGCCAAACGGCCTGAAGGTCTTTGGCCTCGATGCCCGCATCTTCGAAGGCTTCCCATGCCGCATCCACGATCATATCGTACGGGCCGTCGAGCCAGTTTTCCCCGAACTTGGTGCAGCCCATTCCGATGATGGCCACTCTGTCTTTCATGATCGTTGCCTCCTCAGCCGAAAGCTATCGCGTTGGCCGTGCCTTCCAGAAGTAGTTGTTGTATCCGGCGCCCTCGTGGATCTTGCGGAAGACCAATTCCATGGGCATATCGATGTGGGTTTCCCCGGCTTCGGTTTCCGAAGTGAGGGCGCGAAACCGGCCGCCGCCATCGAGATCGAGCACGACCGTTCCGGCGAATTCCTCGAATGCGGCTCCCGTGAGGTAGTCTTCCGTATAGGTGAAGACCTTGCCCGTCTTGGCGAGCGGGATCAAGTCGAACGCATCCTTCGAGCCGCACTGATAGCACACCCGCTGCGGGGGGAAATCCATAAGTCCGCATCTCCGGCACTTCGAACCTTTGAGCGGGAGGAGCCATCCCGATTCCCGGTAAAGCACGGTGGGGGAAGAGAAAGGCTGTTGACGGCGTGAGCCCTCCACTTCCACCACTTCCCGCCAGCGGAGGAAACGTTCGTAGCTTCCGAGGGGGCGTTTGGACTTGAGATGCGCGGCGATGCCCCGGAAGGGTTTGATCTTCCGGATGTTTTCTGTGATCCGGAGGGCGAAGGCATCGGCGCCGTTGCCGTAATTGGCGAGCAAGATCCGTTCCCCCGCCTTTGCGCTTTCGAGGGCTGCGGCGAGCATCATCGGGGCATGGGCCGCGCCCGTGGCGCCGATGGTATTGAGGAGGGGATCCTGAGCCTGAGCCTTGGGATCGAATCCGAGGCTGCGGACGAGCTCTTGATGGCTGCGGTAATCGGGAGCGGGGAGGATCACGCGGGAGAAATCCTTTGGGGTGCGGCCGGTCTTTTCGAGGAGCCCTTTGATCGCTTCCTGAAGGGGGGCCAAGTAGCCGTAAAGGATGGCCCAGCGGTCTTCCCATCCGCTCGGGAAGGGATCGCGATTGCGCCGCCAAACATCGGTGATCTCGGTGTTGACCGAGTGGGAGGCTTCTATCTCCACGGCCACGTCTTCATGCCCGAAGCGGAAGGCGGCGGCGCCGTCCCCGAAGATCTGTTCCCGGGCCGATGTGGGAATGCCCATGCGGCAATCGGCGGAGACGACGAGCACCCTCGGGGCCGAGCCGCTTTTCACCGCATCCAGTGCCGAGCTCATCGCCAGCGTACCCGCCCGGAGGGAATCGGTGAAATCCGCGGTGCGCACGGTCGCGGGAAGGTCCATTGCCGCGGCCAGAAGGCTTGCCATCTGTTTTTCCTTATACGGCAGTGTGGTGGATGCCAGAAAGAGGGCCTCCATCCCGCCGGCATTCGCGTTGCCGAGGCAATCTACGGCGGCCGCATGGGCCATGGTCACGCTGTCCTCATCGTAATAGGCCACGGCGCGTTCGCCGGGGGAGTACTGCATGCCCCACGCTTGCCGGAAAACCTCCCGGCCGATCCTGTAGCGGGGGATATAGGCCCCGTAGGCGGTGATCCCGATCATCCAGACCTCCTCGTGTGCTCCGGGGATGGTTTTTGCGCATCACGGGTGGGCGCACAAAGCTCGGGTTGACAGATGCCCCGGAGACCGCGTAATATAGGATACTATATAATATCCTATAACAAGCATGCCCATTGTATCATTGGGGGCGGGGAGTGTCAAGTCGGCGGGTACCATGGGCAAAGATCCGATGGGGCGCCGTCGGATTCGCCGTAAGATTTCCCCCTTCCTTTTCCCGCGAGGGAAGGTAGCATCGGATTTGAAGAAAGGAGCCTCTGGGATGAATGACGAAAACCGGACCGATCCAGAACTGACGTCTCCCGGAACCGAGACGGGGGGCGTCTCTTTGGCGGAGGAGTACGAGATATGGATTCTCCTGACTCAGGTGACCGAAGGGATGCTCAAGTCCCGCGACAGCGAACTCCGGCCCTTCGGGCTTTCGGCGATTCAGTTTGCGCTTCTGTGGGTTGTGAAGACCGCCGATGCCGCCCCTACGGCGAGCGAGATTGCCCGGCGGCTGATGCGGCAACCGGCCTCGATCTATCAATTGCTCGACCGGATGGAGGCTCAGGGGCTTGTCCGGTGTGTGCGGAGCGCCGAGGGAAAACGGGAAGTCCGGGTGGAGGTCACCGAGAAAGGAGCTGAAGCGTATCGTCAAGCGCGGCATGCCCGTCAGGTGATCCCTCGGATCCTCGGGGCGCTCACGGTGGAAGAACGCGATGTCCTCAAGGCCGTTCTCGAAAAGCTGCGCGTCCGCGTGTATGGGGAAGTTGCAGAGCAGCCATACTAACCCGTAAAATAGACAAAAGTCGTGAGGCGTATGGGGCGCCCGCCGACGGAACGAAGGACGGAGGAAGAAGGATGTCCAAGCTGCCGCTCGAAGGCTATCGGGTTCTGGAATGGGGTCTGTGGATCGCGGCCCCTACCGCGTCCATGATGCTCGGGGATCTCGGGGCGGATGTCATCAAGATCGAGCACCGGGTGACGGGGGATCCCTCCCGCGGTTTGGATGCGGGCTATGGGTCCAAGACGGGGCGCCAGAGCCTCTACGAGGGATTCAATCGGAACAAGCGCGGGATCACTCTCGACCTGAGCAAGCCGCAGGCGAAGACGGTCATATCCAAACTGGTGCAAACCGCCGATGTCTTCATCACCAATTTCCGTCAGTCGGTGGCGGATCGCTCCGGCTTGGATTACGAGACGCTATCGAAGATCAATCCGAAGCTGATCTATGCGGTCATCACGGGGTATGGGTCGAAGGGGCCGGAAGCGGATATCCGCGCTTTCGATGGTCTGGCGCAGGGGAGGTCCGCGCTGGCCATGCAGGCCATCCCGGAAGGCCCGGTATGGGTTCGCCCCGCCCTCGGGGATACGGTGGCGGGAATCAATGCGGCCTTCGGCATCGTGACCGCGCTCTTGGTGCGCCAGCGCGACGGCAAGGGGCAGAAAGTGGAGACCTCGCTGCTTTCCAGCCTCATGTTCCAGCAGACGAGCAACCTAGCGTTGCATTTCATCGGCAGTATCCCCGTTGCCCCGATTCCCCGAACGCGGCCCACCAACGTCATGCTCAACATGTATCGGTGCGCGGACGGCAAATGGATCAACCTCTACATGCCCGAGGCGGACCGCTTCTGGCCGAACTTCTGCAAGGCCATGGGAATCGAGCACCTTCGCGATGACCCAAGGTTCAAGGATATCTGGGTTCGAGCCCAGAACAGCGAGGCGCTCGTCTCCGTTCTCGATCCCATTTTCGCGAGTAAACCCCGTCATGAATGGATACGCATCCTCAAGGAGCATGGCTGCGTCATCGATATCATCAACGATTATGCGGATCTGCCCGGTGATCCTCAGGTGATCGCCAATAACTATCTGCCGGAGTTCGATCACCCCAACTACGGGAGGATCAAATATCCGCCCATGCCGGTCGAGTTCAGCGCCACGCCGGGCCAGTTGCGGCGTCCCGCGCCGGAGTTCGGTCAGCACACCGAGGAGGTGCTGCTGGAGGTGGGATTCTCCTGGGAAGAGATCGCGGCGTTCAAAGAGCAAAAGGTGATCTGATGGGGAAGGGTGAATATCCCCACATTGATCCGGGAGGGAATCATGAAACCGGCATCGGGGCTCCTGACCGAAGCGGACCTATTTCTCTTCCTCGATTACTACGAGCTCACGTCGGGGAAGTGCAACTTCGACTTCGGGATGAATCAGGAGATCACGGAGAACTATTTCTTCCGGGAGATCCCCGAGCATCTCGGCGGATATGTGATCACCGCCGGCCTCGAACAGTTCGCCGCCTGTGTGGAGCTCATGAGCCGGGGCTTGAGCAGAGAGCATCGCGATTGGCTCCGGGCTACTTCGGGGAAAGACTTCGAGGACGAAGCCTTTCTGGACTATCTTCAAAACTTCCGCTTCAAAGGGGATATCTGGGCCGTTCCGGAGGGGACGCCCGTTTTCCCGCACGAGCCGATCATCAATGTGACCGGCCCCTCGATCGATGTGCAGCTTTTTGAAACCCTCCTCCTCAACATCGTCAACTATGAGAGTCTGATCGCTACCAAGACATCGCGGATCGTTCGGGCTGCCCGGGGGCGGGGGGTGGTTTTCTCTCCGGAGGAGGGTTCGAGAACGGTGGTGGATTTCGGGGCGCGGCGGGCTCACGGCCGGGATGCCGCCGTTCTGGGGGCGCGCGCGGCCTACATCGGTGGGGCGGTGGGCACGTCTCTCGTCATCGCCGGGATGAAGTGGGGTATCCCCTACGTCGGAACGATCCCGCACAAGTTCGTTCAGGAGCGTTACCGGGGCAAGGGCTCCTTCAGAGAATCGGAGCTTGTGGCGTTCCGGCAGTATGCGCGGAGCTTTCCCCACAATACGGTGACGCTCACCGATACCTACGATACGATGGGAGGCATCGAGAACTCCGCGGTTGTGGGGCGTGAACTTCGGGAGAAGGGTTATGATCTCCGGGGGGTGAGATTGGACAGCGGCGATCCTGTGAAGCTCAGTCGGGAAGCACGCCGAGTGCTCGGGCCGGAGTTCGAACACGCCCGCGTCATGGTCAGCGATAACCTCGATGAATACACCATTGACGATATGCTCGCGCGGGGGGCGCGGGTGGATGGGTTCGGGGTGGGGACGAGGCTCATCACCGGCGCCAATTACGATTCCCTTACCCGCGAAGGAGGGGTCTCCGTGCTCAACGGGGTTTACAAGTTTGCCGAGAACACCGATGAGTCGGGAAAACCGGTGCCTTCGATGAAATTCACCAGCGCCAAAGAGAAATCCACCTTGCCGGGGCGCAAGCAGATTTGGCGGCGGTTCCGAGACGGGCAATACGCAGAGGATGTCATCGCCCTGTGGGATGAGGTGATCGGGGGGAGTACGCCTCTCATGGTGCCGGTCATGCTGAAGGGGGAGTTCGTCTATGAGTTCCCTTCCGTGAGCCGGATCCGAGAACATTGTCTCATGGAGTTGGAGCGGTTGCCGGAGCGGTACAAGAGGTTGACCGGCGCGGATGCCTATCCGGTAAAGCTGAGCGAAAGGCTTGCCCGGTTGCGGGATGATCTCTACGAGGCGTATCGGCGGGAGTATCCGGCCTGAGATGTGCGTGCGGGCGCGTTTTGGAACGAAGAGGCCCCCTTCGGAAAGGGGGCCTCTTCGTTTGGGGGGCTATGAGCAAAAAGACAGAGATTACGGTTTTCCGTATATCTCCCTCAAGACCTTTCGCTGCACTTTTCCGGTGGAGGTGCGGGGCAACTCGTCGATGAAGATGACGCTCCGGGGCCGCTTGAATCCGGCGAGCTTATCTTTGCAGTAATCGATGATCTCTTGCTCGGTGGCCTTTTCCCCTTCCTTGAGGACGATGATGGCGCGCGGTTGCTGGCCCCACTCCAGATCGGGCACCCCGATGACCGCCGCATCGGCCACCTTCGGGTGCGAATAGAGGACGTTTTCCACTTCTTCCGGCGAGATGTTCTCCCCGCCGCGGATGATCATGTCATCGCCGCGGCCGGCGAGATAAATGTAGCCCTCTTCATCCATCCACCCCTTGTCGCCCGTATGTAGCCATCCATCCTTGGTGAGGGTCTTGGCGGTCTTGGCCTCGTCTTTCCAATAGCCGCTCATCACGCGTTCGCCCCGGGCCATGATCTCGCCGATATTCTCCGGACCGGGCGGAAGCGGTTTGCCGCTGTCGTCCCAGATCTGGATCTCCACATCGGGCATGGGCCGGCCGATGGAACCGGCGAGCCGCTTGAGCTTCTTTTCTTTCTCCTCCGGCGTTTCCTTGCCGGTGAACATGTGATCCTCGGGACCGAGCATGGTGATGGTGGAGGCGGTTTCCGTCTGCCCGAACGCATTGATGAACATCACGCCCGGGAACATCTCGATGGCCTTCTTGATCACCTCGAACGGCATGGAGGCCGCCCCATAGGTGATCACTTTCAGGCTCGAAAGATCGTATTTCTTGAAGTCCGGATGATCGATGACCCGCTTGAGCATGGTGGGGACGAGCATAGCCCGGTTGGCTTTCTCGCGCTGCACCGTCTCCATCCATTCGTTGACCTCGAATTGGCGCATGAGGGCTATGGTTCGCCCGCCGTAAACGGCGGCCATCATGGCTTGAATGCCGGCCACATGGTAGAGGGGAACCGTCAGAATGTTGGTCTCCTGAACATCGGGGTCCACGGGGCTCACGTTGCCCATCACATACACCGCGAAGGCGTTGTGCCGAAGGGGCACGCCCTTGGGCAAGCCGGTCGTGCCGGCGGTGTACATGAGAATGGTGATATCGTTGTCGTTGATTTCGGTGACCACATCGTCGGCTGAAGATGCCTTGAGGATTTCATCGTAATTGTCCATGCCCTCGACTTTGCTGTCGAGGGAGATGAGCTTCGGGTGCAAGGTCAGATTCGATTTCATGGAATTGACCATGTCGATGTACCGGTCACCTGCGAAGAGCACCTTCGCTTCCGAGTTGTTCATCATGTGGGTGAGCTCGTTCTGTTTGGCGCGGAAGTTGAGCGGCACGAAGATCGCCCCGATCTTGGCCACGCCGAAGTACGTCTCGACGTACTGATTGCAGTTCACCTGAAGGATGGCGACGCGATCCCCCTTGGTGACCCCCATCTTCGTCAACGCATTGGCCACGCGATTGGACCGTTCGGCGAGCTGACCGAAGGTGTATTTTTTCTTCTCGAAGATGATGGCGGGTCGGTCGGGGACAATGGCCGCGGTGATCGCCAGAAACTCGGTGGTGTTCATTCCTCAGTTCACTCCTTGTAACCTTAGTTCCTTACTCAGCGGTGGCTGAGTTAAGTTCGAAGTAGCTCCATCAAACGGGACATGGTCTTCCCGGCGCTTTCAGAGATCCGCACCTCTGCATCCGGATCGAGGCTCGTCCGGTCCCGGTTTATTATAACCAACTTCGCACCGGATTGCACGGCGTACTGCGGGATAAGCGCCGCCGGATAGACGACCAGCGATGATCCGATCACGATGCAGAGATCACACTCGCGGGCGCGTCGCTGGGATTCCGAGAGCTCCCACTCCGGCAATGCCTCGCCGAAGAAGACGGCGTTCGGTTTGAGGATGCCGCCGCAATCCCGGCACTCGGGGATTTCCGTCCCCGATAGTACCCATCGCCGGACCTCTTCCATGGGGTAGCCTTTCCCGCACCGGAGGCACTTGGCTTCCCGCATCGTGCCGTGGAGATGAAAGACCCTCTCGGGGGAGTTTCCCGCCTCTTCGTGAAGTCCGTCCACGTTCTGGGTGATGACGCAATCGAGCTTTCCCATCCGTTCCAGTTCGGCGAGGGCATAGTGCGCCGCATTGGGCCGGGCGTTTCCCGGGATGAAGTCATCGCCAGAAAGGGCTTTCCAGTGGACTTTGCGGGCCTCGGTATCGTGGAGGAAGCGGTCGATGGTGAACATCTCCGGATCGTATCGGCTCCAGATGCCGCCGGGGCTGCGGAAATCGGGGATGCCGGATTCGGTGCTTACACCGGCTCCGGTAAAGGCGATGATCTTCCGCGAAGAGCGCACCAGATCCGCAAAGCGGCGGACAAGCGTCTCGAACATCTGTTCACTCATCTTTCCGCCTCCTTTGAACCGCCAGCGAATGCGCCAACCGCTGTTCCATTTCGAGCGCCGCGCCGAGGGGCATATCGAGCCCCCGGGTGATCGCCTCTTTGGCGTATCGGATGGCCCTCTGGTCGTTTGCCATGATGCGCCATGCCGTGGCCTCCGCGGTGGGGAGGAGTTGGGGGCGGGGGACCACTTGATTCACGAGCCCGATCCGAAGCGCCTCGGCGGCGGTGATTCGATCGGCGGTGAGCACGATCTCCGAAACCCATCCCAGCCTTACCAACCGCGGCATCGTCTGTGAACCGCCGGCTGTGGGGATCATCCCCAGATTGGCTTCCGGGAGGCCGAATTGGGCATCCTCCGAGGCGATGCGGATATCGCAGCACATCGCCATCTCGATGCCCGCTCCGAGCGCAAACCCATGGATTGCGGCGATCATCGGCTTCCGTACGCTGAGGAACATCCCCCATAGGTCCCGCTCCCATCGGACGGAACGGGCCACCGCCTGAGAAGGGGTGGTGCCGAACTCGGTGATATCCGCCCCCGCCGAGAAGGCCCGGTCTCCCGCCCCTTTGACGATGGCTACCAGAACATCGGGGTCGTCCTTCACGGCCGGGAGGATTTCGTAGAGCTCGTCGCGCATCTTGATGCAAACGGCGTTGAGCGCTTTGGGCCGGTTCAGCGTGATGTATGCGATCCCATCCCGCTTCTCGTAGATGATGGTTTCGAAGCCGTTCGTCATCCGTCTCTCTCCCGCCTATTCCCCCTTGAAGATCGGCGTGCGTTTCTCGAGAAAGGCTTTGATCCCTTCGGTGCGATCCCGGGTGCTCTGGAGCAAAAACGAGAGATCCGCCTCGAGCCGCAGCCCTTGGGCCAGGGTCATATCCAATCCCTTCAGAATGGCCTCCTTGGCGTATCTCTCGGCGATGGGGCCTTTGGAGGCCAGCTTTGCCGCAAGTGCCATGGACTCCTTCTCGAGATCATCGGCGGGGACGATGTGGTTGACCAGCCCGATCCGATAGGCCTCCCCGGCCGGGATCACGGAGGCGGTGAGGATCAGTTCGAGCGCTTTCCCCTTCCCCACGATGCGCGGCAATCGCTGGGTTCCCCCACCGGAGGGAACGTAACCTTGGGAAGTTTCGGGGAAGCCGAAGGCGGCGTTCTCCCCCGCGAGGCGAATATCGCATGCCAGCGCAAGCTCCAATCCCGAGCCGAGGGCATCCCCGTTGATGGCGGCGATCACCGGGGCTTTTATTCCGGCGATCGCCTCTGCGGCGATCGCCGGAATCTCGGGATCCGCCGATTCGATGGCGGCATCCGGCACTGAGAAGCTCTTCCCTGTGCCGGTCAGAAGCACCACCCGGATCTCCTCATCTTCATTGATTGCTTGGCAACAGAGGGCGATCTCCTCCGCCATTGCCCGATCGAGGGCGTTGCGGGCCTCGGGCCGGTTGAGGGTTATGCACCCGATGTGATCCGTCCGGCGGTAAGCGATGTTCCGATATGTGGCCATGTCTTATCGCACCTTCACCTTCCCGAATCGTTCCCACTCGCTGTAGATGCACCCGCAGTACTTTTGCCGGTAAAGATCGAGATCCTTCGCCATTTGCTGGCTTTCCCGGAACCCTTCGGTGAAATCATGATAGAAGAACTCAGTCCCGTGCCGCCGGCCGGCTTCTTCCCCGATCTCCCGAATAGCCTCCCGGTTCTGATAGGGACTGATGAGCAGAGTTGTGGTGAAGCGAGGGAAACCCTTCTCCGCGGCCTCGCGGGCCGTGCGCTCGAGTCGCATCCGATAGCACTCCCGGCAGCGTTCTCCCTCCTTGCCCACCACGGCGCGGAGGTATGACACCATTTCGTAGCCCTCGCTCACGATCAGCGGGAACCCGAACCGCTCCGAAAGCCGCTGTGCCGCCGTCAGCCGGCTCTGGTGTTCGGTGAAGGGATGGACGTTGGGATTGTACCAGAAGCCGGTGACTTCGAAGTCGTGCTCTCGAAGCCACTTTACGGGATATGTAGCGCACGGGCCGCAGCAACAATGCAAAAGGATTCGATCCATGGCATTGAACGACCCCATTATAGCAAACCCCCCGGACGATTGGCTATCGTCTCGATCGCCCGATCGGCGATATCCCCCCTCCTACGTCGGGCCGGTTTCCGGAAACTCCCGAAGTTACTGTACCATTTTGGTGGGTTGATGAGGGGACAAAAAGACCCCCGAGAATCTCTGAGTAGTTAGGAGCAATAACGCACGAGATTCAAGGAGGTCTGTAATGACAAGCTTGGACGAACTGAGCACGGAGATCGAGAGTTGAGGGTGGAAGGATTCAAGTCCCGATGCATCACCGCCGTATTCGAGATATCCGCATTCGAAGGCGGATGTATCGGGATCGAGATGGGAAGAGGTGCTCAAGTCCCTCGCCGCGACGCCATTGCTCAAAGGAAGCCCGTAGCGGACATGACCATAGATAAGAACCGGCCGGGATCTATGGAGACCTTCCGGCCCCCTTGATCATGGGATGCTCGGAGGTATCCATCCCCCAAAAGTTGATAGTTACGGTTTCCCCCGCTCGAAATGGAACCGGCGCTTCCGAAAGTGGTAAACTAAGAATCATCCGGAAAGGAGGAGGGCGATGGAAGAAGTCGAGAAACTGATCGAAAAATCCATGGCGGAAGTGGAAAAGGTGCTCAGCACCAAATCGGTGGTGGGGGAACCGATGACCATCGAGGGGAATACGATCATTCCCTTGGTGACCATGGGATTCGTTTTCGGGGCTATGGGCGGTTCGGGTAAGGGTGTAGGAAAGGGAAACAAGGAGCACGGGCGCGAAGGGGTGGGGGAGGGATTGGGCGGGGGGGCGGCGGGGGCGGGTGGAATCAAGCCAACCGCCGTGGTCATCATCAACAAGGACGGGGTGAAAGTGGAGCCGATCAAAGGGGGTACGGCTTCGGTGCTCGAGAAGATGGGTGAAACGGTGGGAAAGATTGTCGAGAAGCGCATGGAAAAGTAGAATCCGCGCCATTCAACGGTGTGGCCGCAAATCCCCGCGGATTTGCGGCCACACCGTTTCCATCCCTCATGAACGCTGAACCATGAGCGAACATTCACACGGTCCCCGTTCCGACACGCGAAGAGACCAGCGGCGCTTGCTGATCGCTCTGGCCATCACCGCGCTGATGACGGTGGCGGAGCTGATCGGGGGGATTCTGAGCAATAGCCTCGCCTTGCTGGGCGATGCGGGACACATGTTCACCGATACCCTCGCCCTGAGTCTGAGCTTCTTTGCCATCGGACTTGCCCGCCGTCCGGCAGATACGAAAAGGACCTTCGGCTACCTTCGGGCGGAGATCTTGGCGGCCCTGCTCAACGGCGCCGTCCTCGTAGGGATCGCCGGCTTCATCTTCTACGAGGCCTACCGGCGCTTCAATGATCCCCCCAAGATCGAGGGCGGACTGATGCTGGCGATAGCCGCCGTCGGGCTGGCCGCCAATCTGGCGGGTATTTTTTTCCTTCGTTCGGCCGGCCGGCAGAATCTCAATGTGAAGGGGGCCTTTCTGCATGTGGTGAGCGATGCCCTCTCCTCCATCGGGGTGATCGCCGCCGCCGGTATCATTCTGACAACGGGTTGGAACTACGCCGATCCGCTCATCAGCATTCTGATCGGAACTCTGATCCTGCGAGGGGCGATCCAGCTTGTCTGGGAATCGGTGAATATCCTCCTCGAAGCGGCTCCCCGTCATCTCGATGCGAGCCGGATCACTGCCGAGATCGGCAAGGTGCCGGGCGTGCGGGATATCCATGATATCCATATTTGGACGCTCACCTCGGGCGTTCACGCCATGAGCGGGCACCTCTTGATCGAAGATCAGATGGTCAGTCACAGCGCCCAGATCATCGCCGAGGTCAATCAAAAGCTCGCGCAGGATTTCGGCATCGCCCATACCACCCTTCAAATCGAATGCGAGGTATGTCAGGATCATCCCGTTTGCCAGATCGAGAACAGCCGCCGCCAGTAGCCTTCCCCGTGCGGCAATATCCTTTTCCCCCTAAAAAATGCTAGACTGGATACCGTCGGAAACGTTCGGAAGAAAGGAGTCGAGTACCGTGGACGACATCATCATTTCCCGGGCCATCACCGAGAGCTACTTTCAGGATTTTCTGGATGCTCTCGAAGCCGATGCGGCCGTCGTCGGCGGGGGGCCTTCGGGATTGATAGCGGCGTATTATCTGACCAAATCGGGGGCCAAGACCGTCCTCTTCGAGCGATCGCTCCGCGTGGGCGGGGGGATGCCGGGCGGGGGGATGATGTTCAACCGGATCGTCTTTCAATCGGAAGGAAAGGCCATTCTGGATGAGCTCGGCGTGCGCACCCGCGAATATCAAAAAGGGTATTTCGTGGCCGATTCCCTCGAGACCATCTCCACCCTCTGTTCGAGAGCAATTCAGGCGGGGGCACGCATCTTCAACCTCATCAGCGTCGAGGACGTCATGATCCGCGAGAATGACCGTATCGCCGGATTGGTGCTGAACTGGAGCGCGGTTGGCATCGCCAAACTCCACATCGACCCGCTGGCGATGCGGGCCAAAGTGGTGATCGACGCCTCCGGTCATGCCGCCGAGATCTGCCACATCGTAGAAAGGAAGATCGGGCCGCGACTGAACACGCCGTCCGGAACGGTCATCGGCGAGAAGCCCATGTGGGCGGAAATCGGCGAGCGGGCGCTTCTGGAAAACACGAGAGAGGTTTTCCCGGGGCTCATCGTAGCGGGAATGGCGGCCAATGCCGTCTATGGCTCCCATCGGATGGGAGCGATCTTCGGGGGAATGCTCCTCTCCGGCAAGAAAGCGGCGGAGCTTGCCATCGCGAGGATCCGCTAGGGAAGGGCACCATGAAGAGGATCTATCTCGACCATGCCGCCACCACCCCCACCCACCCCAAGGTCATCGAGGCGATGCTTCCCTTTTTCACCGAGCGGTTCGGGAACCCTTCTAGCATCCACTCCTTCGGGCAAGAGGCGCGGGTCGCCGTGGACGAAGCCCGAGAGCACGTGGCCGCGCTGATCGGGGCGCGCGCCGATGAGATCGTCTTCACCAGCGGCGGCACGGAGGCGGATAACTTCGCCCTCAAGGGGATTCTCTACGCCAGCGAATCCAGAGGCAACCACATTATCACCAGCCGGATCGAACACCATGCCGTGATCGAGGCCTGCAAATTCCTATCTCGGCACGGCGCCGAGATCACCTATCTTCCCGTGGATCAATACGGCCTCGTCGATCCCGATGAGGTCCGGAAGGCCATCACGCCGCGAACGGTGCTCATCTCCATCATGCACGCCAACAACGAGGTGGGCACGATCGAACCGATCGCCGAGATCGGCAAGATCGCCCGGGAACACGGGATTCCCTTCCACACCGATGCGGTGCAAACGGTCGGCCACATTCCGATCGACGTGAACGAACTGAATGTGGACCTTCTGGCCGTCTCCGCCCACAAGCTCTACGGGCCGAAGGGGGTGGGGGCGCTCTACGTTCGCAAGGGAACGAAGATCGTCCCGTTTCTGCATGGTGGTGAGCAGGAGCGCCGGAGGCGGGCCGGTACGGAAAACGTGCCGGGGATTGTGGGATTGGGGAAAGCCGCTCAGCTCGCCCGGGCGGAACTGGAAAAGGAAATGAACCGGCTGATCCCCCTTCGCAACCGGCTCATCGAGGGGCTCAGGGCCCGCATTGAATACCTCACCCTGAACGGGCATCCCACACAGCGCCTTCCCAACAACGTGAACGTGTCCATGGACTTCATCGAAGGGGAATCGGTGATCATCAATCTGGATCTGGCAGGCATTGCCGCATCCACCGGATCGGCCTGCAGCTCCGCGGATGCCGAACCCTCTCACGTGTTACTCGCTCTGGGCATCCCGCGCCCGCGGGCGCACAGCTCCGTTCGTTTCACCTTGGGCCGGGACACAACTCCAGAGGAAATCGAGCAGGTCATCGAGATTCTGCCCCCCATCGTATCACGTCTGAGGGCCATGTCCCCACTGCTCAAATAATCCCAAAAACAGCGATTGAAGAATAGAGTGCACAAGATACCACTCTCGGGGGATTGGGGGTGTCCTCCAAGAAAACCCTTTGGGCGGGTGGGTGGGATGGGAGAAGCCGGATCGTTCATGGGGTGTGGGGGAATTCCGGGACAAGGTCCGTAGTGAGGTGATCAAGGTCATTCACCCTGAGGGTGAAGGCTCCAAAGGGGAATCGTCTTTTCGGAATAACGTGGCGGATTTCTTCCGGGGGGGATCTCAGGAGGACGCCTTCCGCTGCTCGCGAAGCTTCTCCGTGATCTTGCGGTAATGAAGTCCGTAGACGGCCAGAGTGGCCGCTTCGGTGAACGCCCGCCGATGTTTGAGGGCAACCTTCGTCATGAGGCGCCAGTAGTAGAGGCGAGACTTCTCCACCACTCCCAGATACCACAGGGATTGGATGAAGCCCTTGATTTCGTTGAAACGCAACATCCGCCGCTTGCGCTTGGGCGGTTTGTATTCTTGGAGGAAGGTCATGATCCTTTCATAGTAGACCTTGGGGGAATAGATCGTCTGCAGGATTCGATGGTATCCATCAACGAGCACCTGACGATCCATCTTGGGAACGAAGTTGAGCGTTCCATCGGTGTTGTTCCCCGAACTCATCTTGACCAGACGGCCCTCCGACTTGAGCCGATTGTAGAGCTTCGTCTTGGGGAGAGCGGTGAGCACTCCCACCATCGCCGTGACCACCCCTGATTTCTGGATGAAGTTGATCTGGCTCTCGAATATCGAAGGCGGGTCGCTATCGAACCCGACAATAAATCCGCCCAGAACCTGCAACCCGTGGTTCTGGATCTTCTTCACCGCCGCCGCCATATCCCGATTGCGGTTCTGGAACTTGTTGCATTCCGCCAAGCTCTCTTCAATGGGCGTTTCAAGGCCCACGAACACCTTGCTGAAGCCGGCCTCAACCATCGCGCGCATCAGCTCTTCGTCATCGCTCAAATTGAGCGAGGCCTCCGTGAGAAAATTGAAGGGATACTTCGTCTTCTTCTGCCAGCGGGTGATCTTCGGCAAGAGCTCCTTCTTGACCTTGGTCTTGTTGCCGATGAAGTTATCGTCCACGATGAAGACGGATCCCCGGAACCCCGTCCGGTAGATGGCCTTCAGTTCCCGGATCACTTGAGTGGCCGTCTTGACCCGGGGAACACGCCCGTTCATGATGATGATATCGCAGAACTCGCAATCGAACGGGCATCCCCTCGAATACTGAAGAGGCATGGACACATACTGGGAGACCTTGATCAACTCCCAGAGCGGCACCGGCGTATGGGTGATATCCGGGCGTTCATCCGAGATGTAAACCCGCTTAGCACAGCCCTTTTGAAAATCCGCAAGGAATTGCGGAAGCGTGGCTTCCGCCTCGCCCAGAACAAAGTGATCCACCCCCTCGAAATCCTCATAGCCGGTGGTGAACAGGGGCCCCCCCGCCACCACCCGAACCCCCAGCCGGTTGCAGCGGGCGATGACCTCCTTGGCGGATTCGATCTGCGTGATCATCGCGCCCAAGAAGACGCAATCGGCCCACTTGAGATCCCGATCCCTGAGCGGAGAGACGTTCATATCGATGAGCCGCTTCTCCCACTCCTTCGGCAGCATGGCGGCAACGGTCAGCAAGCCCAGCGGAGGGAAAGCCGCCTTCTTGGAGATGAACTTCAAAACGTGCTTAAAGCTCCAGAACGTATCGGGATACTCGGGGTAGACAAAGAGGACTCGCATTTCCAACCTTTCAAACCAGCGCCGTTCGGTTACTATCATTGTACGCGCATTGCGTCCCCGAATACAAGGGTATCCACCCTCAAAAGAGAAGTCTTTTCCCCTCAATTTTCTTCCGGAAGCCGCCGGGAGCTTATCGGCCCGGCCTTCTACGTCCGCAGAGGTGGGGATCACAGGGCGGGCATCGCAAAAAGGCTTCTTCTGTGCATTCATAGCACGAGAACCGTTCATGATTGACAAGGATGCGCCGGAGGCCTAGAATATCCCCAACCCTCCCCGAAAGGAAAAGAACATGAAAGTGCTCGTTCTGTTTTGCTTTCTTCTGGCCTGCCCGGCGTTGCTCTTCGGGGCATGGGGGTGCGGGGGAAACGATGGGGAAAAGGAGGGCGGTAAAGCGGAGACCCCTCCATCCTCCGCAACCCTCCGCACGATTACCATCGGCAACCTTTCCGATCTCACCGGCCCTTCGGCCTCAGCTCAGGATATCATCAATATGGCCCTCGCCGATCTCGTCAAATACTTCAACGATAACGGCTTGGTCCCCGGCGTCCGATTGAAGATCGTCACCTACGATGGGCAGTTCGATCCGGCCAAGGATGTTCCCGGCTACGAGTGGTTGCGGTCCAACGGGGCCGATCTCATCTTCACGGCGGTCACCGGAACGCCCGTCACCCTCAAATCCCGAGCCGATCGAGACCATTGCCCCATCTTCGGCGTAAGCGGCGGCGTCGAGGAACTCTCCTCGCCGCCCGGATATGTCTTCAACCTCGGGACGATCCCGCGGCATGAGGCGCTCAGTCTCCTCAAATGGATCGCGGAGAACGATTGGGACTACAAAACGAAGGGGCCCGCCAAGATCGGCGGGGCATCGTGGGACGAAGCCTACGCCCGATGGTGGTTCGATGCCATGAAGGATTACGCGGCCGCGCATCCGGACCAATTCCAGTGGGTGGGTGGGTATCTCGCCCCGTTCGGCACCTTCACTTGGGGTCCACAGGTGGAGGCGCTCAAAAACGTGGATTATGTGTTCCCCTGCACGTTCATGACTAGCTTTGTCCGGGAGTATCGGATGGCGGGAGGCAAGGCCAAACTCATCGGGGCCTCGACCCACGCCGCCTTCTTGGGGAACATCAGCGATGCCGGCCTCTGGCCTCAGATCAACGGCATGCTCCTCATAGGCTCCTCCCGATGGTGGAACGAGGAAGGCACCATCATCAACCTGACCAAGAAGCTCCTCACCGAGAACCATCCCGAAAAGGCCGCGGAGATCATGCGATCGGGCGTGGGATATATCACCATCGTCAATCAGTATCAAATGCTCGATCTCATTGCACAGACGGTCAAATCCGTCGGGGCCGAGAACTTCAATTCCGAGGCCCTTTACGAAACCGCTCAGTCCTATACCCTGACCATCGACGGGGCGCCCAGATACAGCTTCAGCCCGACCAAACGGTGGGCCACAAACCTGTACGCCACCTACGAGGCACGGGCCGCCGAAGAGACCCTCGTCCGGTTGCACAAGGAATGGTATCCGGCGGTGCTGGAGCCATGAATATCGAATGTTGCTCGAGGAGGAAAAGCCATGGCCCGATTCAGCAGAAAAGAGGTCCGTCAGGCGGTGGAACACTATCTCGAAGTGCGGAAAAAGATCGAAGCCGGACAACTGGGATGGGAGGCTCTGGCCGATCTCTTCACGGAGGACGCCACATACATCGATCCGGCATGGGGACGCTTTGTGGGCAGAGAAGCGATCGCCCGGTTTCAAAGGGACAGCATGCAGGGGCTCGAAGACTGGACCTTTCCCATCGAGTGGATCACCATCGACGGCAACCGCGTGATCATCAAGTTCTGGAACCGGCTCCCCGGTCGGCGGCCGGATGGCTCATACTATCAGGCCCCCGGGATTCAGGTACTGATCTATGCCGGAGACGGGAAGTTCTCCTTCGATGAAGATCTCCTGAATATGGTGCACGTGATGGAATTGATTCAGGAATCGGGATGGAAGCCCGGGCCGAACGTCAAGATGCCGGAGAAGGTCGTTCGGTAGATCCCGGGGCAAAGCTTCCCCAGCGCAAACACCGCGCTCGACTTCAGGGCGGCAATAGGGGCGGGGGCAACTCTCCGATCGCCATTCGGGCCAGATCTCCGATGAAGATCAACGGGAGATGATGCTCACTGGCCACCCCCGCAAGATTGTGAAGGCACATGGGGCATAGACACACCATCGCCTGAGCGCCGTTCTGTTTGGCATCCACGATGTTCCGGGTCTGAAAGGGTTTCGGATCTCCGTTCCCGAGGAGAAGCATCACACCGGCACAGCACAGCGCTCCTTCCCGATCATATTCCCGATCGACCCTCCGCACCCCTGTGAGCTCGAAAAGCTCATCAACAAAGTGCTCCTTTTCCGGGGTGTATCGGGAAGCACAGGGGCGCTGATAGGCCACGCGGAAGTTCAGCGCCCGGAGTCGATCTCTCCTCTTGTGCAGACACTCGACGAGATATTCCGATAAGTGCACGGGCCGGAAGGGCACGTCCACGCCGTACCCGGGGGCCAGCTTGGTGAGCATGGCATAACAATCATCATGGAAACACACCACCTCGTCGGCGCCGGTCATCGCCAAGCGCCCCACGAGATCCCGCGCATGTTTCCTCTGGATGCTCTCGGCCCCCCAGTGACTGAAGAGAAGCCAGCAATAATACGGCTTTCCTCCCACCCGGGGAAGATCGTAGAGGTCCCCCTCCAGAAGGCCCGCATCCGTCTTGCCGAAAACACATGTGGTCAATATCCGGGAAGCTCTGGGGAAGCCCTTCAATTCCCCTGAGAAGGCGTATTTCGCTTCCTCGGCTCCGGCGGCTGCTTCGGTGGCGAAGACACGATACCTCTCCTGAAGCTCCGCGATCAGGTCAAAGGGATTGGCGCCTCGGGGGCAGCGCTCATTGCAAGCATAGCACGTGATACACTGGTGCAGCACCGGCGTAAGATCGCCGGCGATCATTTTCCGCATCCACTCGATGGCTTGGGGTCGGTCGGCGCGGACCCACGGGCAACGGATCAGGCATTCCCCGCAGAGATCGCATCGCTCTTTCTCGAACACCGGGCACCTTCTATTGCCGAGGATATAATGGAAAGGAATTTTGCTGGTACCCCTGGTGCGATTCGAACGCACGACACGCGGTTTAGGAAACCGCTGCTCTATCCTTCTGAGCTACAGGGGCTCGGTTTCAGAAAGGCCGGGGCGAACGAACACATGGAGAAGTGTACCGGACTACCCTTCCCGACCGCGCTTCCCTACCGGCGCGCATAGGCCTCGGCCCGCTTCGGTTCTATGATATGAGAACGGCCGCCCCTTTGTAAAGACGGGGCGTTTCGTAGGGGCGGTTCGCGAACCGCCCCTACAACCGTGTGCGCACCGAATTGGCCATCGCCTCATAGACCACCCCCAACTGTGGGGCCGGTGTTTTTCGTCAATCGAACCATTCCCTATCCGATGGGTCGATGCCGGTGGCAAGCACATTCTCGCGATCCAGATGCCACCGGAGAGGATTGGTCATGATATATTCACGGATGCGGTCCAGCGAATCCTCGTTTCGGATGACGTGTTCGTAATAGTTGCGTTGCCAGACGGGTGTCCCCGGCATGCCGCGGCGTTCATTGATGCGTTTGGCGGCGGCGGATTTGAACCCGGCAATAAACGATGACAACGATCGTTTGGCGGGTCCCCGCGGTTGTTCTTGTAGGGGCGACCGGCCGGTCGCCCCTACGCCGGTCGCCCCTACGCCGGTCGCCCCTACGCCGGTCGCCCCTACGCCGGTCGCCCCTACGCCGGTCGCCCCTACACCGGTGGATTCCATAATCCACACGATGCCATGAATATGATTGGGCATCACCACGAATTCATCGGCAAACAATTCGATTTCTCGACGGATGTCCGCCGAACGAAACCATTCCTCCCGCACGATGAAGCCGTATTCATTCAACCGCATTTCCCCATCCACCACCTCACCGAAAAGGTGTTCGCGGTCTTGCGTGCAGAGGGTCACAAAATAGGCACCCGCTTGCGTGTAATCGTATCCCCTCAGGCGGATGGTGTGGCGGTGATGTTTCTCAGGATCGTACCGCATCGCTACGCCGTCCTCGCCTTCCCCAACCGAATAGGGGGCCGGTTCGCGTTCCAGGGGCGGTTCGCGAATTGCCCCTTCTTCCACGATTTTGACCTTCTCCGGGGTCAGGCTGTAGAGGCGATAGACCCCTTCATCAATCTCAAAAGACGTACGCCCCGAAGCTCGATCATCCCTATGGAATGGGGGAAAGGAGTTCCTCGATCGTAGGGCAATCCGGGGGCCACCGGCCGGTTTCCTTGAGCCATTCCCGCTCGCGGTGAACAATTTCAGAGAGAGGCGGCAGGGTATCCTGCAGGGGAGCAACATGTTCAAATCGAGCATGGAGACTCTGAAGCACTCCCCGGTAGCATGCCAGCGGATCCAATCGGGCAAGAAGCCGCGAGAAGCCCTCTTCATCGGGTTCCCACCGGACTTTGATTTCTGCCAGAAGCGCCTCGGCTTCTGAAGCCAGTTGAACCGAAAGCATCCCAGAGGGGAAGGTAACTCCAAGAACGGGCGCCTCTGAACGGATCTCGTAGATCGTTCTATCCGGGATGAAACTCGCCCTGAGCTCCCCCCCGAAGGAAAAGAAGGCAATGCGCCGATCGGATCGCTCGCAAAGGACAATTCGCCCGGCGCAGACAAAGGCGGGGCTCTCCACTTCGCCTCTCCAGCGCAACATCCGCCACGATGCCATCTGCGCCTCATCCCGGAGGCAGAGATATAACGTCTCGGCACCCGAGCCGGAATCGATGGGGAAAGGATGCAACGTAACGGTCAGCCCACCAAACCCGGGACTTCCCGGATGCGGTCGAGGTAACACCGCATAGCATTGGCCTTCCCCGTCAGAATTCTCAGACCACCATTGAGCCATCGGCAGTACTCCGCAATCGGCATAATGCCGGGAGAAATGGGGGCCCATCACCCGAATGATCCGGAACTGCCCTTCCCTTCCGGAATCCATTAGACGGCGGGAGAGGAGAATCTCCGGCAGCGTTCGGTAACCTTGGCATACCGGTTCATCTCGTGCTGGGCGATGGTGAGCGCTAGCGGTGGGATCAGGAGGAAGGCGAATACCGCGAAGATGGCATCATCCCAGCGATCGGAGACCATTCCGATGCTGCGCCAGTACACGGCATAGAACGCAAATACGGGGATGCTCAGAAACACCAAGAAGATCACGAGTAGAACATCCCCATAGAGAGGCAAATTGATCAAGCCGATATCATGAAACGAACTGAACACCGTCAAACCGCAGAAATAGTAGATCGGGAGAAGGATCAACCATCCCACCAGAGCCACTCGCTTATCGGGAGGGGTGCCGAGTTTGGCCCTTCGAAGTTCATCAGCCGTCGTCATGTACCAGTATGCCCAGTAGATACCGGGGAGGATCAATGAAAGGAAGGCAACCAGGGCCGGATGACGATACTTCACTGTTTTCTCCCAAGCCGCATTACACTTGATTTTCCCCATGGCGCTGAACGCAGATAGGATGAACCTGAGGCATGACCACTTGGGCGATATTATACAACCTCAGGGTTCGAGGGCGCAACACCGCCCTTCGGGAGTGTAACTTTCAACTTTTGGGGGATGGATACCTCCGAGCATCCCATAATCAAGGGGGCCGGAAGGCCTCCATAGATCCCGGCCGGTTCTTAATCTATGGTCATGTCCGCTACGGGCTTCCTTTGAGCAATGGCGTCACGGCGAGGGACTTGAGCACCTCTTCCCATCTCGATCCCGATACATCCGCCTTCGAATGCGGATATCCTCGAATACGGCGGTGATGGATCGGGACTTGAATCCTTCCACCCTCAGCCCTCGAACTCCGTGCTCAGTTCGTCCAAGCTTGTCATTACAGACCCCCCTTGAATCTCGTGCGTTATTGCTCCTAACTACTCAGAGATTCTCGGGGGTCTTTTTGTCCCCTCATCAACCCACCAAGATGGTACAGTAACCGAGCCTCAGTGACTTGATAATGGTTATTCACTCCGAGAGTAAAGGCTACAAAGCAGAATCGCTCTTTTTGGAGAGACCCGATAAATTGACGTCGGCAAAGCGATTTGCTATATTTACAGCGGTTGTGTTTTGCGGCCCCACGTCTGGACTCAGATTTGTAGCGCCAGATTCAAAACACCTATCGAGAGAAGGAGGAAAAGAAGTGGCAGGTATAACCTCATTCGGTGCCTACGTTCCGTATTATCGCCTCAGCCGCAAAGAAATCGCCCGTGCGTGGGATAGCTACCCGGGCGATGGGTACCGGGCGGTGGCGAACTGGGACGAAGATACCATCACCATGGCCGTCGAGGCGGTCATTGATTGCTTACGGGGCTTCAATCGGGATATCGTCGATGCGCTCCTCTTCGTGACCACTACCCCCGCGTTCCATGAGAAATCCAGCGCCGCGGTGATCGCCAAGGCTACCGACCTCAAGAACGATCTGTTCGTGCTCGATTGCGGCGGCAGCCTGCGGGCCGGAACGGCTGCGATGAAGCTTGCTCTGGATACCGTGAAAGCAGGGGCCCAGAAGAATGTGGTTGTTGCAGCGGCCGATTGCCGGCTGGCCCCTCCGAACTCCGGCGCGGAGAGCGATTTCGGCGACGGCGCCGCAGCGGTCATGATCGGCGATCAGAATGTGGCGGTCGAGATCGAGGGGGTCTATTCGTATACCGAGGAGTTCACGGATCGCTGGCGCAGAGCCAATGATCAGTTCGTCAAGACATGGGAGGAGCGGTTCGTCAACACCCAGGGTTATAACCGCCTCCTCACGATCACCGTCACCAACGCGCTGAAGCGCTTCAATCTCAAACCCCAAGATATCACCAAGATCATCTACCCCGCCCACTCGAAGACCGCCCACACCCGCTGCACCATGCTCGGGGCTTGCGGCTTTACCAAGGCTCAGGTGCAGGACCCGCTCTTCGATAAGATCGGGAACACCGGCACGGCCCACCCCCTGCAAATGCTCGTGGCGGCCCTTGAAGATGCCAAGCCGGGTGACCGGATTCTCCTCGTGAGCTATTCCGACGGCGGCGATGTGTTCAACCTCAAGGTGACCGAGAATATCACCAAGCTTCAGGGCAAGCGAAGGGGCATCAAGAAGCATGTGGCGACGATGAAGGATCTTCCCAACTACGGGCGCTATCTCCTCTTCCGGGGTCTGGTCTCCCGCGAATACGAAGCGCCCGCCCCTGTTCCGTACGCTTCTCTCCCCCGCGAGTGGCGCGAGCGCAACAGCATCATGTCGCTGCACGGGAGCAAGTGCCGCAAGTGCGGTGAAGTTCAGTTCCCCGTCGAACGCGTTTGCCCCAAGTGCCTTTCCAAGGACGATTACGAGGAAGTCAGTCTGGCCCAGAAGCCGGCCAAGATCTACACTTACAACAAGGATTTTGCCACTCCCACCTCCGATCCGCCCAACAGCATGTGTCAGGTCGATTTCGAAGGCGGCGGACGGATCCAGTGCATCATGGCCGACCGGGATCCCAACGAACTGGAAGTCGGCATGCCGGTCGAGATGGTCTTCAGACGATTCCACGAAGAGAAGAATATCATCCACTACTACTGGAAAGCCCGACCGCCGCGCGAGCCCAAGAAGTAAGCGGGCTAGGGGAATCTAAGAGGAGGAAAAGCAATGGCAAGCGGAACGATCAAAGATAAAGTGGCCATCGTGGGTATGGGTCTCACCCGATTCGGAGAGCTCTGGACCAAGAGCGATGCGGATGTGATCATCGAGGCGGCCTGGGAAGCGTATCAAGACGCCGGCATCGAACCGAACGATGTCGATGCCGCCTTCGTGGGGACGATCTTCACGGGGGTTACGGCGGCATGCCTTACCGAACCCCTTAAGATGGATATGAAGCCCGTCACCCGTGTGGAGAACAACTGTGGTTCGGGTTCGGAAGCCCTGCGCATGGCGGCCCTTTCCATCGCCTCCGGCATGTATGATGTCGTCCTTGCCCTCGGATTTGAGAAGTGCAAGGACTGCGGCTTCAACGTTCTTCCGACGCCTCAGCCCGATAGTTTGCACCCGGTTTACAACACCCGGCTTACCGGCCCGGGCGCTTACGCCATGGCCGCCATCGCCTACTGGCACAAGTACGGCATTGATCCCATTCAGGGCAAGCGCACGCTGGCCAAGATCGCGGTGAAGAACCATCACAACGGCTCCATGCACCCGAAGGCCCACCTTCAGAGGGAACTCAGCATGGAAGCGGTGATGATGTCACCCCCGATCGTGTATCCTCTGGGTCTCTTCGATTGCTGCCCCACCACCGACGGCGCTGCGGCGGCCATCCTCTGCCGAGCCGATATGGCCAAGAAATTCCGCGATGATTATGTTCTGGTCAAAGGCCTGGGTGTGGCCGTATCCCGCATCAATCCGTGGAACGGCAAGTGCAAGTCCGATGTGGATCTCACCTTTTGGACGGAGACGGATGTGGCCTGCCAGCAGGTCAAGCAGCAGACCGGCGTGAAGGATTTCTCCAAGGAAATCCAGATGGTCGAGCTCCATGATTGTTTCACCATCACCGAGCTCATTGCCTACGAGTCGCTCGGCCTGTGCAAGCGGGGTGAGGGCACGACGGCGGTGGATGAGGGCTGGTTCCTTCTCGATGGAAAACAGCCGGTCAACCCCGATGGTGGATTGAAGGCCTTCGGGCACCCGATCGGGGCCAGCGGCATCCGCATGGCCTATGAGTGCTACAAGCAGATTCAGGGCAAGGCGGAGAAGCCCCAGCGCCAGCTCAAGAACGTGAAACTCGCTCTGGCGCAATGTCAGGGCGGTGTTCCGGGCACCTTCCAGGCCAACGTTCAACTGTTCGGCGCTCCGGAATAGAACGGCCAGGGCGGCAAAGTCAGGGCCGGAAAGGAAAAGCAGCATGCCGTACGAAGATATCCTCTACGAAGTCAAGGACCATATCGCCCGGATCACGATCAATCGGGAGAAGAAATTCAATGCCTTCACCCGCTGGACCTGCTATGAACTGGTTCAAGCCTTCACCGAGGCGGGTGATGATCCCAAAGTGGGGGTGGTGGTGCTCACCGGCGCAGGGAGCAAGGCGTTTTGTACGGGTGGGGATGTGGAGTGGGAAGCCCGCGGGTTCGGTGGGGAATGGGGCCCGAAGGTGGATATCTTCAGCGCCATAGCCATGTGTCCCAAGCCCACCATCGCCCGGGTGAACGGTCTGGCCATCGCCGGCGGCAATGTGATGCAGGCCTGTTGCGATCTTTCGATCGCGGCGGAGAATGCCCGCTTCGGGCAGGCGGGGCCGCGCGTCGGAAGCTTCAATGCGGGATGGGGTACGGCTTACATGGCGCGCCTTGTCGGCGCCCGAAAGGCCAAGGAGTTCTGGTTCCTCTGCCGGCAGTATACGGCGCAGCAAGCGCTGGAGATGGGGCTCGTCAATGCGGTGGTCCCGCCCGATAAGCTCGATGAGGAAGTCAATAAGTGGTGTGCCGAGATTCTCGCCCTCAGTCCATCGGCCTTGAAGGCGGTCAAGAACAGCTTCCTCGAAGAGGATGCCCAGTTCATCGGCCGGGCGCTCTTCGGCGGGCAGCTTACCGGATACATTCAGTCCAGCCCCGAGGCCAGAGAGGGTCAGCAGGCCTTCATGGAGAAGCGCAAGCCCGATTTCTCCAAGTTCCGCAAGTAGAGAATCGGACTCATGGGCTCAAGCGGAGGCACAAAGGGGCATCGTGCCTCCGCTTTTCATATCGGGAATTCGAACGGCAAGATTGACAGGGGGATATTGGGGTTGGCTCCAGCGGAATGGGTGCGGATTCGGCAGGGGCTGGGGAACCGAATATCCCTCTTTCTGTTTGGAGCCCCCAAGGCTCTTCGGGCGCAAGATCAATAGAAGGATAAAGCCATGGATTTTAATCTCACACCGGCGCAAGAGGCGCTCAAGCGGGAATTCGAGGAGTTTTTCAGCGAATTGGAGAAATCCGCACCGCCGAACCATACCGCCAAAATCGATTACTGTTACGAGCATGAGGATGCATGGGCCTTTCACCGGGAGGTCGGCCGGAAGCTCGGCCGGAAAGGGTGGCTATCGCTGCCATGGCCGAAGGAGTACGGCGGCAAGGGCCTCGGCCAGATCGAGCAGTTGATCTTTCAGGAGATCCGGGCTTACCATCGGATTCCCGGGTTCGATCCCGGCCCTGTGGTGGCGGCCGCCGGCGTTCTCGAGCGCGGCACCGAGGAGCAAAAGAAGAAGTGGCTCCCGCTGATTGCCAGCGGCGAGACCACATGGTGCGAAGGTTGGAGCGAGCCGAACTCCGGATCGGATCTGGCATCCATCACCGCCACCACCGGATATGAAGATGGCAACGACTGGGTGATCAACGGTCAGAAGGTATGGACCACCGGCGCCCATCGCTGCAGCCACATGATCCTTTTGGCCCGCACCGATCCAAAGGCCCCCAAACATCAGGGGATCACCTATTTCCTGACCCCGATCAAGGATATGCCGGGGATAGAGGTTCGGCCCATCCTGCGGATGTACCGCGGCCACTCGTTCAATGAGGTGTTCTTCGATAACTTCCGCATTCCCAAGGAGAACATCATCGGGGAGGTGCACAAGGGGTGGTATGTGCTCATGGCCGGGATGGACTTCGAGCGCACGGGCGTAGCCTTTGTGGCCGAGACGCGGCGCGACTTCGATGAGCTCATCGAGTTTGTCCGTGAGAACGGCTTCGACGGCCGCAGCCCCGCCGAGGCCGCGGTGGTGCGGCATCGCCTTGCCCAGTGCCTCATCGAACTCGAGACGTGGCGCCAGTGGGCGTACTATGTGGCATGGCTCCAGAGCAAGGGGGAGCACGTTCCCGGGGAGTCATCGGCGGTCAAGCGGTTCGGATCCGAACTGATGGTGAAGGTTTCTCAGGTCGGACTTGAAACGCTGGGGCTGTACGGGCCGCTCAAAGAGGGATCGAAGTGGGCGCGCCTTCAGGGCCGGTTCGAATATGCTTGTCAGCATGATCTCGGCATGACGATCGCCGGCGGCACCACGGAAGTCCAGAAGAATATCATTGCGTGGATGGAGCTTGGCCTCCCCCGCAAATAAAGGGACGCGATTATGAACCTCGATTTCAATGAAGCCGAAGATATCCTCAGAAATATGGCCCGGGATTTCATGGAGAAGGAATTCCCGAAGAAGTTGGTGCGCGAGCTCGAGGATGATCCCACCGGATACAGTCCCGAGGTCTGGGCAAAGATGGCGGAACTCGGGTGGATGGGGCTTCTTATCCCCGAAAAATACGGCGGGATCGAAGGCTCGTTCATGCAATTGGTGGTTTTGCTCGAAGAGATGGGACGCGCGTGTTTTGTGGGTCCCTACTTCTCCACGACCCTCTGCACCATGGCCATCCTCGATGCCGGCACGGAAGAGCAGAAATCGCGCTTCCTCCCGCAAATCGCCGAAGGGAAACTCAAGATGGCCTTCGCCTTCACCGAACCCCAAGCGCGTTTCGAGGCTTCCGGCATCGCTCTCAAGGCGACGCCCGAGGGGAATGATTTCGTCTTGGATGGCATCAAACTTTTCGTTCAAGATGCCCGGGCGGCGGATGATTTCCTCTGTGTCGGCCGGACCTCCTCGGCCCAAGACCCCCGGGAGGGGATTTCCCTTTTCGTAGTTGATGCCCGAAGTCCCGGGATTACTCTCACGCCCCTGATCACCATGGCATACGATCACCAGTGTGAGATCCTCTTTCAAGGGGTGCGTGTTCCGGGGGGGAATCTCGTCGGCGGGCGGGACGAAGGTTGGCCTATCGTGGAAAGGCTCCTTGCGAAGGCCGCCGTGGCCAAGTGCGCGGAGATGAACGGGGGGGCGGAGTGGGTGGTGGGAGCGAGCGTGGCCTATGCCAAAGAGCGCATTCAGTACGGCAAGCCCATCGGAAGCTATCAGGCCATTCAGCATTACCTTGCCGATATGTGGACGGATGTGGGCTTGGCCAAGCGGATGACCTACTATGCCGCATGGAAGATCGATCAGGGGCTCCCGTTCGATATGGAGGCCTCCATTGCCAAGGCGTGGGTGACCGAGGTATATAAGCATGTCTCGCGAATGGGCATTCAGATTCACGGCGCTCTCGGCACCACCCGCGACCATGATATGGGTCTCTATTTCCAGAGAGCCCGGCAAGGAGCGGTTCTGTTCGGCGATCCCGATTTCCACCGCGAAAAGGTAGCCCGGTTTATGGGCTTGTGAGTGGACTTGAGGGGGCGACGGCCCCTTCGAGAGGCGGAAGGGACCTTGATCACCATTGCAGATGATCTCAATGCCCGCTTGCCCGGGGGGTTGCTGGCCGTTCTTCGGGAGATGGGAGAGTGGGGCCGCTCGAAGGGGCA
>DAOTYO010000054.1:0-76534 GCA_034434815.1 Dehalococcoidia bacterium
GAGACATGGGGGATACCGTAGCCTTCCACGAGGTGATGGTCCACCCGATGGCCCACGGCGAATACCACACCCGTCTTTCTCAGCTTCTCGCCCCAAGCATAGTAGCTCGGATTCTCCATCACTTCGAAGTCGAGGTAATCGGCCATTTCGGCCAGTTGCTTCTCCGCCCGCTGGAATGCCTCATCGCTGAGGCCGAGGAGCCCGACAACCACCGGCCGCATGTTGAAATCGAAGAACATGCTCCGGGCGATGGCCGCCGCCATCGGCGCCGGGCCGAGCACCGCGGTGCGCTTGCCGAACATGCCGGTGAGCATCCACGAGGCATTGTACTCAAGCTTGGTCCGCGCCTTGACGAGCTTCATATCCTCGTCCATCTGGGCCCGGGCCTTCTTCACATCCCCGAAGGTCTCCGCAAGCTTCGTGTACCATTCCTCCGTGTTATGGATCCCAACGGGAAGGACCAGATCCTGACCCCATACGGGCATCCCCATATCCTCGCAGCGCTCCTCGAATTCGGCCAGATCTTCCCCGCTCAGGATATAGTTCCGCTTGGCGCGGCTGATCTCGGGGAGCTGGGAAACACTGATGTTCTGGAAGAGCACATGGTTGATGGGCACATCCGCCGCCCTGAGAAGCCGCTTGATCTCCTCGATATCATCGGGCCAATTATCGGAGCCCATGAGATGCGGGGCCACGATATTGATGCCCTTGCGCTCCTCGACCGGCTGCCCTTTGCAGTAATGATCGAGGATGGCATTCAGAACCATCTCCGTGCCCCGGGAATATTCTCCCAAGAAGGCGGCGGTATCAATCGGGATGGCCTTGACGCCGTTCTCCTCCGCGATGATCGCCGCCGCGCGAGCGATGTCATCCTCGATAATCGACGGCCCATCGCCCGTGAACACGAACACGAGTTCCGGCTTCTGCTTGGCCCGCTCGCGAACGAGTTCCCTTCCCATCTGAGCGATGAGGGGAACGTTCCGCCCGTGGACGGACTCCATCGGGCCCATGTTCGTTTCCTTGATGGGCATGTAGTTTCCGGCAATCACCGGACCGGCTTGGCGAAGGTGCACCACCTCGATGGTGCACCCCTGAACGGCATGCAACACCGCCGCCGCCCCCTTGATTCCAGAGGCCGCCATCACCGCCCCGGCCATGGCGCCCATCTCATAGCGGTCTCCATATTCGCTCGGTGGTTTGATGATTTCCATTGCCATTTCAAATACTCCTCAAGGTGGATTCAGGCCGTGATTCCCTTCTCTTCGGCTTCCTTGGTGCGGCGCTCCACAATCTTCTTGATCTCGGCCATGGTGGTCGGATTGGGCACATACCGCCCCGTATTGTTCAGAATCTTTCGGGCCAGAGCCCGATACTCATTGGCCTGATTGCTCTCCGGGAAGGCCTCCATCACCGTCTTACCCATGAACTCGGCCTGTTGCACCACACGGTCGCGCGGGATATGATGGATCACCGGCACGCCGACGAGCTGGGCAAAGTCCTCCACGATCGCCTTCTCATTCGGGACGCCACGCATGTTATCGATGATACCGGCGGCCATCACCTCCGCACCGGAATCGTGCACGATGCGCAGGGCGCGGAGGATGTTGTTGACCATGTAGAGGGTGAGGAACTCGCCGCATCCGATGACGTACACTTCCTTGGCATAGCCTTCGCGCACCGGCCGGAAGAACCCCCCGCAGACCGAGTCGCCGAGGATATCGTAGATCATGAAGGTGACATTGTGTCGTTCCGGAACGTGGTGGTCATGGATCTGCTTCAACGCCAGCGTGACCCCCTTGCCCGCACACCCCTGTGCCGGCGGCGGACCGCCCGCCTCGCAACCGAGCACCCCGTTGAACCCGGTATAGATCCGCGATTCGATATCCTTGCGACGGATCCGCGCAAACCGCCCCGCCCCTTCACCGAGATCGTTGATCGTCGGCTTGAGCTGGCCGCAGAGCGTGGCGATGGAATCGTGCTTGGGATCGCACCCCACCTGAAGCACCGTCTCCCCCAGCTCGACCAAGGCGGCGCTCAGGTTAGCGGACGTGGTGGACTTGCCGATCCCACCCTTGCCGTAAATGGCAATGGTCCGCATGGGACGCCTTTCTTTCTTCACATCCTCGAATTCAGGTGCCATTTCCGTCATGAGAGAACCTCCCTAGTTACTCGAACGCCTTGTGCTTGCGGGCCAGGCCGATGATCTCTTCGAGGGTGATCGGCGTGGGCATGTACTTGTTCTTGTTCTCCCACACCATCTTGGCCAACTCGCGGTACTGCTTGGCCTCGGGGGAATCCGGGAACATCTGCACCACCGTGCCCCCTTTGGCCTCGGCCTTCTGAATGAGAGGGGAACGGGGGATGATCCCCATGATGGGAACCCCCAAGCGCTCGGCAAAATCGGTCACGAGCTCAATCTCATGTTCCACACCCCTCAGGTTGACGAGGAAGCCACAGGCCCGGGTGTTCGCACCGGCCTCGGCCACCGTCTTGATCGCTTTACAGATGTTGTTGGCCGAATAGGTGCTCATGAGCTCGCCGCTGGTGACAATGTACACCTCCTCGGCGAAGCCCTGCTTCATCGGCTGGCCGAAACCGCCACAGACCACATCGGCGATGGAATCGTAGATCACGATATCCACTCCCAGCTTATCGTAGATATCGTACTTCTTGAACCATTCGAGCGCCATGGCGACGCCGCGGCCGGCGCAACCGGCGCCGGGGTCGGGCCCGCCGGATTCGGCACAGTAGATGCCCTTGTACCCCTTCTTGATGCAATCCATGATCTTCTTTTCGTCCATCCCGTGGGCGCGCGAATACTCCAAGACGGGGTTGTCCATGACCTCCCCCCCCCGCAGGAAGGCGGTCGAATCGGCTTTCGGCGAACACCCCACCTGCATCACCGTGAGCCCCATCTCGGCCAAGGCCGCAGATAGATTGCATGAAATGGTGGATTTCCCGATACTTCCCTTCCCGTAGATCGCAATCTGACGGGCTCGACTTTTCTTCACCGGTTCGGCTTCCTTGGTCAGGAGTTCCGCATCCGGATTTCGCGGTCGCATTCGTGTAGGCAAGGCGAGATACCTCCCTTCAATGGTCTTTTCGGATTCAGCATAGCACAGACGAGGCCCGTAGTCAATACATTTCAGTATTATGCAATTTCTTGCACTCCAACTTGATTTATTGCCGCCATCCCGATATAATGATTTCTAAATTCGATGACGTTGAAAGCCATGGTGAATCCACAGAACGGATTGAACCAAGACCGACTCGACATGTGGCGCGCCGTATGGGAGCGCTACACAAAGCCCGGCATCACCCAGAAGGAGATCGCCGCCTCTCTCGGCATGTCCGAGGCCAAGGTCTCCCGATTGCTGGATCGGGCCACCAAAGAGGGGATGATGAAGATCACCATCGAGGTCACCCCACCCCGCATCCCCGAGCTCGAAGCCCAGATCCGCGAGCGCTTCGAGCTTTTCGACGCCGTCGTCGTCCCCAGCCTCGGCGATGACGGGCGTTCGGCCCGAAGAAGCGTGGGCATCACCGCCGCACGGTACTTCGAGTGGCTCGTCAAGGAAGGCTCCAAGGTATCCGTCGCTTCCGGCACGACCCTCACTCAGATGGTGGAGAACCTCACGCCGAGGCGCTTCCGCGATCTCAAGCTGTACCCCATGGCGGTGATGGAACTCGGCCTCAAGGCCAACGCCGCTCAGGTGGTCGAATTCTTCCCCAATGCGCTCGTCGCCGCCATGCGCGCCAAATACGGCGGCAACGTTCACGCCTTCAACTTTCAGATAGCGCCGGTTCAGGTGAGAGAACTCTCCGAGCAACAAAAGCTGGATATCCTCGAACAGAACGGCATCAAAGACCTTTTCCTCGAGGCCATGGATGCCGATACCTTTCTGGTCGAGATCGGCACCTTCAAATACATCGACCAGCGGGCCGAAGCCATCCTCCGCTACTACAATACCGATATCGATAAGCTCAAACGCCTCTCCCGAGGCCAGATCAACTTCCAGGCCTTCGATTCCGAGCACGTCCTCCGAGAGATATTCAAGGGGCTGAATGACATCATCGCCGTTCCCCTCAAGCATCTGAAGCGGATGTCGAAGACCCCCGGCAAGCACGTCATCGCCGTCTCCGCCGGCAAAGACAATGCCGACGCGGTGAGCGCCTCCCTTTCGCCCCCCATTCGGTGTTATGATATCCTCATCACCGACGCCGCGGTGGCGACGGTCATTCTGGGATCGAGAGAGATCTGAGCACATCCCTTCCCCCTTTGCAGTGGGGAAGGATAAGCCGGTGTAACGATGCCGAGACGATCCACCCCGAGATCCGTCCCTGAATCCCGCACCCCCGAACACCCGAACGGGGATGAAGTCAATCGGAGGTTGGCGGCCCTCATCGATGTGGCCGGCACCGTGAGCCGCTCCCTCGATCTCGATATCACCCTCAACCGGGCCCTCGATAAAGTCATGGCGCTCGCACACGCCGATGCGGGCGGCATTCTTCTGTACCACGAACGCTCACGAACCCTTTCCTATCGCGTCTACCGGGGGCTCTCCGAGGAGTTCGTTCGCAAGATCGGGCGGATCGGCCTCGGAGAGGGAATCGCCGGCAGAGCCGCCGAACTCCGCAAGCCGATCATCTCCGACGATATCGCCCGCGACCCGAGGATCACCCGGCCGCTCCCGGGCATCGAGCAGTTCAAAGCTTTCATGAGCATTCCACTCGTGGCACGCGGTAGGCTCCTCGGGGTCATGAACATCTCCACCCGCGATGCCCGCGGCTTCCCCCCGGAAGCGGTGTCGCTCGTGAGCAGCATCAGCGATCAAGTGGCCGTGGCCATCGAGAATGCCCAGCTCTATGAAGCCCTCAAGCGGAAAGAGAGAACCCGTGGAGACCTCCTTCGCAAGCTCATCTCCATTCAGGAAGAGGAACGCAAACGCATCGCCCGGGGACTGCATGATGAGATCAGCCAATCGCTCACCGGCCTCGCCTTCAACCTCGAGGCCGTCCTCGCCACCCTTCCCCCCGATGCCACCGAGACACGGGGAAAACTCGAAGAGATCAAGACCCTTTCCATCCGCATGCTCGAGGAAATCCACCGCGTGATCTATCAACTCCGGCCGAGCCTCCTCGATGACCTCGGACTTGTGGCCGCCGTCCAATGGCTGGCCGATAACTACCTCGAGGAGGCCGGAATCCGAGTGAGCTTCGAGACCATCGGAACAGAGCGAACGCTTGCCCCCGAGGCTCAGATCGCCCTCTTCCGGATCGCTCAAGAGGCGATCACCAACATCGTGAGGCACTCGAACGCCACAAGGGTAAACATCAGCGTGGAATTCAAGAAGCGTTCGGCCGCCGTTCACATCGAAGACGATGGAAAGGGATTCAACGTCGAGGAAATCATGGGCTCCCGCGAGACGGATCGGGGACTGGGGCTTCTCGGCATGAAGGAACGGGCGGAGCTTTTGGAAGGGCGGCTCGCCATCGATTCCTCTCCGTCCCGGGGAACCCGGATTGACGTTGAGATTCCGGGGTAACGTAGCCACGCCGATCCGCTCCGAGGGGGATGACAATGGGAAAAATCCGGGTCCTCATCGCAGACGACCATTCCATCGTGCGCAGCGGCATTCGGGCGCTCCTTGAGCTCCAAGAGGATATCGAAGTGATCGGTGAAGCCGCCAACGGCCGAGAGGCGCTCGATGCCGTGGAGAAGCTCACCCCCGATGTGGTCCTCATGGATATCGCCATGCCCCTCATGGACGGGCTCGAGGCCACGCGCCGGATCGTCAAATCCCACTCCAAGACGCGCGTCCTCATCCTCACCCAGCACGATAATAAGGAATACGCCCTCTCCGGCATCAAGGCGGGGGCCGCGGGCATCGTGCCCAAGAAGGCCGGGCCTTCGGAGCTCGTCTCGGCCATTCGGGCGGTGCATCAGGGGGATTCGTTCATTCACCCCTCGATGGCCAAATGGATGGTCAAGGATTACCTTCAACGGGTGGGCGAAGACCCCTTCGATACCCTCACCGATCGGGAGCGGGAAGTCTTGAAGCTCGTGGCCGAGGGGCATTCCAACCGGGAGATCGCCGATCAACTCTTCATCAGCGTGAAGACGGTATTGGGCCACCGCGATAAGATCATGCAGAAGCTCGATATCCACTCCCGCACCGACCTCATCAAGTACGCCATCCGCAAGGGTTTGATCTCAATGGATGGGTAAGGGGAGAAGCAAGAGAGGGGAACGACCCGATCGAGATCCCTCCCCTCTCCTCCCTTCCTCAGATCGGACGGCAACTACTGTAGCGTGAACTCCTTGGCCCTCAGTGTTCCACGAAAAGAGCGATTGAAGAAGAGACTGCAGAGACACTTCTCTGCGGGGGGATTGGTGGGATGTCCCCCAAAAAACCTTTGGGCGGGTGGGATCGGAGAAGCCGGATCGTTCATGGGGTGTGGGGGAATTCCGGGACGAAGTCCGGATGAGGTGTCAATGGATTCACCCGAGGGTGAAGACTGCAAAGCGGAATCGCTCTTTTTGGCTCTCCTGAGCCGAGTTTCGAGACGTGGGCTTGCGGCATCGGGTAGGCATTCGCAAGAAGGGCACGGCCCCCCGAGGTCCTTCAGTGATGGTCATGGCGGGTGAATCGCACCGCCTCATCGCGGCCCCGGACTCTGAGCTTGGAGTATATGCCCCGGGTATAGTTCTTGATCGTTTTTTCCTTCAGACCCAGAGCGTGAGCGATCTCAGCGTTCCGCTTCCCCTCGGCAAGAAGATCGAGGATTTCCCGCTCTCGCGATGTGAGAGAGGTGAAAGGGTCAGAAGGCATCTCATATTGTTGAAGGGCGAGTAAGACGGGTAAGGGGATCGTGATCGACCCACCCGATGCCAAAGAGCGGATAGCCCGCACGAGATGATCCCCCTCGAGTCCTTCGTAGAAGAGAGCCCCCTGTGCTCCGGCGCGAATAGCCTGCGCCAAGGCCTGAGGATCATCGTTGGCGGTGAGGGCAAGAACCTTCGTCTCCGGACGGATTCGAACGACATCCGCCGTGGCGGCGATCCCGTCCATCTCCGGCGCACGGATATTCATCAAGATCACATCCACTGGACGTTGTTTCACCCATTCTACGGCCTCCGAGCCGCGCGAAGCTTCACCGGCCACGGCGATGTCGCTTCGCCCTTCGAGCAAGCCCCGAAGAGCCTTTCTGACCAAGGGGTGGGCATCGACTATCAGCACCGCTACGCGTTTCGCCGGATCCATGGTCCCCCCTCTCGATGCTTGATCAAAAAATCACAAAAATGTACGATCACTGACCATACATTACGTATTCTATCACATCTTTGCGACGAATGTTTTGGGCCCAAAGGACCAAAACCCTATCCGCAAAAATGCCTACCCTCTTTGGGCCCTCCTTGGGCCTAGGCAGCGGTGATTTCTCGTGGTATAGATAATGTCAACCCAATCCGCAGCCGAGGTCCAAAGGTCACTTCCCGGGAGTGAGCTCAGGTCCGGGGTTTGAGGGGAAGGAACACCACAAACAGTACAACATGAAAAGGAGAATAAACTCGTGAGTAAGACAACAAAGGCGGTATGTGTGTTTTTGTCAATGATGCTTCTCTGGGTTGGTATAGCGAGCTATGCCAGCGCGGCCGGTTCGCCCCCCGGGAGCGCAGTGAGCGAGAGTGATATCTCAAAATACGATATTACGAATACGCCAAGAGGTACCAGTATTGTACAAAAGACAGTAGCGGACTGGACTGAAATGGGCCTCTTGTGCGACGGCGGAGGAGTTCGAGTGTATGAGTTCTCCCCCGGCAGTTTCCTCATAACGAGCGTTAGGCCCAGCCAGATACGGTTCGAATACGTCAAAGGAAAGAAAGGCCAAAGCGAAGTTCAACCTGTGGTAAGCACATCATCTTCCGATAGCTTCTCTACGGCAGGTGGTGCGTCAGTGATGGGCGCTCCGTATCCAGTGATAGTTGATCAATGGTGTCCATATCGAATCGAAAACTCTACAGGATGGATTGATCACTGCTACCGAGTCTCAAAAGTCTATGATGACGGAGACTCCATCTACGACCACTTCACGCTGGAACACTGGGCCACTGCAAAGAGCAAAGGAGCATACTATCTAAAAAACGCACGGATTTACTGTGCGAAGAAGGCGGGTAGTACAACGACGTTCTATTGGACCGATTGGAGCCCACGGAGTGATCTAAACCTGAGCTGTCAAAGCATAAGTCTTACTGTGACTTCTGGCCCAATATCCATATCAGGGGATATCTATCAGGCCTGTGAGACGTGGGATATCACGAAGTACGCTGAGGCTGGAAAGTTCAAAAACGAATGGAAAGGGTCCAAGAAAAACACAGACCGAGAGGTAGCATATATGGTTTCTGTGAAGGTGCCTCAGGGGAAATGGGCATCTTGGGATCTCACTGCTGGTATTACCACGTCACTGGCACCATAGTGCGATAGATCAAATGGAAGTTCCATTACGCGAGGAGGCACTTCTCAAATTTGCTAAGTTTAGCTAGGGGGCTCTGATGAAAACATGCTTATTCCTAGCTTCCGCTGTAGGATATCTCATTGCCACGGTTATCTGCATTAGCACCATCGGGTGCGGCTCGACCGAGACCACGGCATTGTCTCTTCAAGAGGTGACCATTGATGAGGCAAAAGCGATCCTCAATCAAGCCGTGGCTTACGCCCAGGCACGTAACCTCGGAGGACTATGTCAACTCGGTGGATCGGTGAATATGTGTCAGCATCAGTTTACAGGTGCTGGCGGCTGGGGGACAGTCCCCTCGGAGCCTCCGGAGATCGTCGATACCTATTATCTCCCTACAAAACACTTTGATAATGGGTTTCAAGCAACCGGCGGCCGAGTCCTTGTTCTTGAAGGGATAAACGGCAAAGGTGAACCCTACCGCACGGAGTTCATGGTCTTCAAAACGGATGACCCGAGCGCGGGATCGGGGGGACTTGCCGTGATCAACGTGGTCTATTGGTCAGGTTTCGGTATCGCTCAGCCCAATGACGATGGAACGGTCACCACCGGCGGAACCCCCCAGAGCGAGTAGTCAGGCCTATGGCAACGACGGAAGCGAGTCGGGGGCGGGGTTACTCCCGCCCCCGGCTTTTCACATCATGCTTCGGGCCCAAAGGCCCAAAACCCTATCCGCAAAAATGCCTACCCTCTTCGGGCCCCCCTTGGGCCTACCCAATGGTGATTTCGAATGGTATAGATATTCTCAGCCTCGATCCGCAGCCGGGGCATGAAGGTCACTTCCCGGGGGTGAGCTGAGGGCCGGGGTTTGCGGGGGAATCAAAAACAAAAAAGGGGGATTTCAGTGAAAATCGGCACAAGAATAGTGGCTCTCTCCCTGGTGTTGGGTTCGATGGTACTTAGTGGCATGGGAACCGCCCTGGCCGATGATGAGGTCTCGGTTGAGGGGACAGAGGTTCGGCAAGATGTGGGCCCACAAGTTGAGGGACTGACTCCCGGCATCGATGGCTACAAAGTGTTTGGACCGGAAGCCATCGAAAGTCAATCCGCTCACCCGGAGAAGGGGTACACAGCTCCAGCTGCTGCTACGAGGTATGCAATTACGGATATCTGGAAAACCTCATCAGGGTACATCCATGGATCTCATACAAGTGAATCATCCGACTTGGTGGAGGACCAGATATGGGTGGATGGGGCTATCAGGCGGACAACGCAAGGATGGCGCAATAGCTGCAGCATGCACAATGCTGGCATGATAGCAACTTGCCATACGGAGATGCCTGACGCCAATGGCAGCCAAACGTATGAGGCCAAGTCGTGGCATCATTTCCACAAAACGGGGTATGCAGACTGGAACCCCATAACCAATGACATAATGAAAGGCTAGAGCACAGGGATCGCTTATCCCGAGCCCTTCGGCGTAGCAAAACCTACGCCGAAGGGCTCCATTATGTAGAAGGAGTAACAAATGTATCGCCTCTTTGTCGTGCTGATTGTTCTAGTCGGCCTCCAAAGTGTTATGGGTTGCCACGGCGGACCAAATAATGAGATCATGCGGCATGAATCCTTCTCAGACGATGTGAGGTTCAAAGAACCTCCTTCAGATATGAAGGATATCCCGGCAAGGGGAATTGGTTTCACCGGAGCGGAGCATCGAGGCATTGAGCCATATAGTCGTCCTCAAACCGAGGAGTTTCGTCTGGAAGAGGGAGAACCTTTCACGCCGTATCTCAATTTGCTCAACACGTCGTTGGAGTCGAGGACTTTCTTCATCACGACTATTCTGGACTATAAGCAAGCCTCGTTCCGACTTGACGGGAAAACGGCGGTGTTGCACGAGATTACAGTCCCCCCGGGAACCGACATGGAATTGCCCTTCCGCATTGAGATTGACAATCCAGGGGTTCACGATCTACAGATCGTAGCTTTTGACTACCCGTACAATCAAACACTAGATATTGATTTCCGTATGGATCTCTATGGGTATGTTACCGCACGTCGCGCTGTGATAGTAGTTGGAGAAGGAGAATCCCCTGCTCGTACCCCCACACCGGAAATAGAAGGAACCCCCGCCCCAGAGGATGTGAGCTTCAAGCCTTGGGTTTGCTTTGCCGAAGCTCCAGAATCAGAGGAAATCCATCCATCCGAACGACAACTGTATGTTGGCAAGGCTGACACGGGTAAGCCATATCAATTCCAAATACTGTTAAACAATCCAGATCAAGAGGCCGCAGACTATGCCCTGATCCCTTTCCTCGACTTCCATCAAGTGGAGATCCAAGGCCACGATGTCATTGTCGCTCACTTGGAACCGGGAGAAGAAGCCATCATTGACGCCGAGCTGAAAATGCCGGAGACTCCCGGAGTCCATCAATTCCAAATCATCTGGCTCTTTGATCCTTACAAGTCGGTATTGAACCAAGAGGTGCTTGCCCCCTTCGTCTTCGGCTCTCCCCGCATTGCCATTGAGACTCGCTAGCCATGTGCATCCGGAGGGATTGATGAGTGTAAGAGAGTCTACGCAGTTCATAGCCAAGTTGAATGGAATGATGGTACTCATCCCCTTCCTTGTCGTGATCCCATTGATTCTCGCAGTCGGATGCGACAGGGCTGACAGCGGTGAAAAGCTCCAATCACCACCTATAGAGATCTCCGTAGAAGAAGCACAAGCCGTTTTGAATCAGGCCGTAACCTATGCCCAAGAACATGACCTTGATGCCCTCTGCGGCATGGGAGGTGCGGTGTCGATCTGCGAGCACCAGTGGAGAGACGCCGGTGAATGGGATGGAGTCCCCTCGGAGCCTCCGGAGATTGTCGATACCTATTATCTCCCTACAAAACACTTTGATAATGGGTTTCACGCAACCGGCGGCCGTGTGCTTGTTCTCGAAGGGATAAACGGCAAAGGTGAACCCTACCGCACGGAGTTCATGGTCTTCAAGACGGATGACCCGAGCGCGGGATCGGGGGGGCTTGCCGTGATCAACGTAGTCTATTGGTCAGGATTCGGTATCGCTCAACCCAATGACGACGGGACGGTCACCACCGGCGGAACCCCGGAGGGACAGTAGAAAAAAGCATGAACAGTTGTCCGAGAAAGTCCGAAACGCTATAATGAGGGCGTGGACTGAACCGGGAAAGAGGGCTCAAATTGAGCCCTCTTTTTTTGAGGTCGAAATATCCCCCTCATCCCCTTGCACAAAGGGATCTGCGGGGGATTTGCACCGGGTTTTCTTGACAAGGGGCGAGGCATCCGATAGATTGATGAAGGGTGCCCACAGTATAAGCCAACAAGGGGGTCAAATGGTCGGAATCACTGCCTACGGGGGCTATATACCCTACTACCGGATCAATCGGAAGACCATTTTCGGGGCGATGGGATGGCTCGATTCAGCCACAAACGTGAAGGGCGAAAAGGCCATCTGCAATTACGATGAAGATACGGTCACCATGGCGGTGGCGGCCGCCGTGAACTGTCTCAAAGGGCTAGACCGGAACAAGGTGGACGGCGTATATCTGGCGAGCACCACGCTTCCGGCAATCGAGCGGCAGAACGCAGGGGTGGTCGCTACCGCCCTCGATCTGCGCCCTAATATCCGAACTGCAGACTTTGCCGGCTCCAATAAGATGGGAACGGCATGTCTCATCGCCGCGGCCGATGCCGTCAAGGCCGGCTCGGCCGGCTCCATTCTGGCATGCGCCGGTGACGCGCGCACCGGAAAGCCCGGAAGCATCGATGAACAAAACTATGGGGATGGGGCCGCGGCATTTCTCATGGGAACCGAGGGGGTCATTGCCAGCTTCGACGGCTCCTACTCCGTTTCGTATGACTTTATGGGCCACTGGATGGGCGCCACAGACGAGTTCGGTCACTTCTGGGAAGGCCGCTGGGTGAAAGAAGCGGGCTATGTCCCCTTCGTGATCGAGGCCATCACCGGCCTCCTCAAGAAAACCAACCTTCAAGTGAAGGATCTCGCCAAGGTCATCATCCCGCCGATCAACGCGCGCGACGCCGAGACCATCGTTAAGAAGCTCAAGCTCGAACCGAATCAGGTGCAAAACACGATGTTCGATGGCATCGGCGATGCGGGGAACGCATCACCGCTTCTCATGCTGGCCGCCGCCCTCGATGAGGCCAAACCGGGCGATCGAATCCTCGTGACCGGCTACGGCAACGGCTGCGATGCCCTGATCTTCCGGGCCACGGATGCGATCGCCACCTACGAGCGCGCCAAACCCGTGGCCAAGCTCCTTTCGACCAAACACGAGATCACCAATTACAACCAGTATCTGACCTTCCGGGGCGTTCTGCCGATCGAAACCGGGATCCGCGGCGAAGAGCTCGAGGCCTTTCCCACCCAGATCTCGCGCCTCTGGCGGGAACGCAAGGAGATCACCGCCCTCTGCGGATCGAAGTGCAAGAAGTGCGGCACTCCCCAGTACCCGTACCAGCGGATATGCGTGAACCCCGAGTGCGGGGCGGTGGATCAGATGGAATGGTACCGGTTCTCCGATAAGAAAGGCACCCTCTTCACCTTCACGGCCGATAACCTCGCCTTCACCTTCAATCCACCTCAGGCCTACGGGGTGATCGTTTTCGAAGGCGGCGGAAAGTTCTGGTTCGATATCACGGATTGCGATCCGAGCAAGCTCGAAGTAGGCATGCCGATGGAGATGACATTCCGCCGGAAATACCTCGATAAATGGCGGGGCCTTTCGGGGTACTTCTGGAAGGCAATCCCGATCCAGCGGTAAACAATCGAAGGAGAAAGGAAATGGCTGAGGGTATCAGAAATAAAGTCGCCATCATCGGAATGGGCTGCACCCGATTCGGAGAGCTGTGGGATAAATCCGCCGAGGATCTGATGGTGGAAGCCTTCCAAGAAGCCCTGCAAGACGCGGGGATCGAGAAGAAGCAGATCGAAGCGGCATGGCTGGGGCACTACTTCGATGAAGTCAATGTAGGCAAGACCGCCGCACTCATGTCCCAGACCCTCAAGCTTCCCTATATCCCTGTGACCCGTGTTGAGAATGCATGCGCCAGCGGCTCGGAATCGCTGCGGGCGGCATGCTATGCCGTGGCTTCGGGAGCCTACGATATCGCGCTGGCGATGGGCGTGGAGAAGCTCAAGGACTGCGGCTATGGCGGTCTGCCCCAGAGCGCCATCCTCACCCTGCTCGGAACCAAGAGCCGGTTCATCAATCCGAACCGCACCGCGCCGGGCGGCTTCGCGATGCTGGCCACGAAATATTTCGCGCAATACAAGCTCTCCCCGCAAGAGGGCAAACACGCGATGGCCTACATCTCATGGAAGAGCCACAAGAACGCCGTTCACAGTCCGAAGGCCCATCTCCGAAACGAGGTGAGCATCGAGCAGATCATGAAGGCCCCGATCATCGCCTGGCCGCTGGGTTTGTTCGATTGCTGCGGCGTGAGCGATGGCGCGGCCTGCGCCATCGTTTGCCGGGCGGATATGGCGAAGAACTTCCGGCCGGATCCCGTTTACGTGAAGGCGCTTCAGGTTGGCATCAGCTCCGGCGAGGAGATGATGTTCAACAACTGGGATAACGCGCATATCGAGACCACATATCGGGTGGCCCAGAAGGCCTATCAAGAGGCGGGGATCAAGAATCCGCGCCAAGAGATCAGCGTGATGGAAACCCACGATTGCTTCTCCATCACCGAACTCACGGAATACGAAGATCTTCAGATCTCGCCGCGCGGGCGGGCAAAGGAAGACATCGAATCCGGCTTCTTCAATCTCGATGGGCAAATCCCGAACCAGCCCGATGGAGGGCTCAAGTGCTTCGGGCATCCCATCGGCGCATCGGGCTTGCGGATGATGTACGAGATCTACAAGCAACTCCAGGGCAAAGCTCAGGAGCCGGTGCGGCAGATCAAGAACCCCAAGATCGGGCTCACCCATAACATGGGCGGCGTTCCCGCGGCCAACGTGGTCAGCGTGATGATCGTGGGATTATAGAAGCGCACGGCCCGCTCGCAAGCAAGAGTACCGTAAGGAGGCTCAAGATGGGAGATTATCACAACATCCTCGAGAACAAAGTGGCCATCGTTACCGGCGGCAGCCGGGGCATCGGGAAGGCCATCGCGCTCAAGTTTGCCAGCTACGGCGCAAACGTGGCCATCAACTACTCCAAGAGCGCCGATGAGGCCAAGAAAGTCATCGCCGAGATCGAGAAGATGGGGCGCAAGGGGCTTGCCGTTCAAGCGGATGTGGCCAGCTTCAAGGACGCTCAGAACATGGTGGATCAGGTGGTCAAAACCTTCGGCACCCTCGATATCCTCGTCTGCAACGCCGGCATCAATATGGACGGCGTGATCTGGAAGATGACCGAGGAGCAGTGGGATCGAGTGATCGCCGTGAATCTGAAAGGCTATTTCAATTACTGCCGTGCCGCGGTGCCCATCTTCCGCGAGAAGGGCTACGGCAAGATCGTAAATATCAGCTCGATCAACGGCCTCCGCGGCAAGTTCGGGCAGGCCAACTACACCGCCGCCAAAGGCGGCATCATCGCCTTCACCAAGACCCTTGCCCGGGAGCTCGGCAACAAGAACATCAACTGCAATGTGGTGGCTCCGGGGCTTATCGAAACGGACATGGTGGCCGCGATGGACGAGGCGGCGAAGGAGAAGTCCCGCGCCGAGATCACCATCGGGCGGATCGGAAAGCCGGAAGATGTGGCCAACGTGGTGGCGTTCCTTGCTTCGGATCTGGCGCGGCACATCACCGGCCAGACGATCAACGTGGATGGCGGCCAATTGATGTAGCCATCAGCGGTGGGCGCTCAGCGCCCGGCGGGGGTCAGGGGAACCGATAGCTGAGAACTAAGCCAAAAGAGCGCGCAGGGATTCCTCCCTGCCGGGGGTTCGGGGGTGTCCTCCGAACTCCTTTCCCCATCTCTTTATAGGAGAGGGGGTCATGGGTGAGATTAGACCCCACCAAAATCCAACAAGGAGTTGTGATCATGGGCGAGAGACTTAAAGGGCGGGTGGCAGTGATTTCCGGTTCGAGCATGGGGATCGGGAGAGCCGTGGCCATAAGCATGGCCTCCGAGGGTGCGGACGTTATCGTCAATGCTCGACACGTAGACAAATGCAAAGAGGTAGTCGAGGAGATCCAATCCATGGGCCGCCGGGCGGTGGCGGTGGCCGCCGATATCTCAATCAAGGAACAAGCGGAGAACCTCATCAACGCCGCCGTGGAGAACTTCGGGCGGATCGATATCTTGGTCAACAACGCCGGATTCCTCCGCGACCGGATGATCTGGAAGATGAGCGATGAGGAGTTCGATGATGTGATCAAGGTCTTCATCTACGGGTACTTCTGGTGCACCCGTCGCGCTTGCCAGATCATGCGGGAGCAGTACTGGGGCCGGATCATCAACATGTCTTCGCGGGTGGCGCTCGGCAATTCCGGGCAGGTGAACTACGGCACGGCCAAGACCGGTATTCTGGGGATGACCCGCTGCGTGGCGCGCGATATGGGCCGCCGCAACGTCACTTGCAACTCGATCTTCCCCGGCGCGGGCACCCGGCTCACCCTCACCCCCGAGGTCCTCGCGAGCAAAGAGAAGCGTCAGGAAACCGGTGTATCCACGACCGCCAGAATCGGAGATATTCTGGAGGAGCCGGAGACCTTCGCCCCCTTCATCACGTGGCTTTGCACCGACGAGGCGGCCAACGTGAACGGCCAGACCTTCTTCTGCCGCGGCCGGCAGATCAGCCTGTACTCCCCGGCGCCGGTTATGCTGAGCACCATCTATGCCCCCGGCGAACGGTGGACAGTGGACGATGTCTCCAAACTCTTCCCGAAGACCCTCGGGGAAGGCCTCGTGAATCCGGCCCCGCCGGAGCCGAAAGAAAAAGCGAAGTAGCACGAGGTCAAAACAACACCAGCGAATCCACAAACCTCCCCCCGAGGTCTCGGGGGGAGGTTTGTATCATCCGGAGAGGGAAGGGATTCATGCCCCCAAGCATGAAGGAGCCCTGATAGGACACTTTCGTATGGGAGACAAACTCCAAGGCAAAGTCGCCATCGTGACGGGCGCGGGCTCCGAGTACGGGATCGGCCGGGCGATCGCCATGCGCTTCGCCCGCGAAGGGGCCAAGGTGATCGTAGCCGATATCAACGAATCCCAATCCCGCGCCGTGGTCGATGCCATCCGCAGCGCCGGGGGCACGGCCATCGCGGTCCCCACCGATGTCACCGATAGCGCTCAAGTGCAACGCATGATCAACGCCACCATCGAAGAGTTCCATACCATCGATATCCTTGTGAACGCCGCCGCCAATTACCGCGATATGTCCATCCTCAAGATGACCGAGAGGGATTTCGACGAAATCGTCGACGTGTGCCTCTACGGGACCTTCTATTGCACCAAATATGCGGTGGCCCACATGATCGCCGCCGCCAAACGCGAGGCCGCGGAGGGCGGACCGATCGCCTGCCGGAAGATCATTCACTTCACCTCGGGAGCGGGGATCCGGGGCAACCCCGGCCAAGCCAACTACAGCGCCGCCAAGGCAGGGGTCATCGGACTTACCAAGTCCAACGCCAAGGAGTTTGCCCGATACAACATCACCGTCAATGCCATCTCCCCCTTCGCCCGAACCCCCCTCACCGATCTCATGCCGGACGATCTCAAGAAATCGTTTATCCATCGCATCCCGCTCGGACGCTGGGGAGACCCGGAGAAGGACATCGCGCCGGTGGCGCTCTTCCTTGCTTCAGAGGACTCGAACTACGTGACCGGTCAGGTCATTATCGCAAGCGGCGGATTGGACATGTGATGTAACCGGGGGCCCAACATCTTCACAAGGGGGGAACAATGGGAGACCGACTCAAAGGGAAAGTTGCCGTTGTGACCGGCTCCGGTCAGGGGATCGGCCGGGCGATCGCCGTAGAGATGGCCCGAGAAGGAGCCAAACTCATCACCAATAACCGTAGGCCCGGAACCGAGGGCGGAGATGCCCAGACCACCGCCGAGACGATCAGGGCCATGGGGGGAGAAGCGATCCCCATCTTCGGAGATGTATCCAATCCCGCCGATGCCAAACGCATCGTTCAGGCAGCCGTGGAGAACTTCGGGCGGATCGATATTCTGGTCAACAATGCGGGTATCGTGCGGGACCGCATGATCTGGAAGATGAGCGATGAAGAATGGGACTCGGTGATCAAGGTTCACCTCTACGGATGCTTCTACTGCACCCGTGAGGCCGCGGCGCTCATGCGCGAACAAAGGAGCGGAAGGATCATCAATATCTCCTCACGGGTTGCATTCGGGACAGTGGGTCAAGCGAATTACAGCGCGGCCAAGGGCGGCATCAATGCCCTGAGCCAGAGCGCGGCCCGCGATCTGGGGCGATACGGCATCACCGTCAATATCATCTTCCCCGCGGCCGATACGCGCATCATGCGCACGCCGGAGGTTCTGGCGAGCAAAGAGAAACGGGCGAAGGCGGGCGTTCAAGCCGCCAGCGGCGCCGGCACGGATCTGGCCGAACTCCCGGATCCGGTGGATGTAGGGCGACTATGTACATGGCTTGCCTCCGATCAAGCGGCCAACGTGAACGGCCAGATGATCTTCTCGTGGGGACGGGAGATCACCCTGTACTCGCAATCGGCCAAGCTCAAGTCGATGTTCACCCAAGCCGAGCACTGGACGGTGGACGATATCGCCGAGATGTTCCCCAAGACCCTCGGTGAAGGGCTGGTGAATCCCGCCCCGCCTCAACCGGCGCAATAGTCAAGCGGAAGATCGAAACCCAAAAAGAGCGATTGAAGAAGAGAGCGCCCAAGATACCTCTCTCGGGGGATTTGGGGGTGTCCCCCAAAAACCCTTTGGGCGGGTGGGTGGGATCGGAGAAGCCGGATCGTTCATGGGGTGTGGGGAATTCCGGTACAAAGTCCGGATGAGGTGTCAATGGTTATTCACCCGAGGGTGAAGACTGCAAAGCGGAATCGCTCTTTTTGGCTCGAAAAGAACGGGGGGACTCCTCCACAGGCCGGACTCCTGCGGGAGCAAAGCCCCTATAACACCTTGCAAATTCAAGGAGACACGCATGGGCAGACTCGAAGGAAAAACCGCGGTGATCACCGGTTCAGCCAGAGGCATCGGGAAGGCCACCGCCCTTCTCTTCGCCCGAGAGGGGGCAAGCGTGGTCATCAACGGCGTCACCGAGCCGCTGGTCATCCGGACGGCAAAGGAGATCGAGGATTCGGGGGGGAAGGTCGCCTATTGTGTGGCGGACGTACGCTTCCCCGATCAAGCCCAGCGCATCATCCAAACCGCCATCGAGAAGTTCGGCAAGCTCGATATCTTGGTCAACAACGCCGGCATCGCCCGAGATAACCTTGCCGGGAGAATGACGGAGGAACAGTGGGACCTCTGCCTCGATACCAATCTCAAGGGCACCTTCAACTGCATCCGCGCCGCATCGCGCTACATGATGAAGAAGGGCCACAACGGTCGGGTGATCAACATCACTTCGGTGGTGGGTCTGGCCGGCAATCCCGGGCAGATCAACTATGCGGCCAGCAAAGCGGGAATCATCGGCCTCACCAAAACGCTGGCCAAAGAATGGATGCGTTACGGCATCACCTGTAACGCCATCGCCTTTGCCGGAGTAGAGACGCGATTCACACAGGCCAAGGAAACGGCGGAGGAGTACATGGGGGAGAAGATGGGCGTGCCCCAGCGCACGCGCGATGCCATCATCGAACAGATGGCCAATCAAACGATCTTCGGGGGAATGATGACGCCTGAACAGGCCGCCCAGTGCGTGCTCCTCCTCGCACTGGATGAGGCCTCATGGATCACGGGGAATGTGCTCAACGCCACCGGAGGCCTCTACCTCTAGGCGCCTCGGTTTCCGAGGAACTCATGGCGAAGGCGGGGGACGGAGATCCGGCACACCCTCGGAACCGGAACCGGCCGAGGTCTCACCGGGGCTCGCCGGCACCCGGAGCCAATCCCGGTAAAGCTCCATCTCCACGAACTCATTCCCGTTGCGGACCAGACGGTCACACACCACAAATCCGCACTTCTGGAAACACCGCTGCGCCCGGAGGTTCCACGTCAGGGTATGAAGGCAGATCCGCTCGATGTCCATCACATCGAACATATATCGAGCCAGCGTCGCCACGGCATCTGCACCGTAGCCCTTTCCCCAGTAATCACGCTCCCCGATCATAATGCCCAGCTCTGCCTCTCGATGTACCCCGTGGAAATTGTAGCAAACACAATTCCCGATGTGCCGGCCTTCATGCGTTTCAATGGCAAAATGCCTCTTGGTGGGATCATGGAGCCCCTCAATATACTTCAAAAGGAATACCGAGTAACTCAAGGGAACGCACTCAGCGGCATCGAGGCGCATCAGCTCGGCATCCGAAGCCCACGCAAAGTCCATGGGAGCATCGGTCACCGTCTTCTCACGAAGGATGATCTTGCATCCTCGTAGGATGGGGCTCTTTCTTCGGGGTGTCATTGTTGAGGCTATTGTATGGCCCCCCCGTTGCAGTGTCAAGCTACCCGGCCGCTTTGCATGCCCTGTTGCCGGCAGCGGTGAGCGGCAAAGCGATGCACCCCAAAAACAGCGATTGAAGAGGAGAGTGCACAAGATACCTCTCTCGGGGGGACTAGGGGTATCCCCCAAGAAAACCATTTGGGCGGGTGGGTGGGATCGGAGAAGCCGAATCGTTCATGGGGTGCGGGGGAATTCCGGGGCAAGGTCCGGAAGGGGGTGATCAGATGGTTCTTCACCCGAGGGTGAAGGCTACAAAGCTGAATCGCTGTTTTTGGGATGCTCCGTGAAGTTGACAGCCCCGATATGAGGAATTATACTTTGTCTTGGGTTGTGCCGGGGGAGTCGGTGAACGATCTCGACTGTGCTAACCATATGGGAATCCAGTGATCAAAAATCTGCCCTTGGTCTTGCTGGGGGCAGATTTTTTTGGGTTGCCGGGTTCCACGGAACATAGGAGCGTAGCATGATAGACCTATCGGAAGCCAAGCCGGACCTATGGAAAGAGGTGATGGGCGAAGGGGAAGCCGCCGGAGATATCCGCAAATGCTACAATTGCGCCACATGTATCTCCGGTTGCCCCGCAGCGGAAGGAAAGCCCCCTCTGCTCATTCGCAGTCTGGTGCGTAAGATCCTTCTGGGGCTCGAGGAATCCCTGTTGGAGGACGAAACCCCATGGTCGTGCGTCTCCTGTAACAAATGCGAAGAGATGTGCCCGATGGGCGTTCACCCCTTCGAGGTGGGGCTTGCCGTCCGGAGATGGCAATGCCGCAAGGACCAGACGTACCTGCCGCCATCGCTTCCGGAAGTCTTTTCCACTGCACACACGCAGGCCGTACACAAGGTGAAGGATCTGAGAAAATCGGTCGGCTTGCCGGAGCAACCGCCCTCAGTGGTGACCATGCCCGAAGCCATGAAGAGGTTCCAAGAGATGCTGAGGGCCACCAAGATCGTGCAGGATAACGACTTCGTGTTCAAGGCCCACTAAGCGAATTGAGCATGGGACACATTAACTTAAGGATAAAGCAATGAAACTAGGGTTATTCCTCGGTTGTAACATGCCCGCGATCCGGCCGGATGCGGAGAGGGCCATCCGATTGACCCTCCCGGCTCTGGGTCTGGAAATAGTTGACTTGGAAGGGTATGCCTGCTGCCCCGGATACGGCACCTTCCCCGCCTCCGATGAAGAAGCGAGCCTTGCCGTGAGCGCGCGCAATCTAGCCATCGCCGAAGCCAAGGGCGTGGATATCGCCGTGCAGTGCGGCTCGTGCTACAGTGTGATGCGCCATGCCCGCCACAGCCTTCACGATGAGGGGAAAAAGAAACGGGTCAACGAACTTCTAGCCATTGACGATAAGCAGTTCAAAGGGACTTCCACCACCCGCCATATGCTGGACCTTATGTACAACGAGGTGGGCGTTGAAAAGATCAAGAAAGCGATCAAGTATTCTCTGGAAGGCCTGACGGCCACCGTCCAGTACCCGTGCCACACCCTGTGGCCGCATGAGGTAATGGGATTCGATGACCCACGGGACCCCCATATGTTCCGAGAGCTCGTGGAGGCATTGGGGGCAAAGGTCCCCAGATTCAGCCGGGAATACCAGTGCTGCGGCGGCGCCGGCGGATTTGCCGCCCGCAATCATCCGCAGGCGGTGGCCTTTGCGAAACGCAAATTCGATGCCATCGTGGATGAAGTCAAAGCGGACCTCATCGTTGTCTCCTGCGTTACATGCCTCATGTGGATGGATCGGGTGCAGAGCGAATTCAAGGACGAGACCCGAAAGTATGGGATCCCCGTGTTCGACTATAATCAACTGCTCGCCATCTGCATGGGATTCGATCCCAAAGAGGTGGCCAGCATCTCAGTTCAACCTCGGGAGAAGGTTATCCAGAAGATTCTCAGCACACCGGTGGGAGGGCAGAAAGGCTAAGGAAGACCGGCCGATCGGTGGATGGGGATCCCTCCGGGCGGGGAAATGCTCAGCGAGACGCTGTCGAGAAAACGCAATAGCATCATAGGGAAATGGCTCGAGCTCGTGGCACAGACGCATCCGGCGGGAATGAACCTCCTGCGGGATACCGATCGGTTCACCAATCCGGTGCGATATATCTTTGCCGAGGCGCTCGAAGCGCTTTACGATGAGGTGATCGAAGGGAAAGTCAATTCGGAGAAAACCACGAAGGCCCTCGATGAGATGCTCAGGGTAAGGGCCGTTCAGGATTTCTCACCGGGGCAAGCGGTCGGTTTTGTCTTTCTGCTGAAGCAAGCACTCCGGGAATCGCTGGGGAGCGATATCAAAGATCACCACCTGAGCGAGGACTTGATAGAGCTGGACAAACGGATTGATGGGCTGGCGCTTGCGGCCTTCGATACATACATGAAATGCCGAGAGGAGATCTTCGAGATTCGCGTGGGCGAGATCAAGGCGGCCCGGGATGACGCCTTCCGATTGCTCGATCGAATGTCACGACGTGCCGTGTGGCTCGCCGGTGAGGAAGACAAGGGCTAGACATAGAAGCGAGGTAGTGGAATGAATACCCTGTTCGGAGTCATACTTCCATACTGTGGCATAGCCATTTTCATCCTTGGGATGCTGTACCGGGTGATCATGTGGGGCAGATCCGCCGTACCTTTCCGGATACCCACCACATGTGGGCAGGAGAAATCCCTCCCCTGGATCAAGGCCAATCCTCTGGAGAATCCACCCAACAACCGCTTTGTCATCGTTCGAATGCTCTTGGAAATTCTTCTCTTCCGTTCCCTCTGGCGCAACACCCGTTCCGAGGTCAAACCCGAAAAACAGAAGCTCATCTACTCCAGCAACAAGTTCCTCTGGCTCTTCGGCCTTCTTTTCCACTGGTCCCTCTTGATCATCCTCGTCCGGCACCTGAGGCTCTTCATGGAGCCCGTGCCATGGGCGATCAAGACCCTCGAGGATCTCGACGGCGCCTTCGATATCGTGATCAACACCCTCTTCCTGACGGATATCGTCATCCTGCTGGCCCTGACCTATCTGCTTCTCCGAAGGATCGTTTTCCCGCAAATCCGATACATTTCCCTTCCCGCCGACTACTTTGCGGTCATCCTCATCCTGAGCATTGCCGTCACCGGCGTGTGCCTGCGCATCTTCTACCACACCGATGTAGTGGCCGTAAAGGAGCTGGCGATGAGCGTTCTCCGCTTCGATCCCGAGGTTCCGGGGGGAATCAGCTGGCTCTTCTTCCTGCACGTGACCCTCGTGAGTGTGCTTCTGGCCTATTTCCCCTTCAGCAAGATGGTTCACATGGGGGGAATCTTCTTCAGCCCTACCCGAAACCTGGCCAACAACAACCGAATGAAGAGGCATATCAATCCTTGGGACTACCCCGTCAAAGTGCACCCTTACCATGAGTACGAGGATGAATTCCGCAAATTCATGAAGGGCGCCGGGTTGCCCGTCGAAAAGGAGTAGCCGTGACAGAGGAAATCGCCAGTCGCGAAGAACTGATCAAAATTGACTACAAGCCGCGCAAGCTCGATCTGTTCGAGCCCAACTTAGCGTTCCGAAAGGGAACGTGGAGCTATCCGGCCAACCCCAAACGGATGGAGCATCTGGGGCTCCCCTTCCCCCGGGAATGGAACCCTACGGAAGCAGATTGGAAGCTCCCACCGAATTGGAAAGAGATCATCCTCAAGGGAATGGAGGAGCGGCTGAAGCGATACCGTTCCCTCCGCGTGTTTCTGGATATCTGCGTCCGCTGCGGCGCCTGCGCCGATAAATGCCATTTCTATATCGGCTCAGGAGACCCCAAGAATATGCCGGTGGCCCGCACCGAGCTGATGCGATCGGTCTACCGGCGCTACTTTACGACAGGGGGCAAACTCCTCGGCCGGGCCGCCGGCGCCCGAGACCTCACCGAGGATGTCCTCAAGGAATGGTTCTACTACTACTACCAGTGCACCGAGTGCCGCCGGTGCTCCGTGTTCTGCCCGTACGGCATCGATACCTGTGAGATCACCATGATGGGACGTGAGCTCCTCAATCTGGTGGGAATCAATATCAACTGGATCATCGAGCCCGCCTCCAACTGCTTCCGAACCGGAAACCATCTCGGCATCCAGCCCCATGCCTTCGCGGATACCATCGGGTTCGCGATCGATGAGATCAAGGAGATCACCGGCATCACGGTGGATGTGCCCCTCAACCGGAAAGGGGCAGAAATCCTCTTCGTCACACCTTCGGCGGACTACTTTGCCCAGCCCCACTGGTTCACGTTCCTGGGATATCTGATGCTCTTCCACGAGCTGGGCCTCGATTACACGATGAGCTCGTACGCCTCGGAAGGCGGCAACTTCGGGCTGTTCCATTCTGCGGAGATGATGAAGCGCTTGAACAACAAGATCTACGCCGAGGCCAAGCGTCTGGGGGTGAAGTGGATCCTCGGCGGCGAATGCGGCCACATGTGGCGGGTGATCCATCAATACATGGATACGATCAACGGCCCGGCCGACTTCCTCGAAGTCCCGAAGTCGCCCATCACCGGCACGGTGTTCGAGAATGCCAAGTCTACCAAGATGACCCATATCTCGGAGTTCACCGCCGATCTCATTTACCACAACAAGCTCAAGCTCGACCCCAGCCGCAACGATCACTGGGTGGTCACCTTCCACGATTCGTGCAATCCGGCCAGAGCGATGGGCCTTCTGGAAGAGCCGCGCTATATCCTCAAGAAGGTCTGCAACAATTTCTACGAGATGCCGGAAAACACGATCCGTGAGAAGACCTTCTGTTGCGGGAGCGGGGCGGGCATCGGAACCGACGAGAACCTTGAGATGCGCCTTCGGGGTGGACTCCCTCGCGCCAATGCGGTCAAGTATGTCCACGAGAAACACGGCGTGAACATTGTGACCTGCATGTGCGCCATCGATAAGGCCAACATCCCCACGGTGCTCAAATACTGGGTGCCCGGTGTGGAAGTGGGCGGGGTGCACGAGATGGTGGCCAATGCCCTCATCATGAAGGGCGAGAAACCGAGGGTAACGGACGTTCGCGGTCAACCGCTGAAAGCCAAAGCGGCTGAAGGGGGGCAGAAGTAATGTACGATAAGGGGAAGATCGTTATCGGCGTCATCCTCTTTCTGGCGCTGTTCACCATTCCTTTCTGGTACAGCCAAGCGACAGGGGAGGCCGACCGTAAGCTTGACCTCAAGCCCCCGCCGAACGGCGCGACGCAATGCGTGGAATCGGCCGGATACATGAGGGCCAAGCACATGGACCTCCTGAATGACTGGCGAAATCAAGTGGTCCGCGGTGAGGACCGGACATATGTATCCAAGCTGACCGGCGAAACCTTCGACAAAAGCCTGACCGATACATGCTTGGAACAGTGCCATACGAACAAGAGCCAATTCTGTGATGAGTGCCATAGCTATCTAGGGGTGAAGCCGAGTTGCTGGGATTGCCACAACATCGTGGAAGAGGAGTAGCTGATGGAACTGACGCGACGCGAATTCCTGAAGATGGCCGGATTCGCCTCGGCGGGTGTCGTGGTAGCGGCGTCGGCGGGAAGTTTACTCGCCGGCTGCAGCCCCGTCGCGAAATCGGCTGACGGAAGCCTCAAAGGGAAACAACTGGCAATGCTCATTGTCCCCAGCCGCTGCGAGGAAGGGTGTGATGAGTGCATTCGCGCTTGCCATCTGAATCACAACGTCCCGAATCTGGCCAACAAGAAACATGAGATCAAGTGGATATGGCAAACCGAATTCCAACACGCCTTCCCCGAATACATGGAGAACGAGCTTTTGAAGGAGCGCATGGAGGGCGTGCCGTTCCTCGTGCTGTGCAATCACTGCGCCAATCCCCCCTGCGTTCGCGCATGCCCCACCAAGGCCACCTTCAAACGGGAAGACGGCGCCGTGATGATGGACTATCACCGATGCATCGGGTGCCGCTTCTGCGTGGCGGCGTGCCCGTACGGGGCCAGAAGCTTCAATTTTGAAGATCCCCGCAACGGCCTCGATAAATCCAAGATCAATCCGAACTTCCCCACCCGCACCAAAGGTGTGGTCGAGAAGTGCAACTTCTGCACCGAATTGAACCTCTATGGCGGTGATCTTCCTTACTGCGTTCAGGCATGCATCAAGAAGAAAGGGAGCCAAGAGGCATCGGCACTGGTGTTCGGGGACCTTGCCGATGAGCACTCGGTCATCCATACGGCGCTCGAACACCTTCAGAAGGAGGAAAAACTCATTCCCCTGAGAAGGAAAGAGATCGCCGGCACCCAACCGAAGGTCTATTACTTGGTATAAGGGAAAGAGCATGATAGACAAAGCATTAAGAGGAAGCAAGAAATACTGGCTGTGGCTGGGGTTCCTCGCCACCCTCTTTGCGGTCGGCGCGGGGTTCTATGTGGATCAACTCTGGCATGGACTGGGAATCACCGGCATGAGTCGCGATGTCTCATGGGGATTCTACTTGGCCAACTTCACCTTCTTCGTGGGAGTCGCCGCTTCAGGGGTGATGCTTGTCTTACCCTATTATCTGCACAACCAGAAGGAGTTCGGGAAGATCACCATCCTCGGCGAGTTCTTGGCGGTGGTGGCCTGCGGTATGTGCATCACCTTTGTGACCGTTGACCTTGGGAGACCCGACCGGCTGGCCAATCTCTTCCTCCATCCCTCTCCGAACTCGATCCTCTTCTTTGATATCATCGTGCTCAGCGGCTATCTCCTCATCAATATCGTCGTCGGCTGGGCCGTGCTGGACGCTGAATACAAAGGGGAAAAGCCCCGGCGCTGGACCAAGCCCCTGATCCTACTTTCGATCCCTTGGGCAGCAAGCATCCATACGGTCACGGCGTTCATCTATGCGGGCTTGGCCGGCCGGCCCTTCTGGCTGACCGCCATCATGGCCCCCCGATTCTTGGCCACCGCTTTCGCGGCAGGCCCGGCGCTCCTCATCATCATCTGCCTGATCCTGCGCAAGTACACCGATTTCGATCCCGGCAAGGTGGCCATCAAGAAACTCTCCACCATCGTCACCTATGCCACAATCGTAGGGTTCTTCTTCCTCCTGTGCGAGTTCTTCACCGCCTTCTATTCCGGTGCTCCGGAGCACACCGCAACGCTCAAATATCTCCTCTTCGCCGAAGGCGGAACCGGCCTTCAACCTTACATGTGGGCCGTCCTCTTCATGACCGTAGCGGCGATCGCCCTTCTCGTTTATCCCAAAACGCGATACCGCTACGATACCCTCGCCTTCGCCTGTTTCCTCGTCTTCTTCTCGATCTGGATCGATAAGGGCCTCCTCTTGGTCATCCCCGGGTTCATTCCTAACCCCCTCCACGAGTTCACTCAGTACTGGCCGACCGCCAAGGAACTCGTCATCACCTTCGGGGTATGGGGCCTGGGATTCCTCGTGCTGAGCTTGCTCTACAAAATCGCCATCTCCGTCAAACTCGAGGTCGGTGATCGCGAGATCGAACACTAACCCTCTTTTGGGTTCAGGGCGGAAATGAAGGCGGAACCCGGCGGGTTCCGCCTTCACAATTCGCAACTTGGATTCCACGCTTGCCCCAGATGTGTTACCATGGGTCAAGCGGACCCCAACAGACTGAGGATTTCTCAATGGAACTAGTGGAAAAAATGCTGGGGGGCTCCTTACGGGCGCTCTCCCGACTGATCACCCTCGTGGAAGAGGAATCGCCCGCGATCCCCGAGATCATGAAGGCCATCTATCCGCACCTCGGGAAAGCCTACTCCATCGGCGTTACCGGCCCGCCGGGCGCCGGCAAGAGCACCCTCGTGGATAAGCTCGCCGCCGCTGCCCGCCGGCGCGATCTTTCCGTAGGCATCATCGCCGCCGACCCGACAAGCCCCTTCTCCGGCGGGGCCGTCCTCGGCGACCGCATCCGCATGCAACAGCACTATTTGGACCCCGAGGTATTCATCCGGAGCATGGCCAGCCGCGGCAGCCGTGGAGGCCTTCCGGTGGCCACCCGCAACGTGATGAAGCTCCTCGACGCCTTCGGCAAGGAGATCATCTTCGTGGAAACCGTGGGCGTGGGGCAGACGGAGCTCGACGTCATGGAAACGGTGGATACGACCATCGTCGCCCTTGTGCCGGAAGCGGGAGACACCATACAAACCATGAAAGCCGGGCTCATGGAGATCGCCGATATCTTCGTCGTCAACAAAGCCGATCGGCCCGGAGCATCCAAACTCGTTGCCGAGCTCCAAGCCATGCTGACGCTCAGCCCCCGAACCAATCAATGGCAACCACCGATCCTTGCCACACAGGCACTCCGGGATATCGGCATCGAGGAGCTCTACGAAGCCACGGAAAGGCACCGAAGCTATTTGACCACGAGCGGAGAACTGACGCGCCGGAGGCAACAGCAGCGCAAAGAGGAATTCCTCCAAGCTGTGGAACAGCGCCTACGAAAACGCCTCTGGCGCCTGATGAAAGAAAGCGCCCGTCTCATGGCGCTATGGGAAGAAGTGGAACAAGGCTCGATCGACCCTTATTCGGCCGTCGAGATCATGGAAAACGAGGCCATCACTCAGGGTTGGTTGCCGCGCTAATCTCCCTCTTTCCACCCCCATCCCAATCGCACGGCCCTCTCCCCGCCACCGGACCTCCTTATTCTACTGCCACTTCACTTCGCAAACAGCGGGAATGGGAAAGCAATCACCCTAATTCCGGGACATGGGCAAGGCACGATAGGGCTTGGCTGTAAGAAGGCCCACCCATTGCTTGGCGGTACGGATCTGTTCGGCAACGGCAGCCTTCAACTCATGATAGACGACTTCCGGCGGCCGCGACGGATAATAGGAAAGCATCTGGGCAAGCTCCTTCAGATCTTCATCCGACATGACCACCAGCCGCAGGCTTCCCTGGGCGCGGAGGCGCTCGGCTTCCTCCCGGTACCCGCTCGCCTCCGCGATGGCGGCATTGATGGAGCTCTCGATATGATACTGAACAAGATTCGAGACTCCCATACGTCACCCCCCTGAGAAAATGCTCTCTCCCTATCGAATTCGCCCGGGCACAAACACATTCGGATAGCCTTTCCGAAAACCACCCGCGGAATCGGAATGCCCCTCCAGAAATTGCGCCCCTAAGAGGATCAGTCCCAAAAAACTTCAGTGCGTTTTCACCGACTGAACAGGGTCCGTCCGCGCGAAGGAGGAGCGGACTTCTCCGCTTGCTTGGTCGGTGGCTTCGGGGCCTTGACCTCCTGAGGGATATTCAGCACTTGCCGCGGCCGCTGTTGCACCTGCTGACGGCGCAGGAATGCCGGTGTATCCAGCCGATCTTCATCCTGCTTCAAGCTGGAAATCACATTGAGCATCTCTTGGTGACTGATCTTGCTCTGCTTGGTCAATGATGAAGTGAATCCCGTGGCGATCAGCACGATCCGAACCTCATCGTTCAGGCTGGGGTCATGTGCCACACCGAAGATAATGTTGGCTTCCGGAGCCACGGCCTGCTTGACGAGATCCGCAGCCTGATGCACCTCGGCGAGGGCCAGATTCTTGCTGCCGGTGACATTGAGGAGCACACCGGTGGCCCCCTCCACATTCACATCCAGAAGAGGGCTGGCCAGCGCCTGTTTGGCGGCGTCTATCGCACGGTTGGCCCCCGTGCCCTTGCCGATGGACATCCATGCCTGGCCGGCATTGGTCATGATCGTGCGGACATCCGCAAAGTCAAGGTTGATAAGGCCCGGCACCGTGATCAGCTCCGAAATGGACTGAACACCGTTGTAGAGGATCTCATCGGCGGTCATGAAGGCATCATCCACCGTAACGCGGTTATCGCACACGGTGAGTAACCGATCGTTGGGGATGGTGATGAGGGTATCCACATACGGCATGAGCGCTTCGATGCCGCCTTCCGCCTTCGAGCTGCGTACCGTTCCCTCAAAGCTGAACGGCCGGGTCACGATCCCGATTGTCAGAATGCCGGCCTCCCGGGCAATCTCACCCACCACCTGAGAGGAACCGGTGCCCGTCCCGCCCCCCATGCCGCAGGTGATGAAAAGCATATCCGTATCTTCCAATACGGAGGCGATGATCTCCCGGCTCTCATCGGCGGCCTTTCGTCCGATCTCCGGGTCACCGCCGGCGCCCAACCCTCGGGTCAACTTCGGACCGATCTGAATCCGCGTCTCCGCGAGGGAGGACTCCAGCGCCTGGGCATCGGTGTTGATCGCGATGAACTCAACCCCACGGATGCCCTTTTCAATCATGCGATTCACCGCATTGCACCCACCCCCGCCACAGCCGATGACTTTGATCTTGGCGGTGAAGGTCTCGAACTCCGATTTGCCAGTCATTTTCATTTCCCCCTTTCGCAATTATTGAGCTGGCCCCCTAGTGGGGTCGGAACAACTTTCGTACGCGCGATACGCCCTGACGAAGAACGCTCACCGGATTGGTCTTCAATCCCTCATAAACGTACTTGTCTTCGCCTTCGGCATTGTTGGCCCCCCAGTAAAGGAGCCCCACAGCGGTGGCACAGGCGGGGTTATGGAGATGATCCGCAATACCCGTGATGCCCGCCGGCATTCCGATGCGAATGTGCTCCATGCCCAGAACCTCGCGCGCCAGAGCTTCCAGACCCGGAAGATTGGCCGTCCCTCCCGTGAGCACCAATCCGGCGGGGATCAACTGCCCGCGTTTCTCCCGCGGCACTTCCATCATCACCAGTTGCAGGATCTCCTCCACCCTCGCTCGAATCACATCGTTCAGCTCGCGGTAGGAGACGGTATGCTTGTTTCCTACGTCAAGCTGCGTTTCCGGATCCACCCCGTTGCTCGACATGACGTTGCCGTACTTCTTCTTCATTTCCTCGGCCATCTCGTTGGTAACGCCCAGCCCGATGGCAATATCGCGGGTCACTTGGTACCCGCCGACGGGGAACACGGTGGAATGCGAGACACACCCGTCGTTGAAGATCGCCACGTTGGTCGTCCCGGCGCCGATATCGGCCACCATCACGCCGGAGTTCATCTCGTGATCGGTGAGCACCGCTTCACCCGAAGCCAAGGGATTGAAGACAAGATCCTCGACCTCGACCCCTGCGCTTCGGACCGCTTTGATCAGGTTTTGAACCGAGGCCGCAGCGGCCGTCACGATGTGAGTCTCCACATCCAATCGAAAGCCGTGCATCCCCACCGGTTCTTGAACCTTGACGGTGCCATCGAGCGTGTAATGTCGGGGAAGAACATGAAGCAATCTCCGATCGCTCGGCAAAGTGATGCTTCGGGCCGATTCCAGCACGCGGTCAAGATCATTCACCGTGACACGCTTGTCCGCTCGCGTGGTGGCCACTACCCCTTTACTGTTCATCGAACTGATATGCTTGCCGGTGACACTGACAAACGCCGATTCGATCCTTAGCCCGCTGGTACGCTCCGTCTTCATTACCGCATCACGGATCGTTTCCGTGGCCTGATCGATATCCACTACGAGACCTTTGTAAACTCCGCGAGACGGAACCACAGCGGATCCTAGAATCTGGATTGTCTCGTCGTCACCAATATTGGCAATGATCGCACAGATCTTACTGGTGCCGACATCGATTCCTGAAAAGACTCTGCTCATCGAAACCCCCTTTCTTTGATTGCTGTCGCTGACCCCGATCCGAGTTGTTATTCCGTTCTCCCGAAGTATCACCTCCTCTCTTCAGCCTCGTTGATGCGCTCGGCTACTCTCATCTTGGCGCTTCGGCTCCTAGGATTGCGTCTGACTTCCTCCGCAGAGGGCCGGATGACTCCTTTGATCACCGTTTTCAAACGCGGCACATGCTTGCATGTACAGACCGGGACCTCGGGCGGACATACACATCTCCGTGATTCCCGGGAAAAAAAATCCTTCACCAGACGATCTTCCAACGAGTGAAAGCTGATTACCACCAACCTCCCCCCCACACCGAGAATATGGACCGCCTGCTCCAGAGCTTCCTTCAGATTTTCGATCTCTTTGTTGACCGCCATGCGCAAAGCCTGAAAGGTCCGGGTTGCCGGATGTATCCGGCGGCCGCTTTCCCCGTTGACCGCCCCCGCTATCACGCTGGCAAGCTCCAGAGTAGAATGAAGGGGTCGGTGCGCTACGATCTGCCGGGCGATCCGGCGGCTTCTCGGCTCCTCGCCGTAAGTCCAGATCAGTTCGGCCAGCGCATTCTCCGGTAGCTCGTTGACAATCTGCGCGGCGGTCACCTCTTGCTCCGGACTGAACCGCATATCCAAAGGGGCATCATGCTGAAAACTGAACCCTCGCCCCACTTCCGATAACTGCAAGCTCGACATCCCGAGATCAAATAGCACCCCGTGCACGGGTCTGAAATTGCAACGGGAAGCCACTTCTTCAAGGCGTCGGAAATTCTCATTCACCAGAAGCACCGACCTTCCGTAGGGCGCCAGGGATTTTCGGGCAATTTCAATGGCTTTGGGATCGGCATCGATCCCGAGAAGCTGTCCACCGGGCGAGCTGGCATCCAGAATGGCACGAGCATGTCCCCCCCCACCAACCGTGCAATCAACGTATCGCCCCCCGGGCAAGATGTTCAGGGCATGAATACTTTCCGCAACAAGAACCGGATCGTGTTCGAGACGGACCATCTAGCGTATCTCTATCCCTTCAGCAAGCTGCCATGCCTGTTCATCTATCAACGCCTTCTGGTTCTCCCACAGTTCCTTGCTCCATATTTCCGCAAACGTATTCTGCCCTACGATCACGACCGTGTCTTTCACCTGAGCATGCTCCCGGAGCGGAGCGGGAAGCTGAATGCGGCCCTGGCCATCCATCGTGAGTTCATAGCAACTGCCGAATATGAGACGGCCAAGCATCCGATGCTTGCTGGGAGAAAATGGGGAATACCGGTGCTGTGCACTGATGTTGGCCCATTCGGCAGGGGAATAGATCAACATGCATTTGTCCACGCCACGCGTCAGCACGAGTCCGTTCTCAAACTCCTTTCGGAGCTTCGCCGGTATGGCAATCCGCCATTTCTCGTCCACTCGACACTCGTACTGACCAGTCAACATAGCGGATGATCCTCCACTATGCCCCACATATTACCATATTTCCCCACCCAAATGCAATATCTCTCCCCATAAATTTTTGTTAATTTTTTCCCGTCTCACTCCATTCGGAATATCCTTGGAACGCCTTCGTCCCGGAACCGCCGCTGGACGGGAAACGCTATCCCGCCAATCCCCCCGGAGAATTCATGGGGCTGTCCCTCGATCAAGTACAGAGCCTTTCTCAAGACACTTCCTTAACGCCTTGACAAAATACCCACGAACGCATATTCTAATGCAAGTGGCACATACCCCCTGCAAGCGGCGGTTTTGCACTCCCTAGCCTAGGCTATAAACGTGATCAAGATGCAAACCCAAATCACCCTCTCCGTAAGGCCGGATGCCGCCGCGCTCCTGACCCGCCTCGATTCATTCCTTCGTTCACGCGGGATCAAATCGTACCTTGTGGGGGGATATGTCCGGGACGCCTTCATCGGGAGGCCCACCCGCGATATCGATCTGACGCTCGAAGGAAACGTCATCACCATCGGGCACGAGATGGCGGATGCGCTCGAGGGCAAATTCGTCCTCTTGGATGAGGTCCATCAGGTGGCCCGAATCGTCGTGCCGATGAGTGGGGAAAAATGGTGCGTGGACCTCGCGGCTCTGAGGGGAACCATCGAGGAGGATCTATCCAAACGCGACTTCACCATCGACGCGATCGCCGTGGACCTCATCCCATTTCATCCCGGGCCCAACGCGGTGGAGCTTATAGACCCGCTCGGCGGGGTGCCGGACATCGAGAGAAAGATGATTCGCGCGACCAGCGAGACGGTTTTCCTTGACGATCCCGCCCGTCTCCTCAGGGCATTTCGATTGGCCGCAGAACTCGGCTTCTCGATCACCCCCCAGACGGAAACAATCCTGCAACGGGATAAGGCCCTCGTTCGGCGCATCAGCGGAGAGCGGGTACACGATGAGTTGGGCCGGATTCTTGAAACGGACCACGCCGGGAAAGCCCTGCGTCATCTCGATCGCCTCGGTCTACTCGACCTTCTCGTACCGGAGCTCACAACAGCGAAGGGGGTCGCTCAACCCCCCGAGCACCACTGGGACGTGTTCGACCACTCCATCGAAACGGTAATCGCTGTGGAGCGCCTCTGGGAGGAGCTCATTGCGGGGGGTGAGCTATGGGCCACATTCAAATTCGCCGATGTGATCAAGGCCCATCTAGGGGAAACCGTGGGGGGTGCGGGGCTCACCCGAAGAGGCCTGATCAAAATGGCGGCGCTTCTGCATGACGTATCCAAACCCGAGACCAAAACGGTGGAGTCCAACGGCCGGGTCCGCTTCTTGGGCCATGCTCAGATGGGAGCTCAAAGGGCAGAGATGATCTTGGAACGCTTTCGCTTCAGTGCCCGGGAAAAGAAGTTGGTCACCGCGGCGATCGAACACCATCTGCGCCCCGGGTACCTCAGCAATGCTCCTGAGCCGCCCACGAATCGTGCCATCTACCGGTACTTTCGGGATACGGGCGATGCGGCCATCGCCACCCTTTTTCTCAGCCTAGCGGATCATCTGGCAACGCGTGGCCCCGCGTTCGATGAGGAGACATGGCACATCCATCTGGAAGTGACCGAGCACATGCTTGCCCAATGGATGGAAAAGGAAACCATCAAATCCCCTCCAAAGCTGTTGGACGGCCACACGCTGATGAAGGAATTCGGGCTCAAGCCCGGCCCCCAAATCGGCCGGTTGCTGGAAATGGTGCGAGAAGCTCAAGCCGCCGGCGAAATCGAAACCGAAACAGAAGCCCTCGACTTTGTGAGAAAGGAGCTAGGGATAAATCATGGTGCTCAGAGATAAACTACTGCTCATCTTGATCTTCATCCTCTTGGCCTTGGCCCTGATGACCCTGTTCTGGTCCGGATTCAACAAGGCCATCAACCGCGAGGAGATCAAGCTGGGATTGGACCTCAAAGGTGGAGCCCACCTTGTGTATCAAGCCGATTTCGATCAAGCCCAGATACCCCCCGATGAGCGGGATGATGCGCTCAAGGGGGCCATAGCGGTAATCGAGAACCGCGTGAACGCCTACGGCGTCAACGAGCCCGTGATCCAGAAAGTGGGGAGCGACCGGATTCTGGTGCAGCTCCCCGGCATCGAGAACATCGCGGAAGCGAAGAAGCTCATCGGAGAGGTGGCGCTCATCAAGTTCATGGAGCAAGTGACCGATGCGAACGGGAACGTGACCTGGAAACCGGCCACCGGAACATTGACGGTCAAGAACGAAGCCGGCCAAGAAGTCGAGGTGGAGAAGGAGCTCACCAGCCAGTACTTCAAAGGCAAGGTGGAATTGGCTATCCCTCAGGCCGGGCCGATCATCAAATTCCAGTGGAACGATGATGGCGCCAAGCTCTCGCGGCAGATCACCACCCGCCTTCAGGGTAAGCCCCTGGGGATCTTTCTCGGCGATCAGTACATCTCCGCACCGATCGTCCGGAGCGTGATCAGCGATGCCGGTCAGATCGAAGGCATGGAGCTCGGAGAAGCCAAACGCCTCCAGAAGCTACTCAACGCCGGACGCATCGATGTACCCCTTCACACCATCGAGGAACACGACGTGAGCCCGATCTTAGGATCGGACTTCGTGGATCAGAGCAAGAAAGCGGGAGCGGTCGGGCTTCTGGCGATCGTCCTGTTCATGATCCTGTACTATCGCTTGCCGGGAGTGATGGCCGGACTGGCTCTCCTTATCTATGCCGTTCTCGTACTGGCGGCGTTCAAGGTGTGGCCCGTGACCCTGACGCTTGCCGGAATCGCCGGGTTCATCCTTTCGATCGGCATGGCGGTCGACGCCAACGTACTCATCTTCGAACGCATGCGGGAGGAAATCCGCATGGGCCGTACGATCCGCGCGGCGATGGAGGCCGGCTTCAGCCGCGCATGGCCCGCCATCCGCGATAGCAACCTCACCACGCTCATCACCTGCGGTGTCCTGTACTGGATGGGAAGCTCATTGGGTGTGCCATCCGTCCAAGGATTCGCCATAACGCTGGCCATCGGTATCGTGATCAGCCTCTTCACCGCTATCGTGATCACACGGACATTCCTCCGCACCATCGGCAGCAATTCACCGCTGATGGGCAATCAAACCCTTTTCTTGCCGCGCATCAAGGAACAAATGACGCTCTCCAAGGGAGGGGCGCAGAGATGATCGACTTCGTCAGCAAGCGATATTGGTTCTTCATTGCCTCAGGGGCCGCAACCGTTATCGGGATCATCTTTATGGTCATGAGCGGGCTCCCGTGGGGCATCGACTTCACCGGCGGGACCACCATGACGGTCGAACCGGTCCATGCCGAGTTCCTGAAATCCAAACTCGATGAGCTCAACATCACCGAAGCAACGGTCCAGAGCACCGGCCAGAACACGTTCCTCATCCAAACCGAGAAGCAACTCACAGAGGAGCAACAAACGGCGATTACGGAAGCCCTCAAAGGCCTGGGCCTTGCGCTCTCCTTCAACACGGTATCGGAGGGGACCGAGATTTCAGTTCAGGCAAAGCCTCCCATCACCCGATCCGAACTGGCCTCAAAGCTCAACGAACTTGATCATGCTGAAGCCACCATCCAAGAGGCGGAGGGAAACAGCTTCATCGTCCGGATCAAGGAAATCAAAGAGGGCGAACGCGGCACCATCGAGACGGCGCTGGGAACTACCGGAACGATCGTCAGCAGTCTGGATTCCGTTTCCGACCCCGTCGCCAAGGAAAAGGCCCGAAACGCCGTGATCGCCGTGGCCGTCGCTTCCGTGGCCATGCTCATTTACATCTGGTGGGCCTTTCGCAAGGTGCCCAAACCGTTCCGGTACGGCGTATGCGCCGTCGTTGCCCTGCTGCATGACGTGTTCCTGTGCCTCGCTTTCTTCACCATCTTCGCCAGCCCCCTCAACATCGAGATCAACCTCATGTTCGTCACCGGCATCCTTACGGTGGTCGGTTACAGCGTGAACGATACCGTGGTGGTCTTCGACCGTATCCGCGAGAATCTGGCCAAAGCCCCACGAACCATGCGATTCGAGAATGTGGTGAACAACAGCCTCACCGAGACCCTCACCCGATGTATCATCACGGTGCTGACGACGCTCATCGCGACCGCGGCGGTGTATCTCTTCGTGGGCGAAGCGATTCGGAGCTTCCTCATGGTGCTCCTCGTGGGGATCGCGCTGGGAGCCTACAGCTCCATCTTTATCGCCAGTATGCTGCTCGTGGTGTGGGAAGAAAGGGCGGCAAAGCGCGCCTCAAAAGGCACCGCCTGAACGAATCCTTGCCATCGGAGTGCTGTGACCCATGGCGGATCCCATGGAACATGCCCTAGCGCTTGCGCGAAGGGCGCTCGGCAATGTCAGTCCGAACCCCGCCGTCGGCGCTGTGATCGTGAACAAGGCGGGAACGATCATCGGCGGAGGGCACACTCAACCCCCCGGCTTCGCCCACGCCGAAATCATGGCTTTGCGTCAGGCCCGCGATGCGGCTCAAGGAGCGACCATGTACGTGACCCTAGAGCCCTGTTGCCACTACGGCCGCACACCGCCCTGCACCAAAGCGATCATCGCCGCCGGCATCCGTGAAGTCCACATGGCCATGCTGGACCCCAATCCCATCGTTTTCGGAAAAGGCCGGGCGGAACTCGAGGCCGCCGGCATCAAGACCATCTTGGGCGAACACGAGGAGGAAGCGAAGGAACTCGTCGAAGCATATGCGAAACACATCACCACGGGCGAGCCCTTCGTCACCGTCAAGTTCGCGATGAGTCTTGATGGCAAGATCGCCACCCGGACCTTCGATTCGAAATGGATCACCAACGAGCGCTCTCGCGAATATGTCCACCGCCTACGCTGGGAAAGCGATGCCATCATGGTGGGCGTGAACACCGTTCTGAGGGATGATCCGCACCTTACGGCAAGAACACCCGATGGCGAGCGTGAGCCTCTCCGCATCATCGTAGATAGCCGCGGCCGAACCCCCCTTGAGGCCAACGTCCTCCGAACGCCCCATCGAGCGCTCATCGCCGCCGCGGAGACCATCGAGCGCTCTCGAGCGGAGGTGTATTCCCGCCAAGGAATCGAAGTGGCGATCCTCCCTCAACAAAACGGGCAAGTGGACCTCAAAAGCTTGCTGGCCCTTCTGGGGCAAAGGGGCATCACGAGTATCCTCGTGGAGGGGGGCGGCACGCTTCTGGGTTCGATCTTCACCCTTGGACTGGCGGATAAAGTGATCGCCTTCATCGCGCCGATAATCATCGGCGGTAGAGAAGCCGTCACGCCCATCGCGGGAGAAGGCGTGGCCGCCGTCTCCGAGGCATTGCGGCTCAAACGGGTTCGGATGGAACGGTTCGGTGATGATATAATGATTAGCGGCTATACGCGGTGAATCATGTTCACGGGGATCATCGAAGAAGTGGGAAGGGTGCGCTCGACCGGCGGGGGGCGGCTCTCCTTCGAGGCGCGAAAAGTGCTCGAGGGAACCCGCCTCGGCGATAGCATCGCCGTGAGCGGGGCTTGCCTTACCGTCATCGATATGGGTGAAGGCTTCTTCACCATCGAAGTAATGCCCGAGACCCTCCGGCGAACGAGTCTGGGCAGCTTGCGCCCCGGAGATCCGGTGAATCTGGAGCGGGCGCTTCAGATCGGGGGACGGCTGGGAGGGCACTTCGTACAGGGGCATGTGGATGATACCGGAAGGATCATCTCCCTCCTCCCCGAACGCGATGCCATTCTGATGAAGATCTCGGCGCCGGCTCCGCTGATGCGGTATGTGGTGGAAAAGGGCTTCATCGCTGTTGAAGGAGTGAGCCTCACGGTGGTCTCGCGCGATTCCGGTTCCTTCACCGTATCCCTCGTCAGCTATACCCGCCAACACACGAATCTGGGATCCAAGCGCACGGGAGACCCTGTGAATCTCGAGATCGATATCATCGCCAAATACGTCGAACAACTTGCGGGCCGGCACTCTTCAGGGCTCACCCCGGAATTCCTCCGAGAGCACGGATTTGCCTGAACGTCCCCCTCCCCCCTCCATACCCCTCTACATCAAGGCCACGGACAGGCTTGCGTTGACTTCTATGTGGGCACATACTAAACTGAAAGAGTGATTTCGGTGGGGAGGCACAGTCTATGCCACTAGCTACAATTCCGGAGGCGATAGAAGATATCAGAGCCGGCAAATTCATCATCATCGTCGATGATGAAGGCCGTGAAAACGAGGGGGACCTCGTCATCGCCGCCGAGAAGGTTACTCCCGAGGCCATCAATTTCATGGCCAAGCACGCCCGCGGCCTCATCTGCATCTCACTGACCCCCGAGCGGGTGGACGAGCTGAAGATCCCCATGATGGTACGCCACAATACCTCGCACTTCGATAGCGCGTTCACCGTATCGGTGGAGGCCCGGCACAAAGTGACCACCGGCATCTCCGCCGCCGACCGCGCTGCAACCGTACACGTGCTCATCGATCCCGCTACCAAACCGGAGGATATCGCCTATCCCGGCCACATGTTCCCCCTCCGAGCCCGCAAGGGCGGCGTTCTCGTTCGAGCCGGGCACACCGAGGCCTCGGTGGATATCACCCGTCTGGCCGGACTCTATCCCGCGGCGGTGATCTGCGAAGTGATGAACGACGATGGCACCATGGCCCGTCTGCCCGACTTGGAAGCCATCGCGGAGAAGATGGGAATCAAGATCGTGAGCGTGGCTCAGTTGATCGCCTACCGCCGGCGGCATGACAAGCTCGTTCAGAGGGTGGCCGAAGCCCATCTGCCGACACGCTACGGCGAATTCACCGCCATCGCCTACCGCAGCGTCATCGATCCGGATGAACACGTGGCGCTGGTCAAGGGGAATATCATCAACGGCGATGAACCGGTTCTCGTCCGCGTTCACAGCGAATGCCTCACCGGAGATGTCTTCGGCAGCCTTCGCTGCGATTGCGGAGATCAGATCCACATGGCCCTCGAAGCAATCCAGAAGGAAGGACGCGGGGTCTTCCTCTACATGCGGCAAGAAGGCCGGGGTATCGGCCTTCACAACAAGATCAAGGCTTACGCCCTTCAAGACAGCGGACTCGATACCGTGGAGGCCAATATTCAGCTCGGCTTCCCGCCGGACCTACGTGACTACGGGATCGGGGCTCAAATCCTGATTGATCTGGGCGTCAAGGATATGCGCCTTCTCACGAATAATCCCAAGAAAGTCGTGGGGCTCGATGGCTATGGCCTGAGGGTCGTGGAAATCGTCCCCATCCAAGCCCCACCGCATCCCGAGAACATGCGGTATCTGGCCACCAAGAAGAAGAAGATGGGTCATCTGCTCAACATCGATTGCTGAGGTTAAGGCCGAATCGAATCTCCGCCAGGGCAATCTGAGGATCAAAGGAGGAAGCCGTGAGTAAAGAATATCAAGGCGTTCTCGCCGGTGAGGGCCTCAAGATCGGGATCGTGATCTCCCGGTTCAACGAGTTCATTACCGGAAAGCTTCTGGATGGGGCAAAGGACGCCCTCATGCGTCATGGCGTGAAAGAAGACGATATCGAGACCGCATGGGTGCCCGGAGCATTCGAGATCCCACTGGTGGCCAAGAAGATGGCCCAGAGCGGGAAGTTCGACGCCGTGATCTGCCTCGGGGCCGTGATCCGGGGGGCCACGCCTCACTTCGAGTACATCGCCGCTGAAGTCAGCAAAGGCATCGCCAACGTGGCCCTTGAAACGGGTATGCCGCTCACGTTCGGAGTCATCACCTCCGATACCATCGAACAGGCCATCGAGCGCGCCGGCACCAAGATGGGCAATGCCGGATTCAATGCCGCCGTCAACGCGATCGAGATGGCGAACCTCCTCAAATCCCTCTAGCTATGGGCGAGCATTCCGCATTTTTCGCCACGGTCTACGGCCGCGTGCAGGGCGTTAACTTCCGCGCCTTCGTGCAGCGGTGCGCCCGCGCCCTTGCGATTAGCGGTTATGTCAAGAACATGCCGGACGGCCGATCGGTCGAGGTTCAGGCCGAGGGCGAAAAAGATAAGTTGGATCGGCTGATCGAGCTTCTGCACAGTGGACCCGAGGGGGCAAGGGTGGATCGGGTGGAAGTGGCGTGGAAGGAGCCCGAGAACAAGTTCACCGGCTTCAGCATCCGGTATTGAACCTCACCCACAACAAAAAAAGGAGGGGGCGCCGCGCAGAGCGCGGCGCCCCCTCCTTCTACTCATTCGCCGAAAAAACGCCTACGCCTTTACCTTGACGGCCCCCCTTCGGCGCATCCACATCCAGAGCACGGCCCCCGCCAACACCACACCGATGATGGGTCCCACGATCACCCACACGTTCGTGCCCTGCCCCCCTTCCTCCTCACTCATCGGTAGGACCGCCGGCTCAGACTCCTCCCCTTCCGCGGATGAAGACTCCGAGGCAGTTTCCGCACCGGGGCCCACCCCCGGCGATTGCTCCGAAGAGACATTTTCCGCAACGGACACCACCGGGATCAGAATCGCAAAAAGGGTGAAATGGTTCACCGTGCCACTGACGGTATGGTTCACGGTGTCCACTTGAATATTATCGAGCGGCACCCATGCGCCGGTAACCTCATCGTAGTAAGCGATCATGAGGTCTTCCGCAGCAACCCCCTCCGGCAAACCGTTCGGGTCGTACGAGAGGGTCACGGTGATGGGCCCATCGAACACCGCACCATCCGGACCGAAGTCGACAACGCTGATCACCGTCGGCCCATCCGGCCCCTCATCCGGAGCCGAAACGTCCGTCCGGGTGATGATCCCGAGGAGCGGATTCCCGCTCGCATCCTGACCCCTCGTGCCCTCAGGGATTTGCACCATGACCGTCCCATCATCGGAGGCCACGACAATCGGCTCAACCGCACGCCCATGGCCATCCACCGCATCTCCGAAGAGGACCATTCCCGATGGAGTCGCCGGCGGCGGGTAAGAAGGAGCCGGCGGCACTTCCTCGCCCTCGCCCGTGGGCGAAGGAGCAAGAGGAGACTCCTCCGGCGCCGCTTCAGGTTGCGGCGAAGCGGGCGATTCTTCGGATGGCTCAGGCGTCGGCTCCGGCTCTGCAGTGGGCTCCGGCGATGGTGCGGGTTCCTCTTCCGCACCCGCCGGTTCCGATGCATAGGTCGGATAGATCATGGGGCCACCATCGATGGTGGTGAATGTTCGATCGGTGCCATATCCCGTTCCATCCCCGGACGCTCTGGCCCGGAAATGATAGGTCATTCCGGAGGACAACCCCGTGACGGTGAGCGAGAAGGTGCCGGTGCCGCTCATCGTACTCACGGCACGGCTCGTCCCGTACGAGGTAGAGAGTCCCCACTCGAAAGCAACGGCCACACTCGCGGCAGTGCCCAGATCATCCAACCGCCCGTTCAGCACCGCCGTCGTCTCGCCGACGCTCGTCGCCGCCAAAGTCACCACCACGGGCGATTCGGTATCGGTGATGGTCAGCACCGCGGTGCTCTGAGCACCCAGCGTGGCCTTCACGGGACTGCTCAGCGCGAGGTTCACCGTCTCATCCGCCTCGGCCGTCGAATCATCCAATATGGTGATCGAGAATGTCTTGGAAGTCTCCCCGGCCGCAAAGGTGAGCGTGCCGCTGGCCGCTACGTAGTCCGAACCCGCCTCCGCGGTCCCATCGCTCGTGGCATACTGTACCGTGACCGTCTGGGCGGGTGTAGCCGAAAGCGTTACCGTGATGGTGACGGTCCCGCTCGATACGTTCTCCGCCACGCTATAGGTTGCTTCGGAGAAGGCCACTTCCGGGAAGTCATTATCCACGATGGTCAGCGTCGCGGTATTCGGTGAGCCGAGGGCAGCGCCCACCGGATCGCTCAAGGCAAGGCCGATGGTCTCGTTCGCTTCAATCGTATCATCATTTACAATCGTGATGGCAAACGTCTTGCTCGTCTCGCCGGCCGCAAAGGTGAGCGTGCCGCTGGCCGCCACGTAGTCCGAACCCGCTTCCGCCGTTCCGTCGCTCGTGGCATAATGCACCTCGACCGTATCCGCAGGGACGATGGAGAGCGTCACCGTGATGGTGGCCGTGCCGCTCGCCACGTTCTCCGCCACCGAATACGTCGCCGAAGAGAAGGACACTTCGGCGAGATCGTCATCCGTAATGGTGAGCGTTGCCGTATCCGGGTCTCCCAATACGGCGTTGCTCGGACTGCTCAACGTGAGCACAATGGTCTCGCTCGCTTCATCCGCATCATCATTGGTGATGCTCACAGTGAAGGTCTTGGAAGTCTGCCCGGGCGCAAAGGTGAGCGTGCCGCTGGCCGCCGTATAGTCCGAACCCGCCTCCGCCGTCCCATCGCTCGTGGCGTAATGCACCGCGACGGTACCCAAACTTGCGGGTGATAGGAGCACCGTAATGGTCACCGTACCACCGGCCACATCCTCCGCCACCGAATACGTAGCGGACGAGAACTCCAATTCCGGTAAGTCATTTTCCACGATGGTCAGCGTTGCCGTACTCTGGCTCCCGAGGTTGGCATTGACCGGATCGCTCAGGGTGAGCGCCACCGTTTCATCGCCTTCCACCGTGTCATCGTCCGTAATCGAGACCCAGAAGGTCTTGGAAGTCTCCCCGGCCGCAAAGGTGAGCGTGCCGCTGGCCGCCGTATAGTCCGAACCCGCCTCCGCGGTCCCATCGCTCGTGGCATACTGCACGGTGATTTCATCGCCGCTCGGTGCCGAAAGCGAAACGGTGATGGTGGCCGTGCCGCTCGCTACGTTCTCCGCCACCGAAAATGTGGCGGAGGAGAACGAGACGGTCGGCATTTCATTATCGAGAATCGTCAGGGTGGCCGTGCCCGGTGAGGCCAGAGTGAGATTAACCGGGTTACTCAACGCCAGATGAATGGTCTCGTAGGGCTCGCTATCTCCATCGTCCGTGATGGACACATAGAAGACCTGCACGGGCGCTTGGCCGGCGGGGAACGTCAGGGTTCCGCTCGCCGCCACGTAGTCCACTCCGGCCGTGGCCGTCCCATCGCTCGTGGCATAGTGCACCGTGGCCGCCTGCACGGGGGTCCCCGAGAGCACCACCGTGATCGTCGCCGTGCCGCTCGCCACATTCTCCACCACCGAATACGTGGCCGAACTGAACGCCACCGTCGGCACATCCTCACTCGTGATCGTCAGGGTCGCGGTGCTTTGAGCACCGAGATTGGCGTTCGCCGGATTGCTCAAAGCAAGGCTCACGGTCTCGTCTTCCTCAACGAGATCGTCGTCGGTCAAGGTGACATTGAACGACTTGCTCGTCTCTCCCGGATTGAACGTCAAGGTCCCGCTGGCCGCCGTATAGTCCGAACCCGCCTCGGCCGTGCCATCGCTCGTGGCGTAATTCACGGTGACCGTTCCCGGGCTTGCCGCGGATAGAGCGACCGAGATCTCCACCACCCCATCCGACTCCGCCCCCGTGTAAGTTGCCGAGGTGAAAGCCACGTCGGGGACATCGTCATCCACAATGGTCAGGGTAGCCGTGCTCGTCGTTCCTAAGTCCGCATTGGCGGGATCGCTCAATGTGAGCGTCACCGTTTCAGAGGCCTCGATCACATCGTCATCCGCAATGGTCACGGCGAACGTCTTGCTCGTCTCTCCCGGATCGAACGTCAAGGTCCCGCTCGCCGCCGTATAGTCCGAACCCGCCTCGGCCGTCCCATCGCTCGTGGCATAGTGGACGGTCACGGTATCGCCGCTGGCACCGGTGAGCTGAACCGTGATCGTCACTGTGCCGCTCAGCACATCCTCCGCCACGGAGTAAGTAGCCGAGGAAAAGGAGACCGCCGGCAAGGTGGTAAAGGTGACATCATCGCCCGCATCGAACTCATCGCCTAGGGCCACTGCTCTAAAGTGATACGTGGTGCTCGGCGTGAGGCCGCTGATGCCGGCGTTGAAGTCGCCCGTGGCATCGAGCGTCTGCGTGCCCGTGGCACTGCCGTAGGCAACGGTCGTGCCCCATTGGAAAGCAACGCCCACACTCGACGCACTTCCCAGATCGGTCAGGCTTCCGTTCAGCGTTGCAGACGTCGAGGTGACGCTCGTGGCTGAGCCCGTGGTCACCGCAGGGGGGGAGGATTGGGTGGGGAGAGGGCTGGCCGAGCTCATGGTTCGCGTTTCGGTTCCTACAAAATCCACGTTGTTCACGACCTTGATCGGAGCGAGGAAAGCGCTATCCAGCACCGGCCAGTACTCGGTCACTTTACTGCCCACCCCGCCGCCCGGGGGAGTCGAAGCGGTGGTGGCGGTGAGGGTATGCTCCACTTTATAACAGATGTAATCCACCCCACCCGCCGTCACCACCTCATTATCCGCTACCACCGAAGCGCTGTAGGTATCCGTCCAGTCCGGCGCCAGAGCATTGGAGGAATCCGTCCGGGCGTTGTAAGTCCAACTGTTGCCCACCGCGTAGGGCCATCCGGGATATCCGCTCATACTTTCAATATAAATCTGGGCGGAATTCGTGCCGATGATCGGGACATCCGACTGATACGAATAACGATGCACATGTCGTCCATTGGTCAAGCTCCAATCCTCCGCCTGACTCAGGCGCACCGTCTGGTCTCCGAATGCGGAATGGCTTGTTCTGCGCGCCCGCTGGCTGTTATCGCTGGGGTTATCGCTGATGGTCGCCACAATATGAACGCATCCAGAGACCCCGTCTTTCGTCACATCCACCTCGGTCACGTTGTACCGCCAGGTGGTGGTGTTGCTCACGCCCGCGCCGCTGTTATACACCACCGTGTACTCGATATAGTCGCCCACCGAGGCGGCCGCGGCCGTGCTGGGGAGAAAAGCGGCGGGCGGAACCCCCATCAGGACAAGGGTCGCCAGCACAACTCCCGCCACGGCCATGGACCGCTGCCGTACTCGAAATCGATGCCAGAACCCCCACAGTTTGTTCTCCATCTCTTCCCCCTTTTATAAAAATTTTATGACAAGTGACTATTCCGAAGCGCCTTCTGAACTGGATATACTCCACGGTAACATTCATACATGATTTATTTCTATGATCTATTGGTACAGACCGTGATGGTACTTCCGTCACGAATCGTGACACGGCTGAGAGAAAAGGCCTTTGCCATGGGTAAAGGATCGCAACTCTCCAACGGGGTTCTCAATCCCTCCGGGTACTCAGAGACGGAGGGACAGAAACAAACCAGCGCTCGAAACAACAAAGGGGTGCCCTGAAAAAGGCACCCCTTTGTTTCAACCGCGTTATCTATCCTGAACGAGGTCTAATCGAACCAATCAACGGCATCCGCAAAGACCGGCACGAAGAGGAGGGAGATCATGGCCATCAACTTGATCAAGATGTTGATGGAAGGTCCTGAGGTATCTTTGAACGGATCGCCCACCGTATCGCCGACCACTGCGGCCTTGTGATTGATCGAGCCCTTGCCGCCCAGATTGCCCGCCTCGATGTATTTCTTGGCATTGTCCCATGCACCGCCGGCATTGGCCATCGTCACCGCCATCAGGAACCCGGCGGAAGTGGAGCCAATGAGCAGGCCGGCCAACGAGGCAGGCCCGAGGAACGGCACGATCCCCACGATGATCGGGATGACCACCGCCAAGATTCCCGGCAGCAGCATTTGCCTGAGTGCCGACTTGGTGCTGATATCCACGCACTTGGCATAATCCGGCTTGGCCTTTCCTTCCATCAAGCCCGGGATCGTCTTCCACTGGCGCCGCACCTCCTCTACAACCCCCATCGCCGCCTTGCCCACCGCATCCATGGTAAGCGCGCAGAAGAGGAACACCATCACCGCGCCGATGAACACGCCCACAATGAGCTCGGGCGTCTGAATCGAAATATCCTTCATGATATTGACGCCCTCGTTCGCCATGCCCTGCCCGAACGCCGCGGTCAGGCCCAACGCCGTCATCGCCGCCGAGCCGATGGCAAACCCCTTGCCCGTGGCTGCGGTGGTGTTGCCCAGCGCATCGAGCGCATCGGTCTTCTGCCGCACTTCCTTGGGCATATGGGCCTGCTCCGCGATTCCACCGGCGTTATCGGCCACCGGGCCGTACGCATCCGTCGCCAGGGTCACTCCCAACGTGGAGAGCATACCCACCGCCGTAATCGACACGCCATACAGTCCCGCAAGCTCATACGCGATGAGCACCGCTGCTACCACCAGGAACACCGGGATCACCGTGCTCAGTAGACCGGTGGCAAACCCCTTGATGATCAGCGTGCCGGTGCCCGTCTCAGAGGACTTGGCGATATCCCGCGTCGGCCTGTAAACATCAGAGGTATAGTACTCGATGCTCATTCCGATGAGCACGCCCGCAATCAAGCCGGCGATAATCGAGATCCAGATATCCAACCCCTCAATGAACTTGCCCGATGTCTCGCCCGGGATGAGGTTGTAGCCCGTGAGGCCCTCATCGTGGAACACGATCCAGATGGCCAGAAGCGAGAATCCGGCCACAAAGATCGAGGCTGAATACACGCCTTTGCGCAGCGCCGCCAGAAGCGCCTGCATCTTCAACTGTTCGCCCACACGCACGAAGAACGTGCCCGCGATCGAGCAAAGGATGCCCACGCCCGCGATGATAAAGGGGAGCAACGCCACTTTGCCGTCATAGGCAATCCCCGCGGCGATGGCGATGGTCGTGGTAGCGACGATGGAACCGGCATAGGATTCGAACAAATCCGCGCCCATGCCGGCGATATCGCCCACATTATCCCCCACGTTATCGGCGATCACACCCGGGTTTCGGGGGTCATCCTCGGGGATCCCGGCTTCAACCTTCCCCACAAGGTCCGAACCCACATCGGCGCCCTTCGTGTAGATGCCGCCGCCCACCCTTGCGAACAGGGCGATGGACGAAGCGCCGAAACCGAACCCCACCATGATATTGGCAATGTCGCTATGCTCGCCGTTCCAGATAATGTAAACCAGGCTGAGGCCCACCAGCGCCAGAGAAACCACTGAGAGCCCCATCACCGCACCGCTCATGAACGCCACCCGCAAGCCATTGTTGAGGCTCTTCAGGACGGCGGTCACCGTGCGGCAATTGGCCCGCGTGCCCACCCGCATGCCGATATAGCCGGCACCCACCGAGCAGACGGTACCCATGAGGTACGCGCAGGCCACCCATCCCCTCGGTTCCAGAGCCACACCCAACACAATCGCCACGATCGCCACGAACCATATCAGGGTCTTGTATTCGCGCATGAGAAACGCGATGGCCCCGATCTCGATAGCCCGAGAGATCTCATCCGCCTCTTTGGCGCCCCGCGGCTCCTTCATCACCCGCAGAACAAGGTACCCGGCAAAGAGAAGCCCGATCACCCCCGCTATCAGCGAGTAATACCAGTAATCCACTCTGTTCTACCCTCCTTTCCGATTTCCCATCGTTCCGATGGTGCCGAACGACCTTTACGGGAAGCACATCTCACCCGCTTCCTGCCAGCGTTCATCGTAACATCTGAGTTGAACGGCGGCATCGGCAGGGCGGCTTACGAAGGCTAGGCATAAATGCCTATTGACACATTTCGGAAATGCAAAGGCAACCTTTGATCAAAAGCTAATCCCCCGCGGCCCTCCGCCCGAACGCATCGAGCTTGATTTCCAACTGCCGCTGCCGGAGAGCCAAGGTCAAATCGCCCCGGCTTTTCTCCAGAACCCCCCTCACCATATCCGTGGTCCGCTTGAGTCCGCCGGTCAAGGCATCGGGGAAATCGATCGTCACGAGCAGACTGTAGATATCGTCCATCATGCCCAAGATTTCCTCGCATCGGTCCATCTCACCGCACCGCATCGTATCGAGGAGATGGCGCCGGAGCTCACCGGCCGCTTCCCCCAGACCGTTCAGATAAGCGGAATACACAACCCCCAATGCATCCGGATCGGGGACCGGCCGGCCCGAAACAAGGGCAAGGGTGATGCTTGCCTCGGCATATTCCTTCTCGGCATCGTGCACGAACCCCGTATAGCGGAGGTCCTCATTCCCCACAATAGCCGCATTCACGCCGTCCAATATGGATCGCGCTTCACGCGCGAGCGATTCCGCCAGAGCGAACTCCCCGCGGTGCGCGGCGCGGATCGCCGAAGCGCACTTGAAGATCGCTTCCCTCGACGCCTTGATGGCCTTATCGCGGGCCTCATGCTTGGCGGCGAAATTCGTCCGGATCGTCTCGCCGATCCGCTCCAAGTCGGAAGTCAGTCTTGCCACTTGCATCTCCTTTTTCCACGAGAGCCTTCTCAACGACCGCCTTCAACCGGCGGGTAGCCTCCGTGATATCCGCGGCATTCAACACGGCTCCGATGACCGCCACGCCATCCGCCCCCGCCCCGATCACCTCCCCGGCATTTGTTTCGGCAATCCCGCCGATGGCCACGATCGGCACCGAAACGGCCCCCTTCACCGCCCGCAACCCCGCCACCCCGATCACCTCCGCCCCCGGCTTCGTCGGCGAGGGGTAAACCGAGCCCACGCCAAGGTAATCCGCCCCTTCCGCCTCCGCCCGTTGAGCTTGCGGGACGGTTCGAACCGAGCACCCGATGATCATTTCCGGCGGCAATGTCTTCCGCACCACGTTCACCGGTAGATCCTCTTGACCGATATGAAGGCCATCCGCCTCCACCGCCAAGGCGATATCGGCCCAATCGTTCACGATGAAGAGCACCCCCGCCCGGGCACAGCAATCCCGCAGCTCTTGCGCGATGGATAACGCCTCCCGCCGGGAATGGACCTTGTCCCGGTACTGAAGAACCCCCACCCCACCCGCGATCGCCCGCCGCGCGGCTTCGAGCTCGGAGACGCTTCCCCTCAGGGCTTCCGCATCAATAATAATGTATAGCCCCCGGATACTCTCCCTCTTCCGGGAACGGTCGAGATCGAACACGAGCTCCCGTTCGATATCGTAGAGCTCGAAGCGAGCGCGCTCGAAATCCCGGCCGGCAATCTCGGGGGGGATTTCGGGGAGCTTGGCGAATTCCTCAAGCACCCGGAGCGATTCCTGAGCCCGACGCGCATTGGCGATCACCACGTCTTCCAATCCCCTGCGCTCGATCCCCGCAACCGAGGATTTGCGGCCGAGATCGCCCTCCGCATCACGGGCGGCCAAGAGACGCCGCTTCAAATTGGGGTCCATGGGGATCATCTCATGGCGCAAACGCTTGAGCCTTTCGGTGAGGGCAACATCGCCGAGAACGAAGCGCGCCACATCCTCGAGAACCCGGAGGCCCTCGCCGAGGCGATCGAGGTTGGCATCCATGAGTCGGAGCATTCGAAAATATCGCCTATATCTCACCGATGTTGGGTTGCAGATCCTTTACCGCCCCGGGCAGTTCACCTTCACGGGCACCGTCAATCATATCGCGGATCTTGGCCGGCATCTCCATACCCATCTGGGCAAACTTCTCCTCCGTCCACCGCCCGATATTCCGAGGATCCTTGTAGTAATCGGGGCTGTTGGGATTATCGTAGAACTCATGGACATCCCGGACCGTCCTCGAGATGCCGAACCGCCCGATGAGCCGCTCCATGGCCTTGCTCCCGCATGAAGCACACGTTGCCTCCACAGGCGATGAAATGCTCTTCACGAAGATGCTCGTCGTTCGATGGCACTGGCGGCACCGGAACTCATAGATGGGCATGACCTTATCCCTCCCCCTTCTCGGAAGGCTTCTCCCCTCCCGATTGATCCCTCAAACCCAGCGCCGCCTGAGTTTCGGACATGACCTTCTGCCAAGGTTCACCCGCCTCGAGTTTTTCTTGAATTTCCTCGTACTCCGGGGCAACCTCATCGCCGGTAGCCCGCATCATCCGCTTGTTCCATTCCGCCAGAGCCCGCGAGTCGTTCGCCATGAGCCCCCGGGTGAGTTGATGATCATCGAGGATATCTTCGTACACGCCCTTGCGCATGTACCACTCGCCCTTGCCGATACGAAACGTCGAGAAGAGGCGGCTCAAATCCTTGCTCCCGCAGATAGGGCATGCCGCTTCGGGATTCTCCTTGAACCCCTGAACAAACAGCGAGACGCGGCGCTTGCAATTCCCGCACCGATATTCGTAGATCGGCATAAGCAAGAATCCTCCTCCCTTTCCTTTGCGTGACGATTTTACCAAATGGCGAAACCACACGCAAACAACTCGAGCGAAAATACCCCTGACCCTTCACCCCCCCAAACCCCAAAAGAGCGATTGAAGAAGAGCGTGCAAAAGGTACCTCTCTCAGGGGATTGGGGGTATCCCCCAAGAAAGCCCTTTGGGCGGGTGGGTGGGATCGGAGAAGCCGGATCGTTCATGGGGCGTGGGGGAATTCCGGGGCAAGGTCCGGAATAAGGCGATCAAGTCATTCACCCTGAAAGTGAAGGTTACAAAGGTGAATCGCTATTTTTGGGACAAAGCCCCCAATTGACGGGCCACTCATTATCAAGTAAGATACGCACGGCCCATGATTCCTCGAAACGAGCGCTTTATGCGGGTCTTGCTCATCGACTTCAGTCCGTTCATGCCCGCCGCCACCCCCATCTCTCTCGGCTACCTTGGCGCTGCGCTGAAGGCCGACGGGCATTCCGTAAAGGTGCTCAGTTTGGGATCGGATTCGAAATTCAGCCCTCACACCTTCCAATCTTTCCTACGGGAGTATTCCCCTCATCTCATCGGCTTGACCACCTATCAGCGCAACATCTCCCATATCCATGCGCTGGCCACGCTGGCCAAGGCGACATGCCCCGGCACGTTCGTGATCCTCGGCGGACCGCAGATCACCTTCATGCCGGATTCGGCGTTGGACGCCCTTCCCGGAGTGGATTTCCTTTGCCGGGGGGAGGGAGAAGCAGTGATCTTGGCCGTGGTGAACGCCATCTCATCGGAAACCCTCCAAACCCCGATTCCCGGGGTCACCGCTCGGAGCCCTGAGGGGGGCTATCGAACCGGCCCACCGGCGCCCCCCGCGCCCGATCTCGATCGGTACCCCTCACCATGGCTTGAAGGCATCCTCGATCCTTCGCAAATGGAAGAGGCGATCATGCTGACCTCCCGGGGCTGCCCTCATGCCTGTGCTTTTTGCTACACACCGGCGGCTTCCGGCCGAAGGATCCGGGCGCACAGCGTGGAACGCGTCCTTGACGAAATATCCTTTGTGAGCCGCCGCGGCAACGGAAGGCTGTGGTTCGCCGACCCGAATTTCTCCTTCGATGAGGGCCGCGTCATTCGCATCCTCGAGGGCATCGTCCGAAAGGGTTTGAAGGTCAACATGTGGCTCGAAACGCGGGCGGATATGCTCAGCCCGGAACTCATCGAACTCATGAAACAAGCCGGGGCCCATACCGTCGCCCTCGGTCTGGAGAGCGCCTCGGAGAACGTTTTCCCCTATCTCAATAAGCGCCTCGACCCCGGGAAAGTCCGCACCGCCGCTGAATTGCTCCTTCGTGCCGGAATCGAAGTCGAACTCTTCTCCCAGTTCGCCCTCCCGCGGGAGCGCATGGCGGATGCCCTCAAAACCCTGAACTTCGTGAAGGAAAGCGGCGTGAAGATCAAGGGCAACAGCAATGCCCAGCAAATGCAGCTCTACTTCGGATCCCGGATCTGTGCCGACCCCGCAAGCTACGGGATCAAACCCCTGCGGAATCGCTTTCCGCCCTACCTTTCCATCGGTACGGCATTCGAGACCGAATGGATGACCCGGGAGGAGATCGAGAAAGTGAAGGCAATATGGCGCGCCGAATCGTTGGACGGCGGGAAGCGGGTGGTCTCATGAGCGAGCACCCCCCCTTCGGCACCGCCCCCCCCGAAACGCTCATCCTCAAAGTCGGGGCCGAAACACAAGAGGTGGAGATGACCGTTTTCCTCGAGGATGTGCGCGCCCTCCTTCCCCATCTGAACTGGCGGGCCCACATCTTCATCGTGGAGGAGAAGCCCACGAAGGGCAAGGAGCACGCCGCCGCGATCATCCACATGGCAGCGCAGTACTTGACCGAACAGCCGCTGGCAACCCTCTACATCCATCCTTTCCTTTTCACCCCGCCTCTTGGGTCTGGGGCTTTCGAAGAATGGGAGGACCTTCTCTCTCCGGTGCACCCGTTCCAAGAGGAGGCATACGAGCGGCAGGGGGAAGTCAGACTCATCGTGCTCCCCATCATTGATATTCCCCCCTCATTCCCCGAGCAACAACTCCCGGCCATCGCCGGCTTTTTCAGGGAAAGATTCTCCAAGCCCAGTTTCTACTTCCACGGCGCCCCTCCGCTGGACCCGGAAACGATCGAAAGGAATGATCTCCGCGTGTATGTGGCCAAGTCCTCTGCCGCATCCGCTGTGATGGAGCAACTGCGGATCAATCAGGCCTTCGAGCGCGTTCTCGAATGGATCGAGGGGGGATCATCCACCCCGCTCGCCCCTTGCGGGAGGCTTCTCATCATCGATCAAGAAACGGGCCTCCGCTTTCCATGCTTTGCCCGCTGGGAACGCGGTCAGCCCGGAGATACGCTGGGAGCTGAAGCCTTCCGAGATTGCCTTGAATGCATGGCATCCTCATGCTTGGAGATGAAGGAGAACATCGAGGCCAACGGACGGGTTTCGGAGGGAAGGCAAGCGGCCATGGCCTTGGCTTCAGCGCTCTCACGAGAGGGGAAATGGGCGGAAGGTGCGGCTCAAGCGCACAGGGCCTCCGAATACGCACGGCTCCCGGCGGAGAAGGCGGCGGCGCTTTTGCATGAAGGACTTTGCCTCTCGAAGTTGGGGCGAAGGGATGAGGCGGAAGCCGTTTTCAAGGAGGGTGCGGGGAATTCGCCGGATCCGGGGCCGTTCGATTACCATCTGGGAACCATCGCCTTCGCCCGCGGCGAATTCGCGGAAGCCGGGCATCGCTTCGAGAGGGCTCTGGCCTCCGGTTCGCCGGATGTCCCCCCCGATGACGCCCGCTTCAATCTGGCCCTGAGCTCGATCAATCAGGGGCAATTCCAGAAGGCACGCTTCCACCTCGATCGAATGGAAAAACCCTCCGTTCCGGTATGGTTTTACCGCGGGATCTGCGATCTAGGGGAAAACAAGCTCGAAGCGGCTCTGGCAAATTTCCGGGAAGCCCTCGCGGGGGGGCCGGCGCCGGAAGACCTCTCGCGGGTGCACTTTTACATCGCCACATGCCTCAAGGATATGGGCCGATACGATGAGGCCATCGCAGCCCTCGAGCGAGCGATCGAAGCCGATCCTGAGGAATACCTCAATTACAATCTCCTCGGCTTCTGTTACTATCAGCAGCGCCGCTTCGAGGAAGCGATCAAGGCGCTCCATCGGGCGATCGAGAGGAATCCCCTCTCGGCCATAGACTATGCGAGCATCGGGTCGAGTTTGCGGGAGCTCGGCCGGATGGAAGATGCCGTGGCCATGTACGCCATGGCGCTCTCGCTCGACCCGGATCTCGCGTTCGCCCGGGAGAACCTCTCCCGATTGAAAGCGCTCCTCATGGAGAAAGACAAGGGCGCGAAATAGCCCCGACCAACAAAAAAGGGGCTCCTTTTTCAGGAGCCCCTCGATTCCCTCTCTCTGAATTCGGCCTCTCCCGGAACCCGTTTCCGGAGGGGTCCGCCCGGCGTCAGCTTCTCTCGGCCTATCCGGGACCCGGGCCCAATGCCTACCGTCGTGCGGCCTCCTTCAGATTCCGCGCGCCCTGCCCTTCGGCAGGGCTTGACTGGGTGACCTGCCACTTCCCGTATAGGACTTGGAGCTTCATCGGTTCCCTCCTTTCGGCGCTGAAACCTCAGCTTCCGATTCTAGGGTACCACCACATCCCATGGGGATCAATCAGCCTTTCTGCCGGAAAAGGGATGAGAAAAAAGGCGGAGGGGACTTAGGCAAATGCGCTGACCTGAGGGCGGCGGCCGGTTGGATCAGGGTTCGAGAAGTTCGAATCCGGTGGCCCGATCTTCAAGGCGCCGAGCGGTGTTCTCGGTGAGCTCCAAGAGGATAACCTCCCCCACTTGCCACACCTCCACCCCCGGCCGGATGCATCCCGTGCGCGTGATGCCCTCCCGGCCCAGAGCGGCATGCATGTGAAGCACGGGCCTTCCTTCTCGATCGGGGAAAATCGTGCCGATGCCGGCGATTTCATGAACGCCTTCGATCCCGAAGAGCACGGGAACGGGGGGCGATACCTCGCCGTCCTCCGGTCCGACAACGATCCGTCCGCCATCATTGATTCCGCCCACAAGGACGCACAGCCCCCGGAGAACGCCGTGTTCGGCGGCAAAGCTCTCGATGGCGGCGGGGAGCTTATCGCCATGTTCAAGTCGGATCACGAATACCCGCCCGAGATGGGCCCCGGAGTATTTCATCGTTGGCCCGTTCTTTCCCCCTCTGTCTCCAAGGGAAACAAACTTCGACCCCCTTATCGAGGGAGAGAAAAAGGGATGACCCTATGCAAGAAGCTCCCCCGGCCCCCCGATCCTCCCCAATACGGCGCTCGCCGCGGCCACGGCGGGGTTTGCAAGGTACACCTCCGATTTCACATGCCCCATCCGCCCCACGAAGTTGCGATTGGTGGTGGAGATGCACCGTTCCCCTTCGGCGAGGATGCCCATGTACCCTCCGAGGCAAGGGCCACAGGTGGGGGTGCTCACTGCCGCACCGGCCTCGATGAAGGCTTCGATGAGGCCCATTCTGAGCGCATCTAGATACACCTGCGGCGAGCCGGGGATGATGATGCATCGCACATTTTCGGCCACCTTGCGGCCCCGGAGAATGTTCGCGGCGACGATGAGATCATCGAGGCGCCCGTTGGTGCAACTCCCGATTACCGCTTGATCAATGGGGACATGGCCCACTTTGCTGAGCGGTCTCGTGTTGGAGGGAACATGAGGAAAGGCCACCTGAGGCTCGATCTTGGAAGCATCGTATTCGACGACTTTCTGATAGGAGGCGTCGGGATCGGGCTCGACAGCGGTGAAGGGCCGCTTGGCCCTGGGCCGAACATAATCGAGAGTCGTCCGATCCACCCGGAAGATGCCCGCCTTGGCTCCCGCCTCGATGGCCATGTTGGCCATGGTGAAACGTCCGTCCATGGAAAGGGTTTCGATCGCTTCTCCTTCGAACTGCATGGCCGCGTAGAGCGCCCCATCCACCCCGATATCCCCGATCGTATGGAGGATGAGGTCTTTTCCCCCCACCCATCTCTGGAGCTTGCCGTGATACACAAACTTGATCGTGGGGGGAACCTTCATCCAGATCTCTCCCGTGGCCATGGCGGCGGCAATATCGGTGGACCCCATGCCGGTGGCAAATGCGCCCAATGCGCCATACGTGCACGTATGAGAATCGGCGCCGACGATCACATCACCGGGGAGCACGAGCCCCTTTTCGGGCAGAAGCACATGCTCGATCCCCATCTCGCCCACATCGAAATAGACGATCCCTTGAGCCCGCGCGAAATCCCGCATCATCTTGGTCTGCTGAGCGGAGGGGATATCCTTGTTGGGAACAAAATGGTCGGCCACCATGACCACCCTTGCCGGATCGAAAACCTTCTTCACACCGATCCGCTCGAATTCCCGGATGGCGATGGGGGCGGTGATATCGTTGGCCAGAACGATATCCACCCGAACGTTCACGAGTTCACCCGGCCAAACGCGGTCCTTGCCGGCGTGGGCGGCAAGGATCTTTTCCACGATGTTCATGGATCGTAAACTCCTTCCAAAGAGAAGGTGCCTCGCACCCCATGCCGAGAATGGGAGAGGAAACACGCCTTAGCGGTCGATCTGAAAGGGGGCATTCCCTTGCCTCTTTCCCCCTTAGTCCCCCCGGATCTTGGGGATCGCTAGAATCACCGCCGTCAGAGCAGCGCATCCGGCACCGATGACGAATTCCCCCAGACCAATGGCGATCCCGATACCGGCGATAGACCAGATGCTCGCCGCCGTGGTAAGCCCGGCGATCTTCCCTCGCTCATCCCGAAGGATGGCACCGGCGCCAAGGAAACCGATGCCGGTCACGATACCGGCGGCAATTCGCGAAGGATCCGAATAGGCGGGGCCACCGAAGTTGATGGAGACGATGGTAAAGAGGGTCGAACCCATACAGATTAGGCCATGAGTCCGCAGCCCCGCCGGCTTGCCCGCCAACTCCCGTTGCAAGCCGATGCCCATGCCGAGGATCGCGGCCAAACAGAGGCGCAGAAACGCGTCGAGTTCCGTCAGGTGTTCGATCGGCTCCGTGCCGTTCATATCTTCACGATTTCCTTGCCGCAAGCAATCGGTTCAGGGCATTCATATAGGCTCGGGCACTGGCCACGATGATATCCGTATGGGCGCCGCGGCCGGAATAGCTCTTCCCCTCGCTCTCGATCCGAATGGTGACTTCCCCGATGGCATCGATTCCCGCCGTGACCGATTTCACGCTGAACTCCGTCAGCTTGTTGGGAACGTGAACAAGGCGATTGATGGCCTTGTACACCGCATCCACGGGGCCTGTCCCTTGGGCCGCATCGGCCAAGATTTCCCCGTTCGGGCCGGTGAGCTTGACCGAGGCGGTGGGAATGCTGGGCTCGCCGCATGAAACGTGCACTTGCTCCAGATGATAGGTCTCGGAGACGGTCCGCAGTTCCTCGGCGACCAGCGCCTCGATATCGCGGTCGGTGATCTCCTTTTTCTTATCCGCGAGGTCTTTGAACGCCGCAAAGGCCCGGTTCAGCTCATCATCGCTCAGCGCATAACCGAGCGATTCCAGCCGTTTGCGGAAGGCATGCCGTCCGCTCAGTTTTCCGAGCGAAAGGGTGGAGCCGGAGATCCCGATCGAAGCCGGATCCATGATCTCGTAGGTGGTGCGCTCTTTGATCACCCCGTCCTGATGGATGCCGGATTCATGGCGGAAGGCATTGGCGCCCACGATGGCCTTGTTGGGCTGAACGAACATGCCGGTGAGATCGCTCACAAGGCGGCTCGTCTTGTAGATACGGGTGGTATCAATGTTGGTGGTATACGGCAACAAATCCTGACGGGTCTTGATCGCCATCACGATCTCTTCGAGCGAAGCGTTCCCCGCCCGCTCGCCGATCCCATTGACGGTGCACTCCACCTGACGGACGCCGTGATCGAGCACCGCAAGGCTATTGGCCACCGCAAGGCCCAGATCATTATGGCAGTGAACACTGATGATCGCCCGGTGGATATTGGGGACGTTTTCTACGATGCCATCGATGAGCTTGCAGAATTCCCACGGGATGGTGTAACCCACCGTATCCGGAATATTCACGGTGGTCGCCCCCGCCTCGATGGCCGTCTGAAGCACCTGATAGAGAAACGCCGGATCCGTGCGGGTGGCATCCATGGGGGAGAATTCGACGTTCTCGAGATATCCCTTGGCCCGCGCCACCATCGCTCGAACCTGTTCGAGCACCTGTTCGCGGGTCTTACGGAGCTGATGGGAAATGTGGATCTCCGAAGACGACAGAAAAACGTGAATGCGGGGATTCTGGGCCTCCCGAACAGCCTCCCATGCGGCGTCAATATCCTGCGGCTGGGCACGGGCCAATCCGCACACACAGCACCCGCGGATCTCTTTGGCGATGCGCCGCACCGCTTCCTTATCGCCCGGCGAAGCGATGGGAAAACCCGCTTCGATCACATCCACCCGCAGCTTCTCCAGATGCCGGGCGATCTCGATCTTCTCCTCGATGTTGAGGGCCGCACCGGCGGATTGCTCGCCATCGCGAAGCGTGGTATCGAATATGATGATCTTGTCCATGGCTGTCGACCTCATCCCCTCTCCAAGCTAGGACGGGGAACCCTCGGGCACAACCGGTCGAGCCCGTGCCTTCCCAATCCTCCGGGGTTTCATTTCACAACCCGTCCGACCCAAAATCCCCTGCATCCCTCGATCCCTGTAAAAGGAGATGCAGGGGAGATATCCAAGGTCAGAAGGGAAAGCGGCCCGACGTCGGCCCGCTGACACCGCTCGCAGTTCTATTTCTTAAGCCAAGGCATCATCGCCCGGAGCTCGGCGCCCACCTCTTCGATCTCGTGCTCAGCTTCCATTCGGCGGTAAGCATTGAACGAGGGGCATCCGGCTTGATTCTCCAGAATCCACTCCCGGGCAAAGGTGCCGTTCTGAATTTCCTCGAGGATCTTCCACATCTCCTCGCGGACGCTATCGTTGATCACGCGCGGCCCGCGGGTATAATCGCCGTACTCGGCCGTATTGCTCACAGACTCGCGCATGAACTTGAGGCCGCCCTTGTAGATAAGATCAATGATCAGCTTCAGCTCATGGCAAACCTCAAAGTAGGCGATCTCCGGTTGATAGCCCGCATCCACGAGCGTCTCGAAGGCGGTCTTGATGAGAGCCGAGATCCCGCCGCAGAGGACCGTTTGCTCCCCGAAGAGATCGGTCTCGGTCTCCTCCGCGAAGGTAGTTTCAATGACCCCGGCCCGCGCGCACCCGATCCCCGCTGCATAGGCAAGGGCGATATCCTTGGCCTTTCCGGTGGCATCTTGGTGAACGGCCACAAGCGCCGGTATGCCGATCTTCTCGAGATACGTTTGACGAACCATGGGGCCGGGCCCTTTGGGGGCGATCATGGTCACGTCCACATTCTTGGGCGGGACGATCTGATTGAAGTGGATGTTGAAGCCGTGAGCGAACATGAGCATCTTGCCCGCCGTGAGGTGCTTCTCGATCGAGTCCCGGTAAACCCGGGGTTGAAGGGTATCCGGAACGAGCATGACAATGATATCCGCCCTCTGCGCGGCCTCGGCAGCGGGAAGCACCTTCATTCCGGCGGCCTCCGCCTTCTTCCACGGGTCGCTCCCGGGAAGCTCGGCGACGACCACCGAGACCCCGCTATCGCGAAGGTTCTGGGCATGGGCATGCCCCTGGCTCCCGAAGCCCACAATCCCCACCGTCCTGCCTTTGAGCAAGCCGAGATCCGCATCCCTCTCGTAATAGATGATCGCCATATTTCCTCCTTTTCTTTCTACAGTGATGCATTACATTTGATCCGGGCTCCACCTTCGAGGGTAATCAGAAAAGGCCTCCCGGATATACTTTTCAGGAAACAGGCGGTTCCTCTTTTCGGGAGGCCGCCTTCTTGATCCTCTTCGCCTTCGGCTTCTCCTGCCCGGGCTTTTTGAGGGGGCCCAGAACTCCCCGCGTCATCGCCACCCGGCCGGTGCGGGCCACTTCGATGACGCCGAACCCTTTGAGAAGCTCGATCATGGCATTGACCTTATCCTCATCGCCGGTGACTTCGATGATGATCGAATCGGGGGTGACATCGAGCATGTTGCCCCGGAAGATGTTGGTGAGCTGAATGATCTCGCTTCGGGTCTCGGGAGAAGCCTCCACCTTCACCAGCGCCAGCTCGCGGGCCACCACATCCGAGTCCGTGATATCGGTGATCTTGACCACACCGATGATCTTATCGAGCTGCTTGCGGACTTGCTCCACAGCCGTTGTGGCCCCATCGACCACGAGCACCATGCGTGAGAACCCCTCAACGGCCGAAGCCCCCACGGCAATGCTATCGATGTTGAAATTCCGCCGCCGGATCATGCTTGTGACTCGGTTGAGGAGACCGGGCTTATCCTGAACCAGCATGGTGAGCGTATGTTTCATGGTGGTCATTTCACCCTCCGTCTCCCTCTATTTACCGCCAAGGGGGGCCTGCTCGCAGGGTGGGGCTTCCATGATCTCCGCGATGGCGGCTCCCGGCGCTACCATGGGGTAGACGTTCTCTTCCGGCTCGATCCGGAAGTCGATCAAGAACGGCCCGGGCGTATCCATGGCCCGGCGGATGGCGGGAATCACCTCCGTCTTGCTCACCACCCGCACCGCCGGAATCCCATAGGCATCGGCAAGCTTCACGAAATCCGGCCCGAGAAGCGGCGTGGCCACATACCGCCGCCCGTAGAAAAGCTGCTGCCACTGCCGCACCATGCCAAGGTATCCGTTATTCATGATGGCCATCTTCACGGCCAGATTCTCTTGCACCATGGTGGCCAACTCTTGGACCGTCATCTGGAAACCACCATCCCCGGCCACCATCCAGACCGTCTCGTCCGGGCGGCCCACCTTGACACCGATAGCGGCCGGAAGCTCGAACCCCATCGTACCCAGTCCCCCCGACGAGATGAAGCTGTTCGGCCGATCGTAGCAATAGTACTGGGCGGCCCACATCTGATTCTGGCCCACGCCGGTGACGATGGTCGCTTTACCCTCGGTCACCTCGAAAATCTGCCGGATCACGTACTGCGGCAGGAGCTCATCGGTCTCCCGGATTTGCGTGGAAGGATGCAGCCGGCGCAACTCCTCGATGCGGCGGATCCACTCCACCCGCGATCGCGCCTCCACGTGTTTGTTCAGGGCCGAAAGCACGGTCCGGGCATCCCCCACGATGGGCACAACGGTCTTGACGTTCTTGCCGATCTCCGCCGGGTCGATATCAATGTGGATGATCTGGGCACGGGTCGCGAATCTCGATACATTGGCCGTCGCCCGATCGTCAAAGCGCATCCCGATGGCGATGATCAGGTCCGCTTCATCAATCGCCAGATTGGCGCATGCGGCCCCATGCATTCCCAACATCCCAAGGCTCAGGACATGACTTCCGGGGAACGAGCTGATGCCGAGAAGCGTGTGGATCACCGGTATCTGCGCTTTTTCCGCAAGTTCCTTGAGCTCGGCATACGCCCTTGAGATGATCACTCCGCGCCCGGTGAGGATCACCGGCCATTTGGCTTCATTAATGAGCTTGGCCGCCTTCTTGATCTGCAGGGGATGGCCCTCAATCCTCGGCTCGTAGCCGGGGATATCGACCCGTGTCGGATAGGTGAAATTGGCCTGCTCATCGAACACGTCCTTGGGGATATCGATCAACACCGGCCCGGGCCGGCCCGTCTGGGCAAGATAGAACGCCTCCTTGACGATCGCCGCCAGATCATCCGCCTTGGTCACCAGATAGTTGTGCTTGGTGATGGGAACAGTGATGCCGGTGATATCAATCTCTTGGAAAGCATCCTTGCCGATGAAAGGGCGAGCGACCTGACCGGTCACCGCTACCATGGGCACCGAATCGAGATGGGCATTGGCGATGCCGGTGACGAGATTGGTGGCCCCGGGGCCGGAGGTGGCAAAACAGACCCCCGCCTTCCCCGTAGCTCGGGCATAGCCATCGGCCGCATGAGCCGCCCCCTGCTCATGGCGCACCAGAATATGGCGAAGCTTGGGGTACTGGGGAAGGGTATCATAGAGCGGCAACACAGCTCCCCCGGGGAAACCGAAGATAACCTCCACCCCCTCCCGAATAAGCGATTCACAGAGGATCTGTGCACCCTTAAGTTTCATTCGTGCCCCCCGGAGAATTCTACTTCCTGAAGACAGCACCGGTGCTTGCCGAGGTCACTTTATCAATATATCGGGCCAGATAGCCGCTTCGAACCCTGGGCTTGAACTCGCCAAGAGCGGCCAGCCGCCTCTCGATCTCCGCCTTGCTCAATTCCACATCGAGCTTGCAACCGGGGATATCAATCCTTATTATATCGCCGTCCTTGAGAGCAGCGATGGGGCCGCGCTCGGCGGCTTCGGGAGAAACGTGCCCGATGGAAGCCCCGCGAGTGGCACCGGAAAACCGCCCATCGGTGATGAGGGCCACTTTATCCCCCAAACCCATGCCGGTGATCAGCGAAGTCGGGGTGAGCATCTCCGGCATGCCGGGCCCCCCTTTGGGCCCTTCATAGCGGATGACCACCACATCGCCCGGCTGAACGGATCCGCTCATGATCCCCTGTGTAGCCGCACTCTCGGAATCGAAGACCCGGGCCGGGCCCTTGTGCACCATCATCTCCGGGGCCACGGCCGCGCTCTTGACCACCGCACCATCGGGGGCGAGGTTTCCAAACAGAATGGTGAGCCCGCCGCGCTTCGAATAGGGCGTCTGCCGCCAGCGAATCACGTTCGAGTCCCGGTTCTTCGCATTGGCGAGGTTCTCCCCCAGGGATTTTCCCGTGACCGTCATCACATCAAGCCGCAGAAGATCTCCGAGCTCTTTCATCAGGGCCGGGATGCCGCCGGCAAAATCGAGATCCTCGATATGGTGGGCGCCGGCGGGACTGAGCTTGGCGATATGCGGCGTCCCCTCGCTGATCTTATTGATCGTCTCCAGCGGAAAGGTGATGCCCGCTTCAGAGGCAATGGCCAGAAGATGAAGAACCGAATTACTGCTGCCCCCCATCGCCGTATCGGTCACAAAGGCATTGCGCACGGCATCCTGAGTGAGGATATCGAGGGGCCGGATATTCTTCCGGAAGAGCTCCATGATCTTCTTCCCCGCCTCACGCGCTAAGATGATCCGGCGCGAATCCACGGCGGGGATGGTTCCGTTGCCGGGGAGCCCCATGCCCAGAGCCTCGGTCAGACAGTTCATGGTATTTGCAGTGAACATGCCGGCGCAACTCCCGCAGGTCGGGCAGGCCCGCCGCTCCATCTCGAGAAGCTCTTCTTCGGTCATTTGCTTGGAGTTGACCTTCCCCACCCCCTCAAACATGCTGTTGAGATCGATGGATTTCTCCCCCTCCCAACGGGCGGCGAGCATGGGACCGCCGCTCACAAAGATCGAAGGGATATTGAGCCGCGCCGCCGCCATCAGCATGCCGGGGATGATCTTATCGCAGTTGGGAATGAAGACCAGCGCATCGAAGGCATGGGCCTGAACCACAACCTCCACGGAATCGGCAATGAGTTCGCGGCTGGGGAGGCTGAACCGCATCCCGGCGTGATTCATGGCAATGCCATCGCAAATCCCGATGGTATTCACTTCAAACGGAACCCCGCCCGCGCTCCACACACCCTGTTTGACCGCTTCCGCGATCATCCGTAGATGCATGTGCCCGGGGATGATATCGGTGTAACTATTGATGATCCCCACAAACGGGGCCTCAATCTCACTGTCTCCACACCCGAGCGCTCGCAACAGCGACCGGTGGGGCGCCCGCTCGATGCCTCGCTTGACCACATCACTTCTCATGGAATTCTCCTTCCGCCGTTACGACCGCGTATTCGGGAACACCGACCCGCGCGAACGTGACCGCGATCGTATAATGTTTCTTCGAAGAATATGTAACCGTTGTTAGACTATAGTATACCCCCGGAAGCGTGTCAAGGAAACGATCGTTTCTGAAAAGGGGAGTCCCCGCCCTCGCCGAAGGGAAACCGAAGCAAATCGCCCCCGCTTTCCCCGGCTACCTCAGGGGCAGATCGATGTGATACTTGGCGAGCGTATCCCGGATGAGGGCCGCCGACTTATCGTCCGGCGGAACCAACGGAGGACGGGGCAAGCCTACCCGGAATCCGATATGATTGAGCGCATACTTCACGGGACAGGGATTGGAAACGACAAACATCGCGTCGAAGAGCGGCAGAAGATGGCGATGGATCCGGGCCGCCTCGGTGATTCTTCCGGCCACAGCATGCTCGATCATCTCCTTGATCTGTTTGCCCACCAAGTGTGAGGCCACGCTGATCACCCCGTACCCGCCGATGGCCAGAATGGGAAGGGTATCGCTGTCGTTCCCACTGTAAACGAGAAAGTCCTTCTTCGTGTTACTGATCACCTTGGCGATATGATCGAGCTTGCCGTTGGCCTCCTTCAGGCCGATGATGTTGTCGATCCGGCTCAAGCGGATGACCGTCTCGGTGGACATATCGGTGACCGTTCGTGCCGGAACATTGTAGAGGATGCACGGCAAGCGGGTGCTTGCGGCGATGGTCTTGAAGTGTTGATACAACCCCTCTTGAGAGGGTTTGTTGTAATACGGAACCACCAAAAGAACCCCATCCACGCCGATCCTCTCGGCGGCCCGAGTGGCCTGCAAGGCCTCCGCCGTGCTATTGCTCCCGGTGCCGGCGATCACCCAACCCCGCCCCCCGATCTCCTCTTTGATCTCGGCGAAAAGCCGATCCTCTTCCTCTCGAAGGGTTGTCGGAGATTCCCCCGTCGTGCCCACCACCACCACCCCATCGCTCCCCGACTCGATGAGCGCCCGGGCAAGCTTCCGGGCCTGGGCATAGTCCACCTCCCCCTTCTCATCAAAGGGGGTCACCATAGCGGTGAGGAGACGGCCGGGTAAATTCATCGGTGTGCTCCTTTGGCGGGGAGCAGGCCTTGCTTCAGCATGACTTCCGCGATCTGAACCGCGTTGAGTGCCGCTCCCTTGCGCAGATTATCCGCCACCACCCACATGGCAAGGCCATTCGGATGCGAGTTATCCGACCGGATTCGCCCCACCAGCGTATCATCATGGCCCGCCGCTGCAATCGGGACCGGATACATGTTGACATCCGGATCATCCACAACCTTCACCCCGGGCGCCTTGCTCAAGATCGCCCGCGCTTCTTCGGGCGTCATGGGCCGGGTGAACTCGACGTGCACCGCTTCGCTGTGGCCGATATACACCGGCACCCGCACACACGTGGCGGAAATCGCTATCTCCGGCGCGTGCATGATCTTCCGGGTCTCCTGAACCATCTTCCACTCTTCCTTCGTATAGCCGTTGCCAAGGAACACATCGATGTGCGGCAGAAGATTGAAAGCGATCTGATGGGGATAAACGTGCGGCACGGTCTTCTGACCGTTCAGCACCTGTTTGGCCTGAACCGAAAGCTCCTCCATCGCCGCCTTGCCGGTGCCGGAGACGGATTGGTACGTATCCACGATGATCCGCTTGATGGGATTCACCTTATGAAGAGGATAGAGCGCCACCACCATCTGAATCGTGGAACAATTGGGGTTGGCGATGATCCCTTTGTGCAGTTTCACATCGTCCGGATTGACCTCCGGGACCACAAGAGGCACATCGGGCTCCATGCGCCATGCCGCGCTGTTATCCACCACCACCGCTCCGGAACGGGCGGCGATAGGCGCAAAAACCTTGCTCACATCGCCACCGGCGGAGAAGAGCGCAAGATCAATCCCCTCGAACGATTGCGGGGTAGCTTCCTCAACCTCAAGCTCTTCCTTCCCAACCCGGATCTTCTTCCCTGCCGATACCTCCGAAGCCAGAAGCCGAAGCGAAGATATGGGGAACTTGCGTTGTCTGAGAACGTTGATGAATTCTTGCCCCACCAACCCCGTCGCCCCCAGAATTGCCACTCTCAGTCCCGCTGCCATATGTTTCGATACCTCCTAAAGGCCCAGAAGTCCATCTAGGCCCACAATCAAACCCTTTGATTTTACCACCTCTTTGATGGCGAGGATAACTCCCGGCCCAAAGGCATCCCGACTGATCTGATCGTGCCGGATCTTGAGCGTTTGCCCCGGGCCTCCCAAAATCACCTCTTGATGGGCCATATATCCGGGGGAACGCACGCTGTGTAACGCGATCCCCTCGAACACCGCTCCCCGCGCCCCCGGAAGGGATTCCTTTCGAGTCTGCGGGTAGATGAACGGCCTGCGCCCTCTGGCTTCGAACATGCCTCGGGCGGTGGCCACCGCTGTGCCCGAAGGAGAATCCAACTTCTGCTCATGATGCATCTCGATGATCTCGGCGTAATCGAAATACTTTCCGGCGATCTTGGCAAGGTGCATCATCAAGACCGCCCCCAGCGAAAAGTTGGCCGCGACCACCGCCCCCACACCATGCGTGCGGGTCAGGGCATCGATCTCCGCAAGATCGGCTTCCGAGAGGCCGGTGGTCCCGATGACAAGATGGACGCCATGCGCCGTTGCGATCCGCGCCGCAGGCATCACCGCCTCATGCTGGGTGAAATCCACCATCACCCGAGGGGAAACACGATCTATGAGGGCTTTCAAATCGGCGGAAAGGGGGATCTCCCCGAGTCCTTCGGGGAGCAACATCCGGTCGGCCCGCGCCTTGATATCCACCCCCCCCACGAGCCGGAGTTCGGGATCACGGGCCACGGCGGCACAGATCGCCTGACCCATCTTGCCCAACGCTCCATGAACCAAGACCGAGATAGGCTCCATGAGAATACCCCCTACCGGCGCGGAGGGCCCGATTTATGAGGAGAGGGTTTCTTGGGAGGCGGAGACGGCGGACGGCGCGCCCCGGACTTTTCAGGGGCCGGCGGTGCACCCGCCCCACCCCCGAATACGGCCTTTCGGGAAAGCTTGATCTTCCCTTGAGGATCGATCCCGATGACCATCACCGTGACCTCATCGCCCACGGCGACCACATCTTCCACCGAGGCCACCCGATAGTTCTCAAGCTCACTGATATGGACCAGACCGTCTCGTCCCGGAAGGATCTCCACGAAAGCCCCGAAGCTCGTGATGGAGGTGACCTTGCCGGTGTAGATATCACCCACCTTCGGCTCCCGCGTCAGCCCCTCGATAATGCTCAGGGCTTTCTGTGCCGCCTCATCGTTGGGCGCCCCGATGGTCACGGTCCCGTCTTGGGCAATATCGATCGTGGTACCGGTCTCTTCGGTGATGGACTTGATCATCCGGCCGCCGGGGCCGATCACGTCTCGAATCTTTTCGGTGGAGATCGTGATCCGGGTCATCTTGGGGGCGTACTTGCTCACCTCGGGACGGCTGGCCGCAATCGTCTCCTTCATCCGCCCGAGGATGAAAAGCCTTGCTTCCCGCGCTTGCGCCAAGCCCGCCTCCATGATCTCGTATGTGATCCCTCGGATCTTGATATCCATCTGAAGGGCGGTGATCCCCTCGGCAGTGCCGGCAACCTTGAAATCCATGTCTCCGAAAAAGTCCTCGACCCCTTCGATATCCGTGAGAATGGCGAATTTGCCGCCTTCCCCCGTCACCAATCCCATGGCGACACCGGCAACCGGCGCCTTGATGGGGACTCCGGCATCCATGAGGGAAAGGGTACTTCCGCATACGCTGGCCATCGAGGTGCTCCCGTTGGAGCTCAGCACCTCCGAGACAAGGCGAATGGTATACGGGAATGCCTCTTCGCTGGGAATGACGGGAAGCAAAGCACGCTCCGCGAGTGCCCCGTGCCCGATCTCCCGCCGGCCCGTCCCCAACCGCTTGACCTCCCCCGTGCTATAGGGAGGGAAGTTGTAATGGTGCATGTACCGTTTGGTCTCTTCCGGACTGATGCTATCCACAATCTGCTCTTCCCGGAGAGAGCCAAGGGTGGTGATGGTGAGGACCTGCGTTTGTCCTCTGGTGAAAAGGCCCGAACCGTGGGTGCGGGGCAGGAGCCCCACTTCACAGGTAATGGGCCGGATCTCGGTCAGTTTCCTCCCACTGATCCGGATACCCTTTTCAAGAACGAGCGAGCGCACCTCCTTCTTGAGCCATGCATCCACGGCATGACTGATCTCCGCCGCGGAACACGTTTGCCCGAGGTCCTGAGCAAGCTTCGCCCGAACCTCCTCGAGCCGCCTTTCGCGTTCGGCCCGATCCAATCCCACCAAACCTTCAGGGAAAACGGCGTGCGCCGCTTCGGCCACCCGCTCCGAGAGATCAACCTTGGGAGCCGGCGGCGTGAAGCTCATCTTCGGTTTGCCATTGGCCTGAATGAACCGCTCAAGGGCAGCACAGATCTCCGCATTGACGTCCTGACCGATCCGGGTGGCCTCGACGATGACTTTCTCCGGAACCTGATTGGCCCCGGCTTCGATCATGATCACCGCATCCTTTGTCCCCGCCACCACCAGATCGAGACGGCTCTCGGCCAGTTGGCTGAAGGTGGGATTGATGACATATTCCTCATTGATGTACCCCACCCGCACCGCGCTCACCGGGCCATCGAAGGGGATGGGGGATATTCCCAGTGCAGCGGATGCCCCGATGATCAGAAGAACATCGGGATCGTTCTCTTGATCGGCGGAAAGCACAGTGGCAATGACCTGAACTTCGTTCCGGAACCCCTTGGGAAAAAGCGGCCGGATCGCTCGATCCGTAAGCCGCATGGCCAACGTGGCCTCTTGGCCCGGGCGCCCTTCCCGACGGAAGAAGCTCCCCGGAATCTTGCCCGCCGCATATAGCCTTTCCTCAAAATCCACGGTCAGGGGGAGAAAATCGCGATCCTCAGCTTCCGCGGCCCGCCCCACGCATGCGGTGACGAGCACCACCGTATCCCCGTACCGAACGGTGACCGATCCCCCCGCTTGGCCGGCCAATTTCCCCGTCTCGATGGCAAGCGTGCGTTCGGCAATCTCCATCCGGCAAACATTCGATAGTTCTGTTGATTCAGACATGGAACAACCTTTCAAACGAACAGCAAGCTTGTGAAGGACTAACTGCTGCTCTCGCGGATGTTGAGCTTGCCGATGAGCGATTTGTAACTCTCAGGATTGCTCTTCCGAAGATATCTGAGGAGCCGCCGTCTCTGCCCTACCAACATCATCAGGCCGCGCTGCGTGGCATAGTCATGTTTATGGACCCGGAGATGATCCGTCAAGCGATTGATCCTCTCCGTAAGAAGCGCGATCTGCACTTCCGAGGATCCCGTGTCCCCTTCGTGGAGACGGTACGCTTGAACGGTCGCCTGTTTCTTTTCTTTTCCTTCCATTTTCCAACCTCAATTTGACTTTTTCAAACGCTCAATTATAACACGGCATGTCTCCCCTGTAAAACAGTAACCCCGTTTTCCCAAAAGAGCGATCGAAGAAGAGAGTGCAGAGATCCCTCTCTGCCGGGGGTTTGGGGGTGTCCCCCAAGAAGACCCTTTGGGCGGGCGGGTGGGATCGGAGAAGCACGATCGTTCATGGGGGGTGGGGGAATTCCGGGAAAGGTCCATAGTGACGCGATCAAGCTCATTCACCCGGAGTGTGAAGATTACAAAGCGGAATCGCCTCTTCGGGCGGCCTTAGAGGGAAGGGCAAGAGCATCCCGGGGGCGGATGGACTCCGGCACCACGACGGCGCCGGGGAAATCAAGAGGGGTTTGGGGCAAGCCGGAAAACCGCCTCAAACCCCTCACACGCATTTCGAAGCGAACGATCAGAAGGTCGCGAGCGGGGCATCTGTGGACCCGATCTCCACTCCCGCCGCATCGGCGAACTCGGCCTGTGCCACAACCCGCCGGAGCCTTTCGATCGAGACCACTTTTTCAAGGTCAATCAGAAGGATCATTCGATTGGGCAGTTTCGCAACACCCCGAAGATAGTCCTCCCCCGATACGGAGGCGATCATCGGGGAAGGCGGCTCGACGGAATCCGTGCTGATCCGGAGGACTTCGGTCACTGCATCCACGAGACACCCGATGGGCATACCGCCGACATGCACCACCACGATACGGGTATCCTTGGTCTTTTCCTTCGGCGGGAGACAAAAGAGCTTCCGCAAATCAACGATCGGGATCACTTTTCCACGAAGGTTGATGATGCCCTCAACGTACTCCGCGGTCTTCGGCACCTTTGTGATATCCTGAACCCGCTCGATGCCGCTGACCTTGGCGATGTTGATCCCATACAAACCTTCGGCCAATCTGAAGACAACGAGTTGTTCCAAGTCGGTTGTATTGGCGGCCATCGTTACTCCTCCGTTGTGCATTCTGGGGTGCGGCCGCCGGCGTGCCGGCGGCCGCACCCTCCCCATCCCTACTGCACCGCAACCTTCTCCTTGGCGCCGTTTCCGTTGGTATGCACCTTGAACTGAGCCACCGATTCTTTCAGAATCCGGGCCATCTCATTCAGAGATTGTGATGAGGCGACGATCTGTTGCACCTGAGCACCCATTTGCTCGGCTGCGGCGGAGAGTTGCTCGGTCGCCGCCCCGCTCTGCTGAGCGATACTGGCGGCATTCTCCACCGAAGCGCCCACCTCCTGCCCGTGGGCCGACATTTGCTGGGCCGCGGCCGTGTTCTGTTCCACCACATTGCCGACGGCATCCATCATCTTCGCCACATCAGCGGCGGAGGCGCTCATCTCTTCCGCAGCGGTCGAAATCTGCCCGATCTGTTCACTCACTTCCTTCACCGCCTTTTGAATCCGCTCGATGGCCTCTCCCGCTTCATTAGCGAAGGCATAGCCGGTCTTGACCTGATTGTTCCCCTCTTGCATGGCTTTGACCGCTTCGGCCACGCCCTTCTGCACGCCCGTCACCAGATCGGCGATCTCCTTGGTGGCGGAAGCCGTCCGTTCGGCAAGCTTCCGGACCTCGTCCGAGACCACCGCGAACCCGAGGCCATGTTCGCCGGCCCTGGCTGCCTCGATCGCAGCGTTCAGCGCCAGCAGATTGGTCTGGGCCGCAATATCGTCAATGACGGCAACGATCTTGCCGATCTCCTCCGACCGCCGGCCCAACTCCATGATCTTATCCGCCGTATCATTGAAGGCCGCCTGTATAGCGGTCATCCCCTCGACGGTCTTGCGCGTCTTCTCGGCGCCGGCCTCTGCCTCGCCTGCGGCGCTCTGGGCATTCTCGGCCACAGCCACCGCACTCTGAGAAACCTGATCTGCGGCCGCCGCCACCCGCTGCACCGCCTCCACCGCATTGGCCACCTCGGTGGATTGGGTCGCCGCCCCACGGGCCACCTGATCAACGACTTTCCCAAGCTCGTTCATCATAGAAGCGGATTTCTGGAGCATCGTCGCCTGCTGGTTTGCCCCCTTGGCAATATCCTGACTGGTGGCCGCCACTTGCTGAGAGGCCTGCCCCGCTTGGTTCGCCGCAGAGGCCAGTTGAGTACTCGCCTCCGAGAGACTGCCGGCATTCGCGTTCACCTTGCCGATGAGGGAGCTCAGGTTCTCGATCATCCGGGCAAAGGCTTTGCCCAGCGTATCTTGATCCGACTTGGGTTCAATCTTTGTGGTGAGATCGCCGGCGGAGATCCTATCCGCCGCCGTGGCCATTTCTTTCATGTATCCGATCACATCGTTGAACGCCCGCGCCACCGCTCCGATCTCATCGCCGGATCGCACCGGCGCTTGCTGATGAACGTCTCCTCTGGCAACGGCACCGGCAACAGGCACGAGCTTCTTGAGCGGATTGGCCATCTGATGGGAAATCACGAACGCCGCTGCGATCACCAACCCCAGAACCACCGCCCCCCCGATCACCACCCACCAGAGCAATGTGTTCATCGTGTTGTCCACCGCTACCTTGGCATCGCGGAAATCGTCCTCATACGCGCCTGCCCCGATGACCCAGTCCCACGGGGCAAAATAGGTGATCGCCGCAACCTTCATCCGCGGCTGGGCTTCCCCCTCATTTTTCCACGGATACCGCTCGAAGGCCACTTCGCCTTCCTTGAGCTGAAGGGCCTTATTGACAATGGATTGAATGAAGTACCGCCCATCGGCGTCCTGAGCCTCCCAGATGTCCTCCCCATCCCGCTCCCCATTCTTCGAGATCACGTAATGCCCCCGCTGATCCCCCGTGCCGCCGATCACGTACACATATCCGGTCTTGCCCACCGTGATCCCCATGATGCTATCACGAAGAGCGGTCACCGCCTCTTGCTTGACGCCCACATAGAGCATGCCGATGATATTCCCGCCGGCATCCTTCATCGGTTCATAGGCCGTGATGTACCATGCATTGACCACATACGCCCGTCCATGGTACGTCTCGCCCTTCAGAACGGTCGCCACCACCGGGTTGGGCGTACCATCGGGATTCACCGCCGGAATATACGTGCCGATCCCCCGGGTGCCATCCTTCTTCTCGACGTTGGTGGCCACCCGAAGCATGTCGCCCGCTGCGTTCATCCGCTGGAAAATGGTGCACGTCCCACCGACCAGATTCTTGGTCTCATCCACCACCAAGGTGGGCACGGAGAGATCTTTATTCTGGCCGAGCCACGAATCACCGATCATCATCTTCGGAAGCGTCACCGGCGTCGATGCAAGGGTGAACTGGTTCACCGCTTCCCATGAGACGGTCTCATCCGCAAGGCTCACTCCCCCCGACCTCTTCAGAACATCCCTGGCCACGTTCAGACTATAGTCAACCTCCTGCTGGATCAGTTCGTTCGAGGCCTCGCACATGGCGTACACATCCCGAGCGATGTGCGCCGTGTTATCGCTGATAAGTTTGTCCAGCTCTGCATTCACATCCTCTTCGGCTCGATCGTGTTGGAAGTAGATGATGAGCGATGCCACCAACACCGGCACCAGAGCCGCCAACACCCCGAACAAAAGGATCTTCCCCCGGAGCCCTAACCACGACTTCCGTGCACCTCGGGTTTCTTTCATCGTCTCTAACCTCCCGCATTGTATCTTCTTCAAGCCCCGGTACCTTCGTACGGGGGCGCCCACTGCCCTCAATGTTACCCCTCGCCTCGGTTTGTGAGAAACGGGACAAACCCTCAATTTCCTCCGACAAAACCGACCCCCGGGACTACAGGCAAGCATGTAAAGGATTTCCCGCAAAGCGGCCCTCCACAATCGGGGATGACCCGTCCGCCGCAGTTAAAAGAAGCCGAAGCGGTGGCGTCGATAAATCACACAACTATACACAGAGGGCACCGCCCCCCGGCCGGGGAAAATTCCCCGAAAGCCCCCTTGCGGCCCCCCGCTGCCCCAAAAAACGCCCTTCATTCCGGAGCGCATCTCCGGCGGCCCCCCCAAAAAAGCGATCGAAGAAGAGAGTGCAGAGATCCCTCTCTGCCGGCGGATTGGGGGTGTCCCCCAAGAAGACCCTTTGGGGGGGCGGGTGGAAGCGGAGAAGCCGGACCGTTCATGTGGGTGAATTCCGGGAAAGGCCCGCAGTGACGCGATCAAGCTCATTCACCCGGAGAGTGAAGATTACAAAGCGGAATCGCCTCTTCGGGAGCCCTATACCCCTTGTGAAGCCGAAGCCCATGGTGGTACCCTATATTCGTCACTTTGACAGAGAGCAGAGGGTAATAATTTATGTCAACTTGGCCGGAGATCGAGAAGAAATATTTCATGCCCGTCTTCAAGCGCCAGCCGATCGTTCTCGTACGCGGCGAGGGGGTCCGGGTATGGGATGAGAACGGAAAGCGGTACCTCGACTTCGTGGGCGGATGGGCGGTCAATTGCCTCGGTCATGCCCATCCCGTCCTCGTGAACGCGCTCCGGGAACAGGCGGGCAAGCTCATTCAGGTCTCCAATCAATTCTACACCATCCCGCAATTGCAACTAGCCGAGCTTCTGGTTCAGCATAGCTGCCTTGACCGGGTGTTCTTCGGCAATAGTGGGGCCGAGGCCAACGAAGGCGCCTTCAAACTCGCCCGCAAGTACGGGCGGATACACCTGAACGGGGCTTACGAGATCATCACGGTGACCGGATCGTTTCACGGCCGCACCATCGCCGCGATCGCCGCCACCGGTCAGCACAAGTTTCAGGACCCCTTCGTGCCGCTGCCGAACGGATTCATCAATGTGGAATACGAGAGCATCGAAGCCATCCGCGCGGCCACCAACAAATTGACCTGTGCGGTGATGCTCGAGCCGATTCAAGGCGAGAGCGGGGTCAACATCCCCTGCACCGCCTATTTCAAACAAGTGCGGGAATGGTGCGATGAGCGCGGGCTTCTGCTGATTCTGGATGAAATTCAAACGGGGGTGGGCCGCACCGGCACGCTCTTCGCCTACGAGCAACTCGGCATCGAGCCGGATATCATGACCTTGGCCAAGGGGTTGGGCGGCGGGGTGCCCATCGGGGCTCTTCTGGCCAAAGAGAAGGCCTCCGTCTTTTCTCAGGGCGAGCACGGGTCCACATTCGGGGGGAACCCGCTGGCGTGCGCCGCGGGATATGCCGTCATGCGCTATATCCTCGAGAACGGCATCCTCGAGAACGTGCGGAAGACGGGCGCCTATCTTATGGAAAAGCTCGAAGCGCTCAAATCCACCTTCCCGTTCGTTACGGAAGTCCGCGGGCGGGGATTCCTGTGCGCCCTCGAGTTCGACCGCGAAATCGCCGACGCTGTGGTCGCTTCATGCAATGAGTTGGGGCTCCTCATCAATCGGGTCAAGCCCAACGCTCTCCGCTTCATGCCCCCGCTCATCACCACCAAGGCCGAAGTGGACGAAGCCATCGAAATCCTGAGAAAAGCCCTCTTGCGGGTATAAAAAAGGAAACCACCATGGAGATCATTCCGGCGATCGATCTGAAGGGCGGCAAATGCGTTCGCCTCTACCAAGGGGATTACTCTCAGGAAACCGTCTTCTCCGATGACCCCGTGGGCGTGGCACGCCGATGGGAAGCGGCGGGGGCAAGGCGCCTCCACCTCGTGGATCTCGACGGCGCCGCCGAGGGCAAGCCCTGCAACCCGGAGGTGATCGGGACGATCATCGCCGCGGTTCGGATCCCGGTGCAGATCGGGGGCGGCATCCGAACGATCGAGACGATTCGCTCTCTGGAACGGCTGGGCGCGGCGCGAATGATCCTCGGCACGGCAGCACTGGAATCCCCCGATCTCATCGAAGAGGCGTGCCGCTTGTTCGGGGAGAAGATCATCGTCAGCATCGATGCCAAAGAGGGATACGTTCGGGGGCGGGGATGGAAAGCACAGGGCGCCCTGAGCGTGGAATCCGCGGTGCGGGAAATGGAGCGGCGGGGAGTGAGGCGCTTCATCTACACCGATATCACCCGCGACGGCACCCTCACCGAACCCAACTTCGAAGAGATCAAGCGATTCAAGTCGCTCACCGCGCTGCCGGTGATCGCGGCCGGCGGGATCGCTTCCATCGCCCACCTTCAGAAGCTTGCGGCCCTCGGGGTGGAGGGGGCCATCGTGGGGAAAGCGCTCTACACCGGCCACGTGGATCTCCGTCAAGCCATCACCGCCCTTTCCTCCGAGGGAAACGAACTTGCGCCGAAATTCGATGACCGGGGTCTGATCCCCGCGATCGTGCAACACGCGGAGACGGGGGAAGTGCTCATGATGGCCTATATGAACGCGGAATCGCTGGCCCGAACCCGGGCAACCGGTCAGGCGTGGTTCTGGAGCCGGAGCCGCCGGGAACTGTGGCACAAGGGGGCTACTTCGGGGAACTACCTCACGGTCAAAGAGATCCTCATCGATTGTGACCGCGATACGCTTCTCATCAAGGCTTACCCGGCCGGACCGGTCTGCCATACGGGCAATCGCACGTGCTTCTACCGGAAACTCGATGAACGCTGAGAGAGGCCGGGCAAAGCAACCCTCCCGATCTACTGCTCGGACTCAGGGGTTTCGGACTTGATCACGCCCTTGAGCGCCTCGATGGCCACTTCGATCTGACCGGCATCGGGCTCCCTCGTGGTCAGCGCTTGAAGGGCCAATCCGGGCCGCATCAACGCCCGAACGATCGGGCTATCGGTGTGATCGGCGGCAAGGTGAATCAGTTCGTAGCTGAAAGCGGCAATCGCGGGGAAGACGGCTAGGCGTTCCAGCACCCGGATCCAGAGCGCCGGTTGACCGGTGAAAACGAAGATGATGATCGCCAGGGTCATCACGATGAGCAAGAAACCCGTTCCGCACCGGGTATGGGCCTTGCTGTACTGCTGAACGGACGGCACTTCGAGAGGAACCCCCGCCTCATAGGCGTTCACGGTCTTGTGTTCCGCGCCGTG
>DAOTYO010000055.1:0-8235 GCA_034434815.1 Dehalococcoidia bacterium
GATGGCGATGATCCTCGAACGCGTGTAAGGGCACCACAAAAAAGGGGCGGGCTCACCCGCCCCTTTTTTTATAGTCGGGACATTGGATGGCATTGGGCCTTTCGCGGTGGTGGCAAGCGCTGCGCCAATCCCACTTGCACGTATCACACAGGAATCGGGGCTGAATGCCGAGGAAACGCTTGATCTTCAGGTTCACCCGGTGAAAGAAGAAGCTAAACCTTGACATAAAATCACCAGTATTTCGGAAGCTCGATATCGAAATGCTTCTCCGCCGCCTCGATGGCCGCCCGGAAGGCCTCCCTCTGGAGGGGTTGTAGGGGCGCCATCTTGGCGAAGGCCTTGCCGTTTTTCACAAAGCGGACTCTGCCCTTCTTGACCTGTTCGCCGAAGCTGCAATTGGGGTCCCCGAGCATCTGAAGGCCGAGGGCATACGAATCATACTCGATGACGGCGTCCCCCTCGCCCTCGAAGAAATAGAGGGTGCCGTCACTCTTGTAGCCATAGCTGAAGTAGCCTTTGCCGCCGGGGGCATCGGGAACGCGTTCCGTGAAGGTATGGCCGGCCAACCCGGCCTCGAGGAACTTCTGCCGGTAGTGCTCGTTCAGATAGTCGGCCCAGACCTTGTGCCAGTAGTCGTACACCTCGACGGGCATGTCGGCCGGATTGGTGATGCGCTTCTTCGCCACGATCGGTTGCTCTCCCTTCGCATGTCATTTGGGTCGCACTATAATTGTTATGTAAATAGTTACGATAGGCCCACACACCCGACCCCACACCTTTGCCATTATAGGGAGGCTTGCCGGCGCCGGTCAAGTTTTGCGTAGGGGCCCCAAAACGCAGACCTTGCCCCGAAATTCCCCCACCCCCATGAACAATCCGGCTTCTCCGATCCCACCCACCCGCCCAAAGGGTTTTCTTGAGGGACATTTCCAACCCCCTGACCGGCATACCGATGGCCTCCCAAAGCTTTGTCAATAGAACCCTACCACGATGGAGCCAAGGACACGCCCGAAGCGACCCCATCTTTTCTCTTCTTCGCTAGTGATTGATGCGTGGGCCAATTTTATGTCAAATAATGTCCCTCTCATCCCCCTCCGGGCCCAGTTCCAACACTTCCTCGGCGCGTTCCCCCGGCAGTTGTTCGACCCCCCTGAGCTTGCGCTCCATGGCGCGCGTCCGCACCTCCGTCCTCTCGATCGCCTCCGAGGCTTCGTGCAGCCGCTTCTTTACCTTCCCCAGCGTTTCCCCGAATTTCCCGAACTCCGTCTTCACGGCGGCCAGAATCTCCCATACTTCGCGGGAATGCTTCTGGAGGGCCAAGGTTTGAAAGCCCAACCGCAGGCTACTCAGGATGGCCGCAAGCGTGGTCGGCCCGGCGATGACCACCCGATACCGCCGCTGGAGCTCCTCCACTTGGCCGGGCTGACGGAGCACCTCGGCGTACAGGCCCTCGGTGGGCAGAAACATGATGGCAAAATCCGTCGTCCGCGGCGGGGCAATATACTTCTCCGCGATGTCCTTGGCCGCCGTTTGGATCGCCCGCGCAAGAGCGGCGGCGGCCCGCTCCGTCCCCTCCGGATCGGCGCGTTCCGCCGCCTCCAGAAGCCTCAGATAATCCTCCTGCGGGAACTTCGAATCGATCGGCAGCCAGACCGGAGTCTCAGGGCCGCTATCGGGACCGGGCAGACGGACGGCGTACTCCACGAACTCGCGCGAATCCTCCCGGACACTCACATTGCGCGCATACTGATCCGGGGCGAGGATTTGCTCCATGAGCGCGCCGAGCTGTACCTCCGCCCAAGTGCCGCGCGCCTTCACATTGCTCAGGATCCGTTTGAGATCGCTGACCCCCGCCGCAAGGTTCTGCATCTCGCCGAGTCCCCGCTGCACCGCCTCCAATCGCTCGCTCACCAGTTTGAACGATTCCCCCAGACGCTTCTCGAGTGTGCTCTGGAGCTTTTCGTCCACGGTGGCCCGCATCTGCTCGAGCTTCTTCTCGTTGCTCTCCTGCAGGGATTTGAGCTGAAGATCGAGCGTTGACCGCACCCGCTCCACGCTTTCCCCCAGCGTTCGGGACAGACTCTCGGCCGAAGCCCGTTGCCCCGCCCCGATCTCGTCCCGAAGTTCCCGCGCCGCCCGTGCCGATTCCTCTCGAAGCGCCCGGAATTCCTCGCGGATCGTGCGCTCGAGGCCATCCGCACCCCGGAGCGATTTTCTCCATGCCACATACAGAAGGCCGATGGAGATCACCAGAAGCGCGGCAACGATCCCCAGAAGTATCATCTCCACTGGCTCATCCACTCGAAAGGCCGATTCGCCGGCCCTCGCTCCCAGCCCTCCGCAGGCTTTGGACCTAGTTTACCGGCCGGAAGGTGCTATTTCAACCCGAAAAGGGCGATTCCGCTTTGAGCCTTCACCGAACGATCCGGATTCTTCGATCTCACCCGCCCAAAGGTTTTTTGGGGGGTACCCCCAATTCCCCGGCTTAAGAGGTGTTCGGGCATGCGCTTCTTCAACCGCTCTTCTCGGGTTTCAAGGGAATCGCTTGACACCGCCACTGCCCGATGATAGAATCCCGCAAACCGACCGGCTGCATCACTTCAGGAAAGGAGAATCGCCGATGATGGAACCGAGCGCCGCCGAGAAAGCCGAGGTCCTTTACGCGATCGAGGAAATCAAGCAACTCAAACACCGGTACTGGCGTTGCAACGACCGGAAGCTCATGGACGAGATCGGCTCATGTTTTGCCGCTGATGCTTTTGCCGATTACGGTCCGGGAATTCAGCTTCAGGGCCGAGAGGCGATTGTAAGGTTTTTGAGAGAGAACATGGGCCGCAAGGACCTCATCAGCATCCATCAGGGATTCAATCCCGAGATCGAGATCACCGGGAAGGGGAGTGCCAGAGGACGGTGGGGCTTCTACAACTACATGAATTATACCGACGCCGGCATCGTGATGCACATCTGGGCCACCTACGAGGATACGTATATCAGAGAGGAGACCGGCTGGAAGATCCAGACTACCCGGATCACATACATCGTGACCGAAACGATCAGCCGGAGCCTTCCCCGCGCCTCGGAAGGCGGCCAGTCGCATTGAAAACTGGCTTTCCGTTCAACTTGACAACCGCCGCGGCCGAATGTTAGAATTCCGCAAAATGCTGAGAGCAAGGCCGCAAGTGACGATTCCTGTGCTCAAACCTAAGGGGATATTTCCTCGCGGCAGGCCCCATCTTCTCAGGGTCGGCATCGTGTGAGGCGAGCGATGCCGATGGCGTTTCCCCATGAGCCCGTACTGCCCAAGTCAAAGCGGTTCAAGATTTTCTGCGGAATCTGGACGGATGTCTGAAGAAAGAGAGAAAACAGCGGCCGCCTCTCCGATGAGAGGTGATGAAGATACCCTCCCCAAGCTTTTGCTCCGCAACTATCGAATGTGGGGCAAGCGGCGGATCGCCCTGCGCAAGAAGCGGCATGGAATCTGGAATATCTACACGTGGGCCGATTGCTACCAGAATGTGGAAGAGATCTTCTACGGCCTTCAGGTGATAGGCCTTGGATCGGACGACAAGGTGGCAATTCTGGGCGATAACGGGGTGGTTTGGTTCTGGAGTCAATTGGCGATTCAATCAGCGGGCGGCCGGGTGATCGGCCTGAATCCGGCGCTTTCGGCCGCGGCGCTCAAGCCGTATCTTGAGGTCTCCCGGCCCAAATTGGTCCTTGCCCGAGACCAAGAGCAAGTCGATAAGCTCCTCGAAATCGAGAAGGATATCCCGTACGTTCAGAAGATCCTCTATTGGGATGAGAAGGGTCTGCGTCACTATCAGAATCCCCGGCTGTTGAGCCTCTCAGAGGCGATCAAGAAGGGCCATGACGGCCGCGGCACCCGCCCCGGCACCCTCGAAGAGCACATATCCCGAACCAAAGCCGATGCCACGGCATTGATCATGTACCGTTCAGAGAAAGAGGGGACCCCGGAGGAGGTGCCCGCGACGCATCGGTTCCTGATTTCGGCCGCTGAAACGATCATCGCTCAGAACCCGGTGGGCTCCAATCACGAGTATGTATCGCTCGTCTATCCCGGATGGCTGTTCGAGCAGGTGCTGGGATACTGTATCTCCCTGATCACCGGTCAGCGGCTGAATTTCGCGGAGGGTGTGGAGACGGCGTTTTCGGATTTCCGGGAGATCTCGCCCCATAGCATGACCTATCCGGCTCACCTGTGGGAGAGTCTGGCGGCGGCGATCGAGATGAACATGGCCCGCAGCTCCAAGATGGAGCAAGCGCTCTTCCGGCGGTGTCTTTCCCTGAATAAGAAGCTCCACGAAGGGGGCACGGCCCGTAAGCTATCTATTCGGGAAGGAATTCTGGCCCTCGTTCTGGAGTTCATTTTGCTCCGTTGCCTCAGGGATAAGCACGGGTTGAATCGAATCCGGGTGGCCTACTCCGCAGGGGGATCACCCAAGAAGGAAACCGTTGAGTTCCTTCAAGCCCTCGGAGTGAATCTGAAGGTGATCAAGGGATTCGTGGATTCGGGCATTACCCTGAGCGAGCCGAACGGCGCCGGCTAGCTTCAGAAAGGGATCATTCAGTCAAGGGGCCTGACGCACATGGAACAGATGGACCAGGAAAAATACATCATCAGGAGGCTGGCCGCGCTTCCGGGAGCAAGCATCCGCATTGTGCTGGAAAGGCTCCGCAACCGATCCTTCCTGATCCCGTTTTCCCTGATCATGGCGGCTGTGATCATCGCCGCCCTCTACATCACCCTGGCGCTCTCCGATTCCAGCATCGAGAAGGCGGTCCGCACCATCGTCACGGGGCTGATCTGGGGGGGGGTGTATTCGCTGGCCGCGCTGGGCATCGTGGTGGTGTACAAATCAACGCGAATCTTCAATATGGCGCATGGCGGCATTCTGCTGTTTCTGACTTATTTTGCATGGTGGTTGATGTCCCCCTATGATCTCCCCCCATGGGCCGCGCTCCCCATCCTGATCTTGGCCGCCGCCGCATTCGGCTTGGGGCTGCACTGGCTGTTCTTCAAGGGCATGATCGGCCATGATGAACTGAAAACCTTTCTGGCTACATTGATGCTGGGGTTCACCGTCCTTCACGGTCTCACCGTGCTGGTCTTCGAGGGGAAGCAGAAGTACATGCCGGACTTCATCCCCGAGCCCGGTTTCATCGAGCAAGGCCGGATCAATGTGATCGGGAGTTTCAACCTCAACTGGGAGCTCCTCGTCTCATTCATCGTGGCTACCTGTCTGTTCCTCATCTTTGTCTTCTATTTCCGGTTCACCAAGAGCGGACTGGCGATGCGGTGCGTCTCGGAGGACAACGTGATCAGCCAGAGCTTGGGGATCAACGTGAAACAGATCTATGCCATCGCATGGATTGTGGGGTGCATCACTGCGGCAGTGGGGGGCATTCTCGTATCACGGTATACCGCCGTTTACAGCGATGCCGGGGGCATGGGCACATACGTTTTGGTCCGCGCCCTCCCCATCGTGCTCCTAGGGGGTCTCGATAGCATCGCCGGCGCCTTCACGGCGGCACTGCTGATCGGCCTGACCGAGCAACTTTGCTCATCTTATGTCAATCCCCATGTGGATCAGTTCAGCTCGGTTCTCCCGTACGTTTTGATGGTATCCGTAATGATCATCAGGCCCCAGGGTCTGTTCGGGACTCGAGGGATTAAAAGGATTTGACCATGCTACCAGGCGGAGTCTTCAGCGAAAAGTATTCCTCGGAACTGGCCTTCGTCCGAACCCACACGCAGTGGTTCTGGCTGGCGATCGTCCTCATTGTTTACCTCGTCTTCATCCCGTGGGTGGCTACGCCCTACTGGCTGGCGCAATTCACCCATCTTTCGATCACAGCGATCATCGTTCTGGGGCTGCATATTCTGTTCGGGCTGTGCGGTTTGATCTCGATCGGGCAAGCGGCCTTTCAGGCCGCTGGAGCCTACACACTGGCCATTCTGGCAAGCCGCTATGATGTGAACGGCTGGCTTTGTCTCCCGGCGTGCATCTTGGCCGGCGGGATCTGGGGAATGCTTTTCGGTCTGCCTGCGCTGCGGTTGAAAGGCTTCTATCTGGCCATCGCCACACTGGCCTCGTTCGAGATCACGATGTGGATTATCCGCTACCGGTCATGGGATGATGTGACGGGCGGCTTTACCGGTATCTCGCTCTCGAAGCATCCGCTCACCCTGGGCGGAATCGACTTCTCTCAAGATACGAACATGTACCTTCTCGCGGCGGTGATGGTGGTCATCGCCTCTTTCATCACCCTGAACATCCAGCGGTCCAATACAGGCCGGATCTTCGTGGCTATCCGGGATAATGAGCTGGCCGCCGAGGTCAGCGGCATCGGCATCTACCGCAACAAGCTTCTGGCTTATTTCATCGGGTGTTCCTTCGCCGGTCTGGCCGGCTGGCTCTACGGCTATTCACAGCAACTCGTCAATCCCAGCCAGTACAACTTCGCGGATTCCATATTCTACCTCGGCATGATCATCATCGGCGGAAGGGGACGGATCTTGGGGGTATACCTCGGCGTGTTCTTCATCGGTTTCATGGAAATCCTGAACAATGACTATGTCACGCCGTGGTTTGTGGACCACTTGCCCGAGCGATGGTCCAATCCGGCCCACGTTGCTTTCAAGCTGGTCCTCGGGGGATTGGGCATGGTCCTTTTCCTGAAGTATGTCCCCAGTGGACTGGCGGGCCAGTGGCAACAGATCAAGCTCTGGTACCGGAGTCGGCCATACTCCTTCTGGCGCGAGTGAGGTGCAATGTTCACGGGGGCCGGTCTCTGGATCTTTTAAGGGGAGAATGGGTTCTCCGTGTGAAATGCCCCGGAGTGGGGTGGATCTTTTCCCCGCGAAGCAAGAGGGTACCTCTCGATGAAAGGGAACCAGCGGAACAAGCTGGATGATCTGGATCTCAAGCTCATCAAAGAGCTGGAAATTGACGGTCGGCAGACGAACACCGATCTGGCCAAGAAGATCGGTACCAGCAAGGCAACGGCCCGCCGGAAGCTCCGTCGGCTTCTCGATGAGAACATCATCCGGGTGGTGGCGGTGGCGAATCCCCCCGCGCTGGGATACAAGACCGTGGCCACCATGGGGATCAACGTCCGGCCGGGGGAAGTGGACGCCGTGGCCGATAGGCTGGCGGCTTACACGAATGTTCACTTCGTGATCATCAGTACCGGCCGTTACGATATCATCGCGTGGGTGATGTTTCGGGAAGCCGAGGACCTCTCCAATTTCCTCCGGAAAGAACTGGGCAAGATACCGGGGCTCACCAGTGTGGAGACGATGGTCAACCTTAAGATCATCAAGGCCTCCTTCAGCTATCTTTCCGGGGAAGACTATCACGATCAGGGAAGCGGCTAGCGTTAGCGTGCCCGTGAGCCGCGCTCGTTGCAGCGGGATGGATATTTCGCATGTCTGACCGACCTGAGATGCCCCCACCCCCCAAAGTCCCCCCGCCCAATCTCGCATCCGCCCCACCTCAAGGCCTGCCCAACAAGTGGCAAATCCTTATCGCCGTGATGCTCGGAAGCATCATGGGGCCCCTTGATGGGAGCATCGTCAACACGGTGCTCCCGGATATCACCGAGCACTTCAAAGCGGATATCGCCCTCATGCAGTGGGTCCCAACCGTCTATCTCCTCACCATCAGTTGCCTGATCTTGCTCTACGGCCGGCTCGGCGATATGGTCGGCTACAAGCGCGTATTTCTCTCGGGGCTGGGCGCCTTCATCGTCACTTCGGTCTTCTGCGGGGTCTCGCAGAACGTTTGGATGTTGATCACCTTCCGGGCATTTCAGGGGCTTGCCGCCGGCATGATGATGTCCGTGGGGTACGCCATCGTGACCTCGGCGTTTCCGCCCCGCGAGCGGGGAAAGGCGATGGGCATCTATGCCATCTCGATCGCCGCCGGCCTTGGATTGGGGCCGACGCTCGGCGGAGTGATCGCCGATGACCTCAGTTGGCGATACATCTTCTTCATCAACATCCCCATCGGCATTGCGGCTCTATCCCTCGGAAGCCGGGTGATCCCCCACGGGGGACGAAAACCGGGGCAGTATCTCGATTGGCCGGGGGCGATCACGGCTCTCGTCTTTCTCTTCAGTTTGCTCCTTTATGCCAATCGAGGCGAAGACTGGGGATGGCTCTCGATGCGCGGCATCGTTCTTCTGGTGGGCACCGCCGTGTTTGGGGTTGCG
>DAOTYO010000056.1:0-2644 GCA_034434815.1 Dehalococcoidia bacterium
TGGGCCACGAAGGATGCGGCATCGTGGAGAAGGTGGGGCCGGGGGTGACCTCGGTTCAACCCGGCGACAAGGTCATCACCATGGTGTCCTTCTCATGCGGCAAGTGCCGCTACTGCGCCGAAGGGCGCCCCACGATGTGCGCGGAAAACCTGAACATCATGATGATGGCGGAACTGCCGTTTTTCGCCGGCAAACGGCTTCACAAGGGCAGCCAGTACATCCATCAGCTCTTCGGCCTCGGCTCCTTCGCCCAGTACTGTGTGGTGCACGAGCGTTCAGCGGTTAAAGTCCGCAAGGATGCCCCCTCGGAAGTCGTATGTCTTCTGGGATGCGGCGTCACCACCGGACTCGGGGCGGCGATCAACACCGCTAAAGTGCGCCCGGGGCAGAGCGTCGTCGTCTATGGCGTAGGGGGGGTAGGTTTGAGCGCCGTCATGGGTGCCAAACTTGCCGGCGCGGGGACGATCATCGCAGTAGCCCGTTCGAAGAACAAGCTGGATATGGCCAAGCAGCTCGGCGCCGACTATGTCATCAACCCCAGCGAGGTGCCGGATCCGGCGGCGAAGGTCAAGGAGCTCACCGGCGGCGCGGGTGCGGATGTGGCCATCGAGGCGGCGGGCGTTGCCGCGGTGATGCAACAAGCGTTCGCTTCGATTCACAACGGGGGGGTGTGCGTGATCGCCGGCATGGCCCCCATGGTCAGCACCATCACCTTCATGCCGTTCGAATTTCTGCTGGGGAAAACTCTTAAAGGAACGGTACAGGGCGATATTATCGCGTCGGTGGACGTGCCGCGGTTCGTGGATATGTACATGGCCGGCAAGCTTCCCATCGACAAGCTCATCAGCAAGCAATTCAAGCTGAGTCAGGTCAACGAGGCCTTCGAGGCCCTCGAGAATAAGGAAGTGCTCAGAAGCGTCATCAAAATAACGTAGGGGGCGGCCCCTTGCGTCTCCCCTTTCAGTGGGGACGGCGCAGGGATCGTCCCCACTGAAAGGTAAGGTTATGGCGGATTTGACGTTCGATGCTGTCATCTGCGGCGGCGGAAACAAGGCGCTGATGCTCGCAATGTATCTTTCCCGATACGGGGGAATGAGCGTAGGCATATTCGAACGCCGGCATGAGATCGGCGGGGGACTGGCTACTGAAGAGACGGCCGCCCCGGGCTTCCGCGGGAATACCCATGCGAACATCATGCTCCCATGGTACTATGCCCCCATCTGGCGGGATTTCCCCGAGTTCTGGGATTACGGAGGCCAGATAGACCAATACCTTTGCAGCGACGGGGCCGTCTTCCGGAACAACACATGTCTTGCCATCTATAGTGAGAAGGTGGACCCCACTCAGGAGCGCACCGCCAAAGAGATCGCTCGCTTTTCTCAGAGAGATGCTGAACAGTGGCTCAAACTGTGGAAGATCTTCCAGAGCGATGAGTTCAAACGCATCAATATCGACATGATCTTCAACCCCCACGAATGGAAGCTCGCGCCGGAGTATCTGGAAAGGCAAATGGCCATCCTGCCCATGGCGCAGGCGGCGGGGTTCGATCCCGATTCCCTGATCCTCTCCGCCACCCCCATTCGTGCGGTGCGGGAGTGGTTCGATAGCAAAGAGCTTCAATACTGCATCGCCCGCTTCGTGGTCTCCGGATGCCGCAGCGTCAACGATGCCCAGCTCGGTGGGGAAACCCTCGGCATGTCCGGCACCCTGCCCACCATTTCCTTCGCCCGTGGCGGCACTCACCAGATCGCTCACGCCTGCCACCAGATCCTCGTTCAGCAGGGGTGCAAGTTCTTCACCCACGCCGAGGTCCAAAAAGTCCTTCTCGAGAACGGAAAGGCGGTCGGAATCCGCCTCACCGATGGAAGTGTGGTGAGAGCCCGAAAGATCGTCGTTTCCGCCGGGCTGAGCGCATGGCAACTCCTTGAAATCGTCGGCCGGGACGTTCTCGGCCCAAAGATCGCGCGGCGCATCGATAACCTTTCCACCCGGAACGTGGGGAATCTGATGTGGTACAGCTTTGCCCTGAACGACCGGCCCCGGTACACCGCCGAACAGTTCAATCCCGATATCTATGAATGCATGTGGCTCGGCATGGCCGAAACGCCCGATCCCGAGCACATCGCGAACGAGTGCAAATGGGCAGCACTGGGCATGCTACCGCCCCTTGAGGAGTGGAACCCCGTGGTGGGTTGCCACAGTCTCGTGGATCCATCCTTCGCCCCGCCGGGCAAACATGTGGCCCAGAACGAGATGCAGGGCCCGCGGGCCAGCGATCTCCCCGAGAGGGAATGGCTCAAGCTCAAGCAAAAGTACGCGGAAGACATGATCGCCGTGTGGCAGAAATACGCCCCCAACATGACGTGGGACAACATCGTCGGCATCGATACCAACAGCCCGTATGACCATGTTCGGCTCAAGAATCTGGCCCCGCACGGCAACTTCGCCGGCATCGATATGACCCTTTCCCAGCTCGGGCCCAACCGCCCCACACCGGAGCTGGCCAATCACCGCGTTCCGGGCGTGAAGAATCTCTATTGCACGGGCGGCTTCTGGCACCTCGGCGGAGAAGCCAGCGCCTGCCAGGCCTATACGTGCTACAAGATCATCGCCTCCGATATGGGGTTGGGCAAGCCATGGGAAG
>DAOTYO010000057.1:0-10208 GCA_034434815.1 Dehalococcoidia bacterium
CATCCCCCCCGAGAGAGGTATCTTTTGCCATCGCTTCTTCGATCGGTCTTTTTGGCTCACGACCTCTCCGGTCACGCTTCTCGAAGAATCCATACCGATGGACGCAACGGTTGGCTCGTGATATGATTCCTTGCAAACAAGGCTCGATCGCAGACACTCAGAGAGGGAGGCGGAATGAGATTTCTCCATACCGCGGATTGGCAGATCGGCATGAAGGCTTTGCACGTCGGCAAGGCCGGCGAACGCGTCCGCGAACAACGCCTCAAGACCGTCCGGACGGTGATCGAACGGGCCGAAGAAGCCGGCGTCGACTTCGTTCTCGTCGCCGGAGATATCTTCGAGAACAACGGCGTGGATCGGCTTTCGGTCCAGAAAATGGCCGATATCCTTGCCCAAGCTCCCATGCCCGTTTTCATCATCCCCGGCAATCACGATCCCCTCGTGCCGGGATGCGTGTGGGAGCATCCGGCGTGGAACGACTCAAACCGGAAAGTCCGTATCCTCACCGAGAACAAACCTGTGCCCATCCCCGGAGGGGTCCTCTATCCTTGCCCCGTTCGGGAAAAATACTCCCGGAAGGACCCCACGGCCTGGATCCTACCGACCGAGGGAAAGGAAATCCGCATCGGGATGGCACACGGCACTGTGGAGGGCATCCATCAAGAGGAGCCGGATCACCCCATTCCCCGAAACGCGGCCGAGCGTTCCGGTCTGGATTATCTTGCCCTGGGGCACTGGCATTCGACGACGATGTATCCCACCGCAGAGGGGGCGGTTCGCATGGCCTACTCCGGCACGCCGGAGCCCACCCGCTTCGGCGAGCGGGAAAGCGGCAATGTCCTCATCGTGGAGATCGAGGGACGGGGGGCCATCCCCCGGATCGAACGCGTGGGCACCGGAGCGCTCGAGTGGGAGGTGATCGAATTCGAAGTCCGCGGCGCGGGGGATCCGGCCGCCGTGCGCCGGAAGATCGAGGGCATCGCAAACCCCTCCGCTGTTCTCCTCGAGGTGCAACTGAAAGGGCTCATCGCGCCGGACGATCGGGCGGAACTTGAACGAATCCGCGGGATCGTTTCCTCCCGCTTCCTCTACGGGAATGTGAATGTCTCCCGCCTCCGGCCTTCCCCCGAAGACGACCGATGGATCGAGGAACTCCCCCCGGGCATCGTCCGCCGGGCCGGGGAAAAGCTCCGTCAGTTGGCCGACCCGACCTTCGCCGGTCCGCGGCCTGAAGGGGGCACTCCGGAAGTGGCCTCACGAGCGCTCATCGAGCTTTTTGCCTTGCGGACGGAGGAGCGGCAATGATCGTGCGAAGTATCACGGTGGAGAATTGGCGATGTTATCTCAACCCTCTCACCGTCGGCCCGTTCGATGAACGGTTGAACGTGATCCATGCCCCCAACGCTACCGGAAAGAGCACCCTTTTCGAGGCGCTGCGGCGGGCCCTCATGGATGGCCACCGCGTCACCGGCGAAGCCGTGGAGGCCATTCGACCGTGGGGACGCGATCTTGCCCCGAGGGTCACAGTGGAGTTCTCCCATGATGGTGCCGAGTACCGCATCACCAAGCGCTTTCTTCGAAATCAGGAATCGGTTCTGGAACGGAAAGAGAAAGGGCGATTCGTCCGGTGGAAGGAAGGGCCCGGCGCCGACGAGTGGGTCCGGAGCCTCCTTTCGAAAAATCCGCCGGGGAGAGGCCTTTCCCGCGCCGAGAACTGGGGCTTGGGGCAAATCCTCTGGGCGCCGCAAGGCGCGCTTTCGCTGGTGGGACTTTCCGGGGACCTCGTGAATGATATCCGAGCCTCGCTTGGGGCTCAACTGGCCCATCCGGGGTCCGGAGCCCTAGAGAAGCGCATCGAGGAGCTCTACGGGCAAGTGTTCACCTCCACGGGGAAGTATAGAACCGGCCGAGACGAGGCAATGGTGGTACGCTTACAAAATCGCCTCAAGGAGATCAGAGATCGCTTACAGGGAGCCCGCGAGAGGCTCTTGAAGTTCGAAGAGATCTCCCGGAAGATCGAGGAACTCCGCCAGCGCCGGACTCAAGCGGAACGGGAAGCGGAAGGACTCAGCAAAATCCTCCAGAGCGCACGTTCGAAGGCGGATGAGTACAGAGCACTCCTTTCTGAGGAGGCCCAACGCCGGAAAGAAGTCGAAGAGTCCCAGAAGCAATATGAGGACTTAAAGGAACGCATTGACCGAATCCAAACCGCACGCAAGGAGCTCGCGGAAGCACAACAGCAGATCCGTGTGTTGGAGGAAAAGATCCCCACGGTGGAGCGGGAGATCGAGACATGGCAGCGGGAGAGCGCCCAAGCCAGAGCGGCATGGGAGGACATCCGGAGAGGCCGTGGTGATGTGGATAAACGCCAAACCATGGCCGAGGAAGCACGGGCATTTGTAGAGAACGAAAAAAAGCTCTCGGATTTGCGGCAAAGGTTGAAAAGCATTCAAGCGGCCCAGCAGGCCCTCGAAGAACTGGAACGACAACAGGCCGCCTTGCTGGCACCGGATGCCCGAACGCTCAAGAAGATCCGCGAGGCCCTGAGCGCCCGCGAGGAAGCCCTTCGGAACATCCGAGCGGCGCTCATCACATTGGAGATCGTCCCCGATCGGGAAACGACGGCGGAAGTCATCGAGGGGGAACCGCCGGGATCGAGGACCGTGCCCCGAGGAACTCCCCTGCAGGTCCAAGGGTCGCCGCAAGTGGTGGTTCATCTCCCGGGAGTGGCTCGCCTTCGGGCATGGGGTCCGGCCCAGTCTATCGAGCAACACCGCAAAGACCTAGCCGATGCCGATCGGGACCTGCGGAAATTGATCGAACCCTTCGGCACGGAGAACGTCGAGGAACTGGAGCAACGGCACGAAGAGGCCAAGGAACTCGAGAAAAAGGTCTCCAATCGAAGAACGGAGATCGAAACGCTCTCCGCCGGCCGGCCGGTACCGGATCTCATCCGCGAACTCTCGCGGGAGATATCGCAGGGAGAGGGGTTTCGTCAGGCGACCCTGGCCCGTTATCCCGAATGGCAGAACGCTCTCCCCGATGCCGAGGCGCTCAGTCGTGCCGCCAAAGACGCCTACAGAGGCTTTCTGGAGAAGGAGCGGGAAGCCAAAGAAGCATACGAGCTCGCCCAAAAAGCCCTGAGGAAAGCCGAAGAGGCCAAAACGGAGATCAACGAGAAAATCCATGCTCAGAAAATCCGGATCGCCGGGAGCGAGAAGCTTCTGGAGGCGCTTACCTCCGACGGCAAGACCGATGAAGATCGGGACCAACGATTGAAGGGCCTGGCTTTGGAGTGGGATGCCGCTCGCTTCAAGCTGGACACAGTGAAGCAACGGCTCTCTGAGTTCGAATCCGATCCGATCTCATCGGTGGAGAAGCTCGAGCGGCAATTGGAGGCCTTCCAGCAGAGTGCTGACGAAGCCCGGGACCAAGCCAAAATCGAGGAAGGGCGGCTCCACGAACTGGCCGCCGAGGGCCCTTACTCCGAAGTGGCTCGACTAGAGGAAGAAGCGGCCGATCTGGAGCGGCAGGCACAGGAGGAGGAGTTACGAGCGAAGGCCATCCGCCTTCTCCATGAGATCGTGAACGAGAGCCGGGCAGAGGTCCAGGCCGCAGTGACAGGCCCGGTGGAACGAGCGGCCACCCGTATGTTGCACCGGATCGCCGGCGAGCGATTGGGCACGCTCAAGATCGGAGCGGGCTTTCAGCCTGAACGCATCTGCCCCGGCGAGAACCTCGAGGCATCTCTCGATAATGCCTCCGGGGGAGAACAGGAGCAGATTCATCTCGTGACCCGCTTGGCCCTGGCCGAGGTTCTGGCCAAGGAGCAACGCCAGCTTGTCGTCTGGGATGATGTGCTCGCAGCCACTGATATGGGGAGGCTGGCGCGCACCCTGACGCTGATCGAGGAGGCCGCGGAGCGGCTTCAAATCGTGATCCTCACCTGTCACCCGGAGAGATACAGGGGACTGGAGAGAGCACGCTTCATCGATCTTGAAGCGCTCGTGCGGGGCACGGAGCAGGCCTGATGCAACGGTTCATAAATCTCTAATCCTTGTTCTTTCTTGCGCCCTTGCCGATGATCCCCTTCTCCATCGCCAGGGCCACCGCTTGCTGCCGGTTGCGCGCATTCATCTTCTCCAGTATCCGGCTCAAGTGCCCCTTCACCGTGTTCTCGCTGATGAACAGAGCCTCGGCGACTTCCTTGTTGGTGGTGCCTGCGGCCACGAGCTGCAATACTTCGATCTCGCGCTTGCTGAGATGGGTCTCCGGATCCGATTGAGCGGCGTCCTTTTTCTCCTCGAGGAGCGAAAATTCCTCGAGAAGCTTGGCCGCCATTGGGGGGGAGATGATGACCTCCCCGGTGTGAACGCGGTGGATCGCCCTCAAGAGATCCTCCACGCCGATGTGCTTGGTCAGATAGGCCCTGGCCCCAAGACGAAGCGCCCGGAAAAGGGCGAAGTCCTTGGTGGTGTGGGTGAGCACGATGATCCGCGTATGAGGCGGGATCTCCCGAACCCGTTGCCGGAGCTCCAGATAGAGATCTTCCGGCATATCGGCTTCGGTGATCACGATATCCGGCTTGAGTACGCTCACCTGATTCATCGCCTCGCGCCCCGAAGCGAACCGGGCGATGACCTCGATTTCCGGATCGCGTTCCAGAATGGCGGCCAATCCCTCCCGGAAGAGTTCCCGCCGGTCCACAAGCATCACCGTGATCTTCGATCCCATTGGAATCACTCTCGAGCAAACGGTCGTTCCTAATTCTACAATTCCCAGTGCTCCGCGGGCAAGCATTCCATGTACCCAAAAACAGCGATTGAAGAAGAGCGCGCCAAGGCCCTTTCTCGGGGGGGCCCCCCAAGAAAACCCTTTGGGCGGGCGGGAGCGGAGAAGCCGGATCGCTCGTGGGATGGGGGGAATCCCGGGACAAGGACCGGGATGAGGTGATCACGGTCATTCACCCTGAAAGTGGAAATTACAAAGCTGAATCGCTGTTTTTGGGTCGTGATAGGCCTGTGGACTTTCGGGGTTGAAAGGGGGTAGAATTGGATCGCGGGCGCCCGTAGCTCAGGGGATAGAGCATCGGTCTTCGGAACCGAGGGTCGTGGGTTCGAATCCCACCGGGCGTGCCAATTTCGGAATATCCTTCATTCCCCTCGTTTCTGCGGTTTCTTCGGTTAGAGGTTTGATTGTGTCCACCGCGCGCTATATAATAGCAACTAAAATGTTTCGCCTTCATCGTCCCCTTCCCGGCACCTCGATCGAAGGAGGCGTGTGATGCCCATCTCCGGAAAAGTCATTCTCGTCACCGGCGGCACCGGATCCTTCGGGCAGAAGTTCACCGAGATCGCGCTTAAGGAGTACAATCCGCGCTCCATCCGGATCTTCTCCCGCGGTGAATACCTTCAAGATCTGATGCGTCAGCGCTTCAATGAGCCCGAGAAGTTGAGCTTTCTCATCGGGGATGTGCGGGATCGGGACCGCCTCTATCGGGCGATGAACGGTGTGAACATCGTGGTTCATGCCGCCGCTTTGAAGCAAGTTCCCGCGTGCGAGTACAACCCTATTGAAGCGATCAAGACGAATATCGAGGGGGCGATCAATGTGATCGATGCCGCCATCGACAACGGGGTGGAGAAAGCGATCGCCATCAGCACCGATAAGGCGGTGCACCCGGCCAATCTTTACGGTTCCACCAAATTGGTGATGGAAAGGCTTTTCATTCAGGCCAACGTGTATGCTCAGGTGCGTCCGAGCGCCTTTTCGTGCGTGCGTTACGGCAATGTGGTGGGGAGCCGCGGCAGCGTGGTGCCCCTCTTTCTCAAGCAACGAGAGACCGGGAGAATCACGATCACAGACGAACGCATGACCCGCTTCTGGATCACGCTGGAGCAAGGGGTGCGATTCGTCATTCAATGCATCGAACGGATGCAGGGCGGTGAGGTGTTCATCCCCAAGATCCCCAGCATGCGCATCACGGATCTGGCCGAGGCGCTAGCCCCGGGCTGCACGAGAGATGTCATCGGCATCCGACCGGGGGAAAAGATCCACGAAATCCTCCTTACCGAAGAGGAATCGGCCCATACCCTCGAGTTCGATGATTACTTCGTGATCGAACCCGAATCCCTGGCCCGAAAGCCGGTTTTCGAGGGCGGGCGCCGTCTTCCACCCGGTTTCCGCTATACCAGCGATTCGAACACCCGGTGGCTCACCATGGAAGAGCTCAAGCGGATGATCGGCGAATGAGTTCTAGGGGGGCTCTTTGAGCAGAGAGGTTCTCCTCGTGACGGGTGCAAGCGGCCTTCTGGGGAGCCATATCGTCCGCCGGGCCGGGGGCAAGTTTGAGTTGATCGCCGCCTATCGTTCTCACCCCGTCATGTTCCCGGATGCTCGATGTGTGCCACTCGATCTGGCGGATCGCAAGTCAGTGGAGAATCTCTTTCGCACCGCAAAGCCGGGCCTCGTCATTCATACCGCCGCTCTGGCCGATGTGGACTATTGTGAAGATCATCCCGACGAGGCATGGGCTGTCAATGCGGAGGGGACGGCCTATGTGGCCCGGGCTTGCCGGGAGACGGGGGCGAGGCTCGTTCACATCTCCACGGATGCCGTCTTCGATGGCTCCCGGGGGATGTACGCCGAGGACGACGAGCCGCGGCCGATCAATATCTATGCTCGAACCAAGTTCGAAGCGGAGCGCCGGGTGAGGGAAACGTGCCCTGAGAGTCTGATCGTCCGCACCGCTTTTTATGGATCGGGCCTATCGTGGCGGAAGGGTCTGGCCCAGTGGGCATTGGATCGTCTCCGGAGCGGTGAGCCGTTCCCGATGTTCACCGATGTGTTTTTCTCCCCGATCTATGTGGGGGATCTGGTCGAGATTCTGTTCGAGTCTTATCGCAAGGGCCTCTCCGGCATCTATCATGTGGGGGGGCGGGAGCGGTGCAGTAAGTATGAATTCGGCATGGCGCTGGCCCGGACCTTTGCGCTCGATCCCGGAAATCTTACCCCGGGGGTTCTGGCCGATGTGCCGCTGCGGGCTCCGCGCCCGAAGGATATTTCCCTCGATGTAAGCAAGATCACCCGCGATCTGGGGAGGCCCATGCCGACACTCGCGGAAGGGCTCCGGCGCTTCAGGGACGATCAGCTCCGTATGTGAGGGGTGCAGATGATTCGGAAGATCAGGATCGGCAACCGGTGGGTGGGGGAGGGAGAGCCAACCTATATCATCGCCGAGATCGGCTCCAACTTCGATGGGAGCCTTGCTCAGGCCAAGAAGATGGTGGATCTGGCCAAGGAGGTGGGGGCGGACTCGGCCAAGTTCCAGAGCTTTCGCCCGGAGAAGATCATCGCTCCCAAAGGGTTCCGCACCCGCGTCTCGTTTCAAGCCCGATGGGAGAAGCCCGTTGACCGGGTCTATGCCGAAGCGATGCTCCCCCGGGAGTGGCATCGGGAGCTTGCCGTCTATTGTGCCGAACGGGGGATCGATTTCATGTCCTCCCCATACGATCGGGAGGCGGTGGATCTTCTGGATGAGCTCGGGGTGCCGGCCTTCAAGATCGGCTCCGGCGAGATCACCCATCCGGATTTCTTGAAATATGTGGCCTCGAAGGGTCGGCCGATCATCCTCGGAACGGGGGCCAGTACCCTCGGTGAGATCGAGAAGGCGGTGGAGGCCATCCGCAGCACGGGCAATGAGGATTTGATCCTTCTTCAGTGCATCACCAACTATCCCTCCCCTATCGAAGAGGCGAACATCCGAGCCATGGTCACCCTTCGGGACGCTTTTCAGGTGCCGGTGGGCTACTCGGACCATTCGCCCGGCAGTGTGGTGGCGCTCGGGGCGGTGGCGCTCGGGGCGTGCGTGATCGAAAAGCATTTCACCTTCGATAAGTCCCGCAAGGGGCCGGATCACCCGTTTGCCATGGATGTGAAGGAGATGGCGGAGATGATCCGCGATATCCGGCTTCTGGAGAAGGCGCTCGGCTCGCCGATCAAGCGGCTGACGGCGGCCGAAACGGAGACGGTGGTGATCCAGCGGCGGAGCCTCTTCGCTAGAGTGGATATCCCTGCGGGAACGGTGATCACGGCGGAGATGATCGAACCGCTGCGCCCGGCCACGGGCATCCTTCCGGAGTATCTACCGTTGGTGATCGGGAGAAGAGCCCGGCGCGATATCCCCGCCGGCGAACCGATCACGTGGGAGGCGGTGTAGAGCCCCGATGCGCATCCTTTACTTCTCGGAGGGGGACACGGTCCACGATCGGCGGTTTCTGAGCACGGCCCGGAAAGCGGGCCATGAGGTCTGGCATCTTCGGATGGGGGGCCGTCCGTCTTCTGCCGGTGGGAATCCGTCCCAAGGGTGGAGGGTGGAAAGCTTGGGTGGCCATGCCCTTTGTCCTTGGCCCGACCGCCTTCGCCTTCATGCCTTCCGGAGAGTGCTCCGGAGGATCCGGCCGGATATCGTCCATGCGGGGCCCGTCCAAACGTGCGGTTTCCTTGCCGCGCTCTCCGGCTTTCATCCCTTGCTTCTCATGTCATGGGGATCGGATGTCCTCGTAGAAGCGGAACGCGGGCCGATCGCGAGGTGGGTCACGCGTTTTGCGGTGCGCCATGCCGATCGGATCGTCTGCGATTGCCGGACGGTGCGGGATCGGGTGGTGGGGCGGTGGGGGTATCCCGCCGAACGGGTGATCGTCTTCCCGTGGGGGACGGACCTCGATCGCTTCCGCCCCGCCCCTTCCGCCCTCGGACTGCGGCGGCGGCTCGGTTGGGAGGGGAAGCCGGTGGTCATTCACACCCGTGCCTTCGAGCGCATCTACGGCATCGAAACCCTGATCGAGAGCATCCGCCGGGTAGCGGAGCGGAATCCCGAGGTGCGTTTTCTTCTTCTGGGGGATGGCTCCCTCCGGCCCCGGATCGAGCGCTTCATCCGAGGGCATCGGTTGGAAGGGGGGGTTCATCTGGCCGGGCGGGTGCCGCACGAGTCCCTTCCGGATCACTTCAACGAGTCCGATGTGTATCTCAGTTGCTCTCTGAGCGACGGGACCTCCGTTTCCCTTTTGGAAGCGATGGCCTGTGGGCTTCCCGTCGTGGTGAGCGATCTCCCTTCGAATCGGGAGTGGGTTCAACCGGGGGCGAACGGGTGGCTCTTCCCGAAGGGGAATGCCGCGGCCGCAGCGGAGGCGATCCTTGCCGCGTGCGGGGATACGGCGCATCGGGAGCAAATGAAGATGGCCAACCGTGCGTTGGTGAAGGAGAGGGCCGATTGGGCCGGAAACTCCCGGCTTCTCCTTCAGGTCTACGAGCAACTGTTTGCCGAATTCCATTCGAGAGCGGAGCACCGGCGATGAAGCTTCTGGTGATCGGATGCGGTTCCATCGGGAAGCGGCATATCCGCAATCTCCTGAGGATCAGCGGAACGGTGGTCCTTGCCCATGATGCGATGCCGGATCGGCTTCGGGCCGTGGCGAGTGAGTATGGCCTTCGAGGATATACCGATCTCGATGCGGCTCTGGAAGAAAAGCCGGATGGCGTGCTCGTGTGCACGCCTCCGAGCTCCCATGTTCCGCTGGCGCGGAGGGTGCTCGAAGCCGGAGCGCACCTCTTCATCGAGAAGCCCCTTGCGGATGGTTTTGCGGGTGTGGACGATCTGCTCGAGGATGCCCGGTCCGGCGGTCGGTGTGTGCTTGTGGGCTACAATCTCCGCTTTCACGAAGGGCTCCGGCGCCTCAAGCGGGTGTTGGATGAGGGTCGAATCGGATGCGTATATGCCGCAAGGGCCGAATTCAGCGTCCATGTGCCGGACTATCGGCCGGAGTTCCGGGAGATTTACATGGCCCGGCGCGATCAAGGCGGGGGGGTGTTTCTCGATCATTCGCATGAGCTCGATTATCTTCGGTGGCTTCTCGGGGAGGTCCGACGCGTGGGCGCCGTGGCGTCCGGACTTCATCCACTGGGGAGTGATACCGAGGAGATCGCCGAGGTGACGCTGCAATTTGAATCGGGGGCGATTGCCGGAGTGCACTTGGATGTGGTCGGGCGGCCCTATTCGCGCGGGTGCAAACTGATCGGCGAAAGGGGAACCGTGGTCTGGACCTATCCGGAGAAGGGGGTGGATGTGTTTTCAGCGGAGGGCAAGCGCTGGGAGCGGGTGGGGGAGGGGGTGGGGGGGGAGGGGCTCGATGATGCCCCCTACATCGCCG
>DAOTYO010000058.1:0-93968 GCA_034434815.1 Dehalococcoidia bacterium
CCCCACCCGCAGCGAGAAGGCATGGGAGCCTATCGTCAGCCGGGAGACTTTCGAGGCCGCCCTGCGCATGCTCAAGGAGCGCGCTCCCGCCATCATACACCCCCGGAGAGCCTCCAGCCGGTACCTCCTCAGCGGGCTGGCAAAGTGCGGCCATTGCGGGAAGACCCTCGTGGGACAGAACGCCAAGAGGGGGCAGTTCACTTACTATGTCTGCAGTACCCTCCTCAAGAAGGGATCCGCCTCGTGCCCGGCACGCTATCTCAACAGCCGGACCTTCGAGGGACTGGTGATCGATCAGATCAAAAAACACATCCTCAACGAATCCTCCCTCCGGGAACTGGTGCAACTGGTCAATGAGGAGCTGGAGAGAGAAAATCACGAACACCGGCAACAGCTTCAAACGCTCGATGCCCAGATTGACGATGTGAACAAGCGCTTGGAGAGATTGTACAATGCCCTCGATTCCGGAAAGATCTCCATCGAAGCCCTCGCCCCTCGCATCCAGAGCTTGTCCGATCGCCAGAAACAACTCCAGGCCGCCAAGGGGAAGATAGAGGCGCTCTCATCGCAACCACGCGTCGAACTGGCGGACGAGGCCATCGTCAGAAGCTACATCGAAGACCTCAACCACCTCCTTGACGAAAGCTCCCTTTCGGAGCGACGGGCATTCATCAGAAGCTTTGTCAAGGAAGTGAAGGTGACCGGGGACCAAGCCATCCTCACCTACACCCTGCCCCTACCGCCGGAAGGAGTTCTCCAGGAGACTGTGGGAGTTCCATCTATTGTACGCCGTGGTGGGCCATCTTGGACTCGAACCAAGGACCTCAGTCTTATCAGGACTGCGCTCTAACCAGCTGAGCTAATGGCCCCGGGCCCTGAACAGTACGATAAGGAAAGAGGCTGAAAAAATACACCTTAACCGCTGGATAGTGGAAGGAACGTCTTTTAAACATTGTACACAAAGGCTTTTTGCCTTTGACCGACCTGGAAATCCAGAGCTTGCGCCCTGAGACTCCCTTGAAAGGAGGTGATCCAGCCACACCTTCCGGTACAGCTACCTTGTTACGACTTCGCCCCAGTCACTGGCCCAACCCTCGGCGACTGCCCCTCTTGCGAGTTGGCGCATCGACTTCAGGTTTTGCCAGCTCCCATGGCGTGACGGGCGGTGTGTACAAGGCCCGAGAACGTATTCACCGCAGTATGCTGACCTGCGGTTACTAGCAACTCCATCTTCATGGAGGCGGGTTTCAGCCTTCAATCTGAACTGGGGATGGTTTTTCGGGATCAGCTCCAGATCGCTCTCTCGCTTCCCTCTGTACCACCCATTGTAGCGTGTGTGTAGCCCTGGACGTAAGAGCCATGCTGACTTGACGTCATCCCCACCTTCCTCCCCGTTTTGCGAGGCAGTCTCCTGTGAGAGTGCAACACAGGACAAGGGTTGCGCTCGTTACGGGACTTAACCCGACACCTCACGGCACGAGCTGACGACAGCCATGCAGCACCTGTGTTGGCTCCTGACTTTACAGGTCGTCCCCCTTTCGGGTTCCTACTTCCAACATGTCAAGCCCAGGTAAGGTTCTTCGTGTATCATCGAATTAAACCACACGCTCCGCTGCTTGTGCGGGCCCCCGTCAATTCCTTTGAATTTTAACCTTGCGGCCGTAATCCCCAGGCGGGACACTTAACGCGTTAGCTTCGGCACAGAGAGGGTCGATACTCCCCATACCTAGTGTCCATCGGTTGCGGCGTGGACTACCAGGGTATCTAATCCTGTTTGCTCCCCACGCTTTCGCGCCTCAGCGTCAGGAATAGCCCAGGAGATCGCCTTCGCCACTGGTGTTCCTCCCGATATCTACGCATTTCACCGCTCCACCGGGAATTCCATCTCCCTCTGCTACCCTCAAGTTGGGCAGTTTCCCTTGGCCCCTCCCGGTTAAGCCGAAAGATTTCACAAGGGACTTACCCAACCGCCTACACGCCCTTTACGCCCAATAAATCCGGATAACGCTTGCCTCTCACGTATCACCGCGGCTGCTGGCACGTGATTAGCCGAGGCTTCTTCCTTGGGTACCGTCAGAGCTTCGTCCCCAAGAAAAGGGCTTTACGACCCGAAGGCCTTCATCGCCCACGCGGCGTTGCTGCGTCAGGCTTTCGCCCATTGCGCAAAATCCCCTGCTGCTGCCTCCCGTAGGAGTCTGGGCCGTGTCTCAGTCCCAATGTGGCTGATCATCCTCTCAGACCAGCTACCCGTCATCGGCTTGGTGGGCCACTACCTCACCAACTACCTGATAGGCCGCAAGTCCCTCCTCAAGCGCCCGAAGGCTTTGGTGTTTGGGCCTTACCCCAACACTTTATGCGGTATTAGCCCGCCTTTCGGCAGGTTGTCCCCCACTCGAGGGCAGGTTACTTACGTGTTACTCACCCGTTCGCCACTGAGAATACAACCGAAGTAGTATTCCCCGTCCGACTTGCATGCATTAAGCACGCCGCCAGCGTTTATCCTGAGCCAGGATCAAGCTCGCCATCTAAAATCGTTCCTTCCACTATCCAGTTGTTAAGGTGCACTTTCGGGTACCATTTATATATATCACGTTGACCATGGGGTGTCAATCCCCTGTCCAACGTCAATTACCCCTTGGGAAAGGCAATAGGCCGCAGAGGAATCGAACCTCTAACCTACTGATTAAGAGTCAGTTGCTCTGCCAATTGAGCTAGCGGCCCACGGCTTGCCGTGCATCAATATAGCATCTTACCGATGGAGCGTCAAGCGGGATCTCGTACCCCACGCCCACAGCGCGCGTGCACGCAGGCAAGCTATCTCAAAGCGCCTTCCCATAAAACTATTCCCCAAAGAAAGGGGATCCACACGGATACCAATTCCCGAACATACAGTGCAAAGTCCAATTCAAGCTTCCGGCAGAACAGACACCGAGCCCCTCAATCCCATCCAACCGATGTGCCCACTTCCGCCCAAATTGCTTTCATCGGGCAGCCGGATATGCCTCTCAACACCGCCCTAAGAGCACATCAAGTCCGCGGTAGAGTTTCCAGCACCCGAGAAACGGCCTCCCGGAAGGACTGGAATGCATCAGACTCGTACGCCTCTATTCTCCCTTGATCGCACAGTCTGGCCAGTTCGGGATCAAGAGGAAGGCGGCCAAGGATCGGCGCCCCAACCGCCTTGGCCATCATCGGGGCCTTGCTTTCCCCAAAAACCTCGATCTTGCTCCCCGTCTCCGGAACGAGGAAATAGCTCATGTTTTCCACCACACCGATCACGGCTACGTTCAGCTGCTGGGCCATCTTGATCGCTTTTTTGACCACCATCGTGGTCAGGTTCTGGGGAGTAAAGGTGATGATAACTCCGGTGAGAGGGATACTCTGCATCACGGTGAGAGGAACATCACCGGTGCCGGGGGGGAGATCGATCACGAGGTAATCCAGTCTTCCCCAGAGCACGCCTTCGTAGAACTGCTGGATAGACTGCGAGATGATAGGTCCCCGCCAGATGACCGCATCATCCTCGTTGGGAAGGAGGAGATTGATGGACATGATCTCAATCCCCGTCTTTGACGTGACGGGGAGAAGGGCAGATTCGCTGCCCGATGGGCGCCACGTGATGCCGAACATCTTGGGGATACTGGGGCCGGTGATATCGGCGTCCAAGATCCCCACCGATCTTCCCTCCCGAGTCAAGGCCAGAGCCAGAAGAGCGCTCACAACCGACTTCCCCACCCCCCCTTTGCCGCTCATCACCGCAATGGCACGGTCTATTTTGTTGATTTCTTTGGGAATCGATGGCTCAAACTCCACAGTGAGCGCATCCACCCCATCGAGCACGCGGATCTTCTCTTCGGCATCCTTCCGAAGCCATTCCCGGGCATCGGGGGCAAGGGCCACATCCGCAAGAACGATCCTCACCCGATCCCCGGCGATCTCGATGCTCCGAAGCAGATTCATGTCCTTCACGCTTCTCAGAACCGTGGGAACGATGACCTGTTCCAGCATTTCCTCAACCTGTTGTTTCGTGGCCATGTTTGGCAACCCTCTTTGTTCATTGCCGAGAAGGGGGGCAACGGTTCAGTTCCACTGAAGCATTTCCCGTGATAAGCGCCTCTCCCGATTGGTTCTGGCATAGCACATCGCAATGCACTACTGCTTTATCCCCGACCGTCTCAATCCGAGTTATCTGACCGCCGACCGTGAGGGTATCTCCCGGACGCGCCGGAGACCGGAAACGGACATTGAGCTTGCCGGTGGTCACCCAGTCCATCCCGAAGGCGGCAGTCATCATCTCCGAAACATACGCCAATATGAGCATGCCATGGGCTACCGTTCCGCCAAGGGGTGTTTTTCGAGCAAAGTCCTCGTCAATATGGATAGGATTGAAATCCTTGCTCGCCCGGGCGTAGCGGTTGATGGTCTCCTGCTGAATTTCCTTGCTGAACGCCGGGAGTCTGGTTCCCTCTTCCCATAGCGCTGGATCGCTCCGCCGTTCGGCGTACATGTCCATCCTTCTGAATCAGACCTGGGAGATCTATTCCCTAGCTTAGCCCATTCTAAGGGGGCGAGAAGATTGTGTCAATGCGCATCCGGCGGCATGGAACGACGGCAAATCTTTCCCTCCCAACGCTTCGTTTCGAAATTGATTTGCCGACACTTTTTCCTGAAGATCGCCGGATTCTCGCTCTTGACAACCATCGTTGTAAATGATAGAGTAAACTCAAAAATATAGGTAAACAGTTACCTATACCCGAAGGAAAATGATTACCGATACCACAAAACAAAGGAAAACCGGAGCTCAGCCCAGAAGGGTCTATCCCAGGCCAGAATACTGCATGGCTTGCCGCCTCTGTGAAGTACACTGCGTAGCAGCGCACTCCCACTCCGGCGATCTCATCAAGGCGTTCAAACGTGAAACGCCGAGGCCTTTGCCGCGGTTGCATGTGGAAGAGGAAGGACCAATGTCCTTCTCTCTGGGATGCCGCCATTGCGACGAGCCGCTGTGCGTCTACTCGTGCCTTACCGGAGCACTTTACAAAGATGCCAAGACAGGTATCGTGGCCGTCGATACGGAAAAGTGCATAGGGTGCTGGACATGCGTGATGGCATGCCCGTATGGGGCCATCTCACCCGACACAGCCCGCAAAAAAGCCAGCAAGTGCGATCTCTGCTTTCATCTGGAACAGCCCGCTTGCGTGGTCAACTGCCCCAACGGGGCACTCGTGTGGGGGGAAACAAATGCTTGAAGCCGATTACGTGATCATCGGGAATTCGGCCGGGGGCATAGGAGCCATCGAAGCCATTCGCGAAATCGATGGGAAGGGATCCGTCCTTCTCATCTCCGAAGAGCCGTACCCGGCGTACTCTCGGCCCTTGATCTCCGAATTTCTAGCTGGCGAGCGCGATCTGGACGGAATACTCTATCGGCCCCGGGATTTCTATGAGCAACACCGTGTGCAGACTCTCTTCGGCAAATCCGCCGTTCAAATGAACGCGAAGGCAAAAGAGCTCATATTAGATGATCGGCAAAAGGTTGCCTACGGAAAGCTTCTTCTGGCCGTAGGCGGCAGACCCATTGTGCCTCCCATGGAAGGCCTGGAAAAAGAAGGGGTGTTCACGTTTACTAAACTGGACGACGCCCGGAGGATCAAAACTTACCTTGCCCAAGCGAAAAAAGCGGTGGTGATCGGCGGCGGACTCATCGGCATCAGCGTGACCGAGGCTCTCCACAAGCTGGGCATCGAGGTAACCATCGTCGAGCTCATGGACCGCATTCTCGGCGCGGTTCTGGACGAAACGGCTTCCCGCATGGTTGAAGAGAAGGTGCGGAAGGCCGGCGTTGAGATCCGAACCGGTCGCACGGTCAAGGCGATCATCGGCAAAGAAGGGGTCGAGGGGAGGGTCGGCGGCGTGATCCTCGATAATGGAGAGCGAATCCCCTGCGATCTGGTGATCGTGGCCATCGGCGTTTCACCCCGCACGGAACTCCTCAGGGAAACATCCATCCGGGTGAATCGGGGGATTATAGTGGACCGGCACATGGCCACAAATATCCCGGATATATATGCGTGCGGGGACGTGGCCGAGTCGTATGACTTCATCAACGGTGGAGACCGGGTGGTGCCCATCTGGCCGAACGCCCACATCGGCGGGCGGATCGCGGGATACAACATGGCCGGCAGAGAGATCGCGTATCCCGGCGGCACGGCCATGAACTCGCTCAAATACTTCGGCATGCCGATAGCCTCAGCGGGCATCGTAAACGCTGGAAAGGATCATGAAACGCTTTCACGGCGGGATGACGGCCGGTACCAGAAGTTGGCTCTTAAGGACGGGAAAATCACGGGCATGGTGCTCGTCGGAGATATCGCACCGGCCGGCATATTCTTCGGATTGATGCGGGATCACATAGATGTGACCCGCTTCAAGGATTCGCTCCTGAGCGACCGTTTCGGATTGATCTCGCTGCCGGAGAACATTCTACGGAAACGACTGGAACTCCCCGATTTGGGCCGGCTGCATGTATTCGACGAACCGGAAGCTTGCACGGAGAGCACGAGCGGGAAATAATCCATGAAGAACTTGGAGACAATTCAGAATCCCTACAATGACGACAAAGTGATGGCGGCATGCTCCATCTTCGGGGCCATGGATCGTTCGGGGAAGCGCTTCTCCGGCGATCGGGTGATCAAAGCGATTCGCAACATGCATGTCCGCGGCAACGGGCTCGGCGGCGGGTTCGCAATATACGGCATCTACCCGAATTATCCCGAGCACTATGCCTTCCATATCATGTACGAACACGCTGCCGCCAAAGAGGAAACGGAGGCGTTTCTCTCGGAGCATTTTCGCTGGGAACGGGCAGAGGAGATCCCGCACTACCCGGCGCGGCGAATTTCCAATCCGCCGATCGTCTGGCGATACTTCCTTACTCCCGGCAATACCAAGCCGGAGGGCAAGTCCGACGACGATTTCGTGGTCGAGCGCGTCATGGAGATCAATACCCGAATCGATGGGGCCTTCGTATTCTCGAGCGGAAAGAACATGGGGGTATTCAAGGGGGTGGGGTATCCCGAGAACATCGCCGAATACTTCGGACTTGCAGATTACGAGGGATATCTCTGGACGGCGCACGGTCGTTTTCCCACCAATACCCATGCATGGTGGGGGGGTGCCCATCCCTTCAACATTCTCGATTGGACGGTGGTGCACAACGGGGAGCTCTCTTCCTACGGCACCAATCGCCGGTACCTCGAAGAACGGGGATATGCCTGCACCATGCATACCGATACGGAGGTCATCGCCTATGCGGTCGATCTCCTCATGCGGAAGCACGGGCTCCCCATCGAGATCGTAGCCAAGATCTTCGCCCCCCCGTTCTGGGATCAGATCAAGCGCCTCTCCAAAGCCGAACAAGAGCTGATGCGCGCCTTAAGGCAGATCTATCCCAGCCTCCTTCTGAACGGGCCGTTCACCATTATCATCGCACATCAAGGGGAGATGATCGGATTGACGGATCGGATCCGCCTCCGGCCGCTGACGGTCGGTGAGAAGGGGAATCTATTGTACCTCTCGAGCGAGGAATCGGCTATTCGACTGATCGAGCCGGATCTCGAAAAGGCATGGATTCCCTCCGGCGGGGAGCCGGTGATCGGGAGGTTCGAAGCGAAGGCATCGGTAGAGAGCACCGCAGGGATGTGAGAATCCCCTTCAAAAGGGGAGGAGATCGGAGAAATGAAGACTTTTGTTCCGCCAAAATTCATCGTTGAACGAAACAGGGACCGCTGCATCAACTGCCAAGTATGCGTCCGGCAGTGCACCTTCGGTACGCATTACTATGATCCCGATTACGATGAGGTCTTGAGCCGCGAGGGTAACTGCGTGGGGTGTCACCGGTGCGCCATCTTCTGCCCGACCGGTGCCATCACCATCCGGCGCAATCCCCTCGAGTATCGGGAAAACGATAACTGGCGCCCCGAGATTCTGGAGGATATCAAGCGGCAGGCCGAGACGGGCGGGATGCTCCTCACCGGCATGGGTTGCGATAAGGATCAAAAGATCTACTGGGATCATCTGGTCCTGAACGCAAGCCAAGTGACCAATCCCTCCATCGATCCCCTGCGGGAGCCGATGGAGCTCACCACCTACATCGGGGCCAAGCCGGAGCGGGTGGAGATCGATCCGAACACAAAGGCGCTCAAGACGCGGATCGCCCCACAGGTGGAGCTTTCCATTCCCGTGATGTTCTCCGCGATGTCCTATGGAGCGGTCAGCCTTCATGTGCAGGAATCGCTGGCCCGGGCGGCCTCGGAATTCGGCACGCTCTGGAACACCGGCGAGGGCGGACTTCACCGGCGGCTTTACAAGTACAAGGACCACACCATCGTTCAAGTGGCCTCCGGGCGATTCGGGGTGCATCCGGATTATCTCGATGCGGGGCGAATCATCGAGATCAAGATCGGGCAGGGGGCGAAGCCGGGGATCGGGGGGCATCTACCGGGGGAGAAGGTCAGCGCAGATGTAGCCCGCACCCGCATGATCCCCACGGGAACGGATGCGCTCTCGCCGGCGCCGCAACACGATATCTATTCCATCGAGGATCTGGCGCAACTGGTCTATGCGCTCAAGGAAGCGACGAACTATGAAAAGCCGATATCGGTGAAGATCGCGGCGGTCCACAACTCGGCGGCCATTGCGAGCGGCATGGTTCGAGCCGGGGCGGATATGATCGTTCTGGACGGATTGAGAGGCTCGACGGGCGCGGCCCCCAAGGTCATCCGCGATAATGTGGGCATCCCCATCGAGTTGGCGCTGGCCGCGGCGGATGCGCGCCTCCGGCAAGAGGGAATCCGAAACCGGGCATCTTTGGTGGTGGCGGGCGGGATCCGCAAATCGAGCGACGTCCTAAAGGCGATCGCGCTGGGAGCCGATGCGGTATATATCGCCACGGCGGCCCTCGTGGCTCTGGGGTGCACGATATGCCAGCAGTGCCCCACGGGCAAGTGCGCCTGGGGTATCTGCACAAGCGATCCGGTCCTCACCAAACGGATCAACCCGGAGATCGGCGCGGAACGTCTGTACAACCTCCTGCGCGGGTGGAGCCTCGAGATCAAGGATATGCTCGGGGGGATGGGAATCAATTCCATCGAAAGCGTGCGGGGGAACCGCCTCCATTTGAGAGGCATAGGCTTGAACGAGACAGAGCTCGAGATTCTGGGCGTGCGGCATGCGGGAGCTTAAGAAAAAGTCCTTTCGTAATGAAAAAGGATCGAGAGGGATCAGAAGGCCCCGGGCCTTCCAAAGCAAAAATGACGGAATTGCCCTCAAGGAGGTCAAATATGGTAACCGTTCTCTCCAAATCATCGGCAGTCGAAATCGATGCGATGGGCCTCACGCACAAACAGATGAACGCCCGATTGAGAGAAGCCGTAGCCGGCGGAGCCGAGCGCATCGAGCTCTATAATGTATTCGGGCAAAAGTATATCGGCACCGATTTGAACCGGCCCGTGGAGATTCACATCCACGGCACACCCGGCGGGGATCTCGGATCATTCATGAGAGGGCCGAGGATCACCGTGTACGGCAACGCCCAAGACGGCACCGGCAACACCATGGACGACGGGCTCATCGTCGTTCACGGTCATGCGGGGGATATCACGGGCCTTGCGGCCAGAGGCGGCAAGATCTTCATCCGCGATTCCGTCGGCTACCGGACCGGCATCCATATGAAGGCATACGGGGACCGACAGCCCATCGTGGTAGTGGGCGGAACAGCTCAGGACTTTCTGGGTGAATACATGGCCGGGGGAATTCTGGTGGTGCTGGGGCTGGACTTGGCGGAGGACGAAGCCCACCGGGCGCATTTCATCGGCACGGGCATGCACGGCGGGGTGATCTACATTCGCGGCAAAGTGAATGATTATCAACTGGGGAAGGAAGTGGGCATGGCCCCGCTTTCCGAGAACGATTGGACGATCTTGAGACCGCTGATCGAGGAATATGCCGCCCACTTCGGCGGGCGCGCAGAGGAGATCATCGGCCGAGGCGGGTTCTCCAAGCTTTATGCCCTTTCCCTGCGCCCGTACGGGAGACTTTATGCGTATTGAATATGGGGAAAGACATTGCCACGGAGAAAAGCGTTCGGTGGATTAGGGGGTGAGCCATGATGCGGCTCGCGATTATCTCGACGGAGACCGAACCGGTCCGCAGAATCCGTTCGGCATTGACCGGAAAGGGGATCGAATGTGTGATAATCCCCTCGTTCGATTCCTCCGGCAAGAGCGGAGCGAAGCCGGATATCATCTCGGTGTATATCAACGGAGCGCTGCCCGGCACGGGAATCTGGGAGATGCCGGGCAAGCTCAAGACGGAGACGGGCCTGCCCGTGCTGGCCTTGATCTCAAAAGCCGCTTTGGAACACGCGGATAGCCTCGATGGGTCGGATGATTTTGTGATCGAACCTTGGGACCCGGGAGAGATCGCCGTTCGGGCGCGGCGCTTGATCACAAGGGCACGCAACGCGCAGGAGAAAGAGCAAATCCGTTGCGGGGACCTCGTCATTGACCTTGCGCGATGCGAGGTGTTCCTCAACGGGCACCGGATCGAGCTCACCTTCCGGGAATACGAGCTCCTCAGGTTCCTCGCCGCAAACCCGGGCCGAGCATACACGCGGGAGACACTCCTCAACAAGGTGTGGGGATTCGATTACTTCGGCGGCGATCGGACGGTGGATGTTCACGTTCGGCGATTACGCAGCAAGCTCGGCGATCCCGACGAGACGTTCATCGAGACGGTTCGGAACATCGGGTACCGCTTCAGAGGGGGGAATAAGGCCCCGACCGGGCCGGATGATCAGGGGACCCGAGGGGCAAAGGGGGTGAGAAACGACGAACGAGTCTCAAACGCGGAAAGAGTCTCGGCGATCATGAGGAGGTGACGCCATGTCGCACAACTGGGGTCCGTATTTCATTGTCCCCACGAACTCACTGAAGGTATACAGTGGGAAAGTACAACTTCGGGAAGAGATCAATGAGGGATTGCTCGCTCGGGAACTCGAGTCCCTCGGGATTCCGGGTCCGGTGACAAGGATCTCCAACCCTTGGTACTATCGCAAGAAAGGGTCCGAAACCTGGATCAAGATCGGCGAATCGGATCTCAAAGAAGAGAACTTCCCGGTTCTGTGGGATACCACGGGATTGGAGAACGGGGTCTACGAGGTGCTCGGCCTGATGCATGTATTCATCAAGAAGAACGGTTCCGAACGTGCCATCGCCCGGCAGAGCATCGCGGAAGTAACCGTGGCGAACTAGAGCCACATGAGCGGGCAAGGAACTGAGAGGCGAACCCACAAATCAAATGAAGTGTAGGGGAATCGGGTCATCCGCCGTCGTTTCTGATCCCCCTCGATCCATCCGGACTGAGGAGTGCAGAGAGTAATCTCCCCCCACTGACCCGCTCAATCTTCCGAATAGAATGCAAATCCCAGAAGCCCCGGTCCGGTATGAGCGCCCATGACCGGACTGAATTCGCTCACGTAAATCTCCACGCAATCGAACTGTGCGAGCACTTGCCGCTTCAGCGCCTCCGCCTCCTCGGGCACCCCCGCATGCACCAAATTCACGTGCACCGGCCTGTTCCCCACCTTTTCCCTCATGATCTCCAGAAGCCGATTCATGGCCCGGGGCTTGGTTCGCACGCGCTCCACGGGTGTGGCTTCCCCCCTCGAAATCTGGAGAATCGGTTTGATAGAGAGGAGAGAGCTTGCCCACGCCGCCACTTTGGGCACGCGGCCGCTCTTGGCCAGAAAATACAGGGTATCCACAGTAACGTAAAGGTAAACCTTCGGAATCAGTCGTTCGACTTCGGCCCGAGCCTCGGCGAGCGTTCCGCCGGCGTTCGCGATCCGGGCGGCAACCAGCGCCAGAAACGCCTGAGCCCCTGCCGCCGTGCCGCAGTCCAGCACCTCGATTTCCACATTCGGGAGCTCCTTCCGGGCGATCTCCCGCGCCTTGAGCGCCGAATCGTAGGCCATGGTGAGGCTCCGGGTGATGCACACGTACAGGATCGCCGGTGCCCTCTCAGCCGCCGCTCGATACACCCTCAAGAGGTCCCCGGGAGATGCCGCCGATGTCGCGGGAAGCACCTTGCTCCGGCGCTGAAGCTCATAAACCGCTCCCGGCGTGATATCGATCCCATCAAGATACACTCGGTCTCCAATGACAATGCTCGAAGGCACAACGAAGATTCCGTGCCGCTCGGCCAGTTCCTTCGGCAAGCAAGCGAGGCTATCCGTCACAATAGCAACCTTCTGCACGCGGCCCTCCGTTCGTGCACTTAGCATAGAGGAATCGCCGTCGGGGTGTCAAGGAAAGAGCATCCTCGGGGGGCTTCGGCCGCCCGAATGGAGTAGACCTTATCCGTGATGCACCTTATAATGTAGGGGAAATCGGCGGGGAACAATCCGAAAAATATGTCCCGTAAGAAGAAGCTCATCATCGGCGCCGTCATCCTTGCAGTCGCGGTCGGCTTTCTTCTTTTCTTCACCCTCCGAAGCTACAGCGTATATTACTATACCGTGAGCGAAGCCCTCGAAAGGGTCGATTCCACCCAAGGAGAGACGATCGGAATCGGCGGAACGGTTCTGAAGGATTCCCTCTCACGCAATGGCTCCGAATGGACCTTTGCCCTCACCGACGGCAAAGGCGTATTGCGGGTGATCCATGAAGGCAGCGTTCCGGATAGCTTTGCCGAGGGGAAAGACGTCATGATCAAGGGAAAGTTCCTCGGCGACGGCTTCTTCCATTCGAGCAAGATCTTGACCAAATGCCCCTCGAAGTACTCCCCCAAGGACTGAAGGTTCATGGCCGATATCGCGCACGCGTGTTCGATCCTCGCCCTTGCCGTTTGTCTCTATGCCGCGGCGGCTTTCGAGATCAGCGCTCATAGGAACCTTCCCCGGCTCCGGGCCAGCGCTCGGAACGCCCTCATCGCTGCGTTTCTGTTGTTCTCTCTGGCGATGGAAACCATGGTCTATGCGCTCCTCACCGATGATTTCTCGATCGATCTGGTCGCCCGCTATAGCGCCGAAAGCCTTTCCGCACCATACAAGATCGCCGCTCTTTATTCCAGCAAAGAGGGTTCGCTCATGACGTGGGGATGGCTGATCTCCCTCATGACGGTGATCGTCCTCCTCACCCCCCACCCCCCCCCTTCTCGCCCCCTCGGCATCCTCGCCGCCATTCAGGCCTTCTTCCTCATTCTGATCACCATCGTGACCAACACCTTCGAGACCAACCCTGCCCCCCCATCCGGCACCGGACTCAACCCACTGCTTCAGAACCCGGGAATGCTCCTCCATCCCCCCCTCCTTTTTCTGGGCTTTTCCGGACTTGCGGTGGTCTTTGCCTTCACCATCGGAGCGCTCTCGAACACCGCCCCCTCTTCTGAAGGAATCCTCCGGATGCGCAGGTGGGCGCTCTTTGCATGGTGCGCTCTGGGCATGGGCAACATCGTCGGCGCATGGTGGGCTTACACCGAACTCGATTGGGGCGGCTACTGGGCATGGGACCCCGTGGAGAACGCCGGACTCATGCCATGGCTCCTCAGCACCGCCCTTCTCCACGCCATCGCCATCGAACGCAAACGCGGGCAACTCTCCCAATGGCGTGCCGCTCTCGGCGGCCTTACCTTCACCGCCGCCCTTCTCAGTCCATTCATCACCCACGGGGGAATCGAGTCGCCCCTCCACGGGTTCGCCGATTCGCCTTTCCCGCCCTATTTTCTGGCCGCCGTGCTCATCACCGGGGCGGCGACGGCCGCCGTGCTGATCCACCCGCGCGATCGCACGAACACCCATGCGGCCACCCAATTTGCCCTTCTCTCCCGCGAAGGGGCATTCCGAATCACGCTCATCGGCTTCAGCATCCTTACCGCCATCGTGCTTATCGGCACCATCGCGCCGGGGGTGAGCGATCTCTTCGGGAAAAGAGCGGAGATCGAGCGCGATTTCTTCGATCGGGCGGCGGGGCCCTTTCTGTTGTTCCTCGTCTTTTTCATGGGCATTTGCCCGCTTCTCGGGTGGGGCCGAACCTCACGTGCGGCCCTGCGGCGGAATCTCACTTTCCCCATGGCGCTCACCGCCGTTGCGGCCTTGACCCTTGTGGGGATCGGCCTCGGCCGATGGTACGTCCTCACCGCCCTCATCTGCGGACCGCCCGTCTTCGCCACCCTTCAGGAATGGCTCCGGGGGGTACGCGCCCGGCACCGCCTCAAGGGCGAAGGCCGGCTTCGGGCCTTCCCCTTGCTGATATGGTCGAACCGCCCCCGATACGGAGGGATGATCGTGCACCTCGGGATCGTGCTCATCACCATCGGGGTCATCGGCTCTTCGTTTTACGATGCCGAAACCACCGCCACCCTCGAGCCGGGGGAATCACTCACCTTCAAAGGTTATACCCTCACTTACGAAGGGCTCGAGCGGCGCGCGGACCCGGACAAAATCATCACCACGGCCCGGGTCCGGCTTGCCCACAGCGGCCATTCGCTGGGGACCCTATCCCCTCAGAAGAACTTCTGGTTCTCGCAGGGGGCGTTCGTAGGCGAATCCGCCATTCGCACCCGTCCGGCGGAAGATATCTTCGTGGGCCTTTCTGAGTACAATCGAGAGACGGGGAGCGCAACGCTCCGGGTGCTCATCCACCCTCTTATCCTCTGGATTTGGGTGGGCGGGGGATTGGTGCTCGGAGGGGCGATGATCGCCTTCTGGCCCGAACGGAAAGGATTGAGGAATCGCGCCGGCCATGCTAAGGTAAGGAACACATGTTCGCCGTAACCGTCGCCTTTATCGTCATCGTTACCCTCGTCTTTGTGGGGTATCCGCTCATCCGATCCGCCCGCCCCAAGCCTTTCTTGCCCGAGGACGCAGATGATCCGGCGCGGATACGGGCGCGTCTAGCCGAGATCGAACTCGATTTCCACATGGGCCTCCTCTCCGAAGAAGATTACCGGAAGCTTGCCTCCGAATGCGAAGAGACACTTTCCAAGCGAGGGGAAAGACCTTGAGTGCGAATGCCGGCATCGCCATCGAAACCCGGGGACTTACCAAAACGTTCGGCGAGCGGGAGGCACTGGGGGGGATCGATCTGAAGGTTGCCGAAGGGGAATGCGTCGTGATATTCGGCCCCAACGGGGCCGGAAAGACCACTCTGATCCGCGTGCTGGCCACGCTCGCCCGCCCCACGAGCGGAACGGTGCGCATCGCCGGACTCGACCTTCAAAGGGAGGGGCCCGCCATTCGCCGCCGGATCGGCGTGGTCAGCCATCAATCTTTCCTCTACGAGAACCTTACCGTTTACGAAAACCTGAGCTTCTACAGCACCATGTACGATGTGCCCCGAAAGGAAAAACGCATCGCGGAGATTCTCGAGCTCGTGGGCCTAGCGGATCGGCGGGACGAACGGGTGGGCACGCTCTCCCGGGGCACCCAGCAGCGGCTGGCCATCGCCCGGGCGCTCCTTCACGATCCGACGATCCTCTTGTTCGATGAGCCGGAGACCGGACTCGATCAACGCGCCGGTGCGTTTCTGGGCAACTTCCTCAAGACTCTGACTTCGGGCAAGCGAACCGTCCTCTGGACCACTCATCGGCTCGAGCTAGGGCTCGAACTTGCGGCGCGGGTCATCATTCTGCACCGAGGGAAAACGGTATTCGAAGCGGCCGGTCAATCCCTCACTATCGCCGAGCTCCATCAGACCTACGCCCGGTGCACGGAGGAACCCCGATGAGAAGATCCATCGCCATGATCCTCGCCATCGTGCGCAAGGACCTCCTTTCGGAACTCCGGAGCAAGGAGATTGCGGTTTCCATCCTCCTCTTCGCCCTCCTCGTCATCGTGGTGTTCAGTTTCGCCTTCGATCCGGAGACCGAAGCCCTCGAAATCGTCGCCCCGGGCGTGCTCTGGATCGCCTTCACCTTCGCCGGAATGCTGGGCCTCAGCCGCCTCTTCGCCGCCGAGAAGGAGAAGGGCGGGTTGGAAGGGCTCATGCTCTGCCCCATGGAACGGGACCTCATCTACTGGGGAAAACTTCTGGGCATCTTCCTCTTCATGATGATCGTGGAAGCGGTGATCACGCCGATTTTTCTGGTCCTCTTCGACTTCCCCCTCTGGATTCCCGAACTCGGACTCATCTCGGCCTTGGCCACTCTGGGCTTTGCGGCGGTGGGAACGCTGTTCTCGGCCATGGCGGCCCACACCAAAGCCAGAGATATCACCCTTCCGGTGCTCTTCATCCCCATCACCGTTCCGGTGATCATCGCCGCCGTCAAGGCGGCAGAGGCGGCCCTCGGGGGGGAACCGTTCGGCGAGATGGCTTCATGGCTTGGTATAATAACTGCGTTCGACGCCATTTTTCTGGTGGTTTCCGGATTCGTCTTTGAGTTCGTTCTCGAGGAATAGATGAAGGGAAAATCCGTTCCCGTGGATCTATGGCTATGGGGCCTTGCATCCGCCCTGATGACGGCGGCGGTGAGCCTCATCTTCTTCTATGCCCCTACCGAACGGGAAATGGGCGATATCCAGCGCATCTTCTACTTTCACGTACCGCTGGCGTGGATTGCGTTCCTGGCCTTCTTCATCGTGGCGCTCTGCAGCGCTCTTTACCTCTGGAAGCGGGAAACCAAATGGGACACGATCGCCCATTCCTCCGCCGAGATCGGGGTGCTCTTCACCACCCTCGTGCTCATCACCGGCCCCCTCTGGGCGCGGCCCGTTTGGGGCTCATGGTGGGAATGGGAAGCCCGTCTCACCTCCAGTCTCGTTCTCTGGATGATCTACCTCGCCTATCTCTTGGTGCGGGAATATGCCGGGGCGGAAGAGCGGGGGGCGCGGTTCGCCGCCGTGGTGGGCATCATCGGATTTCTCGATGTGCCGATCGTTTACCTTTCGGTCAACCTCTGGCGAACCCAGCACCCCCCGGAACTCGTGAGCGATCTCGGGGGGGCCATGTTGCTCACGCTCATGGTGAGCCTTGCAGCGTTCACGGTTCTATTCGCTGTATTGCTACGGCAGCGAACCGCCCTCCGAAATCTCGATCGGAGGGTGAAGAAGCTCAAGCGGCAACATTGAAATCCTGAAGGAAAAGAGGGAAACATGGACGATCTGGAATACTTGGCCGCCGCGTTCATCGCCGTATGGGTCGTGCTCTCCGGATTCATCCTCATGCTCATCCGGAAACAACGGGCGCTGGAACGAGAGATCGCCCGGATCGAATCGGAGATGGACAGGGAGCGCCACAAACCGTGAATCCCCTGAACGCTTGGCTCTATCTGGACCGGATGGATCTCAGGCGCTACTGGCCCTCAGAAGCGCCTCTACCGTGGGAGGAGTTCGAGTCCCGAATCAAGTCCGGGGCCATCTCACTTGATGAGTGCGTTTTCCTACCCCCGCGCACGCGGCATGCGTTCGGGATCGCCCTTCACCCGGAAAGATACCTTCCGCTGATCCCCTCGATCACCGTTCCTCAGCCGGTAGCCCCTGACCTCTTCCCTTTGAACGAACCCGGGGAAGATGCGCTGGTGCTGGTCTCGGCCAACAACCGTCTCACGCTCGATCTTCTGGTCACCGTCTGGTCACATGGCCTTACCCGGGCCTATTTGCTTCTGGTGGATTGCCTCGGGCATACCGTGGATATGTCCATGATCTTCGGCACCTTCACTCCGGCAAAGCTGACGGAGGCGCTCCGATCGAGCGGACTAGCGGGTCGGGTGAAGCACCGTCAGATGATCGTGCCCGGACTCACCGCACCGCTTGCGGGGGATTTCCGGCATGCCACCGGCTGGGAGGTGATCGTGGGACCGGTATGCGCGGCGGAGATCCCCCTCTTCTTGGGAGACCGCTGGGTCCCGCCGGAGGAGACGTCGGAAGGGACTACTCCCCCAGACGGAACGGCGGGTAACGATCGGTCATGAGGGCCATATAGGCGGCGACCCGCAAGCTCCAGCGATTCATCCCCATCAGGAATTGGAAGATATCCCGCGGATATTTGCCGGTGAACAACAGGATCACGCCCGCAATGATGGCAAGGAGCCCGATGAGCCCACCCCACCGCCAACCCCACCCCCCTTGGAACACGCTGATGACCAGAAGGTGTGGAAGCACAAGAAGCCACCACTTGACGAGGACAAGCCCACGGGAGAGCCGCTCCGGATAGGTGACCTCTAGATCAGCGGGGTAATCAACGGACTTAAGAGTGAACGGGGGATACCTATCTGTGCCGAGTGCGTGATAGCTGTAAAAGCCCACCCTCCACGACCAGCGCAATACCCCCACATTGAAATCGAAAAGCCCGCGGGGATACTTGCCGGTGAAGAGGATGGCAAACAGGGAAATCAGCCATGACACAACAGCGGCAGCCCCGAGGAACACGAGCACCACCACATGCGGGAGCACGAGGAGCCATTTGATAAGCCAGAGGCCGGGTGAAAGCGGTTCGGTGAGTTCGCCCTTGATGGAGACCGGATAGGTTCTGGCTTCCTGTGTCATTTCTGCACCCCCTGCATGAGCGATGGGTTCGGGATCCGAAAAAAGACCGGGCTCGGGCTACGAGACCATTCCCTGCGCCATCAGCGCCGCTCCGAGCGCCCCCATGATCTGAGGCTCCTCGGGGACGAGGATTTCTATCTTCAACTCCTCTTCAAGGCAACGCTTCACCCCGATGTTCTTGGCCACACCGCCGGTGAACACGATCTGCGGCCGGTAGCCCACCGCCTTCCCCATGATGACCACCCGGCGGGCCACCGCCCGATGAATGCCCGCGATGAGATCCTCGCGTCTGGCCTTCTCCGCCCGCAGCGAGACCACCTCCGATTCGGCAAAGATCGTGCAAGTGCTGGTGATGGTCGCCGGGTGAGTGCTCTTGAGCGATTCCGGACCCATCTCATCGATGCTGAGTCCGAGCACCCCGGCCATCACTTCGAGGAAACGCCCTGTCCCGGCGGCGCACTTATCGTTCATGACGAAATCCGCAACGGTCCCATCTTCGCGCGCGCCGATGACCTTGCTATCTTGCCCGCCGATGTCGATGATCGTCCGGGCGCCGGGGATGAGCGAGACCACCCCCCGGGCATGGCAGATGATCTCACTGGCGGCCTTATTGGAGAAGGGGACCACATGCCGGGCGTATCCCGTGGATACGATGAAGCCGAGATCGCTCAGGGAAAGGCCGGCCTTCCGCAGAGCTTCCGCGGTCACCGCTTCGGCCGCTTGAATAACGTTGTGCCCCGTAGGCATGATGGCATAAGCCAACAAACGGCCCTCCCTCACGATGGCCGTCTTCGCGGTAGCCGCGCCTACATCCACGCCGGCGGTGATCGCCAATCTCTCGAACCTCTCCGATGGGCCGATGCCCGGGCAGGGGGCACTGGGGAAAGGCCGCCCCGCCATGTCGCCTCATTATCGTACGGGCTCGAACGCCCTGTCAAGGCCTTCCGTTCGGGAGAAGAAGGGGTCGGCGGGGGACTGAATTTCGTAGATGAGATCGCCCGCCTTCGGGGGCTCCTTCGTTGCTTGCATTCACTTTCCGCCGATTGTACAATGGATTTTGTCAACGATGAGCAAAGGATCGAGTCCCGAATCCGTTCGGGCTCGGGAGGAACGTGGGATGGAGAAGGGTACATGGACCGTGAAGACGGGCCTTGCGCAGATGCTCAAAGGCGGGGTCATCATGGATGTGGTCACGCCGGAGCACGCGAAAATCGCCGAGGAAGCCGGTGCATGTGCGGTGATGGCCCTCGAACGGGTGCCTTCGGATATCCGGGCCCACGGCGGAGTAGCCCGCATGTCCGACCCGGCTCTGATCGAGTCCATCATGAAGGCGGTGAGCATTCCCGTAATGGCCAAATGCCGCATCGGGCACTTTGTCGAGGCGCAGGTATTGGAAGCGATCGGAGTGGACTTCATTGACGAATCGGAAGTGCTGACGCCGGCCGACGAATCGAATCACATATGGAAACACGATTTCAAGGTGCCGTTCGTCTGCGGTTGCCGGGACCTCGGGGAAGCGCTGCGGCGCATCGCCGAGGGAGCCGCCATGATCCGCACCAAGGGTGAAGCGGGAACGGGCAATATCGTGGAAGCGGTAAGGCACATGCGCACCGTCATGGCCGAGATCCGCAAGATCCAGAGCATGAGCCCCGATGAGCTCATGGCGGAGGCCAAGCGGATCGGCGCCCCCTTCGAACTCGTTCAAGAAGTGCATCGAACCGGAAGATTGCCCGTGGTGAACTTCGCCGCCGGCGGCATCGCCACCCCGGCAGACGCGGCACTCATGATGCAACTCGGGGCGGACGGCAATTTCGTCGGTTCCGGCATTTTCAAATCGTCCAATCCGGAGGCGATGGCCAAAGCCATTGTGCAAGCGACAACCCACTATCGCGATCCGGAGATCATCGCCAAGGTATCGAGGGACTTGGGCAAAGCCATGCCCGGGCTGGAGATCAAGACCATTCCCGAAAACGAGCTTCTGGCCACACGGGGATGGTGAGATCGTTGGATCAAGATGAAACGCATCGGCGTCTTCGCCCTGCAAGGGGCTTTCATCGAACACATTGCCATGCTGGAGCGCCTTGGGGTGGATGCCGTTCCCATACGGCTGCCGCGCGAACTCGAGGGCGTCGAGGGTGTGGTGATCCCCGGCGGCGAGAGCACCACCATCGGCAAACTGATGGCCCAGTATGAACTTGCTCCCGCCCTGAAAAAACGCATCGCCGAGGGCTTGCCCGTCCTTGGAACGTGCGCCGGCATGATCCTCCTCGCCAAGGAAGTGACCGATCTGAACGGCTATTCCCTCGCTGTTCTCGATATTGCGGTGCGCCGCAACGCCTTCGGACGGCAAGTGGATAGTTTCGAGACGGACCTGCCCATCCCGGTGCTCGGCGATTCCCCATTTCATGCGGTGTTCATCCGGGCCCCATGGATCGAAAGGGTGGGCAAGGGAGTGGAAATCCTGGCCAGCCTTCCCGATGGGAGACCGGTGGCCGCACGATCCGGCAATATCGTGGTGGCCGCCTTTCACCCCGAACTCACCACCGATAGCCGGTTCCATCGCTACTTCTTGAAGATCGTGGACGAGCAATGCAGAAAGTCATCACCGACGACCTGAACGTCCTCCTCGGCGTTCTGCCCCCATACATCGCCCGGCCTTTGTGGCAGCGAGTGGATCGGAACGAACTTCTGGAAGTCGTTCTGGATTTGGGCCGTCCCCCCGAGGCCCGCTTCCCCGAAAGGCAAGTGGTCCTCAATCCGGCGGAGGTGACCCTCGAGGATATCGACTATGTGGTGGCACGCATCGGGAATTTCGGCGAGGACAACCGCGCCGGGATCGAGCGCACGCTTCACCGCATCTCCGCTATCCGCAACCGCGCCGGCCGGATCATCGGGCTCTCCTGCCGGGTAGGGCGCGCCGTGTTCGGGAATGTAGAGCTCATCCGGGATCTCGTGGAATCGGGCAAGAGCATTCTTTTGCTGGGCCGCCCCGGCGTGGGCAAGACGACCATGTTGCGGGAAGTGGCCCGGGTGCTCGCCGATGAGCTCGAAAAGCGGGTCATCGTGGTGGACACCTCCAACGAGATCGCCGGCGATGGCGATATTCCTCATCCGGCCATCGGGCGCTCCCGCCGCATGCAAGTGCCCCGGCCCTCGATGCAACATGCGGTGATGATCGAGGCGGTGGAAAACCACATGCCCGAAGTGATCATCATCGACGAGATCGGCACGGAGCTCGAGGCGGCGGCAGCCCGAACCATCGCCGAGCGAGGGGTACAATTGGTCGGAACCGCTCACGGCAATACCCTCGAGAATCTGATCATGAATCCCACGCTGTGCGATCTCGTAGGCGGCATCCAAACGGTGACCTTGGGCGATGAAGAGGCCCGACGGCGCCAGACCCAGAAGTCCATTCTGGAGCGCAAAGCGCCGCCGACCTTCGATGTGATCGCCGAACTCCAAAGCTGGGACCGCGTGGCCATTCATCCCGATGTGGCCGCTACCGTGGATGCCATCCTCCGGGGGCGTACGATCGAAACGGAAGAACGATGGTTCGATCGCAACGGAGAGGTCAAAAGCCTCAAGAAATCCCCCGAGCCGTCCCCTAAAGCGAACGGGTTCGAACCCAAGGTGCCCGATCTGAAACCTTCGCCCAAGCGAATCTATCCCTACGGCATCGACCGCAGCCGGCTGGAAAAGATCGCCCGGCGGATGCAACTGCCGGTCGCACTGACCGATAGCTTGAACACCGCCGATCTCCTCCTGATTACCAAGAACCATTTCCGAAAGAATCCGCAGGCATTGGAGCAAGCGCAGGCCAACCGGATCCCTGTCCACGTGCTCCGCAGCAACACCCTATCCCAACTCGAACATGGGCTGGCCGATCTCTTCAATGTGCAGGAGACCGTTGACCCGGCGGCCGCGGCTTTGCGAGAGGCGGAGACCGCCATCCACGCCGTCCGTGAAGGCAAAGGGCCTCAGGAGTTGAGCCCTCAGAATTCCTTCATCCGCCGCCTCCAACATCAGCTCATCGAAAAGCATCACCTCAGATCCGAGAGCACCGGAACCGGTCCGAACCGACGGGTCCGGGTCTTCGAGGAAGATACGTCCTTCTGAGACAGATCAGCCCCGGGAAAGACCCACAGCGGAGGAAAATCATGCAAACCCGCATCAAAATCGCTGGAATGAGCTGTGAGCATTGCGTCCGGCGCGTGACCCGGGCGCTCGAGGGGGTGAAAGGCGTGAAGGCGGTGCGGGTCAATCTGAAATCGGGAGAAGCCGTGTTCGAGCGCCCGGAAGCGGTGAGCATGGAGGAGATCCGCAAAGCGATCGAGGACGCCGGCTATCAAGTGACGGTGTGATGGGGCAAACGCCCCGAAACGTTGGCCGCCCCATCATTTCAGCACCGGACAGAGGTTCAATTGGGATTTTGGACGGCATGGCGGTTTCTCACCATCCTCCCCGCCCCCGGCACTCGCGGCACGGGAACAGAGGGGATCGGCTCCTCCTTACCTTTCTTCCCCGTGGTCGGACTCATCCTCGGGGGAGCGCTCCTCGGGCTTGACCGGCTGTTCGATCTCTTCCTGCCCCCCTTTCTCACCAGTGCACTGATCCTCGTGGCCATGGTCATTCTCAGCGGGGCACTCCATCTCGATGGGTTCATGGATACGTGTGACGGGTTCGCCGTGAGAAAATCCCCCGAGGAACGGCTGCGGATCATGAGCGACAGCCGCGTGGGGGGATTCGGGGTAGCGGGGGCCTGTTGCCTCATTCTGCTCAAGTTCGCGGCGCTCTTCAGTCTGCCCGATGAGCTACGAGCCGCAGCGCTCCTGACCGCGCCATCACTCAGCCGGTGGACGGCCTCGTGCGCCATCCTCGCCTTCCCCTCCGCCAAGAAAACCGGCTTGGGTCAGATGTACAAAGAGAAGGCAAGTCCGTGGACAGCGGTCATCGGCACGATCATCGCCCTCGCCATCGCCGCAGGGCTGTGGAGTTACCTCGGCGTAGCCATCGTGGGCGGAATCGGGATCATCGCACTGCTGATAGGCATGGCCTTGAGCAACCGGCTCGGCGGACTCACCGGCGATACCTACGGCGCCATCATCGAAATCTCGGAAACATGCCTTTTGATCGGCGCCGTCATCATCGGCAAGGCGGGAGGAACCTCGTGGCTCGACTTATCCTCGTAAGACACGGCGAGACGGAGTGGAACAAACTGGCCCGGTATCAGGGCCAGACCGATATCGAGCTGAACGAGACGGGCATCCGGCAAGCGCACCGCGCCGCGGAACGTCTGGCCCGCGAGAACGTTCAGACGATCTATTCGAGCGATCTCAAGCGGGCCCGCGCTACAGCCGAAATCATCGCTCTGAAGAACCCCAACGTGCACACAGTCCACTCAACCCCCTTGCTCCGGGAGATGCACTTCGGGGATTTCGAGGGCTTGACCTTCGATCAAATCGAGGAGCGGTATCAACTGATCTTCAGCGCCAGCCCTTCATGGAGAAGCCGCGGGCCGCAGGTGCGGGCTCCCAATGGAGAAAGCATCGCCGATCTGGCGAGGCGGGTTGACCGGTTCTGGGAAGAAGTGAGGGAACGCCTCGGGGAGGAAACGATCCTGATCGTAGCGCACGGCGGGCCGCTTCAGGTCCTCATCTGCCGGCTTTTGGGGATCGGACTGGAGCACTGGTGGCAGATTCGGCTGAGCGGCGCCTCCATCTCCATCCTCGATACCCATCCCCAAGGGGCCTCATTGGCCCTTCTCAACAGCACAAGCCATCTGGAGTAGATCCACACCCCTCCCCACTGCCGAGCCCTCGGCGGTCACCGGATGGGCGTTCGGACGATGACTCCCTCCGCTTCCAGCGCGGCAATTCTATCTTGCGGGATCCCCAGCAACTCTCCGAACACATACGCGTTATGCTCGGCAAAGCAGGGGGCAGGGGCACGGATGCACCCGGGCGTTAGACCGAGCTTCCACGGGAGACCGGGATAGTCATGGGTTCCGGCTTCGGGATGAGTGATCTTCTCGAAGAACCCCCTCGCCCGAAGATGGCGATCCGAAAAGAGTTCTCCCACACTGCGCACCGCCCCCGCCCTCACACCCACCCCCTGAAGGATTCGCATGGCCTCTTCGGACGTATGCCGGATGGTCCAACCCTCGATAAGTCGGTCCAATTCCGCCCGGTTCCGCAGCCGGCTCAGGAGATCGGCGAACCGCTCCTCGCGCACCCATGGGGGATCGCCGATGGCCCGGCAAAAGGCCTCCCACTCAGCTTCCGATTGGATCGCGACGGCGATCCAATCGTCCTCCCCCCGGCATCGGTAGCACCCTTGAAAAAGCCCCGTGGCATCTCGATTGCCCGCACGAGGGGGTCTCTCAACTCGGCGGAAACACCCCCCCATCCGCTTTGGGGAAAGGGAAACCAACCATTCGCCCATCATCGCTGCCAAGCTTTCTCGAAGGGAGAGATCGATATACCGGCCGCGACCGGTGCGGCGGCGTTCTCGAAGGGCGGCGAGCACCGCAAAGGCGGCATGGAGTCCGGCGACGGCGTCAGCGTAGGCGATCCCCGGTCCGATGGGTCCACTATCTTCATAGGCGGTCACGTCCGAAAGCCCCGTCATCGCCTCGATTCCCCTTCCGAAGCTCACGTAACCGCGATACGGTCCCGTTTGCCCGTAAGCGGAGATCGAGACCATGACGAGCCGGGGATTGATCCCCTCGAGCACGGGATAATCGAGTCCGAAATTGGCCATCACCCGCGGACTGAAGTTCTCGATCAGCGCATCGCTCACCGCAACGAGCTTCTTGAAGATATCCCGGCCCGCCTCCTTCGAGAGATCGAGACCGACCGCCAATTTGTTGCGATTCACTTCGTTGTAATAGGCCGAACGATTGAACGGCCTCCGACCGGGGTCACCCTGCGGATAGACCGCGCCGGGCTGCGGCCTCGGGCCGCCGCGGGTCGAGCGCACCGCGGATTCCACCCGGATCACCTCTGCACCGAGATCGGCAAGCGTTCGGGCGGCCAGCGGCCCCGCGTAGACTTGCGAGAGATCGAGGACCCGGAGTCCTTCCAGAGGAAGCCTTTCCATGTTCGTACTTCAGATGACGCCCATCCCCCGCAATTGGGAAAGCTCCTGCGCCGTGTAGCCGAGCATCCCCCGGTAAACCTCCTCGTTGTGTTCCCCCAACAAGGGTGCCCGGCCGGCCGGCCGCCGAGCCCCCTTCACCTGAAATGGAGCCCCCGCCTGAAGGAGCGGTCCGGCAACGGGATGGGCGATTTCGGTAAAAAAGCCGCGAGCTTGAAACTGCGGATCCGGGGGAAGCTCATCCACACTCAAGACCATCGCGAAGGGAAGCCGCCATGCCTGAGCCTCGTGAAACCATTCCTCCCGGCTTCTCTCGGCAAGCCGCGGGATGAGGAGGGCATCGATCTCATCCGCCCGCTCCCGGAGTTCCTCCGGCTTGAAGCGCTCCGGTTCCGGTATCCCCATGAATCGGGCGAACGTTTCCCAATCGCCGCTGGCATCCACATGAACGAATCCATCCTTCGATGGGAGGATCGTGGAGGGATAGGCGGTGGGGTGGCGGGGACCATCGCGCCGCCTCTGAGATCCATCGTAGGCGAAGCCGGTGAGCGCGCCTTCGAGAATCGAGGCCATGCATTCCATGCTTGAAATCTCGATATGCTGGCCGTGGCCCGATTCATCCCGGAAATGGAGGGCGGCCATCGCAACGAGAGCGGCGTTCAATCCCGCCAAATATTCCCCCTGCGGCCCGGCGATCTTGAGCGGTTCCCGATCGGGGAAGCCGGTAAGTTTCATCACGCCGCCGAGCGCCTGAGCCACGATATCGGCGCCACGATAAGCGGCGTACGGTCCCTCTTCGCCAAAGCAAGAGATCGACACGGTGATGAGGCGAGGATTTCCCGCACGCAACTTCAGATAGTCCAGAGCCCCGGGCCCGAGGTTTCCCACCAGAATATCGGCCCGGGAAATGAGTTGCGCAAGAAGTGCCCAACCCGTCTCGGTGCGAAAATCGAGCGTGATGCCTTTCTTGTTGGTATTGAGATGGAGGAAAAGGGCGCTTTTCTCCGGATGGGGGATACCATCAATGAAAGGGCCCGCGCGGCGCGCCTCATCGCCCCCACGGGGGTTTTCCACTTTGATGACGGAAGCACCGAGATCGGCCAAAAGCTTGGCCGCATATGGAGCCGAAACATACTCTCCCAGTTCGATCACCCGGACATCGGAGAGCGGATAGGATTCCATAGCCGCAATTACAGATGATGAACCGCTTTGATTCGGGTTAGAAGCGCATCGATGGAAGGAGCACGTCCCCCATATCGCGGCGGCCCGATAGGATCATCAACGGCCGTCTTCCCGAGGAGCACATCGAACGTGGCTTTGACGCCGTATGCCAGCGCCTCCAAATTGTATCCACCCTCCAATGTGAACACCAGACGACCCTTGCACTGCTCATCCGCCAGACCCTTGATGATGCCGGCGATATCTCCAAAGCCCTTCACGGTCAGTTGCATCATAGCTAGGTGATCAGACCAGTGGGGATCATATCCGGCGGAAACAAGGATCAGTTCCGGCTGAAAACGGCGGGCAACGGGGGCAAGAATCTCGCTGTACGCCCGATGGTACTCGGCATCCCCGCACCCACCGGGCAACGGGACATTGACGGTAGCTCCCATGCCGGCTCCCTCGCCGATCTCATCCACATCACCGCTGCCGGGGTAGAACGGATACAGATGGGTGGAAAAATAAAGGACCGAAGGGTCATCGTAGAAAGCATCCTGTGTGCCGTTGCCGTGATGGACATCGAAGTCAGCGATCAAGATCCGTTTGAGTCCATGGCTCTGTTGAGCGTATCGGGCGGCGATGGCCACATTATTGAAAAGGCAGAAGCCCATGGCCTGAGTAGCAGTGGCGTGATGGCCGGGAGGCCGCACCAGCGCAAAGGCAGAGCGAACGCCCCCGCTCATGACCTCGTCCACCGCCCGGAGGAGCCCCCCCGCAGCATAAAGCGCCGCCTTGCACGATCCGCGGGAGGCGAAGGTATCGCCATCGAGCCAAGCCCCCCCGTGGACACACGCGGATTCCACGCGCTCGAAATGATCCGGGGAATGAACGAGGGTGATCTCGCTCTCGGTGGCCATTCGGGGAGCGATAGAAACGAGTTCATCTTTCAGCCCGGAACTCTCCAGAAGGGACATGATCCGCATCAAACGCTCACTGCATTCCGGATGCGAACCGGTGTCATGTTCAAGATATACGGGGTCATATACGAAACCGACCGTCATGGTTCCCTCCTATCGGCCATCCAGTACGATGATAACAGAGACGCTCAGTTGCGGCAACGAATGGGCAGAATCCCCCGAGTCAACCGGCTGGACAGCGCCCCCCTTCTGGCGGGGTAAATCCCGCCAGACTCGAGGAGCATCCCAATGGGTTCAGATTTCACCCAGATCATGCTCAGACTGACCTATGTTCTCGGCATCTGTGATACAAAAAACACATCAAGACCTCTCGATTGTCTTTTTCAGCAGACCATAGTATAATGCGCCCCAAGGATGCACCATGGGCAAGTCCGGTTTCTCTCTGGAAGGCGGGCAAGATGCGCAGAACGTCGGCCGAAAGGCTTGACGAACTGGATATGAAGCTCCTCCGAGAGCTCGAACGAGACGGTCGGCAGAGCACGGCGGAGCTTGCGCGCCGCGTTGGCACAAGCAAGGCTACGGCCCGGCGGAAGCTCAATCGTTTGCTGGCCGATGGCATCATTCGCATCATCGCGGTAGCAGACCCGCCCGCTCTGGGTTACCAAACCGTGGCCACGATGGGCATCAATGTCCACCCGGGGCATATCGATGCGGTGGCGGAAAGGCTTGCCTCCTACCGGAACGTCCGTTTCGTAATCATCTGTGCCGGGCGCTATGATATCATCGCATGGGTCATGTTCGAGGAGCCGGATGATCTCTCCGATTTCATTCGCAATGAGCTCGGCAAGATACCGGGGTTGGCACATGTGGAGACCATGATCTACCTCAAGATCAAACGGTTTTCCTTTACCTATGGTTCAGACGAGTCTTCTTCCGAATCCGAGGCACCGGCGTAAAGCGGACTCCATGAAGGGCACCGGCGGATGCCCGCGCCAAACAAATCGAGAGCATTCGGTTCATCTTAAAGCCATATACTGAACCAAATGGACAAGATATTGGATATCATATCATCACTAGAATCCGGTAGAACGCGTGGGGTTGCCTTTTGTTATCAGAAATGGGTATAATTCAACAGGAATCATGGCCCGGAGAAGGCGAAGGGCATTTTGAAGGGGAGGAATCCTGCCTGAAAAGAAGATCAAACCCATAACCGAAGAGGGGGAGGCAAATGATCATTCAGGAAATCGCCCAAGCTGTCGAGTTGCTGGATAAGAAGAAAGCCCTGGCGTTGGTTCAGCAAGCGCTGGATCAGGGGGTAAATCCCGTGGACATCGTCCAATCGGGCATCGTGGCCGGCCTTGAGGGGATCGGAAAGCGGTTCGAGAAGCAAGAATATTTCTTGGCCGAACTCATGATGGGCGGCAAGATCAGTCAGGCATGCATCGATCTCGTGACCCCTCACCTCCCGAAGACGGCCACAACCAAGCAAGGGGTGGTGGTGATTGGAGCGGTCCAAGGCGATCTTCATGATATCGGCTACGGGCTCGTGGCCACTCAACTGGAGCTCAACGGCTTCGAGGTTCACAAACTGGGGGTCAATATCCCCGCAATGACCTTCATCGATAAGGCGCGGGAGAAAAACGCCGATATCATCGGGCTTTCCGCTTTTCTGGTCACAACGATTCCCAACTGCAATGAGGTCATCGATTACCTGAAGGATATGAAACTACGGGATAAGTATTTCGTCATCATCGGCGGCACCGAGACGAGTCAAGAGAAAGCCGATGCCATGGGTGCCGATGGGTGGGCCAAGAATGCGGTGGGGGCGGTGGAACTGTGCAAGCGGCTCATGGCAAAGAAGCGCGGGATGGCCCAATAACCTATCCAATCGGATTCGAGGAGGCTACAGAAAGTGATTCCACTCATTGATTTTCAACGGCGGGCGCTCACCGGTCCGGTCATGAAGGCCGACGAATTCGATCTCGAGTTCGCCATGAAGGTGCGCGAACTCACCGCCGAATACGAGATCAAGTACAATCCGGAGGAGCTCGTCGTTGACGATAAGACCGCCGATGCCGTCTTTCAGGCGGCCGTGCAACTCTTGGCGGACGTCGGCGTGTACCATCTCGATACGGAACGCGTCATCAAGTACACCCGGGAAGAGATCGAGACGATCGCTAAGGAATACCGCGAGAATCCGAGCAAACATACGTTCGGGCGGGGCAAAGATGCGGTGACCATCGAATACCGGACCAGCACCGATAAACGTCCGCCCACCCTCTATGCGGGTTCCTGGGGGGTGGCCGATGAGGCCTGGTTCACCGAGTACATCCAATCGTTCGCACAGGAACCGACCATCAAAGCCATGGGCATCTGCGCCGGGTTGGCCAAACTCGGCGATATCAAGCCGAAGGCGGGAACGCTCAGCGAAATTTACGTGGGTCTATGGGAGCAAAAGCAAATCAAGGAGGCGCTGGCCCGGGTGGGCCGGCCCGATATGCACTGCGGGCTCTTGGCCACCGTGAGCAGCGCCGCCGGAACCATGGCGATGATCGGTCCGGGGCTGCGCGAAGCGCACAACACCCAGATCGGGGTCCACATCATTCCGGAGATGAAAATCAATTGGAATCAGCTGGTGCTGGCCCAGTTCTGCCGGGAACGCGGGATTCAGCCATGGCAAAGCTCCATGTCCATGATCGGCGGGCTCTGCCGCAATCCCGCCGACGCCTCCATCGGACTGGTGGCCAATCTGCTCGGCCAGATCTCGTATGCCAACGGCAAGCTCTGCAGCCTTTTCAGCAACCACATGGACGGCAAATCGGCCACCCCCGCAACGCAATGGGCCTACAGCGCCGCGGCCCGCGCCTGCGAGCGAAATATCAAGATCTGCATCGGGGGATGCGCCTCCGGCGTTCTGGCCAAGACGCCCTTCACTCTGCTTCAGGGAGCGGCGATGGCGGCGCTCTATACCGCGAGCGGGATGTCCTATTGCTGGATCGCCGGGGCTACCGGCATCGAGGCCCGCTACAACGGTGAAGTCATGAACGCGATGGCGGGCATGGATCGGCAGAAAGCCAATGAGGTGATCTTGGCCATCATGCGCAAGACCGGTGAGCACGCCAAGGAAGTCAAGGGCAACACCGCTAAATTCCCCGATGTCTACGATCTGGCTACGGTCAAACCGAAGCCAGAATTCGTGGCGTACATGGAAAAGGCCAAGGAAGAGCTGGCCCAGTGCGGCGTGCCGTTCAAATGAAGCATGAGGCAGAGCGGTTGCGTCTCTTGCGTCTGCAAGGAGCATTATGCTGATCGTTGGTGAATCCTTGAATGCCACCATCCCTTCGGTGAAACAAGCGGTCATCGACCACGATGCCGAAAAGATCAAGGCCCTTGCCCGCCGTCAGGCGGAGTGCGGGGCTCATATGCTCGATGTGAACGCCGCCGTGCCGGGGCGAAGCGAACCCGATGATCTGGTGTGGATGGTCCAAACAGTCCAATCGGCCACAGATCTGCCCCTCGTTCTCGATAGTTCCAATCCCGAGGCCATCGAGGCGGCGCTCCGAGTCTACCGGGGCGATGCGCCCATCCTGAGCTCCATCACCGGCGAGATGACCGGCGGCCATGCGCGCCTTCTGGCGCTGGCGGTAGAACATCGCTGCGGACTCGTGGGGATGTGCATGGATGCCTCCGGAATCTCCTCCGATGCCGCCGTTCGTTTTGCCGTGGCCGAGAAGCTCTTCGAGCGGGCTCGTTCCGCCGGACTCAAGCCCGAGAACCTCTACATCGATCCGCTCGTTCTGGCCATTGCCACCGATTTCGGAGCGGGCATGACCTTCCTCAACGTCCTCCGGCTCATCAAGGAACGCCTTCCGGGTGTTCGCACGATCTCCGGGCTCAGCAACATCAGCTTCGGGATGCCTCAGCGCCGGCTTCTCAATCAGACCTTCGTGGCGATGCAAGCCGCCTTCGGCATGGATGCCTTTCTCGTGGATGTACGCGATCAGAAGCTCATGGCCACACTCATCGCCGCTCGGGCGCTTACCGGCCAAGACGAGTGGGGCATGGAGTATTTGAAGGCCTATCGCTCCGGAAAACTGGGCGAAAAATGAAGACGGGGCTCATCGTGTGCGGCGCTCTCGGCCGTGAGGTGAAGGATATCGTTCGCCAACACGGGTGGGATGTGATCGTGAGCGGCGTATCCCCTGCCGATCACCTGCGCCCCCACCGGATCGCCCCCGATGTGGAGAAACGCATCCTCGCCCTTCGCTCCCGGTGTGACCGCCTCTTCGTGGTCTTCGGCGATTGCGGATCCCAAGGAATGCTGGATAAGATGCTTTCCGAATATGGCATCCCCCGAACCCGGGGCCCCAATTGCTACGCGTTGTACGCCGGCGATCTCTACGCCAAACTCCTGACCGAAGAGCTGGGGACCTTTTTCCTGACCGATTTTCTCGTGCGCACTTTCCGCCGCGCCGTCATCAACGGTTTGGGGCTCGATCGCTTCCCCCAGCTCAAAGAGGAATTCTTTCACAACTGCCGGCGCGTGGTCTATCTGATCCAGAGGGAAGATCCCGCTCTCCGCAGGGAGGCGGAATCCATCGCAAGGTATCTTGGACTCCCGCTCAGCACCTACTTCACGGGATACGGTGGGTTGGAACGGCAACTCGATGAATGGATGAGGTTGGAGACAAAGCACGCCACCTCGGAAAAGGGGCTTGCAAACACGCCATCCCTCGTTAGCGGCGATGGCGAACTGGCGAGTGACGGGAACGATCTCAAGTGCTGCCGGTCCTGAGCGGCCGGGCTAGGAGGAACGAGTTGGCTAGGAAACCGCGTAAGTGGCATCTGGAAGTGGACTTCATCGCAGTGGGAAGCGGCATCGGCGGACTCACGGGAGCGATCACCGCCCACGATGAGGGATTGGAAACCGTCATACTGGAAAAGGCTTCCAAGCTCGGCGGGGTCAGCGCGCTCTCCGGCGGGGAGATATGGGTCCCCAACAATCACGTGATGAAGCGATTGGGGATCAAGGACTCCCGGGAGGAAGCCAAACAGTATCTGGATTTCCTCGCCGGCGGATTCGCCGACCCGCAGCTTACAGAAATCTATCTCGATGTATCGCCGGTGGTCTGCGAGTATCTGGAAAAGAAAGCCGGCGTGCGGTGGAAAACGATCCCCAACTTCGCCGATTATTTCTATCCCTTCGCCAAAGGCGCCCAGCCACAGGGCCGATACCTCGAAACCGAGATCTTCAAGGGATCGGACCTTGGAGAGTGGGAAAAGAAATCCCGCCTCACACCGCACCTGCCCTGTGGCATCACCGCGGAAGAGATGTTCGCTTGGGGGGGTGGAGCGGCGATGTTGAAGTGGGATTTCGCCCTTCTCGGCAAACGCATCTCGCAGGGCATGCGCACGATGGGCCCCGGCATGATGGCCTATTTCATCAAGGCGGCCGTCATCGATCGCAAAATCCCCACATATCTGGATACGGCGGTAAAAGAGCTCGTGCAAGAGAACGGCGCCATCATCGGGGTGCGCGCGGAACGCGAGGGGAAGAACTTCTGGATCCGCGCCCGCAAAGGCGTGCTCCTAGCCATCGGAAGCTACGATTGGAACGAGGAGCTCACCAAGTACTATGAGCAATTGCCCGAAGCCCACTCGGCATGCCCCCCGCAGATCGAGGGAGACCACATGATCATGTGCGGGGAGATCGGGGCTCAGGTCGCCGTCGTCCCGACGGGTTCGCTCGGAAGCATGCTCGGGTACAACGTCCCCAGCGAAGAAGCCGAAGGCAAGCCCCTCTGGAGGCTCTCGGCCGAAGGCGGGTATCCGCACGCCATGCTGGTGAACCGCTACGGACGGCGGTTCTGCGATGAATCCTTCTACCCGCAGTATTCTCCGGCACTACACGTCTGGGACGGGCGGAAGAAGGAGCATCCCAACTTCCCTCCGTATTTGATCTTCGATCAGAATCACCGGGAGAAGTACCCCCTCGGGCACTTTGCCCCCGGCACCCCGCTCCCGGAGGAGCTCGTCGCCTCCGCCCCGACTCTGAGAGAGCTTGCCAAGAAGCTCGGCATCGATGCCGATGGTCTGGAAGCGGAAGTGGCCCGCTTCAATGAATTCTGCAAGGACGGCGTGGATCGGGACTTCGGCAAAGGAAGTTTCCCCTGGGCCAACTTCATGACCGGCGATCTCCACAACAAGCCCAATCCCAACATGGGTCCGCTCAACAAGCCCCCGTTTTACGGACTGCGGCTTACGTTCAACTCCGTGGGGATCGTCTCGGCGGGGCTCAAGACCAACCGCAACGCCGAGGTGATGCACGTTCGGGGCAAGCCCATTCCCGGGCTGTATGCCGCGGGGAACACCGCCGCCGCCCTCGACACCGGCGCGGGATATCAGAGCGGGTTCGCTTGCACCCGGGGCATGACATGGAGTTACATCGCCGCCAAACACTGCGCAGGGAAATGGAAATAACACCTTTCAAGGAGAAAAAAGAGATGCCACCGAAATCATCCAAGACACGTAAATGGGACCTCGAGACCGATGTGCTCGTCGTAGGCACCGGCGCATCCGGATTGGTGGCCGCAATCGTGGCCCACGATGAGGGTTCGAAGGTCACGGTGATCGAGAAAACCGATAAGGTGGGCGGGGCCACGGCCGTCTCGGGCGGGTTCCCATGGATTCCCAACAATCACCTCGAAAAGGAAGCGGGAATCCCCGATTCGCGCGAAGAGGCGCTCACTTACATGAAGTTCATCGTGGCGGGGCGGGTTCCCGATGAACTCGTCGAGGCCTTCATCGATAACGGCCCGAAGATGCTCAAGTATATCGAGGAGAAGGCGGGCCTCCGCTTCACGATCTCCCAAATGCCCGATTATCACGCCGAACGCCCCGGCGGGAAAGTCAAGGGCCGCAGTCTCGGCCCGCCCGCCTTCGATTCCAACTTGCTCGGCAAATGGAAGAGCCGCCTCCGGCAGGCCCCTGTGGTGGTCTTCCCGATGTCTTGGGAAGATTATGAGAAAAGCAACGCCAAGGCCGATCCGAAGAACCTCGACTACAACCTTCTGGCCAAAAACATGATGAAGGGGATCGTGGGCATGGGAATGGCCACCATCGGGTATCTCCTCAAGGCCTGTCTCGACCGCGGCATCGAACCGCTCATGGAAACGCGAGGCGTGGAGCTGATCACCGAGGGCCGCCGCGTCATCGGGCTCCGGGCGATCCGGCAAGGAAAGGATTTCTTCATCCGCGTGAGCCAAGGGGTGATCTTGGCCTCCGGCGGGTTCGAGTGGAACGAGGAGATGAAAAAGCAATTCATCCCCGGACCGCAGATCTATCCGATGAGTCCGCCGTCCAATGAGGGCGATGGACAGAAGATGGCCATGGCCATCGGGGCGGATATCGGCAACATGCACGAGATCTGGGGCGTGCCGGCCGGAATGATCCCCGGCGAGGAATACGATGGTAAACCCCTGGGCCGGATGACCATGGGGGAACGGTCACTGCCCCATGCCATCATGGTCAATCGGTTCGGCAAGCGTTTCGTCAACGAAGCCCACAACTACAGCGATATCGCAAAGGCGTTCTGCACCTTCGATCCCGTGGCCTATGATTTCTGCAATTACCCCGCATGGGATATCTTCGATCAACAGTTCAAGGATAAGTATCTCGTGTTCACCAGCGCCCCCGGCGGGCCCGTTCCCGAATGGCTCATCGTCGCCGATACCATCGAAGAGCTCGCCCGCAAGGCCGGCATCGACCCCAAGGGCCTGAAAGAGACCATCGAGCGCTTCAACGAATTCGCCCGCAAGGGGGTGGACGAGGATTTCCATCGGGGCCAAAGCGCCTATGATCGGTACCAAGGAGACCCCAATCACAAGCCCAACGAATCGCTCGGCACCATCGAAAAGCCTCCATTCTATGCGCTCCCCATCGTGCTGGGAACGCTGGGCACCAAGGGCGGCCCGAAGACCAATGCCAACGGTCAGGTGCTCCATGTGCTGGGCGGGGTGATCGAGGGACTCTATGCCGCCGGCAACGTGATGGCCGGAACGAGCGGCCCCGGATATGGAGGCGCGGGCAACACCATCGGGGCGGGGATGACGTGGGGATACATCGCCGCCAAGCACGTGACCAAGCAACCGAAGAGATAGCGTCTGGCGATCAGCGAGGGCGGGTGAGGGAGCGAAGGGCCACCGCCTTCGAACGAGCGCTCAATACCTGAACCCGTTTGCGCCGGAGCCGTTCGAATCACAAACGGGATAAAAAGGAGAAAGCAATGCCGGAAGTCGAACATGTGGAAGTGGTCAACGCACCGCGGGCCTTCGTCTGGGACTTCGTAAAGGACATGAACAACTGGGTCCACTACCTCAAAGGTTATCAGAAGCATGAGGTCAAGAACGAAAAGGACTCGGTATGGTGGATCAAAGGGGATGTGGGCATCATGGCCCGAACCGTCTCGTTCGGCGTCCACATCGAGGAGTGGATCGAAGGGGATCGGGCCACCTTCTCGATGAAGGGCATCTCCGAGGTGATGGATGGTGACGGTGCCCTTATCCTGAGTCCGAACACTCCGGGGGAAACCGCTCCGGCCAAGAAGGGGGGCCTCCTCAAACGGAAGAAGAAAGGGGGCGCCATCGAAGCGGCCTCGGCGGAGGCCTGGGCTGCCGCCGACCCCGACAGCACCAAACTGACTTTCCGCCTGCGCATCAATGCGGGCGGGCTCATCGGGCCGATGGTCAACGCCGTGATGGGGCCCGTGCTCAAGCCCATCGCGGAGGACTTCGCCGCCAAGCTCAAGGCCCGGATCGAGGAGTTGTACGCCCAGAAGAAATAGAGGGCAACCAACGCACGGCCTCATCCGCGGGCTCGAACAACGAAGATAGAAACGGCCCTTCATCCGATCGAGAGCGGAGAGGCAACCGCATCGCAATGGAAGTGGCCCGGATTCGATGAAACGGGAGGTGCCGATGGCAATGCTCGCCCGGCTCTACAGTCCCATCCGCATCGGGGCTCTGGAGCTCAAGAACCGGATCGTCATGGCTCCCATGACCACGGGATGGGCGGCGGCCAACGGCACGTTCTCCCCGCGGCTCGCAGCCTTTCTGGAGGCACGCGCCAGAGGCGGCGTGGGGCTCATCATCACCGAAGTGGCCACAGTGGACGGCACCTACCCCTATGTGCCGCAAACCCTCGGCCTCTGGGATGATGCACAGATCGCGCCGATGCGCGAATTCATTCAGCGCATCCACCGCTTCGGGACCAAAATCATCCCTCAGATCGCCCACCCGGGTCCGGAATCCATCTCGGTATCCATGGGCGGCCCTCAACCGGTGGGCCCCTCCGTGATCCGTTGCCCCGCCACCAAACAGCTTTGCCGGGAGTTGGCGGCGGAAGAGATCCCGAGGATCATCGAGCTATTCGCCGAAGGCGCCCGGCGGGCACGCGAGGCCGGGTTCGACGGCCTCGAACTCCATGCCGCCCATTCTTACATGCTTTTGGGATCGTTCCTTTCCGGACTGCGCAACCGGCGCACCGATCGCTACGGCGGCTCCCTCGAAGGGCGCCTGACCCTCATCCTCGAAGTCATCCAAGCCATCAAGTCCCGAGCCGGCAGCGATTTTCCCCTCATCGTGAGGCTTTCCGGCTCCGAGATCGTTCCCGGCGGACGCGATATCCGCGGCACCCAATATATCGTCCCGATCCTCCGGCAAGCGGGGGTAGATGGATTTCACATCTCCGGCGGTGCCTTCGCCGACGCGGCTTCATGGATCCTCCCCACCACCGGCATGCCGCGGGGGCTCAACACCGTCTTTTCGAAGGCGGTGAAGGAAGTGACGGATGCGCCGGTGATCGTGGTGGGACGGATCGACGATCCCCGTTTCGCAGAGGATATTCTGGCGCGCGGCGAAGCCGATGCCGTCGCCATGGGCCGCCCGCTTCTGGCCGATCCCGAACTGCCGAACAAGGCGGCGGCCGGCCGGTTCGATGATATCGCTCCGTGCACGGGATGTCTCATCGGCTGCCGGGGCCAGCCCTGGGTGGGCAAGAACATCACCTGTGTGATCAATCCGGCCTGCGGCAAGGAAAGGTACATGGAGATCATCCCCGCATCCGAGCCGAAGCGGGTCATGGTGGTGGGCGGGGGGCCGGGGGGAATGGAGGCCGCTCGCACCGCCGCTCTGAGAGGGCACCGTGTTTCTCTGTACGAAAGATCCCCTTTCTTGGGCGGCCAACTCAATCTCGCTTCAGTGGCGCCCACCAAGCAAGAGCTTTCCAAATGGGTGAGGTATCTTCGAATTCAAATCGAGAAGGCCGGCGTGGAGATTCACCTCGGCGCCGAGGTCACGCCGGAGCTTGTGGAAAGGCTCAAGCCCGATGCCGTGATCGTTGCGGTGGGCGCAAATCCCACCGTTCCGACAATTCCGGGGATGGAGAAGAACCTCGTGGCAACCGCCCATGATGTTTTGGGGGGAAAGATCCCTGCCCATCCCACGGCCGCGGTGGTGTGGGGCGGAGGGATGGTGGGGTGCGAAACGGCCGACTTTCTGGCCGATCCCGGCGATAATCAGCTTATCGGACGGACCGCCGTCACGCTCATCACCAGCAAGAAAGAAGTGGCCATCGAGATGGCCCCGGAGGCTCGCGCCCCGATGCTTCAGCGGATGCGCCGGAACGGCGTGACGATCGTCGGTTCGGCCACGATCAAGGAGATCCTCGAAGATGCCGTCGTCATCGAAAGGGAGGGGGAAAAACAGATCATCCGCCCTGTGGATATGGTGGTCCTCGCCAGAGGCTCTCAATCCGCCGATACTCTCAGCCGGAAGCTAGAGGGCCTTGTCCCTGAAGTGTACGTCATCGGGGATGCCAAGGAACCCCGTCAGGCGCTGGACGCCATCGCCGAGGGCGCTCAAATCGGTAGAAAAGTTTAGATTTCCGCAATCGTCCATCCGGAGCTTACCGGGAATAAATCGGTCAAAGGAGGTAAAGACACCATGGCCAAACTGACAAAGCTCTTCACCCCGATCAAGATCGGCCAGATGGAGGTCAAGAACCGGATCGTCATGTCCCCCATGACCACCCTCTTCGCCACCATGCGGGAGGAGATCACCCCCCTGATGTTGGCGTACTACAGCGCCCGGGCCAAGGGGGGAGTCGGGATGATCACGGTGGAAGTCTGCACCGTGGATCGCCCCCATAACTACCAATTCAAGTCCCTCGCCCTCTGGGACGATAAGTTCATCGCCAAGCACCGGGAGCTCACGGCGGCGATTCACGCCCACGGCGCTAAAGTGGTACCGCAGATCTCCCACCCCGGCCCCGAATCCCGGGCTCCGGTTCTCTATAAGATTCCCGCCGTGGGCCCATCGGTGATCAAGTCCGTGATGACGGAGGAGACCTGCAAGGAGCTCACCAAAGAGGAGATCGCCGAGATCGTAGCGAAATACGGCGATGCGGCCCGGCGCGCCCGCGAGGCCGGATACGATGGAATGGAGCTTCACGCAGCGCATAGTTACATGCTGGTGGGCTCGTTCCTCTCGCCGCTCCGCAACAAACGCACCGATGAATACGGCGGTTCGCTCGAAAACCGCGCCCGCTTCGCCATCGAGGTGATCAAGAGCATGAAGGCCAAGGCGGGCGCCGATTTCCCCTTGATCATGCGCATCTCCGGAGACGAGATGGTTCCGGGTGGAAGAACGCTGGAAGAGACCGTCCGGATGGCCCCGATGTTGGTCGAAGCCGGAGTGGATGCCTTCCACGTTTCCGGCGGGGTCATCGATAAGCTCTGCACCGTCATTCAGGCCGGACCGGAATATCCGCTGGGATTGAACGTGCCGGCGGCCGCCGCGCTCAAGAAAGCGGTCAAGGTGCCCATCATGGTCGTGGGAAGGATCAAGTATCCGCTCCAAGCGGAGGCCATCCTTCAGAAAGGCCAGGCGGATCTCGTGGTCATGGCCCGCGCCCTTCTGGCCGACCCGGAGCTTCCCAACAAAGCCCGGGCCGGTAAGTTGGATGAGATCCGGCATTGCATCTCGTGCCTCAACTGTTTCGATTCCCAGGCCGCTCTCGAGGGCCTCAACTGCGCCGTGAACGGTCAGCTCGGCTTCGAGACGGAATACACCCTCGAACCGGCGCCCAAACCGAAGAAAGTGATGATCATCGGCGGGGGACCGGCGGGCATGGAGGCCGCGCGGGTCGCCGCCATCCGCGGACACAAGGTAACCCTGTACGAGAAACAATCCCGTCTCGGCGGATCGCTCATCTTCGCCTCGACGGTTCACCCCGATAACGAAGATTACCTTCGCTATCTCAAAGGTCAGATGGCCAAACTGCCCATCACCGTCAAGCTCAATCAGGAGGCCAACGCCGCAACGGTGGTCTCCGAGAAGCCCGATGTGGTCATCGTAGCCTTGGGGCCGGACCTTGTGGCGCCCAAGATCCCGGGGGATCAGCAGCGGCATGTCATGAGCGGACCGGACCTCAAGCAAATCCTCGGCGGAAATCTCAAAGGGCCGGGGGCCAAGAAACTTCCGGCATGGCAACGATGGGGGCTGGCCATCGGGCGGCCATTCATCACTAGTCTCACGCCGGAGCAGGTGCGCAAACTCACCCACATCTGGATGCCCATCGGCAAGCATGTGGCGGTGATCGGGGCGGATCTGGCGGGATGTGAACTGGCGCAATTCTTGGCCGAGCGCGGGCGCAAGGTAACACTTCTGGATAGCGGCGAACAGATCACGCCGGAAGTGGGCATCAAAAGGCGCGATAACGTCCAAACGCTTCTCAAGAAGGCCGGCGTGACCGTTCTCACCAAGGTCACTTGCAAGGAGATCACCAAGAAGGGCGTCATCATCAGCACGGCGGAGGGGAAAGAGCAACTGATCGAGGCCAAAACGGTGATCCTTGCCGGGGAGGCCCGGCCCAATCCCGGGCTCTTTGAAGGCCTTCAGGGGAAAGCGCCCGAGGTCTATGCCATCGGCGATTGCGCCAAGATCGGCTTGATCCGGAAGGCCACCGCCACCGCCATGGCCGTAGCCGCCAAGATCTAAGGGGAGGGAAACGATGAGCCCTAAGACCATCGCAGAGCTTTTCGATTTGAGCGGCAAGGCGGCGATCGTGACCGGCGGGGGGGCGGGGATCGGGCAGGCGATCGCCCTGCGCCTTGCGGAGGCCGGCGCCGCAGTGACCATCACGGATATCAACGCCGAAACCGCAAACCAAACGGCATCCGAGATTCAATCCAGAGGCGGCAAAGCCATCTTCCTGAGCGCCGACGCCCGCAGCGCCGATGACGCCCGAAAGGCCGTGAGGGCCACCGTCCGCGCCTTCGGCGGGCTCGATATTCTGGTGAACAACGCGGGCATCTATCCCATGTGCCCCTTCATGAACATCACCGAAGAGCTCTGGGATCGGGTGCTGGGGATCAATCTCAAGGGGGCCTTTCTCTACTCTCAGGCCGCCGCCGATGTGATGATCAAAAGCGGGAAAGGCGGCCGGATCATCAACATCGCTTCGATCGACGCGCTTCATCCCAACGGCTCCGTGGCCCATTACAATGCCTCCAAGGGGGGGCTGCTCATGCTCACCAAAGCCATGGCGCTGGAACTGGCCCCGCACAAGATACTGGTGAATGCGGTAGCCCCGGGAGCGATCCTCACTCCCGGCACACAGGCCATCCGTGAGGGCGCCGCCAAAGCTTTCAGCATCGATCCGGAACAGATCCTGCAGGGATTCCTCCAGCGCGTGCCGATCGGGCGGATGGGAGAACCGGACGATATCGCCAAGATCGTTCTGTTCTTGGCCAGCGGCGCAGCCGATTACATGACCGGTGATCTGCTCGTCGCTGACGGGGGATTCTTGCTTTCATAAAGGCAGCGCAGCCGCCGGCATCAAAGGAGGTTGTCTTTTATGGCCAAATCCGGCTCGTTCAAGCATTTGCTTTCACCCGGGCGTATCGGCTCGCTCGAGATCCGCAACCGGATCCTCGTTGCCCCCATGGGGGAAAACCTCGCCGAACCCGACGGCACCATGGGCGAACGGATCCAGCGCTTCTATGAGGAGCGCGCAAAGGGCGGGGTGGGACTCATCATCGTGGGGGTCAGTTCGATCGCTCATCCCGTGGGGCAGTGCAACATCAATCAAGTGGCCCTCTCCGATGATAAGTTCATCCCCGATCTGAAGCGATTCACCGACCGCATCCATGCCCATGGGGCCAAAGTGGCGTTTCAGCTTCAGCATGCGGGAAGAGTGGCCCGAATGGATATCCCCCGCGGCCGGGCCCGATGGGTTCCCTCGGAATATCAGGAAAACCCCGGCGATCTGCTCGATCACCTGACCGATGAAGAGGTCATGATCACCCTCTCCAATGTAGCGGCTCAGGGGGCCGTCTTCGATTTCCACCCCATGACCATCGAAGAGATCAAGGGACTCATCCAGCGGTTTGCCGACGCCGCGGACCGCGCCAAACGGGCCGGCGCGGATGGTGTGGAAATCCACGGCGGGCACGGGTACATCATCTCATCGTTCATCTCTCCGAAGACGAACAAGCGCACCGATGAATACGGCGGTTCGGTCGAAAACCGGGCAAGGCTTCTGACCGACGTGATCAAGGCCGTCAAGGCCCGCGTGGGGAAGGATTTTCCCGTATGGTGCCGAATTGACGGGAAGGAATTTCTGGTGGAGACCGGGATCACCGAGGAAATGGCCGAGCAAACGGCCATGCTGGCCGAGGCCGCCGGCGCCGATGCCATTCACGTGAGCGCCTACGGGAATCCCGCCATAAGCGGCGCCTTCACCATGGCCCCTCTCGTCTACGCCCGATGCGGATTCGTGCCTCTGGCCGAGCGGATCAAGAGGAAAGTCAAGGTGCCCGTCATCGCCGTGGGCCGGATCGAGCCGGAAGACGGCGAGCGTCTGATCGCCGAAGGCAAGGCGGATTTCATCGCCATGGCCCGGAAGCTCGTGGCCGATCCCGAGCTTCCGGCGAAGCTCGCCTCCGGGCGCACCACCGAGATCCGGCCTTGCATCTGTTGCTATACGTGTGTGGGGGAAATCTTTCTGAATCGGCCGCTCGTCTGCGCCGCCAATCCCCTCGCAGGTAGAGAGCATGAGATCACCATCACCCCCGCAAAGGCCCGGAAACGGGTGCTCGTGGCGGGGGGCGGACCGGCGGGGATGGAAGCGGCGCGAACGGCCGCTTCACGCGGGCACGAGGTCATCCTCTGCGAAAAGGGCGATCGGCTGGGCGGCACTCTTTTCTTCGCTTCGATCCTCTACCCCGATAACGAACGCTTGCTGGATTGGCTCAGATCCGAGGTGAGCAAACTTCCCATCGAAGTCCGGCTCAACACGGAAGTCACCCCCGCCCTTGTCAAGGAACTCAAGCCGGATGTGGTGATCGTCGCCACCGGCGCCAAACGCGAACTCCCCAATATCCCCGGGGTTCAACTCCCCCACGTGATGGGTGGGGATGACATGAGGGCGCTCATGACCGGAAGCAACAAGGATGCGGCCAAATCCAAGCTTTCCCCCCTTCAGCGCGCCGTGCTCGGGCTCGGCCGGGCGACGGGCATCTCGACGAATCTAGCCCGCGTAAGGGAGATGACCAAACTCTGGATGCCAATCGGCAAGCGGGTGGCCATCATCGGCGGGGGACTCGTGGGGGTGGAGCTTTCCCTCTTCCTCGAAGAACGAAAGCGCGAAGTCACCATCATCGAATCGGGGAAAAAGCTCGCCACGGAACTTGCCATTCCCCGCCGCTGGCATGTGCTCTACGAGCTCCGGCAAAGCAAGGTCAAGGTCCTTACCGAAACGGCGGTCGAGTCCATCGGCCGGAAAGAAGTGATCTGCAAGGCCAAGGATGGTCAGCCGATCACCGTTCCGGCGGATTCCGTGATCTTGGCCACCGATGTTCAGGGAAACCGCGCTCTGGCAGAGAGCCTTCAGGGGCTCGGATGCGAGGTTCACCTCGCCGGCGATTGCGGCGGACTCGGATTTCTCAAAGGAGCCATGAAAGAGGGTTTCGAAATCGGCCGAACGATCTAGCGGACGCTATTCTCAAGCGCATGCCCCCCCTTGGCGGGAACAACTCAATATACAGTGGAGGAGGTCCCGATGATCCCGATCATTGATTTCCAGCGGCGATCGCTGACCGGCCCGGTGATGAAATCGGATGAGTTCGATCTAGCGTTCTCCGCCAAGGTGAGGGAACTGGCCGCAAAGTATGAAATCAAGTACAATCCGGAAGAACTCATCGTGGACGATGCCACGGCGGATGCGGTCTTCAAGGCGGGGGTGGAGCTTCTGGCCGATATCGGGCTCTATCACATGGAGACCGAACGGGTGATCAAGTTCTCGAAGGAGGAAATCGAGACGATCGCGCGGGAATGCCGGGAGAACCCCGCAAGACACACGTTCGGGCGAGGCAAAGATGCGGTGACGGTCTCCTACCGCACTTCCGCCGATACCCGTCCCCCCATCCTTTACACCGGCCCCGGCGGCGTGGCGGAGCCGGAGTGGTTCGTCGAAGTGATTCAATCCTTCGCCCAAGAGGAATCCGTGAAAGCGCTCGGCATCTGCCCGGGGCTGGCCAAACTGGGGGATATCGAGCCGAAGGCGGGCACGCTCAGCGAAATCCATGTGGGGCTCTGGGAACAGGCCCATATCAAGGAGGCCCTTCGCCGCGTGGGCCGGCCGGATATGCATTGCGGCCTTCTGGCCACCGTGAGCACCCCCGCGGGCATCATGGCCATGATCGGGCCGGGACTTCGCGAACCCCACAACACTCAGATCGGCGTCCACATCATCCCCGAACAGAAAGTGGACTGGAGCCGCCTCATCTTGGCGCAGTTCTGCCAATTGCGCGGCATTCAGCCATGGCAGAGCTCCATGTCGCTCATCGGCGGCCTCTGCCGAAACGCGGGGGAGACGGCCATCGCGCTCGTGGCCAATGGTCTGGGGCAAATCGCCTACGCCCAGGGGAAGCTCTGCAGCTTCTTTGCCAATCACATCGACGGGAAGTGGTCCACCCGCCAGACGACATGGGCATACAGCGCCGCCGCCCGGGCGTTCGAACGAAACGTCAAGATCGCCGTGGGCGGAATCGCGGTGAGCGCCATCGAGGCCTGGAAAACGGAAACCCAGTTGATGCAGGCTTCGGCCATGGGCATCGCGAACACGGCCAGCGGCTTTGCCTATTGCTGGATCGCCGGCCTGACGGGGCTGGAGGCACGGCTCGTCGGTGAGGCCATGAACGCCGTGGCCGGAATGGAGCGTCTCAAGGCCAACACCCTCGTGAAGCGCATCATGGATCGGGTGGAGAAAACGCTCCCCACCGTCACGCCGGCGCAAACGCCCTTCCCCGAGGCCTACGATGTGAAAACGCTGAAGCCGCTTCCGGAATACGAGGCCACCATGATGCGCGCGAAGGAGGAACTGGCTCGTTTCGGGGTGCCCTATTGAATCAGCGGATACGAGGTAAAAGAATACCCCGTCCGCCAGAGGAAAAGCGTGCTATACTCTTTTCTGTGGAGGAATTCAAGCCATGCCGAGCATCAAGGAGCTATTGGACCTGAGCGGGAAAGGGGCGGCGGTGACGGGGGGGGCGATGGGGATCGGGCAGGCGATCGTCTTTCGCCTTGCGGAAGCCGGTGCCGCCGTCACCATTGCGGATGTCAACCTCGAAGCGGCTGAGAAAACGGCTCAAGAAGTGAAGTCCAGAGGGGGAAAAGCTCAGGCGATCCGGGTGGATGTGCGCAGCGCCGCCGATGCCCGCCGGATGTGCGAGGCAACGGTCGAAGCGTTCGGCAACATTCAGATCCTCGTCAACAACGCCGGTATCTACCCTCTCCTCCCGGTCATGCGGGTGGATGAGGCGCTCTGGGACCGCGTCATCGCCATCAACCTCAAGGGAAGCTTCCTCTGCGCTCAGGCTGCGGCGGCCGAGATGATCAAGGCCGGCAAGGGCGGGAAGATCATCAATCTGGCCTCCGTGGACGGCTTCCACCCCAACGGAAACGCCACCCATTACAACGCCTCCAAGGGAGGCGTCATCATGCTCACCAAGGCGCTGGCCCTGGAGCTGGCCCCCCACAAGATCCTCGTGAATGCGGTGGCTCCGGGAAGCATCCGAACACCGGGCACCGAAATGGTGGGGAAGGAAGCACTGGCGGCGGGGCTCACCCTCGAACAGCTCAGCAAGAGCTTTGCAGGCCGGATCCCCCTCGGCCGCATGGGCGAGCCCGACGATATCGCCAAGGCCGTGCTCTTCCTGGCCAGCGGGCTTGCCGATTACATGACCGGCGATATCGTCTTGGTGGATGGGGGATATCTCCTATCTTAGCAATTGACAAGCCCATCTACTCGGTTGACAACCCCCCACAGCTTGAAGCCCTCCGGGGAAGGGATTTTGACGGGCTGTAAACCAGAAGAAAGGGAGAATCGAACGAAGTGCAGAAGATCGGAGAACTCTTCAATTTGAGTGGGAAAGCGGCGGTGGTGACGGGGGCGGCCACCGGAATCGGGCAGGCGATCGCCATGCGCCTTTCGGAAGCCGGTGCCGCCGTCACCATTGCCGATATCAACCTCGAAGGCGCCCGGCAGGCGGCCGAGCAAATTCGCTCGGCGGGGGGCAAAGCCCAGGGCATCAAGGCCGACGCCTCCAGCGCCGCCGATGCCGAAACGGTCATGGAGAGCACCGTTCAGGCATTCGGAAGTGTCGATATCTTGGTCAATAACGCTGGCATTTACCCGATTTCCCCCGTGCTCAACACCACGGAGCAACTCTGGGATCGGGTGCTCAATCTCAACCTCAAAGGGGCCTTCCTCTATTCGCAGGCCGCCGCCCGCCGGATGGTCGCCGCCGGCAAAGGCGGCCGAATCATCAACATGGCCTCCACCGACGGCCTCAAGCCGACCGGCTCGCTGGTCCACTACAACGCTTCCAAGGGCGGTGTGGTCATGCTCACCAAGGCCATGGCTCTGGAGTTGGCCCCCCATAAGATTCTGGTCAATGCCATCGCTCCGGGGGGAATCTTGACCCTCGGCACACTCGGGACACAGCAAGAGATACAACGTCTGAAAGGGAAAACCCTCGAAGAGATGCTCAACGAGTTTGCCGTCCGCTTCCCCTTGGGCCGCATGGGCGATCCCGATGATGTGGCGAGGGTGGCCCTCTTTCTGGCCGGATCCGCAGCGGATTACATCACCGGCGCGATTATCGTGGTGGACGGCGGGTATCTGCTGTCCTAAGGGAAGTAGGCACGCCTTGGAGATCATCCCCGGAATCTATCAGCTCAAGCTTCCCCTCAAGGATAACCCCTTGGGTTATGTCAACACATACCTTCTAAAGGGAACGCACGGGTGGACGCTCATCGATGCGGGGTGGAACGATGCGGAATCCTTCGAGGCCCTCCGCGAGCACCTGACCCGGTTGGGCCTGGCGATCGACGATATCGAGCAAATCCTCGTCACCCACATTCACCCCGATCACTTCGGCATGGCGGGAAGAATCAAAGAGCTTTCCGGCGCCACTCTCGCCCTTCACGAAATCGAAAAGGCGTTCATTGATGCCCGCCACGAATGGGGCGGTTCCATGGCCGAACGGATGAACGCGTGGCTCCGCCTCAACGGCGTGCCGGAGGAATACCTCACCGCCTTCAACGAAGCCTCCGCTGACACCATGAGCCATGTGGTCGCCTCCGTGCCCGACCGGGGCCTTCGCCACGGAGAGATCATCTCCACGGGCATCTTTGAGCTCGAAGTCTTCTGGACCCCCGGCCATTCCCCCGGCCACGTGTGCCTCTACGAGCGGGAACACAAGATCTTGTTCACGGGGGATCATGTACTGCCCGTGACCACCCCGAACATCAGCATCCATATTGAATCCGATTGGGACCCGCTGGGGGCGTATCTCAAATCGCTCAGGGATATCGAGGGATTGGAGGTGACCTTGAATCTTCCCGCCCACGAAGAGATCTTCGAGAACCTCGGCGAGCGGATTGCCCAGCTTTTCACCCATCACGATCACCGCAAACGGGAGATCATCGAGACCATTTCCGAACAGGCCCGCACCGCCTTCGATATCTCGTCGAGGATCACGTGGATGGAAGGTCAGATGCAATGGGAGACGATGCTTCCGTTGGACCGGCGCATCGCCGTCACCGAAGCTCTGGCGCACCTCGAAGCCCTGAGGGCCGAAGGACGGGTGAAGCGATTCGTGGAGGAAGGCATTTCTTACTATCGGGCCGCTTGAGCCCCTTTCGGAGACCGACGCCATGGCGTTCCAGAGACCCCCTATCTTCCGCCCCCCATCCGAAGCGCGGAGCTATTTCCTCCCGCTCACCCGCGGGTGCTCCAACAATTCGTGCACCTTCTGCCGCTACCACGGCTCGAAGCTCGAGATCCGGGATATCGCCGAAGTCAAGCGGGAAATCGACGCGCTCCAAATGGCGCTCAAGGGCATCTACCTCCCGAACGTCGATCCGGTCATCTATGAACTCGCCCCGCAACTTGCCTCCAAGCGGATCTTCCTTCAGGACGGCGATGCCCTCGTGTACCCCTACCCGAAGCTCGTCGAAGCGCTGGAATATCTGAACGCCCGCCTCCCATGGATCGAACGGATCGCCGCCTACGCCACGCCCCAAGACCTCCTCCGAAGGACCGTCGAGGAACTCAGGGAACTGAAAAGGCTCAAGCTGAGCATCGTGTATGTGGGGCCGGAAAGCGGGGACGACGAGGTCTTGCGGAAGGTGCAAAAAGGGGTCACCCGCGCGGAGATCATCGAAGCGTGCCGAAGGGCTAAGGATGCGGGGATCGTCCTCTCGGTCACCGTGCTTCTGGGGATCGGCGGGGTGGAGGGAAGCGAGGAGCACGCCCACCAAACCGCTTCACTCCTCACCGAGATCGATCCGGAATTCGCCGGGGCGCTCACGCTTACGCTCGTTCCGGGGACACCCCTTCATCGAGAGGCCCGCGAGGGGAAATTCTCCATCCCATCTCCCCTTTCCGTTCCCTCGAGGAGCTCCGCATCCTCATTGCGGAAGCAAGATTCTCCCGCTGCTTCTTCAGTTCCATGCACGCTTCAAACTACCTAGCCGTGCGAGGAACGCTGCCCGATGACCGCGACCGGATGCTTTCCCGGATCGATTTCGTCCTCAAACAACGGGATGAAAGGCTTCTGCGCCCGGAATACCTGCGCGGACTCTAAAGAGGGATTCGCCGCCACCGTCACGTGGCCCGGATCTCTTCCTTCACGAATCGGATGTACGATGCGGCAAAGCAGATGCCGGTGAGGCCGATCAAGACCACGATGTGAGGCCAAATCAGCTTCAGGCTCTGGGTAAGAGAAACGGTGGTGTATCCGAAGACCCCATAGGACTCCGGATCGGTGATCTGCGCCACAGCCACGCCGAACGATTCCAAGCTCCTCCGAGAGGGATCCAAGAGAAACTCCGATCCTTCGAAATAGAGATTGACCGGCGATACGCGCTTCACCGTGAGCTCCACATTATCGTGTTTGCGCCAATCATCGAGGGTCGAATACTGGTTGACGGGGTGCTGCGTCTCCGCTGCGAACGTTGCGATCATGGAGATAAAGAAGGTCATGAAAAGCCAGAGCGCGATCGGCACCAAGGCGGAAACGGCGGGTTGCCGGAAGAAAACCGAGCACAGGAGCCCTAACCCCAGCCAGAAGGCCAGATAAATGACGGTGCCCACATAGAAGCAAATCAGGCGAGCGATCTCCGAGGAATCGGGGGTGATGCCGAATTGCCGCACCGCCAGAGCGGAGACCATCAGGAACACGCCGGCGGTCATGATAGCGATCACGGTCAATCCCGCCAGAAACTTCCCGTTGATCACCGCATCCCGATAGATGGGCTGAGAAAGGACCCGGCTGAGGGTGCCCCGGTTCCGCTCGCTGTTGACCGCATCGAACCCGAAGATAATCCCGATGAGCGGCCCGAACAGGCTGACGAACCACAGGAAAGATGGAAGGCTTTTGCCTTCCGCACTGAAGACCCGGAGGAATTGAGCCTCGGTGGGATTCGTCGCGATGCTATCGCGAACCGTCTCGGAGGCCACATAAGCGGCAAACATGGAGACCAGACCCACCACGATCACAAGGCCGAAGAACCGCCAACTCCCGCAGTAGTCCGCAAGCTCCTTCCAGTAGACCGCCGCCATATTCGATCTCACCCCTCTCGGAAGTATTTCAGATAGATATCTTCAAGCCCATAATCCTGCGTGCGCAACCCCATGAGGAGCACCCCTTGCTCCGCGGCCGCCCGGGAGATCTCGCCCCTCACATCCCGATCGCTGCGAACCGTCAAGACGCGATCTCTGACTTCCACACCCCGGACGCCCTCAAGGGATTCGATCGCCCTCACAAGCCCGGGCTTCATCTCGGTGACCTCGGCTTCAATGACCACGGGGTTCTCGCCGGTCATGGCCATGCCCAGTTCGCGGATGGAGCCCTGAGCCACCATCCGCCCCTTGAAGATGATCCCCACGCGATCGCAAATCTCCTGAACTTGATGGAGGAGATGCGAGGACAAAACGACCGTGATGCCCCGGTCATGGGCCATACTGACGATGAGATCGAGGATGTGCCGAACCCCTTCCGGGTCGATCCCGGTGGTCGGCTCATCGAGAATGACGAGCCGGGGATTCTTGATCAACACATCGGCGATGCCCAGACGCTGTTTCATTCCCTTCGAGAACTTGCCCACTTCCTTATCCGCCACATCCGCCAACCCCACCGCTTCGAGCGCCTCGGCGATCATCGCCTCGGCATCCTTGCGCCTGAGCCCATTGAGCTCCGCGATATAGCGAAGGTTCTGCCGCGCTGTGAGATCCGAATAGAAGCCCACGTTCTCCGGCAAATAGCCTGCCACGCGTTTGACCTTGAGCGGCTCACGGGCCGGATCAAAGCCGCCGACGCGCGCCGTGCCCGAAGTGGGCTCGGTGAGCCCCAAAAGCATCAGAATGGTGGTGGTCTTCCCGGCACCATTCGGACCCAGAAATCCGAAGATCTCGCCCTGACCGACCGTCAGGTTCAGCCGGTCCACCGCGGTCACGTTGCCGTAGACCTTGGTGAGATCAACCGTCTCGATGACCGCTTTATCCAAAGCTTATCGCCTCCTCAACCAGAGAAAGACGCCGAACAGGGCCGCCAGCACCGCCACAATGATCACCACCGCCACCCACAACCACTTACTCGATGTCTCCACCTGCACCCGGAAGTCCACGTTCTGGCCGGATTCCCCGGGGTTCCGCACCACTACCTGCACCCGATAGTCGCCAGCAATCGCCTTCGCCCGAGGCGTGATCGCTACATCCACCGTGTCCGATTCGCCCGGCGCCAGATAGTTGATCTGCGCCGGCGTGAACTCAACGGTCCAATCCTTCGGCTTGACGGTTGTGGTGAACGTAACGTTGTTCAACGCCCCCGTCCCATTGTTCTTCACAACGAGCGTGAAGTGAACGGCCTTGCCCGCCGTGGTCTTGCCGTTGAGGGCCTGCTCGTTCTCGCTCCCCACGATCGTGCCGAGGAGCATACTCCCCTTCCCCTTCACATCCACCTGCACCTCGGTCTCGGCTCTGGTCTCTTTCGAAGCCGCTGAGAACTTCACCTTGAACGGGCCGGGTGGGACATCCGCCCCCAGCGTCAGCTTCATGATCACGGTGACCGTCTCGCCCGCCTTGATGTTCAAAGAAGAAACTTGCTTCGTTCGGTCCGAGGCGGGCATGAACTGCACATCCACCAGCGCCGGAACCTCGGCCGCAAAATCGAAGGTGCGATCTTCCGCCGATTTGTTCGTTACTTCGATCCGGAATTCGACGTTCCCCCCGGGAGCGGCGCCCAAGCTCTGATAATCGGATTTGAGCTCCACCGCCGCAGGGCCCGTATATCCCGCCCCTTCTTCCGGCACCTCGATGGCAATCTCCACCGATCTCTGCACCGCAAGATCCTTGCTCGAAGCGGTGACCTTGATCGAATACGTCCCCGCCTCAGCGGTTTTGGGCACGGTGGTCTTGAGGGTCAATTTTTTGGGGGTCTCCTGATCCGGCTCCAGATGAACGCTCCGGATCTCCGCATCCTTGGTGGCCCAGGCCGTGAGGGTAGCTTCCCAACCCTCGGGGGCGGCAATCGTAAGATTCACATCCTCGGGAATATCGCCCCGATTATCGAGCGTCAGATCAAGGCTCACCTCATCGCCGGCGCCCACCCCAAGGCGGGTGTAATCCGCGTAGAACAATATATCCCGCTTCGCCTCGGCGGCCATCGCATACGGCCCGCTCATACCGGTCAGAAGCACAATGCCTGCGCACACCACCAGAAGCCTCACGATCATCGTTCTCATTCCCGAAGAACCTCCCTTAAGCCAGAGTGCCTCAAAACTTTGTCGCTTATTATAAGCCGTATCGCAAGCGAATGCAAGGCAAGAAACGGCCCCCAAAATAGCGATTGAAGAAGAGAGTACTCAAGACACCTCTCTGCCGGGGGAATTGGGGGTGTCCCCCAAAAAACTCTTTGGGCGGGTGGGTGGGATCGGAGAAGCCGGATCGTTCATGGGGTAAAGTGGGGAAATTCCGGGACAAGGTCCGCAGTGGAGTGATCAAGGGCCTTCACCCTGAGGGTGAAGGCTCCAAAGCGGAATCGCTCCTTTTGGGACGGCGTTTTGGAGGAATCACCCCTTGTTCTTTCGTTCGCCAAGAGCCAGCGGAGGAAAACCCGGCGAGTCTCTTCAACCCCAATGCGTTTCCCAGCCATCCCGTTGTGGTATATAATTGAGTCGAAAGCGAACTCGGGTTCGGCCGGCTTTTAGGCGAATGACCACACATCTGACTCAAGAAACCGCATCACCCCTTCACGGTCTGAGCCGTTTCAAGGCGCTCAACGAATCCTTCCCTCATACCGCTCAGATTCTCGATTACAAACGCCGGGGCAAGAAGGTCTTCGGCTGGCTTTGCACCTATGTGCCCGAGGAGATCATCCACGCCACCGGAGCTTTGCCCATCCGCATCATCGGCTACTCCCATGAAGCGAACCTCGATGATGCCACGGCCCATCTTTATGTCAACAACTGTACCTTTTCCCGGAGTTGCCTTCAACTCGGCCTCGAGGGGCAATACGATTTTCTCGACGGGGTAGTCGGGGGCTCAACGTGCGACGGGGCCCGGCGGCTCTTCGATATCTGGCGCCAGTATGTGGGCACGCCGTTCCATCATGTGCTCACCGTGCCCCGCAAGTACACCGAACGCGCCCATCAACTTTACTATCACGAGGTCCTTGCCTTCAAACACCACCTCGAGGAGTATCTTGGGTTGAAAATCTCGGATGAAGCGCTCCGGCACTCCACCGAAGTGCTCAACCGATCCCGTCAGCTTCTGAAACGCCTCTATGAGCTCCGCAAACGGGAGGCCCCGCCGATCTCCGGGGCCGAGACGATGGAAGTCCTGAACGCCGCCTACCGGATGCCCAAAGAGCTCTTCAACGAATGGTTGACCGAGCTTCTCGAGGAGCTCGAAGAATCCGATCGGCAGTTCAAGGGCCGGGCGCGGGTGATGCTCAACGGAAGCGTGCTCACCAATCCCCAGTTCATCAAATCCATCGAGGATCAAGGGGCACTGGTGGTCACCGATGAGCTTTGCACGAGCACCCGGTACTGGGGGGACGAGGTGATCCTCGATGACGGCCGCCCCCTTCTCGAGGCCATCTCCCGGCGGTATCTTAACAACTTCCCCTGTGCACGCATGCACCCTTCCGACGAACGGTTCAACCGGATCATCGCCTTCGCCCGCGCTTACCGTGTGGACGGCGTCATCAGCCAGATCGTGCGCTACTGTGTTCCATATTGCCATGATCTTCCCCTCCTCACGGAGCGGCTCAAGGAGATCGGCATCCCCACGCTGGCGCTCGACGTGGAATACGGCTCTTCGGGTTCGGGGCAAGTGGCCACACGGGTGCAAGCCTTCCTCGAAATGTTGGAGGCCAACCGCCGATGAGCATCGTTCGAGCCGAACGGGATAAGCTCAAGTCCATCATCCGCGGGGCGAAGCGCTTTGCCCGCCTCAGCGCTGAAACCGCTCCGGAGCGGAGGAGCGATGCCCTCTACTACCGCATGCTCCAAACTTACTACGAGCGCATCATCCGGGCCCACGGTGAGGGCAATCTCATCGTAGCGCACACGGTGTTCTTCCCGGAAGAAGTGATCTATGCCATGGATATGGTGCCTATGCACACCGAGGCGACCACATGGATGATCACCCTCTTCACCGGAGAGAGCGCCGGAGTGGTCAGCGCCGGTGCCGAGCTGGGGCTGGCCTCCGAGATCTGTACCCCTCACCGCGGATTGGCCGGTGCGGTGGCCACCGGCGTGATCCCCAGACCCGATGTGGTGCTCTGGTCCAATCTCGTATGCGATAACACCGCCAAGAGCGGGGAGCTCCTCGTCAAGCTCACCGGCGCCCCCGGGTTCTTCCTCGACCACCCCTTCAAGGAAACGCCCGAGGAGATCGCGTATCTGGCCGAAGAGATCGCGGATATGGTGCGCTTTCTCGAAGCGGTATCGGGCAAGAAGATGAATTGGGACCGGTTCTCCGAGATCATCGCCCGGATGGATCGGCAACTCGAACTCATCCGCGAGATCAACGAACTCCGCAAGGCGGTGCCCACGCCCTTCTCGCCGCAGGGATTCATGCAACTTCTCACCGCCGATTATCTCTTCCCCGGCCAACCGGAGGCCATCGAATACCTCACGGCCCTTCGGGACGAGCTCGCCGCGATGGTCAGGTCCGGAAAGGGCGCGGTCCCTCAAGAACGATTCCGATTGATGAGCTTCTTCCTACCCCCGATGTACCTTACGGGGTTCTTCGAGAAGATCTCCCGCGAATACGGGGCGGTGAGCGTCACCGAACCCTTCTTCACCTTCTGGGGGGAAGGCAAGCTCGATCCTTCCAAGCCGCTGGAAAGCGTGGCCAGAAAATCCTACATGATCCCCGAGATGCGCATGTACGGTCCGCTCGATGACCGTGCGCTGAAGAGCATCAACCGATGCGCCCGCGATTACCGGATAGATGGGGCGATCTACTACGCCGATGTCGGGTGCCGCCATGCCTGCGCCACCATCAAACTTTTCAAAGATCAACTGGCGGAAATGGGCATCCCCATGCTGACGCTCGATTGCGACGTGGTGGATCCGCGCGTTACCTCCGAGGACGAGGTCAGGGAAAAGCTCGAACAGTTCTTCGAACTGCTCGAGGCCTGCCGCCACAGAGGAAAGGGGCGGACGGAAGCGGCCGAAGCGATCGGCATCGGCATCGACGTGGGGAGCCTGAGCACCAAGGCGGTTATCTTCTCCGGCCGGGAGATCGTCGCTCACGCCGTCATCCCCTCCGAAAATGAGTCCGAAGCGAGCGCCAGGGCAGCCCTCGACCGTCTCCTTTCGGAGACCGGCCTCAGGGTGGATGGACTCCCGATCGTCATGACGGGCACGGGGGGAAAGTCCTACGAGACCGGATACGGCCGGCACGGGATCAACACGTGCCTTGCCCGGGGAATCCATCATCTCTACCCCGCGGTCCGAACGGTGATCGATCTCGGCGCCGAGACCACCGCCGCGATCCGGGTGAGTCCCGAAGGGGATCTCACGGGATGGGAAAATCAGGATAAATGCGCGGCGGGCACCGGTTTGTTTGTCCAGCAGATGGCCAAGCTGATGGGCGTATCTCTCGAGGAGATGTCGGCGCTTTCGTTCCGGGCCCGGTCCCGCGCCGAAATATCGAACACCTGCGCCGTATTCGCCGAATCAGAGGTCATCTCTCATATTCACCGCGATCCGCCCACACCGATGCCGGACCTTGCGGCGGGAATCTATGCTTCGATGGCGGGGAGAATTCTGGCCATCTTGAAGCGGATCGGGGTCGAGCGGGAGGTGGCGATCGTGGGCGGGGTAGCAAAGAACAGCGGCCTCATCCGGATACTCGAAGAGGCTCTCGGCTTCAATGTCATCGTGCCCGAGGAACCGCGAATTGTGGCGGCGCTCGGCGCGGCGATCATCGCCAGAGAGAAAGCGGGGGGCGGGGGATCATGATCGTAGCCGGCATCGATATTGGATCGCGAGCCGCCAAGGCCGTCTTGATGGAGGATAACCGCATCATCGCCTCGGTGATCGGCGATACCCTCGCCGAGAGCGTGAAGACCTCCGAGGTGACGATGGCCAAGCTCCTCAAAGGCACGGGCCTTACGCTGAAGGAGATCGATTACATCGTGGCCACGGGGTACGGCCGAGTGCTGGTCCCCTTCGCCCACGAGAACATCTCCGAGATCAGTTGCCATGCCCGAGGGATCAATTGGTATTTCCCCAGCGTGCGCACCATTCTCGATATGGGCGGTCAGGATAACAAAGCCATCAGTTGCGACGGCCAGGGACGGGTGCTCAACTTCGTGATGAACGATAAATGCGCCGGCGGCACCGGCCGGTTTCTGGAGATGATCGCCGAAGTGCTGGGCGTAAGCCTTGGGGAGGCCGGAGAGCTTGCCCTGACTTCAAAGAACCCCGTTCCGTTCAACACCGTCTGCGCCGTCTTCGCCAAGTCGGATGCCATCACCTACCGCCGCAAGGGCGCCGACAAAGCCGATATCCTCGCCGGACTCAACGACGCCATCGCCCAGCGGAGTTTGAATCTTCTCAAACGGGTGGGCATTCAGCCGGATTTTGCCATCTCCGGCGGCATCGCCAAAAACAGGGGAATGGTGGCCAAACTGACCGAGAAGGTGGGGCTCAGGCCGCTCCTGTGCGAAGACCCTCAGATCGTGGGAGCGCTGGGGGCGGCGATCTTCGCCCGGGAAAGGCTCGAAGGCAAAGGCCGGGAGCACATGAAGGTTCAGTACGGCTATGCCGACGGCACCGGCGAGTATTATATCACGATCGATACGGCACTCTGCGACGGCTGCGGCCGGTGTGTGGAGGCCTGCCCGCAGGGGCTACTGGCGATTTTCTCCGAGGACCGCTCACGCCCTCGCGCCGGGGTTCGGGAGACGCTTCGGAAGAAACTGGCCTACCTTTGCCCCGGGATCGCGGCCTGCGCCCGAAACGAAGTCGATTGCCATCGCGTCTGCCCGAAAGGGGCGATCAGCCATTCGTGGTGATACCCGCCCACCCTCAAAAACCTATCCCACGGTGTAGGTACCCGTGCCCACGGCGATCAACTTCCCCTCGTCGTTGTGAAGCTCCATGCGGGTGACCGCCACCTTGTTCCCCATCCGCAAGAGATAGGCTGAGGCGATGAATTCCTTCCCCACGCCCGGGATCAGATAGTCTATCCGAAGATTGATGGAACCGATCTTGCTGGCCCGTTTGACCTGCTTTTCGAAGGGCTGATCCCGCACTTGCCGGAAGACGTTGAGGAAGACGATCTGCCCGCCCGCCTCATCCAGCATGGCACAGATGATAGCGCCGTGAAGCGTCCGGTAGGCGATATTCCCGATGAACACCTCTTGCATGGGGAAACGGAGGCGCGCGTGATCGAAATCCGGCGATTCGTTAATGGCCCCCAGCAATCGGGGGAAGATCATCGCCTCGCCCATCATGGAATGGAAATAATCCACCAACCGCCGAAGGTCCGGATCGTCAAGCACATTCGCCATGGGGATTACCTCTCAACGCCGGCCAAGGAACTATCGATTGGCTTTGCGGATACCCAGTAAATCGAGGGCCACGATCCGCTTGACCGTGTTCGCCGATCCCTCCACGATCTCATAGAGAGGGGCATCGCGATAGTACCGCGCCACGGGATACTCGGTCGAATACCCGTAGGCCCCCATGATCTTCATCGCGGTGCGGGCGGCCTTCATGGCGATCTCACCGGAGAGATACTTGGCCATGGCCACCTCATAGGTGTTCCCAAGGTTGCCCTGATCCTTCTCCCAAGCGGCTTTGTAAACCATGTACCGGGCCGCCTCGAGCTCACACGCAACCTGAGCGATGAGGTCCTGATTCATCTGAAACTCGCCGATGGGTTGGCCGAACTGTTTCCTTTCCTTGCAATAGGCGATCGCCGAATCGAGACACGCCTGTGCCACGCCAATGCCTCCGGCGGCGGCGGAAAGGCGGGTTTGATTGAGCGAACTGAACACGATCTTCGCCCCGTCTCCCGGCTTGCCGAGGATATTCTCTTTGGGGACCCGGCAATCCTCGAGGAACACCTCGGAAGTGGGGGTGCTCCGCGTTCCCATCTTATTGAGATCACGAATGGTGATGCCGGGGAAATTCTTGGGTTCGATCACGAACGCCGAGAGCCCCTTGCCGCCCGCCTCTCGGTTGGTGTAGGCATAATAGATGAGCACATCGGCCACCGACGCATTGGAAATCCACGTCTTCTGCCCGTTCAAAAGCCAGTGATCCCCCTTATCCACGGCGGCGGACTTCATGGCCATGACATCGGACCCGGCCTCGGGCTCGGTGATGCCGAACCCGCCGAGGTATTCGGCCCGCACGAGCTTCTGGATATACCCTTTCCGCTTCAATTCCTCCGATCCGTAGCGGTAAATGGTGAAAGCGCATCCGAGGGTCTCCATGTTGATCTGCACCCGAAGGGAGCTCGAAGCGCGGGCGATCTCTTCCGTGATGATCATGGCCGCAAGCCACCCCATGTTGTTGCCGCCGTACTCCTCCGGGATGACCGTGCCGAACAAGCCCAACTCCGCCATCGGCTTGATGACCTCTTCATAGGGTAAGTAATGGGTCTCATCCCACTGGTCTGCAAACGGGGCGATCTTTTCCTCAGCGAACTGACGCACCATCTGCCGGAGCATCTTCAGGTCTTCAGGCAACTCGAAATCCATGCGTGATCCTCCTCGAATGTTCTGCGGCCAGAGATAGAACCAACCTTCCTCAAAGCCCGCGTAATTATAGCAAATTTTGATGGAGGGGCGAATCGCCGGGCCTCATAAACCGAGGGGCGCACCCCGGTGCGCCCCTCGAAGCAAACGGACAACCCCCTCTAGAAGATGATCGGCGGCATGCCGAGGTCACCGAGCTCCCGGATCCGCTCGTGCAACTCCTCTACCTTCCACTTCCGGTTGATATCGATGCTCTTGGCCAGTTGCCACGGTTGGAAGAGCTCGAGCCTTCCCCCGCGGATCGAGAAGACGTGACCGGTGATATCCTTGGCCTGATCGCTGGCCAGATAGACGACAAGGGGCGAGATGTTTTCCGGAGCCATGGCATCGAATTGCCCCGGCGGAACCTCTTTGAACAGCCCGTATTTATCGGTTTGCACCGTCATCCGCGTCCGGGCCATGGGGCAGATGGCGTTGGAGGTGACGTTCATCTTCGCAAATTCCCGGGCCCATACCATGGTCAGGGTAGCAATTCCCCCCTTGGCCGCCGAATAGTTCGGCTGGCCGGGGCTTCCGATGATCGCGGCATGGGAAACGGTATTGATGATCCGCCCGCTCACCGGCCTTCCGGCCTTGCTCTCTTCCCTCCAATAGACCGAGGCCCATCGGCCGCAGTTGAAGGTTCCCTTCAGGTGAACCGCAATGACGATATCCCATTCCTCTTCGGTCATGTTGAAGGTCATCTTGTCCCGGAGGATGCCGGCGTTGTTGACCAGAATATCCAGTTTTCCGAAGGTGTTGAGAGCCGTATCGATGATGCGCTTGGCCCCCTGAAAATCCGCCACACTCTCATAGTTGGCCACCGCCTGACCGCCCATATCCTTGATTTCCTTTACCACCTTATCCGCCGGTCCGCCCGAAGGCTTCCCCGATCCATCCCACTCGGTGCCAAGATCGTTGACCACCACCTTTGCGCCCTCGGCCGCCATCGCCAGGGCATGGCTTCTGCCCAAGCCTGCCCCCGCACCCGTGACAATGGCAACCTTGCCGTCCAGTATACCCACTTCATTCCTCCTTATTTGAATTCATCGCCGCTTCCGATTCTGCCCGAACAACCCGTACGAGCCCTGCTGAAGGAATTCAAGGGATTCTGAGACAAAATCCACAGCGGCGATGGTGAAGTCGGTCCACATTGTCCACTTGAGCGGTCTCTCACGCCCCAAGCGATAGTGATTTTACACCGGCATGGAACGGAGTGTCAACCGAAGCGGACGGTCCAAAACAGCGATCGAAGAGGAGCGTGCAAAAGATACCTCTCTCGGATGGATCGGGGGTATCCCCCGAGAAAACCCTTTGGGCGGGTGGGGGGACCGGAGAAGCCGGATCGCTCATGGGGGATAGGGGAATCGCAGCACAAGGTCCACAGTGACGTGATCAAGGTCATTCACCCCGAGAGTGAAGATTACAAAAGTTGAATCGCTCTTTTCGGGTCATTGGGCGGTGAATCCCCCATCCACGGCCAGGGCATGTCCGGTGACAAACGAAGCCTCATCGGAACAGAGCCACACCGCCGCCCGGGCGATCTCTTCCGGAAGGGCCGCCCGCCCCATGGGATGCATCGCGACGATCATCCGTTCTACCTCCGCACTGCCTCCGGTGATCATGCCGATCATGGGGGTGCGGGTCATGCCGGGGCACACTGCGTTTATCCGGATCCCTTTAGAAGCATACTCCAGAGCGGCCGCTTTGGTCAGGCCCAAAATCGCGTGTTTGGAAGCCACATAGGCGCCGTTGAGCGGCCCGCCGACCAATCCGGCCACACTGGAGGCGTTCACGATCGCCCCACCCCCTTGCGCGATCATTTGGGGGATCTCATATTTCATCGAGAGCCACACCCCCTTGAGATTCACGTGCATGATTCGTTCCCAAACTTCCTCGGGGATATCACTGAGAAGGCCGAGGGGTTGCTCGATGCCGGCGTTGTTGAAGGCGCAATCGAGACGGCCGTAAGTTGAAACGGCCTTCGCCACCATGGCCCCGACTTGCGCCCCATCCGATACATCGGTGGGGATGAAAACGGCTTGCGCCCCGGCTTCCTCCACCAACCGCACCGTCTCTTCGCCGCCGATGACGTTCACATCGGCGATGACTACCTTCGCGCCTTCGCGCCCAAAAAGGAGAGCCGCCGCCCTCCCAATGCCCGATCCCCCGCCGGTCACAAGGGCAACCTTGCCATCCAATCCGTTCATTGGATCTTCGCCGCCGCCATGGCCTTCCGTTTGCAACGCTCATAGTTGCACGCCATGGCCACCAGATCCTTGAGCGTTTTGGAAGGACTGCCGCCGGTGATGCACATCACATGATACCAACCGGCAAACTCGGAGGCCGTCAGATCCTCCATCAGCTTGAAGGCACGAACGCGGTTCTCGGTGGGCAGGCCTTCCTTTCCCTGATAATACTTCTCCAGATATTTGCCCACGATGGGGCTCCGGTAGTCCTTCTCCGAGGCCATCGTGGCCACCAACCCCCCCGCCGCATCTTGCATGAGGTAACGATGCTCCCCCACCTTCATCGCCGCATACAGCTTTCCGGCGGCCACAGGGGCCAACCGCGGATAGTAGATTCCCGATTCGTGCCGCGAACCCTCGACGGCGGCGGCCATGGCACAGGCATTGACAAGCTCGGCATCGACCGCCATCTGACTCAGACCATCGAGGATATGCGGAGCCCCCGCCACCCCATTGTAATCCGCAAGCAGCGCCGCAGCACCGATGGAGAGATCGATATTCCCCCACCGGCACAGACACTTATGCCAGAGGTGCATGGCGGAGAGGATCAATCCGAAGGTCATGATAGATTCAACTTCTCCACACATGAAAACCCGCTCCCATGGAACAAAGACATCATCGAAAACGATCATGGCCTCCACATGCCCGCCGAATCTCGAACTCAGCGGATGGTCGATCTCCTCCCGTTCGACGGGCGCATGGGGAGCCCGGCAAACATAGGTGATGCCCTTGGCATCCACGGGGGTGAAAAAGCCCACATAGTACTCGGGCACCATTTCCATCTCGCACACGCAGAGCATGTTCGTATAGGGAGCGGCCGTTCCGTGAGCCTTGGCCCCCCGCACCACGATCCCGTCCGCCCGTTTCTCCACCACGTGGAGATACATATCGGGGTCCCGTTGCTGCATCACCCCTTTGCTCCGATCCCCCTTCGGGCTCACCAATCCCCCACCGATGATCCAATCGTTCTTCTGGGCTTGTTTGACGATCTCGATCACGTTCTGATGGTAAGTCGTGTGATGGCTTCGATCGATCTCGTAACTCACCGCCCACGCGGCATGCAGAAGATCACTCGTAAGACACCGGTAATGGCACGGGCAGAGCAGATCCCCCAGCGCCCGATTGAGCTTCGCCTTGGCGATGGCATCCTTCTCGTCCATCATGAGATAGGTCCATCGGCTGACCTCCTCATTCACGAGCGGTGACCACACCCGTGCCATTTCCCGATGCTCCGGATGGTTGGCTTGTTCGAACGTCACCGCCGCGGAGTTCAACCCAACCCTGAAGGCGGGGTGATCCACGATGTTCTCTATCTTCTCCCCGTTCATGTAAACGTTGGGCCTCTGGCGTCTCAGGCTCTCGATGTACTCTTCTCGTGTGCGGATAGCCATTTCCTTCCTCCGAATTGAACGACCCATCCCCTCCGCTATGAGAGGAGAAAACCGCCGTCCACAACCACCAAACTCCCCGTCATGTAGTCCGCCGCGGCACTGGCAAGGACGAGAGCCATACGGGCGATCTCATCCGGCGTTCCCATCCGGCCCAGAGGGGTTCGGGAAATATGATATTGTTTGGCCGGCTCGATGTTCCCATCGGGAGAGGCGAAATTGGCCAAAAGCCGATCGAGTCCGGGGGTCTCGATCCCGCCCGGCGCGATGGCATTGACCAATATCCGATGGGGGGCCCATTCGAGGGCCATCGCTTTGGTCAGCATGATCACCCCGGCCTTGGAGGCATCGTAATGCCCGAGGAAAGGGGCGGGGTGAAGGCCCTCAACGGAGGCAATGTTGATGATCCGCCCCCCACCGCCCTGAGCGATCATCTGACGGGCCGCGGCTTGCGAGAAGGTGAGCACTCCCCTCAAGTTCACATTCAGAACGCGATCCCAGACCTCCCGGCGCATATCGAGAAGCATGGAAGGCGGATAGACGCCGGCGTTGTTGACGAGGATATCGAGCCGCCCGAACTCGCACACAGTCTCCGCCACCGTCCGATCGGCATCTTCGGGGTTATCCGCATCGCATCGAACCGCGCGCGCCTTCCCCCCGCCCCGGCATATCTCTTCCACGGCGGTCGAGGCCGCTTCGAGGTTCACATCGGCGATGGTGACCGCCGCCCCCGCCTCCCCCAAGCGCAACGCGATCGCCTTTCCGATCCCCATCGCCCCACCCGTAACGATCGCGCTCTTCCCGGAAAGATCGAACATCTCTCTTATGGACGGTCGAGCCATGATTCTTCTCCTCGCTATTGCTTTCTGCCCCTCGTCAATCGCTGAAGGCTCACTACAATCCCATCGTTTTGGCCAGCGCGGCCATGTCCATCATGAACTGACTCCACATGCGCCCCCCCGAGATCCCTCCATCCACCACCAGCGCATGGCCGTTGACGAAGCTCGACTCGTCGCTGGCCAGCCAGACGGCCGCCTCCGCCACATCCTCCGGGAGACCCGCCCGCCGGATCGGTTGGAATCCGGCGAAGGCACCTTTGATCGCCTCGAGCGATTTCTCCACCGCCTCGGGGGGAAGCCCGAACTCCTTGCCGAAGAGCGGCGTTGCGATCCATCCCGGGCAAATGCAGTTGACCCGGATGCCGTATTCGCCCAGCTCCATGGCCACCGATCGGGTGAGATGGATCACCGCTGCCTTGCATGCGCTGTAGATATGGGTAGCATCCACCGCCCTGAGCCCGGCGATGCTCGCCGTGCTCAGGATCACGCCGGAGCGCCTTGGGATCATCACCGCCGCGGCATACTTCATGCCAAGGAACACCCCCCGAAAGAGGACATCCACCGTTCTCTGGAAGCCGTCCAGAGGGATCTCAGCGATCCCCCCCGCGGCCCCACCGAAGCCGGCGTTATTGAACATGCAATCGAGCCGCCCGAACTCGCGCTCGGCCCGCTCGATCGCCGCCTTCACATCCGATTCACGGGTGACATCGGTATGTTGATAGATCACCCCCCGCCCGAGCTCCGCGGCCAGATGCTCACCCTTCTCATCCTGAATATCCGCAATCACGACCCGGGCCCCCTCCCGTGCAAACCGCCTCACCGAGGCCTCCCCGATACCGCTCGCACCGCCCGTGATCACCGCCACTTTGCCTTCGAGTCTGCCCATGGCCGAAATCCTCCTTCCGCATCCGCCTCATGGGGCGGGCTCAAGTTCGAACCACTCCGTAAGCCGTACGAGATCCCGGGTGCCGGCATCGGCCCGGTAGATGGCCATCCGATCGGGGGAAGTACGCTTGACGGGAGAGTAACTGAACCTCTGTATCCCATCGAACGAGAGGGTGAAGGACTGGGCCGCATCATAGATGGCCTGAGGGGTCACATTTTCCGGCCCCACCGATTGAGCGGCGGACCGGATGATCTCCAGAACCGTCATGGCATTGCTCAGGGCGAAATAGCCCTTGCCGCGTCTGGCCGATTCCACTATGGATTCCGAATGATACTGATGAATCAGCCGGTTCACGAGATCCGGGAGTTCACCTGTATCGCTCCACCACTCGCTCTGCCAGATGAAGAGCATCCCATCGATCTGGGGCCAGGCCTTCATATCCTGAATGACGGCAAAACTGGAGTGCGTATCGGTGCCGAGGAACTTCGCTTTGCCGCCGCCGTCCCGGTAAAATCGAACGAACGTCCAAAAGTTATCCGGAATGACGTAATCGCAATTCTTGAGGGCGTCCACCGCCACATCCCACTGGAACGATCCCTGTGGGACCAGATAACTCCCCACCCACTGAATCTGTTCCGGATGAAGCTCGGCGTACCGTTTGATCTGAGCGAACGCCGGATCGAGTCCGTTGGTATCCCACGCCGCCCCCCCGACTTTCGCCGGGCCCTTGGTGTGGTAATCCCAATCGTTCTCGGCAACCCACTGGATGAGGTTCCAACCCTCATCGTCCATGAGAGGGCTCGTCGAGAAGAGGTAGCCGGGCGGGTAGAGGACTTCCTTCCGGGAATTGGCGGCAAACACCGGAAACCGATCCTTATCCGCCGGTCCGCGCAAGGTGACCCCCAGAGAAGGGATCCACACCATGATCACATCGGCGCCTCTCTCCTTGAGCCACTCGTACCCGGGGATATCGCGGGCCGGATCGGTCTGGCCATCGTACTCGACCAATTCCACTTCCACGCCGGGGATGAGACCGTTCTCGTTGTAATAGCGGACCGCATCCCGGACTCCCATGTTCACCTCTTCCATGGGGATGGCCGAAACCCCGGTGAGATCCGTGTGATTGCCGATCGTGATCTTGACTTTCTTGGCGGGCGAAGAGGGGGTTGAAGGGGAAGCCGTTTTCTCTTCACCGCCACCGCCGCCGCAGGCCGGAAGGAGCCAGAAGACCATCACCAGAATGACGAGCGGGATGATTCTGACCGGAAGCGCTTTCATGGGTTCACCTCCACCGTATCTGGAAGCAAGGCGCTCGCCCTGCAAACCGTTCCACGATGTTCCCACCCTCGGATGCCGCACGATCACCCGAAGGCCCCTTCCGCGACCCGGGGCCGTTCGAAAAGCGCTCAGGCGGATTTCGCCCAGCCACGAATCACTTCAGTGGAGAGATCCTTGAACTCTTTCTCTTCCGGAAGCGGCTTGCCGAGCCATTCCCGGTAGAAGGCATCGAGATCGGGAAGGAAATCGAAGATGATCGGGTATCCCACGGGAACGCTCTCCACCTTGAGAAGGGCCCCGCACCCGGGGCAGATGAATTCGCGGACCTCACACAAGGCGGGATCGGGGCACTTGGTGCCCGGGTAGATTTCCTCGAGCTTCTCGCGCGTATCGCGCACGAGGATCAGGGCGGAGAGCTTCCAATTCTTCCGATAATCGCCGAACTCATGCCCGCAATCGCACTTGACGACCCGTTCCTTTCCCTTTTGCACGATATACAGGTGTTCGCCGATGGGGAGGAGAATCCGCTCCGGCCATGGGACTTTCTCCTGAAGGATCTCGATATACTTCTCGAACCGGTCGTCATCCTTGGGCCGGCTCATGATCTCCTTCACCTTCTCCCAAGGGAGTTTCCCTTCATAGAGATCTTTCAGGTCCTCTTTGGTATAGCTCATCGTATCACCTCACCGAATTTTCCGATGCTTCTCCCGATCCGCAAAGGGGACGGCTTTCAGCCTTTCTCACCCTCACCCCCTGTCGTCCCCCGCTCCCTCGAGGGAGCGGGGGACGAGCAACGACTTCAAAAACCGAACCCCTCGGGAAGGGCCCAGAACTCCCGATACGCCTGAGTGAAATTCGGGCTGAGCTTCATACTGCTCTGATACATCTCGATCAGAAGGGGATCAAGGTCCTTTTTGAGGAGGCGCTGACGCGCCTTCCCCCACCATTTTTGCACCGGCACAGCCCGGGCGAGCCGTTCCTTCCTTTTGGCCTCGCGGAGCTCCTTTGTGGCCGCTTCATCGATCGCCCACGCCTTCGCCTTCGAATCATAGCGCGATGCTACACAATAGATATTCCGGGCGATCCATTCCGTGCAGAGTTCGTCGTCTAGATCCGCCTTCACGAGTTTGGGGTCGCGTTCAATGGGATCGCCGAGGCCGCCGGCGGAGGCGTTATCCACGATCAACACATCCTTGTCCCGCAGTTCTATCACCGGCGGCATGTGATTGTAATAGAAGACATCGGCGTGGGGCTGATCGGGAAACTCCCGGGGATCACCGATCTCGTGGATGAGGGGAATGCGCTTCTCGACCATCTCTTGGAAGTTATGGTACCGGATGAGCCATGTATTGCGCTTGCCGCCCGGGTATCCGCCGAAGAGCCCCAGATTGGGGAGAATCCGATCGTGGGCGCACCCGATGGCCCCGCTCCCGATTCCGATGGTGAGCCGGTGCAAAAGCTCCATGGTGGGGAGAGAGACCCCCGAACGATAACGGCCCCAGCCCACCGAATAGGGCTCGAGGCTTCTAGACATGTACATGAGCGGCATGAAGAGCTCGAACACCTCGGCGTTGCCCAGATCCGTCTCCGGCGTGGCGAGCCACCCGCCGGCATTCACCCCATCGCACACCCCCGTAGCCCCGGCGCCAAACGTGCCGGTATTCCCGCCGAGCATGGGGCGCTTGTTCCCATACTGATCGTACCCCGCGACTTGCCATCCGGAAGACGAAACGTAGTTGAAGATCTCCTCCCGAAATCCCCTCATATAGAAGGCCGTGCCCAACATCCCCACCCAGAGACCGAACACATCGAGGATCGAAGGCCAGGGATTGGCGGTGGCCAGTTTCTTGATCTGAGTCGGATTGAAGAGGGAATCGGGCGGGGGCATCTTGATCTCGCACGGGAGGAGAGAGCCCAGATTGCCGCGCCCATCATAGGAAAGCGTTTGAACGACCGCGATGGAAAGCCCGCCCCAGAGGCCCTTAGGGGTGGGATTGAAGGAATGCCATCCCCACTCGCCGATCCCATCGAAATCGAGCACGATGCGCCCTTCGGGCAGAATGTTCATCTCGATGGGGATGAGCCGGATCATGTCTTTTTTGGCCGGGAGCCACGAGACCGGGGCATCCTTCATGTAGATTTCGAACGGCGATACATCGCGATACCGTCCGGGGATGGTGCGTTGCTTGATCCGGGCGATCTGAGCCCGGCGCTCCTCCTCGATGAGCTCCCGAATAGCCCGCTTGAAATAATCAATCCCGAACTCCCGGATGATGTTCTTGACTTCCTCCCGCACGCGGATATTGGCCGCGATGGCGCCCTTGCGGTCGAGAAGGAAGAGGTCGGCCAAGTCAAGGCTCGTTTCGATCTTGATCTCGAAATCCCGCCGGATGGTATCCTTCGTTCCGATCTTCTCGCAACAGAACTTGAGGCCATCGGCCCCGCGCTCCACCGCGGTGGTGGGCATACACCCGGGGCTCACCGCGCCGATATCCATCTCCATGATCACCGTACACACCCAAGCCACAAGCTCACCTTCCCAGAAGATCGGGAGAATATCGTAGAGATCGGGGGCATGAATACCGGCGATCACCGGATCATTGGCCAAGAAGAGATCGCCCTCTTCAATCCCCACTTCCTCCTCGTAGTTGTTCTCCACCATCCATGTGATGTTATCGCCCATGAGCCGGATGTGCACTTGAATGCCGGTGGATTGGACGATGTTATCACCCTCCGGGGTATAAAGTCCGATGCAGAGCTCGGCCACTTCCCCCACAAAGGGGGAGCCCGAGACCATCTTGGTAGTCTCGCGCCCCGAGATGAGGGAGGACATCAATCGGGAGTGCAGAAGCTCCGCTTTGACGGGGTCCGCCCGTAACACTTGGGGCTCCGTGATGCCGGCATAGCATCCGGTTTCCCGATACAACCGACGATTCTCTTCAAGCATCTCTTTCAGAGTCTTGCCACCTTCTCCGATTCCTCTACGCTTAGCCATCCTGACCTCCTCGAGTTCCCCCGTGGGGAGAGACACATTGGTTCCCGGCTACTCAAGCCACAGCATCGTCCATTCGTCCATCCGGATGCGCTTGCCCGGCGGCACAAACAACGTGGTGGCCGGGGCTTCGATCACCGCGATCCCTTCGATCACATTCCCGGGCCGAAGCCGACCCATATCGTAGATCGTGGTTTTGTGCCATTTCCCATCGTAGTAGACATGCCGCTCGTGCTTGATGGATTCCCTCGGAGGCACCTTACCCTCGAGCGGGCGCTTGACAAGCCTGGGCTTCACCTTGGGAAGGGTCACGATGATGCCCATCTCCATCATCTGAAAACCGGCGCGTCTGTGCTGAGCCACCCCCGCATAGACCTTCGCATAAAGTTGCTCGAAGGCGTCGGTGAGTTTATCCATATCCTCGGCGCTGTTGATGCGCGAAACGGGCGAGATCACCTCGAGATCCTCCATCTGCCCACCGTAACGCACGTAAGCGATTTGCTGAACTCTGGCTTTCTCCCACGGCAAGCCTTCGGCGGCGAAGTCCTCGGCGGCTTGCTTCTCGAGCGCCTCCCATCCGGAATTCAACATGTACTGGCCGATCATGAGCTTGTAGCCCGGATCGGCCCCGTAGGGAATGACCACCGCGGTGGACTTCTGATAGCGATGGGTGATATCCACGGCCCCGCACCCAAAGGAGGAGAACCCCGCCGCCCACGGCATGGTCACCACGCCGCGGAAGGGCAAACCCTCCACATACCCGGCCATGTGCATGGGACCGGCCCCCCCGTAGCAAAGGAGATGATAATCGGCGGGCGAAAAGCCCCGGGCGTAAAGCACCGAGCGGATATGTTCCTTCATGCGGCTATTGATGAGCTTATAGACGCCGTCGGCGAAGTAGTACGGATCCACGCCCAGCACATCGCTGCACTTCTCCTTGATCGCCGCAAGCGCTCTGGCTTTGTTGAGCTTCTTCTTCCCGCCGAGATAGTTATCGGGATTGAGAATGCCCATGATGAGACAGCAATCCATGACCGTCGGCGTCTCATTGCCCATCTCATAGCACACCGGGCCGGGGTCAGCCCCCGCGCTCTCAGGGCCGATATTGATGCGCTTGGTGATGGGGTCAATGGTAACGTACATCCCCGTGCCGGCGCCGATCGTATCCATCTGAAGAGTGGGGATGTTGTAGATGCGCTGATTGATGACCACCTCCCGCTCGATGAGGGGTTGCCCCCCGCGGATAAGGCCCACATCGAAGCTCGTCCCCCCCATATCCGAACACACCCAGTTCGGGATCCCCATTTGCTGGGAAAGGAAGCTGGCCCCCATGAGTCCACCGATGGGGCCGGAGATGCTCGCTTCATACAGCCGCGGATACCGGATGTTGGCCACCCCCCCATGTGCCAGAACAACCTGAAGCGGATGCCGAAAGCCGTTGGATTGGAGCTTCTTTTCAATCTTGAAGAGTTGCTCGCGACCCGGTTCAGCGGCATACGCGTGAAGCACCACGGTGTTCAGCCGGCCGACCTCCCGCATGATGGGACAGAGCTCATGGGAAAGATACACCGGCACCTTCACGCCCCGTTCGGCCATCACTTTCTCGGCGATCTCTTTGACCTTCAGTTCATGAGAAGGATTCAGAAACGAATTCCACAGCGAGACGGCAATGGCATCCACTTTCTCATCCAAAAGTTCTTCCACCGCCTTGCGAGCCATATCCTCGTAGAGGGGAATGGCCTCCATGGTGAACATATCGATGCGGCCTTCGACGCCTTTGACCAACCGCCGGGGAACGAGAGGCTTGTTATGGTGATGGGTCACATGGTGTAGAAGATCCTGATAGGAATAGCCCTTCCATACCTGAGCGCTCCGCTCGTGAAGGAACACATCTTCATCTCCCCGCTGGGTGATCACCCCCACCTTGCGCCCGGTAGCGGTCAGGAGAACATTCATCATAGCCGTACCGCTATAGACCGCCGCCTCAAGTTTGGAAAGGATGTCTTGCGCTTCCTTCTGAAAATCAATCCCCCAGTGCTCCAGCGCATCGCCGATGGACTCCCAGAAACCAATGGATTGATCGTGGGGAGTGGTGGCCGCCTTCCCGATGGTGAAATTACCTTCGGTATCCACCACCATCATATCGGTCATGGTACCGCCGGCATCGCTGGCAATGATCTGCACCCTATGACTACTTGCGGACATCTTGCCTCCCTTCAACGCATCAACTTGGGATTGAAATCAGCCTACCCGATACCGATCTCACCGGGATCACAAAAACGCCCTGAGCGCTTACAGGAATGTTACAACCCGCCTTGGGAACGCTCCTTGCGCCGGAAAGACACGCCTTACGGGACGATCGCCGACCGCTGCACGAGCCCCTTATCCTGATTGGCAAAAGCGGTCTCGATCTCTTCCAGCGGATAGGTACGCGCCAGCATCCGCTCGAAGGGATACTTGCCCCGGCTACGGCTCAGGAAGTCGAGGGCCTTTTTGAGCGTATCCCGTCCGTAGAAGGCAATGGCTTTGATGCTCTTGGAGCCCATAACGAGGAGGGCAGGATCGATGGGGCAGGTTCGGCCCATGCTGATATTGCCGATCTCCAGATACCGCCCCCCCTGACCGAGCATGGCCAATCCCTCGGGTACGGCGGCCGGCGTTCCCACGAATTCCGCCACCACATCGGCCCCGCGGTATCCGGTGAGCTCCATCACCCGCCCGATGCGAGCCTCGGGGGTAGGGTACTGACGCATATCCACGATCTCATCGGCACCGAACGCCCGGGCCAGATCGAGCCGATCGGCGATCCCGTCGATCACGATGATCCGGTGGGCTCCCATCTCGCGGGAAACCGCCGTGGCATACACGCCGAGCCCCCCCGCTCCCTGAATCACGATCGTCTCCCCGAACCCGAGCCCGATCTGCTCGAGGCCATAGATCACTTCCGAGAGGGCGCAATTCACCGGAGCAACGATCCCATCCTCCAGATTATCCGGCACCTTGATGATCACCTGCCCCGGCCGCGCATAATAATATTCGGCATACGCCCCGAAGAAGTGCGGCGGCGGTTCGCAGGGCATCATGTACATGAGATTGGCGGCACAGGCGGCATGGTTCCCTCGAAGGCACGCCGGACAGCGCCCGCACGGGACAAAATACTGGTACACCACCCGATCCCCTTCCTTGAGGGGTTGACCGGCGGAATCGGTGCTGATCCCCTTGCCGAGCTTGGCCACCCGGCCCGTCATCTCGTGTCCGATGATCGCCGGCAGCGGCGCCCCCATGGCCGCTAGATCGATATCCCCCCGCCACATGTGCAAATCCGACCCGCAAATCGTGGCCATGGTCACCTTGATGAGCACCGCCCCCGGTTCGGGGTCCGGAACGGGGTACTCGGTGATCTCGAAGGGCTTGCCCAGTCCCCGGTAAATGGCGGCTTTCCCTTTTTCAGTCATCGAAATTCTCCTTTCAACTCACTCGCTCAAGAGCACGTCCCGGATCGCCTCTTGTTGAGCGATGGTGACCCCGATCGATTCGAGGAACCCCTCGATTCCCCCGTACTCGAGACGAACATGGGCCAGCATGTTGGACATGGCCTCCTCATGGCAACTCAACATCGGCCGCCAATCCTCGGCGGTAATCCCCTGCGGCGCCGCAGAGAGGCTCGGAAGGATGCTTGCGATGAGGTCGAGCTTCTTTTCGATATCGCCCGCAGTGAGCCGGCAAGTGAGCATGTAGTCTTCCAGAATCTCATCCTCCGGCACATCCAAAAGCATGAGAAGAAGAGCGCTCACCACCCCGGCCCGGTCCTTCCCCTGAGTGCAATGGAAGAGGATGGGATACTGGAGGGGATCGGCGAACCGTTCGAACGCCCGGCGAATTCCATCCCGATTCGACTCCAGAACGTTCACATACCAGTTCGGGTAATCCACTTGCCGCACATCCCAGAGGAGTTGAGAAAGGGGATTGGCGGGATCGACCGGCGCGGCGAGAAGATACGGGTCTCCTACGTTGAAGCCGAGGAGATCGTAAATCGCCTCGTTGCCGGAATAGGTCCGATCCGCTCCGTCCCGGGCGATCTCGGCCGGTTCGCGAAGATCCATGATCCTTCCGAACCGAAAACCATTGACGATCGCTAGTTCCCGATCATCTAGATCGCTCAACTCACCGGAGCGGAAGACCCGATTCCATTGGATTTGCTTGCCCTCGGCGTTCACATACCCCCCGAGATCTCGAAAGTTCGGGGCCGTTTTAAGTCCGAACGTTCGTTCGGTCTGGCGGACGGCGTTCTGTTCGCAAGCGCCCTGGGCATCGCAAGCCCGGACGATGAAGTAGAATCGCCCGCCGGGGGGAAGATCGGAAATCCCGGCAGAGGTAGTTCCCGTAACCGTGAGGAGGGGCGAGGCAAGATCGAAGCTTGTGATCGAGGGATCGGCGCTGGCGAAGACGTGATAGGTGATCCGATCGGAAGGCGTGGTATCATCCGAGGCCGCAGTCCATGAAAGAAGATAGGCACCATCAATCGCGGCCGCCGAATCGAGCCCCTCGAATACCGGGGGAAGGTTTTGTTCCGGCAGAGGAGAAGAGGGCTCCTTCTCCCCGCCCCCGCACGCACCCCCTCCCGCAAGGAGCGCCACGATCGTGATAAGGAACAGCCCTAGCGCCATAGTGGATTTCATGGAGAACCTCCTCGGCCGGGGCGTTGTGCACCAATATAACACGCCCGACGCAAGGGTATCAATAGAACGCCCGGAAAAGACAAACGGCAAAGACGTCGGGACGGCTTACAAAACTCTCACAAGCCCTACGTGCTCTTGGGCAGAAGATACCCGATCCCCGGGCGGGTATGAATGTATTTGGGGGACTTACCCGTATCGCCGAGCTTTTTCCGGAGACGGGCGATGTTCACATGGAGCACATGCGTGGCGCCTACGTACGCCTCACCCCATGCCGCTTCCAGTATCTGATCGGGGGTGACCACCCTTCCGGCATTGCGCGCTAGATACGAGAGGATCCGATACTCGATGGCGGTCAATTTGATCTCCCTCTCGGCCACATTCACGCGGCGCCGGACGAAATCCACCGTCAGATCGCCGCAGGTGAACATCGGTTCGGAGGGCTCCTCGTATTCGCGGTGCCGGCGAAGGGCCGCCCGCACACGCGCCACGAGTTCCGGAGCAGAGAAGGGCTTGGTCACGTAATCATCGGCCCCGGCATCGAGTCCGGCGACCTTTTCCGCATCATCATGTTTGGCGCTCACCATGATGATCGGGATACGGGAGAATTCCCGGATGCGGCGGCATACCGTAAAGCCGTCCATGCCGGGCATCATGATATCGAGCAAGACGAGGTCCACGGTATCCGTTTCGAGGGTTTTCAGAGCGGAAGGGCCGTCGCGGGCGGTGAGCACGCGATAGTCCTCGAGATCGAGCATCTGTTGCATCATCCGGAGCATCCGGATATCATCGTCCACAATCAGCACTGTGGTCATATGATCCGCCCGCTTCAAGATTCATCAGACACCCGTTTTCCGCTTCCGGCATCGAGAGGAAGGGTGAAAAAACACGTGCTCCCTTTGCCCACCTCGCTCTCCATCCAGATCCGCCCGCCGTGCGCCTCTACGAGTCCCTTGGCGATGGCCAATCCCAATCCAAGGCCGCCCACCCGCTCCTCACCCGGCTCCGATTCCACGCGGTACATGCGTTCGAACACCCGATCGAGATGTTCGGGGGGAATCCCCTTTCCCTCATCCGCCACACTGATGACGAGTTCACCCCGCCGGCGCCGCAGCCGGATCGTCACCGTGGTGCCGTTCGCCGAATACTTGACGGCATTGTCCAGAAGATTATCGAGCACCTGACGGATGCTGTGGCCGTCGATGTTGGCCACCATCGCTCTCCGGGGGAGATCCACAACGATATTGTGCGAGGGCGAACGCACCCGCGATTCCCGGACGATATCCCGGATAAGCTCCGAGACATTCATCGGGGACTTCTTCAATTTGGTAATGCCGGCTTCCAAACGGGACATCTCCAGAAGCTGATTGATGAGGGCCATCAGTTGATCGGCGGCGCTATCGATCGCCGCAAGGTACTGTCTGCGGGAATGGACCGGAAGGCGGGCATCATAGTTGAGCATCATGGTGGCATATCCCTTGATCGAGGCGAGGGGCGTTCGAAGCTCGTGTGAGACATTCGCCAGAAGCTCCGTCCGCAAGCGGTCGATCTCCTTGAGGGTCTCCACTTCTCGCTCCTTCTGTTCGGCCCGCTTGCGCTCGGTGATATCCTTGCACACCCCCCGCACCCCGACCACCTGACCCTCGCTCCATTTGGGGGAGAAGTTGAACTCGAACGTGCCGACGGATCCATCCACCCGGTAGACGTCCATCTGAAGACCGTGGATATCCTCGCCGTTCCGCACCTTATCGAGGGCCGTGTTCAGTTTCCCCCACTCGGATTCCGGGAGATAATCCTGAGAAAACCTGCCCAGTACAGAATCCGGCCGGCCGCCCGAAAGTTGCCGCGCCGCCGAGGAAAGATAGGTGATGCGCCCTTCGAGATCGGTCTCGTAGATGAGATCGAAATTCCGCTCCGCCACCCACCGGAACCGCTCCTCGCTTTCCCGCAGGGCCTTCTCGGTCCGTTTGAGCTCGGCTTCCGAGAACTCAAGCTGCCCCACCCGCTGGCGCAGCGCCGCGATCTCGGCAAGGAGCATCTCCCGCGTGCGGGGATCCTTCACAGCTTCCCTCTACCCTCGGTTCCCGGCGGAAAGCGCTCTCCCACCCTGAGAGGCTTGAAGAAGCATCCCTCCTATAGAAAGCCCTCGACGGTCTTCAGATGAAAGGAGGTGGTGCCGTTCTTGAGATCGAACGCTTTCTGCCGCCGGAAATAGAACTGAAGATCATGATCCATATCCACGCCCACTCCGGCATGGATGCCCTGCGCCCCGAAGGCGATTCTCTGGCAGGCCACATTGGCGAAGGCCTTGGCGATGGCCAGTTCCCGCTCCGCAGGCAGACCTTCGCTCAACTTCCAAATGGCCTGATAGGTAGTCCAGCGCGCCCCCGTCATATCGATGAACATATCCGCCATGCGGTGTTGCACCGCTTGGAAAGAACCGATGGGGCGTTCGAATTGTATTCGGGTCTTGGCATATTCGGCGGTCATCTCGAGCTCCTGTTGAGCCCCGCCGATCATCTCGGCGCACTGGATGGCCGTGGCTTTGGCCAGCGTAGAACGAATGATGCCGATCCCCTCGTTCACCGTGCCCAGAACATCGGCCTGGGATACCGAAACCCCGCTGAAAGCAACTTCGAACTGCTTATCGCCCGCGAGGGTCTTGAGCGGGGTGATGGCAATCCCTTTCGACTTGGCATCCACGATGAAGACGGTGAGTCCCCCTTCATCACCGGGCTTGCCGGCGGTTCGGGCGGCGACAAGAATATGATCGGCCACGGAGGCATAGGGGACAAAGAGCTTGGTTCCGGTGATAGCGAATTTCGGCCCTTGCTTGATGGCGCGCGCCGCGATGAACCGTGGCTCTTCATTGACTTCCGGCTCCCAGAGGGCCATGGTCAGGATGCTCTCGCCGCCGGCGACCTTCGGCAGAAAGGCTTTTTTCTGATCCTCGGAGCCGAAATCGGCGATCGGCATGGCCCCCATCACCACCGTGCTCACGAAGGGCCCGGGCATGGCCGCCCGCCCGAACTCCTCGACGAGCACCGCCAGATCGAGAAGCTTCATCCCCGACCCGCCATATTCTTCCGGAAGCGCCACCCCCATCCATCCGAGATCGGCCATTTTCTTCCAGATTTCAGGATCATGGCCGGTCTCGCTGGCTTCGATCCGCTGGATGACCGCCTTCGGGCATTCGGTGGTCAGAAAGTCCCGGGCCGAATTGCGCAACATCTGCTGTTCTTCGCTCAAAGAGAAGTCCATCGTCAACCTACCTTTCTGAATTTGGGAAGGATCAACCCTTGCCTTACTTCTTCGAATACGACTTCCACGGGCATACCGATCCGGATTTCCTCCGGCGCGATGCCCACCATATTGCTAATCATGCGGACCCCCTCCTCCATCTCCACCAGAACCACGGCATACGGCGCCTTGAAAGCCGGATGCGGCGACTGCCGATAGATGACCAAGCCGTAGATCGTGCCCCGGCCGCTGGATCGGGCCCACTCCTTCCCGAACGAGCGGCACCGGGGGCATGCCGGCCGCGGCGGATGAACCCAGAGACCGCACTCCGTGCACCGCTGGAAAACCAGCTCACGCCTCTGAACCCCCTCCCAGAAACCGGCGCTCTCCCAAGCGGCGGGAGGAACGGGGAAAGGGTGGTTCAAATCATACGCAATGCTCACAGACCATCCCCCACGATGAGGCCACTGGCCGGCCCAAGGGCACCGGTCGTCACCAGCACCGGGCTCAGCGGCCCCGCTTGAACCGGTGAAGTCCCCCGCACCAGACGCACCGCCTCGATGATGTGATTGAGTCCGTATAGATACCCCTCCCCGAGCGACCCGCCCGACGTGTTGAGGGGAATCTCTCCGCCCATCCGGATACGATCGCCGCCCTCGCAGAAAGCCGCCCCCTCGCCCGGAGCGCAGAATCCCAGCGCCTCGAGTTGCATGGGCACCAGAGGCGCATAGGAATCATCCAATTGAATGGATCGGATATGCCGCGGCGCCAAACCGGACATGGCAAAAAGCCGTTCCCCCACACGCACGATCTCCGGAAGCTCCGAGAGCCTCGGACTATAAAAGCAATTCTTCTCCTCCGTTTCCGCAACCTCGCTCTGGGCAACGGCCAGAATGCGCACCGGCTTTTGCCGGAGATCCTTTGCCCGTTCCAACGTGGTGATAATCAACGCGGCCGCGGCATCCGAATTCTCATGGCAATCGAGCAAGCGAAGGGGATCGGTGAACATCGGCGACCGGCGATAGTCCTCGATGGCGATCGGCTGGCCATAGTACATGCCGCGGGGATTCTTCGAGCCATGTCCGCGGCACACCACGGGGATCCAACCGAACTTATCCGGATCAATGCCGTATTCATACAGATACCGGCTTGTGATCATCGCCACCGCCCCCGCTGCGGAAATCTGCCCGAAGGGCGCATGGAAAGTCCATTGCAAGAGCGCTGAAGTCGACATCTGGGCGATATCGCGGCTGGGGGTGCCCATACGGCGTTTCGATGAACCGTTCACCGCCCGATAGACGAGCACATAGTTGGCCATGCCGGCGGCCACACCGATCGCGGCCCGCATCACCATCCCGCATGGGGCCCCATCCCACCGGCACTGGCCGAAGAAGGTGAGGTTTCCCATGCCCATCGTTCGCACGGCGGCGATCTCATCCGAAGCATCGTCGGTGTGTACCACGATGCCGTCGATATCCGGCGGGACAAGTCCGGCATCATCGAGCGCCTCGCGGATGACCTCCGATGCCATGCGGAGCTCGGTCTTTCCCGAGTCCTTCGAGAACTCGCTGATGCCGATCCCCACGATCGCCGTCTTGTTGCTGATCATGTCCATGGCAACCAATAAAACCCCTCTTGTTCCCCTTCTAGCGAGGGGCTCAGGGGGACCCGACTTCCCGTTTCTTGACTCTCGGAAGCGTCAGATCCTCGGCGATATCCTCAAAGGTCACTTCCACCGGCATCCCGATCCGGAGCTCCTCCGGCTCGATCCCCTCGACGTTGGCGATGATCCGCACCCCTTCGAGCATCTCGACCACCACCACGGAGTAGGGGACCTTGATGCCGGGGTAACCCGTCTTCTCGTAATGGACCGTCACATAGCTATAGATCTTCCCCTTGCCTTCGGAAGGGACCCATTCCTTCTCCGTTGAAAGGCATCGGGGGCACATCGGCCGCGGCCGATGAACGAACAGCCCACAGTGCTTGCAGCGCTGAAATACCAGCGCGTGCCGCTTGATCCCTTCCCAGAACCCCCGGTTATCGAAATCCGTATATGGGCGCAGAAGCGGGAATGCCGGATTGTACTCCATGCTATTTCCTCAACAAGATGGCGCTCGTGGGCACACCGAGTCCACCGGTGACGAGGCTGAGTTCGACATCGGGAACCTGGGCGGTGGAAGTGCCCCGGATCTGCCGGACGGCTTCGGCGATGAGGTTCATGCCGTGAATATAAGCCTCGGAGAGATGCCCACCGGAAGTATTGCAGGGGAGCTCGCCGCCGATCCGGATTCGGTCTCCGCCCTCACAGAAGGCCGATCCCTCGCCCGGCTCACAAAAGCCGTATTCCTCGAGTTGCATGGGCACAAGGCACGTGAAGGCATCGTAGAACTGGACCACATCCACATCCTCGGGTCGGACTCCCGTCACCCGCCAGAGCTCCTGAGCCGTATACCATGATTCCGGAATGATGGTGATCCGGGGCCGATAGTAACTCGTCATGGTCTCGCCTTCGGTAGCCGTGCCTTGAGTGGCGCCCAGAATGTACGCCGGACGTTGCTTCAAGTCCTTGGCCCGCTCCGCCGTGGTGACGATCAAGGCCACGGCCCCATCGGTATCCACGCAACAATCGTAGAGGCGGAGGGGTTCAACGATCATGCGGGAATTCAGATAGTCTTGAAGGGTGATGGGACGGCCGTAGAACATGGCCTTTGGATTCCTGCAGGCGTGTTCCCGGAACACCACCGAGACCCAACCGAGTTGTTCCGGTCGGACGCCGTACTCGTACATGTAACGGGTGGCGAACATGGCCACCCATATCGGTGCCGAGGTGAGCCCGAACGGCATGATATACCCGAAGTGATCGCTGGGCGTGGTCTTGACGAACCCCACCCCCGGGGTATGTCCGTACCGGCGCCCCGAGCGCTCATTCATCGTGCGGTAGCAAACCACATAATTCGCCATGCCGGTGACCACCGCCGCCGCGGCATGCATCACGGTGGCACAGCTCGCCCCCCCGCCATATCCACACTCCGCAAAGTACGAGAGTTCCGGGATGCCCAACGCACTGATAAGGTGCATCTCGTCGGTGAAATCCATGGCGAAGCGCACCATGCCATCGATATCTTCCATGCGGAGGCCGGCATCCTCCACCGCGGCCTTGATGGCCTCGCAGGCCATCTGAATCTCGCTCCGCCCGGAATCTCTGGAAAACTCGGTGGCACCGATGCCCACGATGGCCGCATTATCCCGGACGAGATAATCCTCCTTCCGGGGGCGAGTGGTCGTCCGGTACCGACGGGCAAGGTATTGATCGAACATGATCCCTCAGTGCTTCCCTTTCATCGAGGGGCCCGGAAAATCTTCGGAAGAGGGCGCGGCCATGCCGCGCCCTCGTTTCGTTCATCCCGCCTTCTTGAACTTGGGAAGGATCAAATCCTGCCCCACATCATCGAACACCACTTCCACCGGCATCCCGATGTAAATATCCTCCGGCTTGGTATCGATCATATTGCTCACGATGCGAGGTCCCTCCTCCAATTCCACGAGCACCACGGCATACGGTGCCTTGAAAGCCGGATTCGGGGATTCGTGATACGTGACCCAACTGTACACCTTGCCTTTGCCCTTGGCCCGGACCCATTCGGATTCCGCGGAAAGGCAATGCGGACACATGGGACGGGGGGGATGCAAGAAAGCCCCACAGCCCTTGCACCGCTGAAGGCGAAGCTCCTTCTGTTTGGCCCCTTCCCAGAAAGGGGTGCTGCTCCGGTAGAGTACGCCCCAGAGTGCCGGGTGCGGAATGCGCTTTTCCGGATTGTATTGAATGGTCATATTTGCCTCCTCACAATGCCTATGCCCTCCGAAGGATCATCCCATCGGCCGGCATGCCGGCCCCGCTGGCCACGAGCACAAAATCGGCATCCTTGACCTGATTGGGACTCGTTCCGCGGATCTGACGAACGGCCTCCACGATTCGAGCGGTATCGAACTTCCCCTCCGCCATGGCCCCACCGGAGGTGTTGATGGGGAGATCCCCACCCACCCGGATGCGATCGCCGCCCTCGCAGAAAGCCGCCCCTTCACCCTTCTTGCAGAAGCCCAGGGCTTCGAGTTGCATGGGCACGTACGGGATGAAAGTATCGTCCAGAAGAGCAACCTTGATGTGCTTCGGCTTGACCCCCGCCGTACGGAAAAGTTCCTTGGCCATACTGGCCATTTCAGGAAGCTCCGCGATGTTCTTTCGGGAGTAGCTCGTGTGCACTTGCCCTTCGGGAGCCGTGCCCATCGCCACCGAAGAGATGAGCACCGGCGGATGCTTCAGACGTCTGGCCTTCTCGACTGTGGTCACCACGATGGCCACCGCCCCATCCACCTTCGGGGCGCAATCCATCTGACGGATGGGATCGACGATCATCTTCGAATCGAGATAGTCTTTGATCGTGATCGGCTTTTTGCAGAAGACGGATTTGGGATTGCGCGCGGCATTCTCGCTCAGAACCACCGGCACCCATCCCCACTGCTCCGGCGTGGCCCGATAGGCATACATGTAACGCCGCACGTTCATAGCCACATACCCGGGGGCGTCAATGAGCCCGAAGGGGGAATAGAAGTCGTAGCGGACGAGATCGAGCATATCGTCTTTGAGTTCGCGGGCCACGCGGTATTCGGAGAGGGACTTGGGCGGACCCGAAGCCCGGTGGGCCGGCTGATAGTAAATGGCGTAGTTCGCCGCGCCGCACGTCACCGCCAGCACGGCATCGAGCATGGCGCTCGTACCGTACTTGGACTCGCTGTGATAGAGAAGATTATCCACACCGATCCCCTTCTGCACGTAGGAGGGATCGGGGCCATCATCCTTGTGTTTGACCAGCGCGTCAATATCGTTCATCTCGATGCCGGCATCTTCCACCGCTCGCTTGATGCACTGGCATGCCGTGTACCACTCCGTCCGACCGATGTTGGTCGAAAAATCCACCACCCCGATCCCGACGATGGCCGCTTTATCCCTGATGTTCTCGCTCATCGTTGCCTCCTACGCTCCCCTTTTCTTGAACCGGTAGAGGGTGAAATCGGGGGCCAGATCCTCGAAAGTCACTTCCACCGGCATCCCGATGTAAACTTCCTCGGCGGGGATCTCATGGGTATTGGCGGTGATGCGCACCCCTTCCTCCAACTCCACCAGAACCACCGAGTACGGCAACTTGAAGGCGGGATAGGCCATCCGGTCGGAGGTGAAATTCACGAACGAATACACAATCCCCTTGCCGCTCGAAGGAACCCACTCCAGCGTATCCTGTGAATGGCATACAGGGCACATCGGCCTCGGCGGATGATAGAATTCCTTGCAAACCCTGCACCGCTGCAGTACAAGTTTGTGCTGCTTGACCGCATCCCAGTACCCCCGGTTATCCTGATCGATGTAGGGGCGCATGATGGGGATGCCCTTGACATATTCGACCATCTCAATCCCTCCTCAGAATGATCCCGCTCGTGGGCACGCCCGGGCCGGCGGTGACCAGCGAAAGCTCGCAATCAGGGACCTGATTGGTGGAAGTGCCCCGGATCTGTCGCACACCTTCGATGACGAGATTGTATCCGTGAATATAGGCTTCCGAGAGGAGCCCGCCCGCAGTGTTGACCGGGATCTTGCCCCCCACCCGGATGTTGTCTCCGCCCTCGATGAATCGGCCGCTCTCGCCCCGCTCGCAGAAGCCGAGTTCCTCGAGCTGAATAATGCCGCCGATCGAGTAGGGGTCATAGATCTGAGCCACATCGATATCCTCGGGGCCGACCCCGGCGATCCGATAAAGCTCCTGAGCCATGTACCACGTCTCCACCAAACCCGAGATCACCGGCCGATTGTAAATCGTCTGAATCTCTTGCTCGATGGGGCAACTCTGCGCCGCCGCCATGATGATCGCCGGGCGCTGTTTCAAATCGCGTGCCCGCTCCACGGTGGTGACGATATACGCCGCCGCCCCGTCCGTATCCACACAGCAATCGTGGAGCTTGAGGGGATCGACGATCATCGGGGATTCCATGTAATCCTTGAGGGTGATAGGCCGGCCATAGAAGATGGCATTGGGATTCTTCTGGGCGTTCTCCCGGAGCACTACCGGCCACCAACCGATCTGCTCGCGGGTGATGCCGAATTCGTACATCCATCGCTTCCCCCACACGCCGGCCCATCCGAGAGGGGTCACGAATCCAAAGGGCCAGTGGTAACCGTAATGGGGAGTGACCGCGGTGAGCATGTACTCGGCGTAGGAATCGCCCCGGCCGTAGCGTTGGCCGGAGGCTTCGTTGAGGGAACGAAAGACCACCACATAGTTGGCCATGCCGGTGACCACCGCCGCCGCGGCATGCATCGTCACCCCGCACGCCGCCCCGCCCCCGCCCGTCACCTCGCTCGAGTAGCGGATATTCCGCATCCCGAGGCAATTGACGAGCATGGGCATGGCAAAGCGATCGATGGTGAACGCGGTGATGCCGTCAATATCCTGCATCGTCAAGCCCGCATCGTCCACCGCCGCCTTGATCGCTTCGCACGCCATATCGAGTTCGTCGCGATTCGAAAAGCGGGAATACTTCGTCTGCCCGATCCCCACGATGGCCGCCCGATTCTTGATGAGATTGCCATCCACCGGCGGCTTGAGGTCTGCCCGGTATTTGCGCTCCATGTATTCGCTCAGGACTTTTCTCACTGGCACCTCCTTATTTCGGCAAGTCTGGGATGCGTCATTTGGGGAGTGCAATCGTGGCCGTGCCCCACGCGTGCGGGCCCATCGGCACCGTAAGGCTGTACTGCACATCCACGCGGTGTTCGTTATCCACAACGTACTTCTTGATGACCTTGCCCGTATGGGTCACCGTATCGCCGGGATAGACGGTGGCCCCGAGCTTGATCTCGATCTTCTTGAGCCTTCCCGCCGGCCCCGACCAATCGGTGAGATACTTTCCAATGAATCCACCCGTGGAAAGGATATTCAAGAAGATATCCTTCGCCCCCGCCTTCCGGGCCGCTTCATGGTCATGATGCACCGGGGTGAAATCGCGGGAGGCGATCGCCGTGGCGATGATCGTCGTCCGGGTGACGGGCCGCTCATAGACGGGAAGCTCATCCCCTTCCTTGACTGTATCCCACGTTCTGGACTTTACCGTCATTGGAGTCCCCCTTCCGAAATGATTCCCTCTCCCCTGTTGAGGAAGGATTGGGTAAGGCCGAAAAAGCCCGCTACTTCTGGGCCGCCGGCTTGAACTTCATGATGGTGAACGGCTGCCGGCAGACGAGTTCGCCTTTCTGGTTGGTGTACGTGTACTCGGCGGTGATGAAGAAACCCGTTCCCATGCGGGTGGTCTTCTCCTCCGAAACGCTCACGAGCTTGATCTTGTAACTGAGCCTATCGCCCGGGCGCATAGGCGCGAAGTATTCCTGTGTGGTCGTCGTGGCCACCACGCCGAAGTAACCGGCGGCGTTCGCCACGGCCACCGAACGGGCGAGCGGATCCGGGGGGCGGTTCTGCGGAGGCCACAGGCGCGGCACGCAGTAAGCCTGAACCATCTGCGGGGGGGCAATGATACCGCCGTACTCCGTCGTCTTGGCGTACGCCTCATCGGTGTAAAGGGGATTGGCATCCTCCATCGCCTCGCACCAATGACGGATCATGGCCCTGTTCACCTCATCGTTGGCCTCATACGGACCCGCCTCCTCCCCCACCATGGCCTTCAGTTCCTCATATACTCCCATCGTTCACCTCTCGATTTGCTTGGGTACGATCCCTCAGCGTTCCTCTCCGGAAGAAAGGGCTCGACCTTTTACACCCTGGGCAACCCCAGGCCGGCCTGAGCGATGATATCCCGCTGAATCTCCACGGCACCCCCACCGAAGGTGAAGATCACGTCGAACCGATAGGCATGTTCAATCCGGCCCCGGAGCGGCGCCCATTTGGAATCTTTCTGCAGTTGCCCGAACTGCCCCAGAATCTCGAGAAGGGACCCGTTCACCCGGTTGCGCAGTTCCGATCCCCACACCTTGACGGCCGAGGCTTCCGCGAAAGGCACCTTGCCCGCGGTGATCATCCAGGCCACATAGAAGTTGAGCATGCGCAGGACTTCCACCTCGACGGTCAATTCGGCCAGCCGCCGCTTGACTTCAGGACGATCGAAAACGGGTTGGCCGTCCATCTTCGTCTCTTTGGCCCAGCGGGTCACATCCTCGATATTCCGGCGCATCGAGCCCGAGGGACTGATGGCAACCCGTTCAAAATCGAGCTGAGTGGTGATGTACTTCCAACCCTTGTTCTCCTCCCCGATGAGCCAATCCTTGGGCACACGGACATCATCGAGAAACGTGGAGTTCAAACGTTCCCCGCCCACAAGATACATCGGCTTGATGGTAATGCCGGGGTGACTCATGGGGATCATGAAGACAGAGATGCCCTTGTGCTTGGGCGCCTTGGGGTCCGTTCGGGCGGCCAGCCAGAGGTAATCCGCATAGTGGGCACAGCTCGTGAAGACCTTCTGCCCGTTGATCACGTATTCGTCCCCTTGCCGGACAGCGCTCGTCTTGAGGGAAGCCAGATCGCTTCCCGCCTCCGGCTCCGAGTAGCCGATGGCCACTTCCATCTCCCCTCGAATGATGGGCGGGAGGAACTTCTTCTTCTGCTCTTCGGTTCCCACCCGCATGATGGCCGGCCCGACGGCGTTGAGGGCCATCTCCGGCAGGGCGATATGATAATAAGCCATGGTATCGGAGAAGATGTGCTGCTCGATCGCCGTCCGCCCCTGCCCCCCGAATTCCTTGGGCCACCCGATCCCCAACCACCCATCGCGCCCCATCTGCCGGATAAAGGCCTTGTGAGCCGGGCCCTTGGTCATATCCTGCCGTTCGAGGTCCGCCTCGAGCTCGGGGGTCATGTGTGCTTCGATGTAATCGCGAAGGTCTCGAGCGAACTTCTCTTGCTCGGGGGTGAAAGCAAAGTCCATTGTGGTGTCCTCCTAAAAATATCGCAAAGGCCGCGACCGGCGGCCGGTGGGAAGGGCGCGATGCATAAAAATCACCCGGGCGGCCTCAGGTCTCCCGGGGAACCCATCAGGCAGGCTTGTTGGGCAAGACAGCCTCGAACGTGCCGGTGACCTTCATATCATTCTTCTGATCGCGGGCGATGACCTCACCGACGATGATATTCTTGCCCCCTTCCGTGCGCTTCTCCTTCACGGTCCCCGTCACCGTGATCACATCCCCCACCCTAGTCATCCCCCCAAAACGGACGCTCAGTTTCTTGAGGTATTTCTTGGGCACCCAACTCGTGACCGCTTGCCCCACGAATCCCATGAGAAGCATGCCATGGGCGATCCGGCCACCCAACCCCGCCATCTGACCCCACTCATCGTCCATGTGTAGGGGATTGAAATCGCCCGATGCACCAGCATAGCGCCAGATCTGGTTCTTATCGACCGGCGGCTTCTCCAGTTTGGGCAGATTCTGACCCACATTGACATCTTCGAAGTATAATTCGTGCGCCATCGTCGTTGCCTCACTTCCTCTCGATCATGGTGGTCCGGGCCACCAGCACCTTCTCACCGCTCTGATTGCGGAACTCGGTTTCGATGGTGATGACATCCATTTTTTTGCCGGACTTGCTTTCCTTCTCGACGATACTCGCCACACGGGTCGTGCCCGTCAGTACATCTCCCGGGTAGATTTCCTTGTGATACTCGTACTCCTCGCTCCCGTGGACCACCATCATATAGTTGATACTCAAGTCCTTCATGAACTGTTCGGTCTGGCTCTGCCAATTAGCGGGAACGGTAATGTACGTAGGTGGGGCCGGGGTATCTTTGTAGCCTTCCTTTATCGCAGCTTGCTTATCCACATAGATGGGGTTAGGATCCCCAATCGCTCGCACCAGTTCCCGGATCTTGCACCGCTCGACTTCCCAAGGGGGAGTTGAATACTGCTTGCCGACTTTGCTCTTATCCGCCATCTTTCACCGCCTTTCCGAATGAGCTCCGTTCGTGGGGAGGGGTAATGCCGAAAGTGATTATAAGTACCCGCGTGCACCCTGTCAACCCAATCCGAATCTATGGTGCTTTTGGGATCATTTCGATACCAAATCCTGTCACTTTCGGCATAAGTTGCACCCACACTGTGACCAAATGGTCACGGCTTGACTTTTCAGGGCAAAGAGTGTATGTTGCTCGTGACGGTCAAAAGCACGAGACGCACGCTCGCAGTTTGCAGAAGATCATCCGGGTGAGCGGAAAGAGAACCCAAATACCGCGGGGTATTGGCGGTGGCATAATTGATAGGCCATGGCACATGCGCCCCTTCAAAACTGAAATCAATGACAAGTACCTATAACATCATCATGAGGAGGAAAGAATGGCGCCCATGAAAATGAAAATCTTGGACCTTAACCTGTCCACCGGTAAGAGCCAAACGATCCCCATCTCCGAAGACATCCAGCGCAAGTTCATCGGGGGGAGCGGGCTTGCCGCCAAACTGTTCTTCGACCGGGTTTCTCCCAAAGTGGAGCCGCTATCCCCGGAGAATGTTCTCTTCATCACCACCGGGCCTTTGAGCGGCACCACCATGCCGGGCGGATCCCGCTTTTCGGTATGTGCCAAATCCCCGCTGACCAATTTATGGGGCGAGAGTTCGTGCGGGGGCACATTCGCCGCATGGCTACGTTCGGCGGGAGTGGACGGCTTGGCGATCTCAGGGGCCTCAAAGAAGCCGGTCTATCTCCTCATCCAGAACGGCAAGGCTGAGATCAAAGATGCGGCGGACCTCTGGGGAAAGGGCACTTATGAAACGATCGATACCCTGAGAGCCCGACACGGCGGCGAGAAGAACGCCAGTGTGCTGGCCATCGGGCAAGCGGGAGAGAAGCAAGTCCGGTACGCCGCGGCGGCCAACGAGAAGCGCGATTTTGCGGGGCGGACAGGGATGGGGGCCGTCATGGGCTCCAAGAAGCTGAAGGCCATCGTGGCCGTGGGCACCGGCAAGGTGGATGCCGCCGTTCCCGAAGCCTTCTCCGCAAAACGGAAGGACTACACCGCCAAAGCCAAGGATCACTTCATTGTTCAGGTGATCAAGCAAGGGGGCACCAACGGGGCTCTCGATTTCGGCGTGATGCTGGGCGATCTCCCCGGCAAGAACTGGGCCGCCGGCGATATGACCGCCTTCGGGCCCAAGATCGGGGGCGCCATGCTCAACAGTCCCAACTTCCTCACCGGCACCGATCAATGCCACGGATGCCTCGTAGGTTGCAAGCGGGTGGTGAAGACCGATCTCGGGGCATACAAGCTCAAGGCCCCCGCGGGGCCCGAATACGAGGGCGTGGCCAGCTTGGGTGCTCTCCTCATGATCGATGACATGGCGGCCATCGTGAAAATGAACGAGATGTGCAACGATTACGGGATGGACGTCATTTCATGCGGCGCCACCATCGCCATGGCGATGGATTGCTACGAACAAGGCATCATCACATCGAAGGACACCGGGGGGGTCGAACTCAAATGGGGCGACGCCGCCGCGGCGATCAAAATGATCGAAATGATCGCCGAGCGCAAGGGCCTCGGCAATACCCTCGCCGAGGGCGCCAAGAGAGCCGCCGAAAAGATCGGAAAGAATGCCTCTCAGTATGCCATGGTCGTCAAAGGCATGGAAATCCCGATGCACGATCCCCGTGCTTTCCACGGCCTCGCCCTCTCCTATGCTACCGGCGTTCGGGGGGCATGCCATACCAACGATCTTACGTATAGCATCGAACAGGGCATCGTGGTATGGCCCGAGGCCGGTATCCCGGGGGGCTATCAGCAGAAATCCAGCGTGGGCAAGGCTCAGATGGTCGTCGCCTCTCAGAACCTCGGTCAAGTGGTCAACGCCGCTCCCATGTGCTACATGCTCATGTCCGTGATCAGTTCTCAGGAATTGGTGGACCTCATGAATGCCGCAAGCGGGTTCGACTATACGCTCGCCGAGCTCCTCACCGCCGGCGAACGAATATGGCTCCTCAAGCGGGGACTGAACAACCTCATGGGCGCCACCGCAGCGGATGACCGTCTGCCGAAGCGGATCCTCACCTCCCCACCCAGCGGCCCCGCTGTGGGCTCCGTGCCCGACCTCGAGCTCATGCTCAAAGAGTTCTATCCCCTCCGCGGGCTCGATAGCCAGGGCCGACCTTCCAAAGAGAAGCTCAACGCTCTCGGCCTTTCCGATCTGGCGGCCAAGCTTTAAGGATACCCGATCACGAAGGATTTCTGCGGGCGCGGCCGGTTGAAACCGGCCGCGCCCGCAGAAATCCCCCACAATCGCAAGATCATGCTCAGCGAAAACGAGCTCCAGCGCTACCATCGGCAAATCCTTCTGCCCGATTGGGACCGGCCGGGGCAAGAGAAGCTCAAACGCGCCCGGGTGGCGGTCGTGGGGGCGGGGGGACTCGGCTCGGCCGTGCTCACCTATCTGACCCTTGCCGGGGTGGGATATCTTCGCATCATCGATCCCGATCGGGTCGAGCCCACCAATCTCAACCGGCAGATGCTCCATGCCGAAACCGATCTGGGAAGGCAGAAGGTGGATTCCGCCAAAGACAAGCTCGCCGCGCTCAATCCCCGGATCCAGATCGAAACGTTCGCCGAAGCGATCAACGAAAAGAACGTTCTGGAATTGATCGCCGATTGCCTGATCGTCGACGCCCTGGATAACCTTCCCGCGCGGCTCGTTCTGAACCGTGCCGCCCTCCGCCTCAACCGGCCCCTCTTTCACGGCGCCGTATACGGATGGGAGGGAAGGGCGACCACCATCTACCCCGGCCGCACGCCCTGCCTTGCGTGCCTATATGAGGCCGGCCTCCCGGGGGAGATACCCGTGGTGGGAATCGCACCCGGAATCATCGGGTGCATTCAAGCCGCCGAGGTGATCAAGCACATTCTGGGCACCGGCGAATTGCTCACGAATCGCATGCTGATCTTCGACGGCCGAACGATGACTTTCCGCGAGATAACCCTCAAGCCGAATCCGCTCTGCAAGGAGTGCGGGATATAAGCGGATCACCGGGAGCACTCGATATGCCCATCACCGTCCGCCTCTCCGATCTTCTCCAAACCGTGGCCGGAATCCGGGGGCCGCTATCGATCACGGGCCACACCCCCGCCGAGTGCCTTCAGAACCTCACCGCTCAATATCCACGCCTGAGATCGTGGCTTTACGATGAGAAGGGCCATCTCAAGCCGCAGATATGGCTTCTGGTCAACGGGGAGCGAATCTACGCCACCGAGATGCAAAGACCGCTTGGGGAAGGCGATGAGCTCTTCGTGATCGTGGCCGTGCTCGGGGGATAGCCCCCCTTCATCTCCCGATCCCTTCGAAGAGAATCCTCGTGACCTGATCCGCCGCCTCAGGGGGATTGAGCGGCTCTTGCCGAAGCATCGCCAATCTCAATACTTCGAAAGCCATGGCCATCACGAACTGGGTGACGAGACGGCTATCCACCGGTTTGAATTCCCCCCGTTCGATGCCCTCTTCGATGAGATCGGCGAACCGGCTGAGGTTTTCCTCCATGAAGGATTGCCACAATTTGCGGAAATGTTCCGAATACGTTGCATCGAACGTGGCCGTCATGGCCATCTGGGTGAGAGCGGGACCGGTGCTCGCAATGGCCAGATACAGCTCCACAGCCGCCCGGATCTTCTCCTTGGCCGATCCGGCGCGGTGCGCCACCGCATCGAGTTGATCGAAGAGCGCCGAGGTTCCCTGGCGCAGCACCTCTTCCAGAAGTTTCTCCTTGCTCCCGAAGTGATAGTTGACCAGCCCCTTGGCCACTCCCGCCGTCCGGGCGATTTCATCGATCGAAACCGCCTGATAGCCCCTCTCACCGAAGAGCTTGATCGCCGTTTGAAGGATCGCCTGATAGCGCTCCCGGGTGTTATAAGAAGCGTGCGTACGTCCCATATAAAAACTGACCGCGGCCGCGGTCACGGTCAAGCGTATCATGGATTCCCGAAAGGTGTCAAGGAGATTCGTTTGCCCCCAAAGGGGCGATTCCGCTTTGCAGCCTTCACTCTCAGGGCGAATGACCTTGATCACGTCACTGCGGACCTTGCCCCGGAATTCCCCCCATGAACGATCCGACTTCTCCGATCCCACCCACCCGCCCAAAGGGTTTTCTTGGGGGACACCCCCAATCCCCCCGCAAGAGGCATCTTTGGCGCGCGCTTCTTCAATCGGTGCTTTGGGATCTACCCCCAAAGGAACGATCGCGCGAGAGTTCCCTCGAACCTATGGGCCGGTCACTCCCCGGACCGGCACGATCCGGCGGAAGGGGGATCAACCTCACCCCCTCGATCCCCCTCTCCGATCTCGGAGAGGGGGAGGAAAGGCACTCAGAAGTATCCCGATCCTTTGGCTCCTCTGGACGCCACTCACGATCACGCTCTCCGCCCCTGAGTTCGATCCCCCCGATCCGGCGCTCCGATGATACAATGGGAAAGGAGGCCCGCCGTGAAAGTGACCAATCTTGCCCAAATCCCAAAAGCCCGAGTCCAAATGGAAGGGGCACAAAACGCATTCAAACAGATCCCCATCTCCGCCGCCGATGGCTCGCCCAACTTCTCCGTGAGGGTCTTCACCATCGAACCCCACGGACACACTCCCTATCACCGCCACCCCTTCGAGCATCTGAACTACGTGATCAGCGGAAACGGGCATCTCGTGGACGAATCGGGGGAAAGGAAGCCTATCCGGACGGGCGATTTCGTCCTCGTTCTTCCGAACGAAATGCATCAGTATCGGAACGCCTCCGAATCCGAGCCCCTCATCGTGATCTGCGCTGTGCCCAAGGAGTACGAGTGAGCAACCTTCTCAGGCCCGGTACACTTTGCAGAGGAGGCTCTTGTACGGGGCGCAATATCCGGAAGGCCCCTCCCATCCGAAGGGAAGCAACTGATTGACATTGCACTCCCACACTCCAAAGAGGGAGGGCTCCGCCCCTTCCCGCTCCGGATACCACCACCCGTGTTTGGCATGAACCACACGGGGATCGATGGTGGGCGTGAGTTTGGCCTTCTGCTTGCACCGGCCATGGCGGTTCTCGATCCAGACCCAATCGCCATCCGAGATGCCCAATCGCGCCGCCGTCTCCGGATGGATCTCCACTTCCGGGTACGGATCGATCTCCCGCATCCGGGGGATCTGCCGGTGCTCGGAGTGAAAGAATCCGAACGAACGCGCCCCGGTGGTGAGTACCAGCGGATATTCCCGGGCCAACTCGGGCGTGCTCACCGGGCTTTCCGGCGGCTCTTCATAATACGGGAGGGGATCGATCCCGATCTTTTCGAAGGCCGGAACATAGAGATAGAACTTGCCGCTCCGCGTGGGGAACCCCGGAGCACCGTCCCGCCGCAGAAGTCCCTTCTCATGCTTCCGGTAGTGGAACGGGGCATAGTACGGGATCGGCCTTTCCCGGAGCTCGGCGAAGGTGAGTCCGGTATCCCGGATGAGCCAATCGAGCATCCGTTCCACATTCTCCCACGGGAAGGCCGACGGATTGAGCCGCCTTCCCACTTCGAGAAGGATCTCCTCATCGGACTTGCACTCGCCCACCTGAACGACTTTGTTGATCGCCCTGAGCGGTCCCCACCATCCCCCCACGAACTCCGCCCGGATGCTATCGCGTTCCAACACCGAGGCCGCCGGCAACACGAGATCGGCCAGAGCCATCGCCGAGGGGGTCATGAACAAATCCACCGCCACCACGAAATCGCACCGCCGCATCGCCTCATAGGCCCGTCGGGGATCGGCGGCGGTGCACGCGAGGGGATTGGTCGCTTGCATCCACGCCATCTTCACCGGATACGGCTTGCCGGTGAGCATCGCCTCGGCGATCGCATCGGGGTGAGCCCCTTTGAAGAAGGGGTGCCGCCCGGCGCCGATGGTCTTCTGCAAGCGCTCCCTCGGCAAATCCTCGATCCCCCACGCCGGCGGCGGCACGAGGGCATAGTCCACACCGGGGCGATTGAGGATATTCCCGCCCGGAACATCCACGTTGCCCGTGAGCGCCCAGAGATCCTCCACCGCGAGAAGCGTGCTCATCCCGGTCCGGTGCTGTTCCAGCGCCACTCCCCACTGGACGGCCGCCGGTTTGCTTGTGGCATAGAGCCTCGCCGCCCGGATGATCTTCTCTCGGGGAACCCACGTGATCGCCTCCACCCGTTCCGGAGGATACTCCGCCGCCCCCTCCTTCAGCCGATCGAACCCTTCGGTCCACCGCTCGACAAACTCCCGATCGTAAAGGTTCTCGGAAATAATGATATGGATCAAACCCAAGGCGAGGGCGGCATCGGTGCCGGGGCGGGGCTGAAGCCAGATTTCGGCCCGGGAGGCAAGCCACGTCAGCCGCGGGTCGATCACGACGAGCTTGGTTCCCCGCTTCATACACTCGACGATCCAGTAGCCCATGAAGGAATCGGGGTGGGAAACGATGGGATTATTCCCCCAGATGATCATGCACGATGGAGGAACCCAGTTGGGGTGATCGTAGCGATCGGGGAACATCTGGGCACAATCGGCCACGGCGAATCCTCCGAACGTCGCTTGCATGAGATTGAGTTTGGGCACATAGCAAGAGAGTCCGCTGAAGAAGGCCGGGGCCATGTTCGGCGTGCCGAAAGCCGAATAGGAAAGCTTGGTCAGGATATGAGAGATGTTGCGGCCCGTTCCGGTGAGCACCACGATGGATTCAGGCCCGTACTCCCGCTGGAGGCGGCGGGTATTCTCCTCGATGATCCCGAACGCCTCATCCCACGGAATCCGCTCCCATCTACCCTCGCCGCGCGCGCCGGCGCGCTTGAGGGGATAGAGCAACCGGTGGGGACTGTGCACCACCCGGGGAAGGACGAGACATCGCACACACAACCGGCCTTCGTTGAAGGGAATCTCGGGATCCCCTTCCACACGGATCACCTGATTCCCCTTGCTGTACACCAGAATGCCGCACTGATTATGGCAACCCGGCCCCGACCACGGCAGGGTGCGGGTGACGGTGAACTCGCCCTCTTGCCATCGCCACGGCCGGATCGGCAAATCCCGATACATCTGAGCTTGCACCCTTTTGTTTTACGGTTAAGCATAAAGGAACAAAACGCAAAACACAAGCGGAAAGGGACTGCCCAAAAGAGGGATTGTTGAAAAAGAGAGTGCCCAAGATACCTCTCTCGGGGGATTGGGGATATCTCCCAAGAAAACTTTTTGGGTGGGTGGGATCGGAAAGCCGGATCGTTCATGGGGGATGGGGGAATTCCGGGTCAAGGTCCGTAGTGACATAATCAAGGTCATTCACCCTGAGAGTGAAAGTTACAGAGCTGAATCGCCGTTTTTGGGGGACTCGATTCCGAACACAGGCCCGCAGCGGGTCGCTCTCTTGCTCGTTCCCGCCATCCGGGGTAGAGTTAGTACAGTTGAGATGTGCTCAACTTCACATGCCCGATTTCCCGGGGGCCCAATTTGTATATTTCCCATCTGAGCTTGCAGAACTTCCGGAACTATGCGGGGTTGGAATTCGACCCGCCCGCAGGGGTGTGCATCCTCCACGGGGCCAACGCCCAGGGCAAGACGAACCTCCTCGAGGCGGTGTACCTTCTGGCCACCACCCGGCCCACCCGCAACGCTTCCGATCGAGACCTCATCCACTGGGCCGCCGTCCGCGAGCCGATGCCCTTCGCCCGGATCTCCGGCACCGTCCAGAGGGAGGACCGAAACACCCGGCTTGAAATCATCGTGATGCTCCCCCCCCTCCCCCCCCCCCCCCCCCCCCC
>DAOTYO010000059.1:0-81709 GCA_034434815.1 Dehalococcoidia bacterium
TAGCTCTTAAGGGCCCCGGTGATCGCCTTGATCCCGAACGGTAACGTCAGCAAGCCCAGAAGGGCCAGTACCGGCAGGGCACCGGTGACCACCCCACCCACAATGGCCCCGTAGGATGCAATCACAATTCCCGAGTAAACGATTACCGCTCCCCGGGGACCGATCAGTATGGGAAGATGCCTTCTTCCGCCCATGCGATCCGCTTCTGCATCGGGCACCTCGTTGAGAAGAAGGAGATTGGCGATCAGCAACCACCCCAGAATGGTGGAAACGGCTGCGGCGGCGCTGTACGTGCCCGCTTGCGTAAAGTAGGTGCCGAGTATCATGAGGGCAAACCCGCCCGCCGCAAACTCGCTGGCCGCCGGCAACCGCGTGATAAGGGGCGTATAGAGGGAGGCGAAAAGCACCCCCGCAAGTCCCAGCGGCAGAATCGCCGCACCATAGACGGTGATGAAATAGATCCCGATCCCGATCACCACCGCAAGGCTTCCCAGACCCAGCGCCAGAACTTCATTCGGACGCATCGCCGCCGAGGGCAGAATGCCGCTTCCACCGCTGAACGGCGTCCGAACCGTCTTGAGGTCGACCCCGCTCCGATAATCGAAATAGTCATTCAGAACATTGACCGCTATATGCGCGCACAGGGCTCCGATGAACGAGAGCGCAAAGTACAGGCCGTTGAAGGGGTTTCCATCATAGATGGAGGCCGCTATTCCCGCAAAGACACATACCGGTGTGAGCAACAGAAACTGCGGCCTCGTCTCTGCTACCCATACCTTCGCCGTCGCCATGGAAAACCTCCCGAATCGAACTTTAGGCTTCAACCCGTTGACCCAAGCATAGCAGTTGGAAGACTGAATATCAAGTCGGCCTGATCTCCACGCGATCCCCCACAGCGATCCGAAGCGCTTCGGCCGCGCTCCCGTTCTTGAGCGCGATCTCGAGACGGCCGTTGCTCCCCACCAGAGCTAGAAGCCCCTCACCCTCAGCATACGTGCGAGAGAGCCCCTCGATGCGATGTCCCCTCACCCCAATATAAAAGGGGCCGGCCGGGAGATCCCGCGGCTTCAGATCGGTCACGGCGTTTCCGAAGCGATCGATGGAGATCACGTGTCCGATGACGGCTCCATCGCTCTCCACGAGCGGCTCGGGGAAAGAAAACACGTTCAGAGAAGCCGCCGGAGGACCGAATTCATGGAGGGGAATCCCCAGAGAGAGGTGCGCGGCCACCGGGGCGAAGATATCGCGGCCATGAAAAGTGGGGCTCACCGGCTCCCGCCAGAACCGACTTTCGGTAAGGGCCACAGCTTCGATGATGTCTCCGGCAAGGGGACCCAGAAGGCCGTTATCCGGAGCAATCACGTAAGCCTCAGGGGTTCGCACCGCTACCGCTCTTCGACCGGTCCCTACGCCGGGGTCCACCACCACAACGTGAATGGTCCCCGGGGGATAATAAGGATAGATGGCCTCCAAAACACAGGCGGCATGGGGGATGTTTTGGGGAGGGAGATCATGGGCGATATCCACGATGCGGGCAGAGGGATTGATGCTCAGGATCGCCCCCTTCATCGCGCCGACATATCCATCCGCGGTACCGAAATCGGTGATGAGGGTGATGATGCCATTCGGTTTGCCGCCCTTCACGCACCGCCCCCTTTGCGACGGATGACTCACGATTTCGTCTGCATGAGGCTCAAGAAAAAGCCCTCAATCCCCGAGTCTCACGCTGAGCGCCGAGATGATCACGAAGATCACGGCCAAAACGATCGTCAGACGGAACAAGACCTTTTCCACCCCTCGGCGGGTGCGATATCCCCCGGAACTCTGGGTCCCCCCGAAGATGCCTCCCACACCCCCCGCCCCTCTGGCTTGCAGAAGAACGACACCAATCAGTGCCAGCGAGATTACGATGATTGCCGCATAACCTATCGAATTCATCTCAGCTTTTCCTCGAGCAGTTTATTCACCATATCGGGTTTGGCCCGTCCCCGGGTCTCCTTCATCACCTGTCCCACCAGAAATTGAAAGGATTTCGTCTTCCCCGCTTTGTACTCGGCCACAGCCTTCGGATGATCGCGGATCACCCGCTCAATGATCGGTTCGATCTCCGCAGCCCCGCTGATCTGCGTGAGCCCCCTTTCCGCGATGATCACCCCGGCCCCCTTCCCCGTTCGGAACATTTCCTCAAATACTTGCTTGGCCAGTGTCGTGCTGAGGGTACCCCCTTCGATCAGATCGAGCAACTCACTGAGACGGCCGGGGCTCACTTTCGATTCCGCGATCCCTATCCCCGCATCATTGAGAAGCCTGAGATATTCCCCCAGCATCCAATTCGCCACCATCTTCGCCCGTGCCGGGGAACCACCGCCCACACAGGACTCGAAGTACAGTGCGAATTCCCGCGAACCCGTCAACAGCTCGGCATCGTATGCCGATAGCTTATACTGTACCATAAAGCGGGCCTTTTTGGCATCCGGGAGCTCCGGTAACCGCCGTCGGATCTCCTCCACCCAATCGGGGGCGATCACGAGCGGCGGCAGATCCGGCTCGGGGAAATAGCGATAATCATGGGCGAACTCTTTGCTCCGCTGCGATACGGTAATTCCCTCGTCATCCACCCACCCCCGCGTTTCCTGAACCAGACGGCCGCCCGACTCGATCACCTTCCGCTGCCGTTCCTCCTCATACTTGAGCGCGCCGTACACGGACTTGAAGCTGTTCATATTCTTGACTTCCACCTTCGGGAAGCCTTTGCCGTTCCCCACCAATCTCTGGCTGATATTGGCATCGCAGCGGAAGCTCCCCTCCTCCATGTTGGCATTGGAAACACCCAGATAGCGCAGGATGGCATGGAGCTTCATTAGATAGGCGCGGGCCTCCTCGGCCGAACGCATGTCCGGTTCGCTCACGATCTCCATGAGCGGCATCCCCGCCCGGTTCACATCCATCAAACTGTAGGTTTCCCCCGAGGGATCCGTCCGGTGTACGAGCTTGGCCACATCCTCTTCCAAATGCACCCGGGTCACCCCGATGCGCTTGCGGCTCCCCTCCACTTCAATCTCGATCCACCCGTTGGTGCAGAGGGGCTGATCATACTGGGAGATCTGATAGCCTTTCATGAGGTCCGGATAAGGATAGTTCTTGCGGTCGAATTTGGTGAAAGTGGGAATGGTGCAATTCAGAGCCAAGCCCGTCATGATCGTGAATTCGACCGCCTTCCGATTGATCGTGGGCAGAACTCCCGGCATGCCCAAGCACACGGGACACACATGGGTATTCGGAGGGGCGTTCACATAATCGGTGCTGCACCGGCAAAACATCTTGCTGGCAGTGGTGAGCTGCGCATGGACTTCCAGACCTATGATCGTCTCGTACTTCATTACAAATCCGGTGCCCGCTGGCTTCAGAACGAGAGTTAGTATAGCAAATCCCTTGTATCGGCGGCAAGCCGAACGTGAAGCCCAGAAGGAGCGCTTGAAGGAGAGAGGGCAAAAGATATTCCTCTCCGGGGGGGTGGGGGTGTCCCTCAAGAATGGGATCGAGAAGCCCGATCGTTCATGGGGTGTGGGGGGACTGGGGGGCAAGGCCCGCAGTGAGGTGATCAAGGTCATTCACCCTGAGAGTGAGGGATGCAAAATAGAATCGCTGTTTTTCAGGTTCATTCCGAATGCCGCAAGCGGATCGGGTTTTTTCTCTACGCCCTGCTTTTTTGAGGGATGCCAACAATGACAGGCCCCTCTTCTGCTGATACAATTTTGGTATGAGGAGGGCGATATGCAGAAGTTCTTGGCAAGGATCATATTGCTCGGCATATTGATCTGTGCTCTCATCGGAGTGGGGTGGGGATGCGGTGGGGGCGGAGGGAGTTCAACCGCCACCAAAGAAACCGGCACTCGAATTACGGAGCCGAAAGAACTGATCGAAGCGACCGATCAGATTGAAGAGGCTTTCACCCGAGGAGATCCGGAACAACTGGAAACTTACATTCATCCCGATACCCTTGAACTCTATAAAACGGTCATTGAGGAGAACGCCGAAAAGCTGGCGGGATTTGCCGAGATCTTCAAGACCCGAAAGCTCCTCTGGACCGACGGCCTTCAGGCGGTATATGAGGTGACCTACGAAGGGCAGAAATTCGAGATCACCATGGTCTTGGATACGGATGGAAATTGGAAACTGGCGGATTTCTAGCCGGAGGAAGCATTGATGAAAAAGTGGATCGCCCTCTTCATGGTTATCACGTTGCTGACGCCGATCTATTCCGGGGCTCTGACGCCATCCACCGCACTGGGTTACGATAACAAAACCGCGCACCGCGAGTTCAACAGAGCCATTGTGGATAAGTTCGTCGAGAGATCGGCACGCTTGCCTGAATTTCAGAGCTATTTCTTTTCCCTCGATTCAGTGGATCTGAAAGGGCCGGTCATCACCAAATCGGGTTGGTGGGATCCGACTACCGAGGAGAAAGAGCTCACGGCGCGGGAGTGGATCATCGAGGGGGGATATACGGCGGATGAACCGGAAGTCCCCGCCGCCTATCGGCACTTCTATGATCCACTGGGCCTGAACAACGGGAAGAAATACCTGACCGATATCAACCGAGCCCTTGCCGTGTTCAATCCCGAAGTGGATGCCATTTTCTGGCATTTTTACGGCAACGATCCGAACGGCATCAATGAGTGGACGTGGGAAAATGGCAAGAAGTACATCATCAATGCCCTTCAATCGGCGGATGAGGCCACCCGGAACGGTTACCTTGCCAGAGCCTTCCGGTGTCTGGGAGAGGTTCTCCACAACACCGCCGATATGGGATGCCCGCCGCACGTTCGGAATGATGCTCACGGGGGGTATCCGGGGTTGGGGGGATCGGATCCATATGAATCCGGCTTCAATCCCGCATGGGGGAATAAATACGCCGGTGGAGCGTGCGATCCAAACCTGAAGTCCCTCTTCACGGGTGCAACAACCGCGATCGAAATCAACAAGGCCATGGCCGAGTTCACCAACGAGTATTTCTTCTCTCAAGATACCATCTCGGGGACGGGGGTAGAGACCTATACCTCTCGAAACGGGATGAAGGACTATCCCTCCCCGAAGCTCGAGAAATTGGAGTACGAAGACGACTCATTCAACTACGTCTATACCTTCCCCAGCGGACGGAAGGTCCAGCTTTGCAATGACCAATCGGTGTTCTTGGGCTATATAACCCGGAATTTCCGGGCGGCGCCGCGGGTCACGCTCAGGAATGTCGAATCGCAGGCGACCGAGCTCGTGCCGGCGATCGTGGAAGCGGGCGTGAATGTGATGCGCAATTTCATCCCTCGCTTTGAGATAACGGTTCGGTTCGATCCCGAGCAAAAGGAGCTGAGCGGCGAGATCAAACATATTCCCACCGATGAGTATCCCAATACCATCAACTATAGCGGGCCGGTGAAATTCTTGGTCAACAACAGAGTATCGAAGATCGAGGCCCAAGCGTCCGGCGGTAAGTTCTCGGTCAAGGCCCCCGATCTCAAAGGGAGCGAAAAGGTCGTTGCCTACATCTCTTTTGGCGGGATCCAGATACGCTCTCCGGAAGCCGATACCGCTATGGCGGAGATCACATTCAGCACCGAATGGAGCGAAACAACGGATCCAGAACGATTCCACGGATATACCGAATTCGATAGTCCGGATGATAAGGATGATGAGCCTGAGCATTATGAGCTGTGGTATACGGGCCCAAAGGTTGTTACCAATCTCTTCCTTTCGGGAACCATCCGCGGGCCTGCGGGGACGGGGGTGAAGACAATGGAGGAGTGGGGTAAATGTGCCGCCACCGTGTACTGTGTGAAAAACAAAGAGCTAGATGTGGAGTTGAAGCTCTCTTACTCGGTGGAGCCCTCCGAATGGGTGTGGGATGCCAAAGTGTTGGACTACGGTAGAGGCGCGCCAACCTACGATGCGCTTCAGTTCACATTCGAAGGATTCCGCTATGAACTCACGGATAATCGCCCCGAGGAGAAGAAGAAAATCGAACTCCCCGATATCGCCGTGGTCTCATTCGATAAGGCGAAACGGGAATACACCATCCGCTTCAAATTCGATCCCAAGTTCCACTTCGAAGGGGACCCCATCACCGAAGGGCTCCATATTTACCTTTACCCGATCATTTCGTGTATCAGCGGTACAACGCAGGGGCCCTGTTCCAAACCGCAATGGGATCGGTTTAATGAGAGGGGGGATATCGTAGCCACAGCAAGTGCGCGGTACGTCGTTGACATTGATTTCTGGGAAGACTACTAAATCAAGAAGGGGAACCGGCCGCGAGCTCATCGTGGTTCTCTAAGGAAGAGGAAGTCTACCGGAACTCGGGGTACACGTCCGGAAAACCGCCTTGACGAACCCCCGTCCGTCGGGCTAGAATCTTATCGAGCCGAGGTAGCTCAGCGGTAGAGCACCGCACTGAAAATGCGGGTGTCGGCGGTTCGATTCCACCCCTCGGCACCATAACGAGCGGAAGTAGTTCAGCGGTAGAATGCCTCCTTGCCAAGGAGGAGGTCGCGGGTTCAAATCCCGTCTTCCGCTCCAAAGCAAGGATCCCCTGAGAAGACCCCCGGAGTCCCCTTCTTTGCTAAAGCCCCTCTCTGGCTTCGACAACCGAGCGGATCCGGCTCAGAAAGCTCTCGAGGGACACACCCTTGAGGTTCTCACCCGTCCGCAATCGGATTGAAAGGGAAGAATCCCGGGCTTCGGCATCGCCCAGAATGACCATGTACGGCACCTTGGCCATCTGGGCTTCCCGGATCTTGTAGTTGAGGCGCTCGTTGCTCTCGTCCACTTCGGCGCGGATGGCGTTCCGCTTGAGCTCGGCGGCGATCTTGCGGGCATAGTCGAGGTGCCGATCGGCGATGGGGATCACCTGAACCTGTACGGGCGCAAGCCATACGGGGAAGGCCCCGGCATAGTGCTCTGTGAGGACGCCGAAGAACCGCTCGAGGCTTCCCAAAAGCGCGCGGTGAACCATGTAGGGGCGGCGCTCCTTTCCGTCCTCCCCGATGAAGGTCAGATCGAACCGTTCGGGAACGTTGAAGTCGAACTGGATGGTCGAGCACTGCCAAGCCCGCCCCAATGCATCTTTGATCTTGATATCGATCTTCGGACCGTAGAAGACCGCCTCGCCTTCCTTGCGCTCGTGGGGCAGATTTCGGGCCTCGAGGGCCTTGACCAGCGAAGCTTCCGCTTGATCCCACATGGCGTTGCTCCCGGCATACTTCTCGGGGGTATGGGGATCGCGCACACTGAGTTCCACCTTGAAATTCGTAAACCCGAAGCCGCGGAGCATGTTCAAGCTGAAATCGAGCACCCGGAGGATTTCGCCTTCGATCTGTTCGGGCGTGCAGAAGATATGGGCATCGTCTTGCGTGAAGCCCCGCACCCGCAGAAGTCCGTGTAGGGTACCGCTCCGCTCGTAGCGATAGACCGTCCCGAGCTCTGCCCACCGTAGAGGCAATTCCCGGTAAGAGCGGAGCTTGGTCTTGTAGATCATGATATGGAACGGACAGTTCATAGGTTTGATGTAGTAGTCCTGTCCGTCGATATCCATGGGGGAATACATGCTTTCCCGATAGAAATTCAGGTGTCCCGAAGTCTCCCAGAGGTGCGCCCGCCCGATGTGTGGGGTGAAGACGATATCATAGCCGCCTTCGAGATGCAACTTGCGCCAGTAATCTTCGATGAGCACGCGGATCCGTCCCCCCTTGGGGTGCCAGTAGGCCAAGCCTGCGCCGGCTTCCTCGTGAAAGCTGATGAGATCCAGTTGTTTGATCAGCCTTCGGTGATCGCGGGCCTCGATCTCGGCGAGTTTCTTCAAATAGTCATCGAGCTCTTTCTGAGTCCTGAAGGCGGTCCCGTAGATTCGCTGGAGCATGGGGCGCCGCTCGTCGCCTCGCCAATAGGCCCCCGCAGTACTGAGGAGCTTGAATGCCCCGATCCGGCCCGTGGAGCTCACATGGGGCCCGCGGCAGAGATCGGTGAAATCGCCGCTCTTGTAAATGGAGACCGTTCCTTCGTCGAGATCGCGGATGAGCTCGAGTTTGTACGGTTGAGAAGCGAAAAGCGCCTGTGCTTTCTCGCGGGGTATCTCCTCCCGGGTGAAAGGGGCATCTCTCCGGACGAGATCGCGCATCTTTTCTTCAATTGCGCTGAGATCTTCGGGGGTGAGGGGGCGGGGGAGATCGAAATCATAGTAGAACCCGTCTTCAGTCGCGGGTCCGATCCCGAATTTGGCTCCGGGGAAAAGTGTTTGTACGGCCTCTGCCATCACATGGGAAGCCGAATGGCGCATCGTTTCAAGCTCGGTATCTTTAGCTTCGCTTTCCATCGTTCCGTCCTGTCTTCAATTCCAACAGATTTTATAGCCTTTGCCGCCGTCCGTCAAATTCGGGCCGAACCGCGAAAGGGGGCGATCGATCACCATTCGAACGCCCGATCTCGTTCGAAATCCGGCCGATAGCACCGCTCGCTCTCCATATCCTGAACCCATCCCCGGTAGAATCCCAGCCGATAGAACTCTTCCAACACTTCATTGTACTCTTCCCCGGTGATGGAACGGCTCAGCTCGGGGTGATCGGCCACTTCGGGCGTCGGGTAATACTGCGCCATGAGGGAAACGTGAACCGAAGGGGAAAGCTCCTCCGCGATGAAGCGGAGGCATGCTTTGCTGTTCTCCACCTCTCCGGGTAAGATCAAGTGCCGAACGATCAAGCCGGACTCCGCCACCCCGTCCTCCCCCACCGCTAGGTTGGAGCCTTTTTGCCGGAACATCTCCTCGAGCGCCGCCCCCGCCACTTCGGGGTAATCCGGCGTCTGAGAAAAGCGCCGGGCAAGCGATGGGTCCATGTACTTCAGATCGGGAAGATAAACATCGATCCATCCTTCTAGAGAGGCGATGATTTCCTTTCGATCGTACCCGTTGGTGTTCATCACAAAGATCGGCCGGCGGCCCCGGGCCTTGAGGGCCAAGATGATGGCCTTCATCTGGGGGATGCAGTGGGAAGGCGAAACGAAGCCCACCGCCCGAACACCGGTATCGAGGATGGCTTCGATGCGCCGGATGACCTCTTCCAGATCGAGCTCGTGCGCTGGATCGGAACGGTTGTTTCGACTGATCTGGAAATTCTGGCAGAAGAGGCATTGCATATTGCAATGGGTGAAGAACACATTGCAGATCCCCTTCGGGCCGGAGATCACCGGCTCTTCTCCGCGATGGGGGAAGATCGAAGCGATGGAGAATCCGGCCCCCGTTCGGCAAAAGCCGAGCCGACCCGCGGTGCGGTCCACATGACATCCCCGCGGACATACCGCGCAATCCTTGAGCTCGTTCAGCGGGGAAAGGATTTCCGACGTGATTGGCGAAGGCATCGTGATCTTCAAGGCACGGGATTTCCGGATTTCATTATAGCCCTTTCCGGCTCCCCCGTCGCTTTGTGGCCCACGGACGAGAGAAAGGCCCGATCCCTCGTGCCATCGGGCCTGAGGCTCAACGCGATTCATCGCCGGCCAGAAGTCCCCGCCGGGCCAGATCATCGGCCACCATCTTCAGCCCCAAGCGCTCCAGAGTTTCGCGGGTTTGAAGTCCGGAGTTCGGATCCCATCCCCTGAGCCGGTAGAACTCGTCTTTCATGGCTTCGAAATCCTTCCGGGCGATCACCGAGCCGATGCGGGAAGTGATCTTTCCCCCCTTGCCCGGAACGAGGCAATCGGGGTCCATCACTCCCCTTTTGAGCGGCATGGTATGCCATTCCTCCGGAAGCCGATCGTCCAATCTGGGCCGGTGGCCATCGCGCAGAAGAAGGGCCCGCTGGAGGTTGAACACCCGTTCGCCGATGCGGTACAAACCTTCTTCATCGAGGTCGTTTCCGGCCACCGCCGAGTAGAGTTTGCTCTCGATCGTCGGGTCCCCGACGTGATCGGGAGTCGCCTTTGAAGCGAGAATGGGATACACCCAATCGCAGAGGATCAAGCACTCCTTGGCGTATTGCCGATCCTGAATCATCCGGGCTGCGAGGGCTTTCCCCTCGTACGAAGAGAAATCGCCCGCCGCCTCGCTCCCCCAGAAGCGTTTGGCGATGCTCCGGATCACCTCACTGGTCACGTAGGCGTCTTTGGATTTCTTGACCCAACTGACCCACTGGGCCAGAGGCATGCCGATTTCGTGGAGGGCCTGAATGGGTTCCCTCGGTTCGAAGGCCCAGAGGAGGGCGGTGGTGATGTACAGCCGCGGCTCGTAGGGATCGGGGCGGCGGATGAGGGAGGGGGCTTCCCCGCCGATCTGCCCCGCCGCTCGTTCCAATCCTTGCGCCAGCACATCCCCGAACCCTTGCCGGAAGGCGATCATCCGAACCAGCGCTTCGATGAACTCGATGCTTCCCATTTTGGAGAAAGGGAGCCCCGTCTGTTCTTCGGTGAGGATGCCGGCCTTGAAGCAGCGGCTCAGCCATCCGAGCATGAGCTCGAGCGACCATGTATCGAGTCCATAATCATCGCACAGCCGATTGGCCTGAAAGGGGACATCGTTCTGCTTGCCGTAGTATTTCCATGACCACTGCAAATAGAACATGCCCGATTGGCACATGTATTTCCCACGGTGGCCCGCGGCATCCGTATAGGTGACCCGGATGCAGTTGCCGGCGCAACCGTAGCACGGGGCCTTCTTCGTGCCCGGGCCGGAGGCCATGAAGTCCATTCCCCAAGCGATGAAAGCTTCGCCGCGCACCTTCCGGAAGTAATCGGTGAGTTGCTGCAATTCTTCGGGCCGGGCCACGGGGATTTTGCTGCGCTCGCCTTTGATGGCGATGGCCTTGAGCCTCTTTGAGCCCATCACCGCCCCCAACCCCCCGGATCCGCTGGCATCGTCATCGGCCAGAATACCGGCGGTGGTGACCCGATTCTCGCCCGCGGGGCCGATGGCCACCACGCGCATCGAATCCCCCCATTCCCTCTTCAGCGCGTCTCGAGTCCGAGCGGCCCCTTTTCCCCACAGCGGGGAGGCATCTTTGAGTTCGGCGGTGCCGTTGCGGACGAGAAGGTAGACCGGCCTTTCCGCTCGGCCTTCGATGATCAACCCATCGAATCCGGCGAACTTGAGCTCCGCTCCCAATCGTCCACCGAGATTCCCATAGCAGAACTTCTCCGGCGTGTTGAGGGCCGATTTCCCGAAGATGCCCCATCGCGATCCCGCGATCGCGGGGATCCCCGCAAGGGGCCCGAGGGCGAATATCAGCCGGTTCCCGGGATCGAAGGCCCGGGTTTCGGGGGGAACCTCATCCCAGACCACCTTGGCCGCTATCCCGCGCCCGCCGATGAAGTCCGGTGCATAGTCGGAGGTAGGGATCGGGGTGATGGTTTGCGAAGTCAGATTCACCCGGAGCATTTTCCCCGCATATCCGTAAGTACTCATGGCATCTCCTTCGGCACGATCGGCCTTTCCCCGGTGTGGTTTTCTCTATGGTAGCACATGACCGGCGCCTCCGCCCTTCCCGAACGGAACATCGAAGGGAATTCTCAGGGCCGGATTCCGCCCGGGCGCGGTTCGACGGGCGTTCCCTTGTAGCGGCTTGCCGCCGTTTCCAGAGCGGAGATCAGGACATTGCGGAGATCGCGGGGATCTATGATCTCATCGTAATTCATGGTATCGGCCACTGCCCACGGCCCGCCCGCTTCCGCCGCGGCGAGGGCGGACTGCGTTTGAGAATCGGCATGGGCGGCCGTTCCCCCGCCCCCCGCCGGCATCGCCCCCAGTGTTGCCCCCGGGAAGGCCAGCGTGATCGTCTGCCGATCGAAGGGATTCATGGCCATGAGGGAACTCCCGAATCCGTACGCCTTGCGCACCGTCACGTGCAATTTGGGGGAGCGGATTCGGGCCTGCGCGGCATACATCCGTGCCGCGGATCGGAGAGCCCCCGATCGCTCGGCGGCGGTTCCGGCCATGATGCCGGGGTTATCGGCCAGAAAGATCACCGGCAAGTGAAAGGCGTCGGCAAGCTCAAGGAAACGGGCGGCCTTATCGGCCGCGGGGCTATCGATGGTGCCGCTCCGGACGGCCGGTTGATTGGCCAGAATGGCCACCGCCCGCCCCCCCAACCGCGCGAGGGCGGTGATGATGGAGTCGCCGTAAAGGGGCTGAATCTCGAGCACCGTTCCGGAATCGGCCAGCATTTCGATCAAGCGGCGGGCATCGTACGGCCGGCGCGGATCGGGGGGGATGAGGTCGAGGATACCTTCCAGAAGACGTGGGCCATCCGTGGGGGGGTCCTCGGGAGGAAGACTCCACGCGTTTGAAGGGAGATAAGATAGGTATCTTCGCACGAGGTGAAGGGCCTCTTCATCGGTGGGGACGATATTGTGGACAACGCCGCTGATTCGGGCATGGACCTCGGTCCCCCCGAGTTGGGTCGGCGTCACCCGCTCGCCGGTGGCGGCTTCGACGAGCGGAGGCCCGGCGGAGAAGATGGCCGAGCCTTCCACCATGATCACAAAGTCCATGAGCATGGCGGTGAGCGCTCCGTGGCCTGCGGAAACGCCCATCACCGCGGCTACCGTGGGAACCTTTCCGGAAAGCTCTGCCAGCGCTTGGAGATCGTTGGGCGCATAAGGGTAGCGCTCGAGCCAATTGGTGGCCCGTTCCCCCGCCCCCTCGAGCAAAATGATCAGCGGCACGCGTTCTTGAGCCGCGAGAAGCGCAAGGCGCAGCCGCTTGGCATAAGTCCCCAGTCCAATGGATCCCCCCTTTACGGTGAAATCCTCTGCGCCGACCACCACGGGCCGGCCGTCGATCTTTCCGAAGCCCGCGATCAAGGCATCGGCCGGGATGGGCGTCTTGCCCGGGCCGGTTCCGCTTCCCACGAAGGTGCCGATCTCGGTGAAGCTTCCGGGATCGAGGAGTACCTCGATCCGTCGGCGGGCGTTCAATCGCCCGCCGGCATCGTGTCGGGCCACCTTGTCGGGCCCTCCCATCCGATGGACTGCCGTTCGTCTTTGATGAAGATCGTCCAAAAGCGGGGTCCAATCATCCTTGTTCATTTTCGTCATCGGAGACCTCGAGTCCTTTTGGGGAGAGTTTACCGGAGCCCGGATGCAATTGGCAAGGGAATGCTTTGACCCGAAAGGAGCGATCGAAGGAGCCGGATCGTCCATCCCCTCCCTTCACATTTCATCCTCGGTAGGGTAGAATACCGCCATCATCGCGGATTGTGAGGTGTGCCATGGAACTCCATTTGATCCCCATCGAAAAGCCCGAAGATCTGAACTTCATCCTCGGCCAGACGCACTTCATCAAATCGGTGGAGGACCTTCACGAAGCCCTCGTTCAAGCGGTGCCCGGGATCAAGTTTGGATTGGCCTTTTGCGAGGCCAGCGGGCCCACGCTGGTCCGCGTCTCGGGAACGGATAAATCGCTCATCGAGCTTGCCCGGAGGAATGCTCTGGCGATCGGGGCGGGGCACTCTTTCATCATCATGCTCGGGGTGGGGTATTTCCCCCTCAACGTTCTGAACGCGGTGAAAATGGTTCCGGAGGTCTGCCGCATCTTCTGTGCTACCGCCAATCCCACTCAAGTGGTTGTGGCGGAGAGCGAACAAGGCCGGGGTATCCTTGGGGTGATCGATGGCTTCCGCCCCAAAGGCGTGGAGACGGAAGCGGATGCGGCGCATCGGAAGGAGTTCCTCCGGAAGATCGGATACAAGCTCTAAGCGGGGTTGATCTCTGTTTCCCCGGATCGAAGGTGCGCGAATGGCAAAGTGCAGCGCCGGACTCCTCGTGTACCGGCTCCGAGAAGGAAAACCGGAGGTTTTTCTGGTGCATCCCGGCGGGCCTTACTGGGCCCGGAAGGATGAAGGGGCCTGGACCATTCCCAAGGGAGAGCCTTCTTCGGGTGAAGAACTGCTCGAAGCCGCGAAGCGCGAGTTTAGGGAGGAAACCGGCTTTTCGCCCGCGGGGAAATACGTGCCCCTTGAACCGATCAAACAGGCCGGCGGCAAGGTGATCCATGCTTGGGCTGTTCGCGGTGATCTGGATCCGCTCGATCTCGAGAGCAACACCTTTTCCATGGAATGGCCCCCTCGTTCCGGGAAGCTTCAGAGTTTCCCCGAAGTGGATCGTGCCGGATGGTTTCCCATTGATCTTGCCCGAGGGAAGATCTTGAAGGGTCAGGTTGCCCTTCTCGATCAACTCCAGAACATCGTTGCGGAGGAGGCCGAGCATGGCCGAGAATGAAATCCCTTCCATTATCTTGCCCCGGGGCGACGATTGGATCGTCCGCGTGAGGACCCGGGCCGAGCAGTATATGAGGCGATACGAAAGCTGCTCCCAGAGCGTGCTCAGCGCGTTCATGGAAGAGTTTGGAATTCGCGATCCGCTGGTGTTGGCCGCCGCAGGCGGTTTGCACGGCGGGCTGACCGCATCCCTTACCTGCGGCGTTCATACCGGTGGAGCCATGGTGCTCGGCCTTCTCATGGGGCGCACCCGCATCGAGCAAGGGCTGGACGGCCTCTTCCCAATCATGCTGCCGATGCAAGAGCTCATGGCCCGCCTCAACCGGCGTCTGGGATCCCATTCGTGCCGCGAGTTGACCGGCGTGGACTTCACCGATCTCGATCAGGCGATCAAATTCTTTGCTTCCGAGGGGCACGAAAAGTGTATCGCCCGCGTGGCCGATGGTGCCGAGGAGATCGCGATCTTTCTCAAGGAGCTCAACGAGCGCGGCCAGTTGTTCCGTCCCCGCCTCGGGTGAATCCCCGTCGTTCCCCAGAACAGCGATTCCGTTTTGTAGCCTTCATCTTCAAGGTGAGTGCTCATGATCATCTCATCCCGGGCCTTGCCCCGGAATTCCCCCGTACCCCATGAACGATCCGGCTTCTTCGCTCCCACCCACCCGCCCAAAGGTTTTTTGGGGGACACCCCCCGATCCCCCCGAGAGAGGTGTCTTCTGCACGGTCTTCTTCGATCGCTCTTTTCGGGTCGTTCCAATTGGTTGCATCTCCCTCGATAGGCCTCTATAATGAGGGAGCGGCTCAGTGTTCTGTACGGATGAAAGGAGTTTCCCCTATGGCGGACTTGCACCCGCACCTCGAGTACAAAAGGCCCGAGAAGTTCGATAAGGTGATCTATGAGAAGAAAGGCAACATCGCCTATATCACCCTGAACGATCCCGAACACCGCAACGTGACCGATTGGCCCGGTCAAGGGGGCATCACGGATCAATTCTTCTTTGCTCTGGACGATGCCGAGTTCGATGACGATATCAAAGTGGTGGTGATCCGTGGTGCGGGCAAGGACTTTCAAGCGGGGCACGATCTTCGGGAGGTGGGATTCATCTATGGGATGGGTACCGGTCAACCCGGAGAACGGCACGCGAGCCAGCGCATCCGGTACTCGGTGGATCGGGGATTCTTCCACGATACGCAGATGAAGATCTTCCTTCATCCCAAGATCACTATCTGTCAGTGCCATGGCAATTGCCTCGGATCGGGGGTGTACTATCCGCTCCTTTCCGATCTAGCGGTGGCGGCGACCAATGCGCGGTTTGCCACTGTGGAACAGCGTCTGGGATTTGCCGGAAGCGGCTCTCAGGTGGCCCTTCTCATGAGGACTATCGGGATCAAACGGGCGCTGGGGATGCTTCTCACGGGGGCGTCGATCAGCGGAGAAGAGGCGGCCCGGATCGGGCTTGTCACCAAAGCCGTTCCGCCGGAGCATCTCGAGGAGGAAGTCCAGAAGCTCGCCGAATCCATGGCCCTTCTCCCGCGCGATGGCATTGCCATCGGGAAGGCCACCCGTCGGCTCATCTACGAGCAATGGGGGCTCACCAACGGGATCGTGTATATCTCTCACACGATGTTCACCAATCTCCGGTGGGAACCCGATGAATACAACTTTTTCAAGGAGCGCCGGGATAGGGGAACGAAGGAAGGATTCAAAGGGAGAGACGAGCGTTACAAGGGCAAGGTTGAGAAACTCGATATGGACGCTTAGGGAGTGATTCGAGTTGACTTCTAGGCGGGAAAGAGGGGCGGATGTCTATCGGAGCTCCGCCCCTTTATCATGTTTTTGGGAGCCGCTATGAACCCCGAGATCATCGAGAGACTCAGAGCCATCGTGGGGCCTGAATTCGTGGCCGATAAGGACTACGATCTCATCGCTTACGCCCGGGCTTGGAGCTATGAGGGGCCGCGTCTACCGGAAGCGATTGTGGTGCCCGGTTCGGCCGAGGAGGTTTCCGAGATCATGCGCCTTGCCGGCCGAACGGGCACGCCGGTGACCGTGCGGGCCGGGGGCACCACCACCACGGGAATGGCCTTGCCCCGCCAAGGTGGGATCGTGCTCGATCTCAACCGTATGGATCGCATCTATGGCATCGATGAGGATGCGATGGCGGTCAGCATGCAGTCCGGGGTGACGGTCTATCGGCTCATCAAGTACATCGAGCGGCGGGGCTTCAAGATCCCGTGGCTCCCCGAGTTCGGTGGGGGCGTCACGATCGGCGGGTGGACCGCGTTCAACGGGGTGGGGGCGGGGGGATCGGTTTACGGCCGGGTGGGCGACTTCATCGTGGGGCTTCAAGTGGTTCTTCCCACCGGCGAGATCGTTCGCACCGGATCGGCTTCCTTCAAAGGGGCCAAACAATTTGCCCGATACCTCGGCACGGGGCCGGACCTCACGGGGCTGTATCTGAATTCCCTTGGCGTCTCCGGGGTGATCACGGAAGTCACCATGCGGGTCTATCCCATCCCCGAAGCACTCGGTTGGGTCTCGTTCGGCTTCGAAACCCCTGAAGAAGCTCAAGAGGGGATCAAGAAGCTCGTGCGGGCCAATATCGCCTACGGGATCACTTGTGTGGATGACGAGATGTTCAAAACGATCCGGCTTCCACCGCCCGCGCCGTGGGTTGTCCAATTCTTTGCCGAAGGGTGGAAGCCCGAGGTCGATTTTCGGGTGCGGAAGGCTCGCGAGATCATCGCGGGAGCCGGGTTCGGGAAGGAGCTTCCCCAAAATACGCCGCGAATCCTCTGGGGCGGGGCCCGGGGCACATCCCTCCGCTCGAAGCCGCCCCGCCGTTACATGTGCGTGGGATGCTTCCATCCACTGGATGCGACTGCGGCGGTTTTCAACGTGTACAATGCCGTCGGCCGGAAGTACAATTTGCGGCGCGGCATGCTCTGGTGGACATGTCAGACCTACGCCAACGCCTTCCCGGTGTACGTGTACGATGAACTCGCCGATGGGCCGGAGCTCGCCGCTCGTGCCGCCCGGGAGTGCCGCGAGGGGTGGGGCGCCGTCGGCGCCGTTCCGGATTATCCGGGACCCGATCCGGATTGCACCGAGGACATTGCGCCGGAGTACCTTGGCCTGTGGAAGCGTATCAAGGAGGCCCTCGATCCCTATCATATCATGCATCGGGGCCAATCCCCCGTGATCGAACGGTGATTCCCTTTTCATCCGCAAAGGAGATGCCCGATGGCTTTTGAAAGACTCGAGAAGTACCGCGAGATCATTTGGAACGATCAAGCGTGCGGCGTTTGCCAGCGGGGGCCATGGAATCCGTATCGTCCCTTCGGCCCCACCTCCGATCGACTGTGCCCCGAATACGAGAAGTTCCGCACCATCACCCACTCAGCCCAGGGGCGGATACAGGCGGCAAGGTGGCTTCTCGAGGGCAAGCTTCCGGTAAGCGATGATTTCGTAAAGGTGACTTACGATTGTCTTCTCTGCGGGGCGTGCAGCACCGTGGGCTGTGTGGTGGATCAGGCGCATGTTCCGATGTTCCGGGATCTCAGGGCCGATCTCGTGGCCATGGGCAAAGGCCCGATCGAGCCGTTCCGGAAGACCGGCTCCTTGATCCGGAGAGAGGGCAATCGTTTCGGAAGGCCGAAGGAGGAGCGGGCGAAGTGGGCCGAGGGGATGGATATTTCTCCAAAGGCCGATCTCGTTTACTTCGCCGGATGTGTGGCCTCATATCGGGCTCCGGAAGTGGCCCGGTCCACGGCAACGGTGTTGATTCGGGCCGGCGTCCCCTTCGCCATCCTCGGAGCCGAAGAATGGTGTTGCGGTCAACCGCTCCTGAGTTCCGGTCAAGTGGAGGCCTTCGCCTCCGTGGCCGAGCACAATGTGCGGGCCTTCCGGAATGCCGGCGCACGGCGGGTTGTCACCGCTTGCGGGTGTTGCTACCACACCCTCAAATTCGATTATCCCCCGATCACGGGGGACACCGGTTTCGAGGTGCTCCATATCACCCAGATCCTCGCCGATCTGATCGGGAATGGGGGGCTCCGGCCGAAACAGTCCTTCGACCACAGAGTGGCCTATCAGGATCCCTGTCATCTGGCAAGGCTGGGAAGCAGAATCACCGCCGAACCCCGCGCCATCCTCAAGTCCGTTCCCGGCATCGAACTGGTGGAGATGGAAGGGAACGGCAAGGATACCCAGTGCTGCGGGAGATTTCCGGTGGAGCTCCCGGATCTCTCGCTTTATACCGGCATCAACCGGATCCGGGATGCCCGGGCCGCCGGTGCGGATACCCTCGTCACCGCGTGCTCGTTCTGCCATTGGAACCTGACCCGCGCTGGGGGAAATGTGAAAGAGAGCCTCAAAGTTATGGATATCACCCAGATTTTGGCACATTCCCTCGGCTGTGGGCCGGAATTGCCCCCGCTTGAGGAAAGGCGTAGATGAGGATGCTTTTATGAACGAACCCGAGGTCATCGTCCCCGGCAGAGCCAACGGCGAAGGCATGATCATCCGGTACCGGACGCGCGGGGGGACGGAAGTTTTTGGCCTTCCCCTTCCCAATATCCACGGGAACCAGAGCTGGGATTTGGGGCCCACATGGTGTTATCTCGTCACCGGCCCAAAGACGATCTTGATCGATGCCGGGCGCATGGGGAACATCGGGATCCTCGAGCGCCATCTTCGCACCATCGGGAAAGGGTTTGCCGGGATCGATGCTGTGATCGTCACGCACGGGCACGAGGATCATGACGGGCAACTTGCTGAAGTCATTGCCGAATCGGGCGCCGAACTGTGGGCTCATCCCATCTACAGGGATCTCATCTCATATCACCCGGATGTGACCGAAGGGGCACCACACCCCGAATATCCCGGCTCTTGCCGGGCGTGCACCATGCCCTTCACGTATGTTCAGGGGAATTGTCTTCCATACCATCGTAAACGGAGCGGACTGAGGGTGGATCGAATCGTGCGAGAGGATTCGCCGATGAACGGGTTTGGGTTCCTCTTCACCCCCGGCCACAGTCCGGACTCCATGTGCATCACGCTCGAAGGCGAGATCGTCTTTACCGGCGATACCGTTCTCCCGGGGATCACTCCGCACCCATCCATGGCGCGCACCTTCGAGGTCAACCGGCTCATCCTCCCGGAAGAGTACCGGGGCCAAAATCAGCTTTACGGACTCATGAACTACATCCGGTCGCTCCGCAAGGTCGGCTCGTCCGAATACACGGCTTCTCTCCTCGCCTTTCCGGCGCACCGGCTTTTCTGGGAAGGCCGCTTCAATCTCTATCGAACGAAGGATCGGGTTCGGGAGATCATCCAATTCCATCTAGACCGTTTCCGTGCCATTCTTGAGATCGCCTCCGGTGGGCCGGTGAGCATCGAGTACATATGCGAGAGACATTTCACCGCAGCGCAACTCGAAGGTTTCGGGCGGTTACTGGCCCGGAATGAAGTGATGGCGCATTTGGAGGTATTGAAAAGCTACGGCGATGTGACATGGGATGGCCGCCCCGAAGGATCGGTGCAGTCATCCGGATCCTTTCGAACGCTCGAGGCGATCGCGGATTTTATGCCTCCCCTCTAAAAGGGGCACGGCCGCTGGGGCCGTCACGGACAGGGAATGTTCTCGTGGAGGCCGTTCCAGCAGTGCCAATCGTTATCCCCGAAGTGTTTGAAGTCCTTCACGCGCCCCTCTTGAGTGGTCCGGTTCCACTCGATGTACGTGTGATTATCTTGCCCCTTGTTGTAGATATCGGCATAGGCGTCGTAAGGGGCATCCTTGGGACTGATCCGGTGGAAGATGTAGCCCCCGTTCTCCCGGCCGCCGGGCTCAATGTTGGTGTATCGGATATCGCTGGCGCCGTCGGCGGCGTTCTGGTGCCAATCGATCCGGATCAGCTCCACGGGGTGGGTGGGCTTATCGTACAGAATCCAGAATCCCCCCGTGGGGGGAAGATCCGATTCGCCGTAGTACCAGAGGAAATCGGTGAACTCACCTTCCTTCGAAATGAACATTTCCCATCGCACGCCCTGCGGGATGTACTGGCCGCGCAGTCTAGCGGAATAGACACTGCCGGCCACCCGCACGCTGTAGGACCAGACCCATGACCCATCGGTCTGCTGAAGCGGGATGTTGTGGAAAGCGGCCACGAAGGCGGCCACCGGCACCGCCATGCCGACGGTGATGATCACCGTCCAGAGTCCCACCTGAAAGGCGGCGAAGCTCCAATTGGTGTAATCGCCCCAGACCGCATCTCCGAAGGGAGAGGCGGTTTTCAGGGGCGACTTGAATGCGGCGAACTGGAGAATCGCATTCGACGGCACAGCCGATGAGGCTCCGCCGGCGCTCTCGAACGTGCTGAGGTCCATGAGGAACGAGGGCAGTGGGGGGAGTTCGGGGGGGGTGGTGGGGGAGGGGGAAGCCGGTGCGGGCTCCGCCGTTGGGGTCGGGGAAGCAAAATCTTGAAGATCCATGAGGAATGAAGATGTCGGCGGCAGAGCCGGCGGGGAGCCGGTGGACGCGGGTTCGGTGGATGTTTTCTCCCCACATTCCGCCAGAACCATCGCTACTAGGGCGGCTGCGAGAAATAGATGCATCCATCGCCCTTCACCCAGTCGTGACATCGCTTCCCCACCTCCGATATTATGAGTTGGAAGAAGTCTATCACATGGCTCCCCGGCTTTGCAAGCTGAGGCCTTCCTCCCCAAAATAGCGATTCCGCTTTGTAACCCTCACCCTTAGGGTGAATGACCTTGATTACCTTATTTCGGAGCTTACCCCGGAATTCTCCCACACCCCATGAACGATCCGGCTTCTCCGATCCCACCCACCCGCCCAAATGGTTTTTGGGGGGACACCCCCAATTCCCCCCGAGAGATGTGTCTTATGCCCTCGCTTCTTCAATCGCTCCTTTTGGGTCCCCTTGTTTTCCTTGACGGAGGATTCCGCAACCGGCTATCATGAAGACACTCGCTGCTTTCCGCAGCGGAATAGGGAACCCGGACTTCTCGAATGTACCGCAGCACCCGGATCGAGGCCGTCATTTTCGATTTCGGCGGGGTCTTCACCGAGTCGCCGTACGCTGCGCTGGAAGCGTTCGGGGCCGAACTCGGCCTTTCCGGAACAGAGATCCGGGAGCTCGTCCTCGGCCGCCCCGAAGAGGATGGGGATCACCCCTGGCATCGACTGGAACGCGGCGAGATCTCGTTGGCTCAAGCACGAGAGGAAATCCTGCACCTTGGGCGCAAGCTGCACGGTGCTGAGGTGGATATCTACCGGTTTTTCGAAAGAATGCCGCGCGATGCCGGCCTGCGCCATGCGCTGGTGGAGCATGTCCACCGTCTAAAGCTCGAAGGCTACCGGACGGCGATCGTCACCAACAATATCCGTGAATTTGCCGATGGATGGCGCTCCCTCTTGCCGGTGAGCGATCTGTTCGATGTGATCGTGGACTCGAGCCTCGAGGGAGTCCGCAAACCGAACCCCGCCATCTTTCGCCTTGCCCTTCACCGCATGGGCGCCCCGCCGCCGGCGCGCACCGTCTTTCTCGATGATTTCGAGGCCAATCTCGTTGCGGCCCGCTCTTTGGGCCTGCATACCATACTTGTCGAGGGTGATATCGCTCGCGCCATCGCGGCCCTCGATGCCCTCCTCGAGAGATGACCCCACACTGCTCATCCGGAAGATCACATCCCTCAAAAGTGGGATTGCGCCTCTGCCTCCGAGACGGTACACTGGAATCGTCGGGCACGAAATGACTCCTATGGTCAAGATACTCGTTGTGGCGGCATGCATCACCTTCATCTATATGGGGGCACTCGTCAAGATCATCTACCTCCGCCGCAAAAGGCGAATCTGAAATCGCCTGAAGCCGGCTTCCCGATGCCCCTATCTTCTTTTCCGGAGCGAGGATCATCCATGGCCGATGGCACAATTCAACCCAAGATCGAACTAGACCGTCTCATCCGGGGGCTCGAGGAGACGATTTCGCTTTGTGAAGCCGCGCGGCGTCTTCTCGCAAGCCGGGGTAACGGCGAGGGCACGCTTCCTGATGGGCTCCCGGTCATTCTCGAAAGATACATCATCACGGAGAGCGGTCTTCTCTTCGAACCCGAGCATCCGGAATACCCGACCCGCAGCATTCCCGCCGCCCTCAACTATCTCCGATTCCATGCGGATTATCTCAAGATCGAGCATCCGGAGGCGGTCATCGAAAGGCTCATTCGCTTCGGGCATGAACCGAAACAGTTCGAGGGCATCCCGGATCCATGGATCACTCAGCTTCTCCGCAAGGAATTCGCCGAGCGCCTTCCGCGGGAAAACGCCCCGGACGCCGGTGAGCTTTCGGCCGCTCTTCATACCGTCCGTTTGCTCCGCGGCAAGTTCCCGATCGATCCTTCCGATCGGGCGGAGATCGGAAGGGCAACCGAGGTTCTTCTGGCCTACGCCGGCGACTTCACCCGCACCGTGCGTCAGGGGTATTTTTAAGACGATGGGGGAAACGTGAAAAGGCTTCTCATGGCGTTGCTCGTTGCCCCGGCTCTATTGGTGGCGATCCCGCTGGCGGCATGTACCTCGTCTTCGGACTGCAGTGAGTGCGAGGCCGAGCGCGATGCACTGAAGGATACCATTGCCCATCTTCAAAATGAGAGCACTGCTTTCGAAAATGATCGGGATGCTTTGGAGAGCGCCCTGGCCGCGGCAGAGGCCGAGCGCGATGCTCTCAGAGCAGAACTGGAAGAATCTCAGTCGAGATATATCGACGCCGCCGGCAGACTCGAGGAGCTCCAAACGGCCCACGAGAATCTACTGGCGGATCTCCAGTCCTCCGACTTGCGGAACCCCTCGTGGGAGGATCTCAAACGTTTCCTTAAAGAGGACCGCACGGATGCCCTCCAATACAAGCCCGGGGAATTCGATTGTGAGGGATTTGCCATCAATCTCCGGGATGCCGCCGCAAGGCGCGGCTTCCGATCCGCCTTCGTGGCCATCGGTTTCGGAGAAGGCACGGTGGGCCATGCCCTCAATGCCTTTCAAACCACCGACCGCGGCCTCATTTACGTGGACGTGACCGAGCGGGATTCCATCGCGTATGTGGAGAAGGGCAAACCCTACGGGACGATCGTATTGGAAGGGGTGAAGGCGACCTATATCGATTGTTCCGTTCGTCCGGAGGCCTTTTGGAAGCAACCTTTGGGTTACAAGCAATACGGGGGAAGCTTGTTCGCTTATGCGTACTATGAGGACTACTCCGCCCGTTGGGCTTTCTGTGATGCAAGTATCTCCGCTTACAATGCCGAAGTTCAAAGCTACAACACCGCCGTGGAGGCGTTCAATTGGGGCATGGGGAGCTATTCATATGCGCAATTGACGGCATGGAGCGACCGACTCGAAGCATGGTCGGAGAATCTTTCTGCCCTCCAAGCCGATCTAGGGGGCGTACAGATCGCGTCCTTGGGAACGGTGGATACCATCGAGACCTACTGGAATTGAGTCTCAAGCATTCTGCGATTGGCCGAAAAGCGCTTCGCCGACCCTTTCGAGACGCCTCGTCCCCTTGATCTCGTAGGGGAAAAGGGGGACCTCGATTGTCGGGATGCCCTTTCCCCGGATGAGCTCGATATACCGCTTTTGCTCGGCGCCCTTGGTCTTCAGGAAATCCGAATCGAGCGTTCGAATAACGTTGTTGATGATCACGCGGTTGAACGCAAAGCCATGCCGGGCAAATTCCGCGAACACGCCATCGAGCTGCCGGACGGCCAGCGCCTCCGGGATGGTCACAAGGTTGAACGCCACTTCGGACCTGAGGAATTCCATATCCTCGGCGGAAAGTTCCGACCATTCCTCCAGAATCTTCAGGATGGGGCGTTTGCTCCGCCCCCCGATTTTGAGGCGGGCATAGATCTTGGGGGCGGGCCTCAGGTGTTCGCGGAGCATCTCCGGCATGTTGAGGAGATGGATCGTCTGGCCGAGGGGGGCGGTATCCCATACGATCCGCTGATAGGCCCGGTTTTGGGTCAGCGTGCGGATGTAGTCCACCATGAACTCCTCTTGAAGCCCCGGGAGGATGGAGGTGATGAAATCCACGAACTCCGCATATTCGATCGAAACGAAGGACGAAAAGACCTCGTACACCTCCCGCCCGAATTTGGCGTCCCACATTGCCTTGACTTCCGCAAGGCCCAGCTCGGCGAGCCACAAATTCTCCTCGACTTTGGCCGGCTTCTCCGTTGGAGCGATCTCGAAGATATCGCGGAGGGAAGGGGTGGGGTCGGTGGAGATGACGAGGGTTTTGAATCCTTTTCGCGCCCAGTGGAGGGCCGTGGCACCGGCACATGTGGTCTTACCTACTCCCCCCTTGCCGCCGAACATGAGGACGGGCTTCTCAATCATGAATTACGGCCTCCGGATTCGCTGACGCGCCTGTTCGTTTAGATGGTCACGTCCTCACCTAAACCCCGGGCTCTTATCCCGTCTTCACGATCCAATCGCAGTAGTGGCACCGGAAGGCCTTTGGAATACCGGGAACCCTGTAGAGCTTTGGGGTTACATGCTTCTCCCTGTTGGTCACGCAGCGTTCGTTGGGGCAGGAGGCATGCTCCGGGATGTTTCGAGCCGGCCTAGGGGTGGGTGTTCGGAGGCTTTCCCCGATCTTCGGCTCCACGACCCCCAGAACGAGGGCGATGAGCGCCATTCGGACCGGCACGCCGTATCCGGCCTGCCGGAAATAGGCGGCGCGCTTGTCCTGATCCACTTCATAGGAAAGTTCGTTCACACGGGGCAAGGGATGCATGATGACGGCATCGCTGCGGGATCCCGCAAGGAGAAACCGGTTGATCTGATAGCTTTTCTCATCGGCCTCGGTTGCCCCTTCCCGAACGGCAAACCGTTCCCGTTGCAATCGGGTGAAGTACAGCACATCGAGGTTTCCCAATAAGAAATTGGCGAATCCCCTCTGCCGTCCTCTTTTACGATTGTCCTGGCCTTCCATCACCAGTGAGCCTTCTCCCAGATCTTCGAGTGATTTGTACTCCGTCAGCTTGCATTTATATCCTTTGAGGATCTGCCGTACATGATCCGGCAACTCGAATCCCGGAGGGGCGATGCAGGTGATCTCGGCGCCGAATCGGGCCAGAGCGACTGCCAGTGAGTGGACGGTGCGGCCATGCCTCAAATCCCCGCAGAGGGCCACATTCTTGCCCTTGATCCCTCCGGTTTCCTTGCGGATCGTGTAGAGATCCAGAAGGGTCTGGGTGGGGTGCTCGTGGGCGCCGTCGCCGCCGCTGATGAGGGGCACCGAAGAGTACTCGGAAGCAAGACGGGTGGAACCATCGAGCGGATGGCGCATGACGATCACATCGGCGTATTTCTCGAGGACTCGGATGGTATCGGCGATGGTCTCGCCCTTGGCCACGGAGGAGGTCACCTGAGCTTCGGCGTGGCTCACCACCGTGCCCCCGAGCCGGTGCATGGCGGTCTCGAAGGAACTGCGGGTGCGGGTGCTGGGTTCATAGAAGAGGGTATAGAGCTCTTTGCCCTCGCAGAGGTCGAGCTTGCGCCGCTTCACGAGGGCCATATCCATCTCCTCGGCAAGTTCGAGAACGGCCTCGATCTCCTCGTTGGAGAAATCGTTGATCGTGATCAGATGCCTTCCCGCGAGGGTCACTCCCGCCCCCCACCGGTTGATCCCTCAGCCCCGACGATGATCACCTCGTCCATTCCATCCACTTCTTTCAGGTGCACTTGAACCCTTTCGTTCCGCGCCGAGGGGACGTTCTTTCCGACGAAATCGGCCTTGATCGGCATCTCCCGATGGCCCCGGTCGATGAGTACAGCCAAATGAACCGATTTGGGCCGCCCCCAGTCGATGAGGGCATCAATTGCAGCGCGGGCGCTGCGGCCGGTGAAGAGGACATCATCCACCAGAATGACTCGCTTATCGGCGATGCGGGTGGGGATATCGCTGGGTTGCACCGTGAGGTCCCTGGGCAGGGAATCAAGGTCATCTCGATAAAGGGTGAAATCGAGCACGCCGACGGGGATCTCTCTCTGCTCGATCTGGCCGATGAGCGCCGCGAGGCGTTGTGCGAGGGGATATCCCCGCGTCCGCACTCCGATGAGAATCAGATCCCGGCAGTCATCATGGCAGCGCTCCACAATTTCATGCGCTAGGCGCTTCAGCATGCGGCTTATCTCCTGTTCGGAGAGGATCACTCTCTCGGCCATGAAAGCTCCCGCCTCCGCCGGTCCCGTCCGTTGCCGGCGGACCGCCAATCCTCAAGTGTGATTATAACAAGGGCGGCGGCCTTTTCATACATGCCGCACCGGGATGCCTTTTGCGGCGAGGTAGGCCTTCACCTCCCGGATGGAGCACGTGCCGTAATGGAAGAGGCTTGCGGCGAGGACGGCATCCGCTTTGCCTTCCGTGATGGCTTCATAGAAATGCTCGAACCGCCCCGCCCCACCGCTGGCGATCACCGGCACATTCACCGCCTCGGAAACGGCCCGGGTGAGCTCGATATCGTACCCGTCCTGATGCCCATCGCAATCCATGCTCGTCAGAAGGATCTCCCCCGCACCCAGCCGCACCACTTCCCGGGCCCATTTCACGGCATCGATCCCCGTGGGCCTGCGGCCGCCGTGCGTATAGACCTCCCATCGCGAATCCGCATCGAGCGCCAAGGGGCCCCCGTGGCCGGCGGCCGAGCGAATCGCGCCGGTCACGCGTTTAGCATCGATCGCCACCACGATGCACTGGCTCCCGAACTTGGTCGCCCCTTCCGCTACGATGTTCGGGCGGTGCACCGCCTCGGTGTTGATCGAGACCTTGTCCGCCCCCGCCTCGAGGATACGCCGCATATCCTGAATGGTGCGCAACCCGCCCCCCACGGTGAAGGGGATGAACACTTGCTGGGAGACCCGTTCCACGACGTTCACCATGATCTCGCGGGCATCGGAGGAGGCGGTGATATCGAGGAACACCAGCTCATCGGCCCCTTCCCGGTCGTAAAAGGCCGCCAGTTCCACCGGATCCCCGGCATCGCGCAGTTGCACGAAACTCACCCCCTTGACCACCCGGCCGCCCGTAACATCGAGGCAAGGAATGACGCGCTTTGTCAGCATGATCGGTCGCCTTCACCCTAAGCTGAACTTGATGAAATTCTCGAGGAATCGGAGCCCCACATCGCCGCTCTTCTCCGGATGGAACTGCGTAGCAACGAGGTTTCCTTTCACCAGCACGCTGCAGAACGCGACCCCGTAATCGGTCTCCCCGGCCACCAGCGCGCGATCGAGAGGATCGGCATAATAGCTGTGAACGAAGTAGAAATCAGCCTCATCCGGGATGCCCTCGAAGATGGGATGCCGGATCTTCTGCTTCACCTGATTCCAGCCCATCTGGGGAACCTTCAAGCCCGGCGGAAGAAGGCGGACCGTCCCGGGGACGATGTTCAGGCAATCGCACCCGCCCCCTTCCTCTGAGAAAGTGAGGAGCACCTGAAGCCCTAGGCAGATCCCCAAGAAAGGCCGGCCTTCGGTGATCACCCGTTTGATCGGTTCGATGAGCCCTAAATGTTGAAGGCTTGCCATGGTATCGCGGGCGGCCCCCACGCCCGGGAGGATCACCGCTCGGGCATTGGATACCCGTTCAGGGGCGCTCGTCACCTCTGCCGCATGACCCAGACGGGCCACGGCCTTGGCCACACTGCGCAGATTTCCCGCACCGTAGTCGATGATCGCGATCATGCTTGCTTTCATCCCTTGCCCTCTTGGGGATATGGGCGAGTTTCCCGCACCGGCACAGATTGTATTCTAGCATACACGGAATCATTCTTGCCCGTTGTTCCGGTAACCCGCCGCGCTTTTGGGGGTCGCCAAAAAGAGCGATTCCGCTTTGCAGTCTTCACCCTCGGGTGAATAACCATTAGCCCCTTATCCGGACTTTGTACCGGAATTCCTCCACCCCCCATGAACGAGCGGGCTTCTCCGATCCCACCCACCCGCCCAAAGGGTTTTCTTGGGGGGCACCCCCAATCCCCCCGGCTTAAGAGGTATCTTTTGCACTCTCTTTTTCAATTGCTCTTTTTGGGGGATTGTCCCCCGCTTGACGCTCATCCGGCAAGATGCTATATTGAAGCACGGCGAGTCGTGGCAGCGTAGCTCAGTTGGTAGAGCAGGGGACTCATAAGCCCTTGGTCGCTAGTTCAAGTCTAGCCGCTGCCACTTTCCTTCCTCTTTCTCCGTCCGAACTGCTCTCCTGAAGAAGCAATCCCGCCTAGGGAGTTTGTTTTCCCACGAGGATCACCTTGTGCTCCGTGATGTTTGCCACGGTAGCTTCGCCGGAGGTTGTGGAGTATGAAGGGATAGGGACCCGCCGCCAACCCGCTACTCGCCGGAGGAGGCTTTCCCGATCCCTCTAGGGGAGCTTTTGGAGGATCTGGTCGATCACACCGTATTCGAGGGCTTGTTTGGCATCGAGCCAGTAGTTCCGATCGCAATCCCTCTCGATTATTTCGATCGATTTTCCCGTCCGCTGGCTGATGATGGAGTAAAGCCGGGAACGGACTCGAAGCATCTCCTCGGCTTCGATCTGCAGATCTGTGGCCGGGCCGGTGATATGGCCCGAGATGAGCGGTTGATGCAGAAGCACAGTGGCGTTGGGAAGCGCATAGCGCTTGCCTTTGGTGCCGCCCATGAGTAGCACTGCCCCCATGCTCGCTGCTAGCCCCACACAGTAAGTTCGGATATCGCAACTCACGAATTGCATGATATCGTATATCGCCAGGCCCGCTGTGACCGACCCGCCGAAGGAATTGATGTAGAAGTGAATATCGGACTTGGGATCCTCGCTGTGTAGGAAGAGCATCTGGGCGATGATGGAGTTGGCGGTCTCCTCCTCGATCGCCCCTCCCAGAAAGATGATGCGATTCTTGAGGAGCCGTGAATAGATATCGTAGGCGCGTGTGCCGGCCTCGGTCGTTTCGATGACGATGGGCGTTTCAAACTGCATTCTCTACCCCCTCATTTGGATTTGGCGGTGAGGATTTCATCGATCAGGCCCCATTCCTTTGCCTCTTCAGCGCTCATATAACGATCGCGTTCCGTTTCTTTCTGAATCTTCTCGAGGCTCTGCCCCGTGTGTTTGGCCACGATCTCGTTGAGCATTTGCTTGGTCTTGATGATCTCTTCGGCCTGAATCTTGATATCCGCCGCTTGCCCGCCCAAGCCGCCGGTGGGCTGATGCAACATGATCTTGGCATGCGGCAGAGCATAGCGTTTGCCTTTGGTGCCGGCACACAGAATGATGGCGGCAAGGCTGGCCGTCATGCCCACGCAGATGGTGGATACCTCGCACCGGATGAATTGCATCGTATCATAGATGGCCATGCCGGCATGGACGTATCCACCGGGGCTGTGGATATAGAGGTGGATGTCCTTATCCGGGTCTTCCCGCTCGAGATAGAGGAGTTGCGCCACGATCAAGTTGGCGATTTGATCGTCGATCGGCGTGCCGATGAAGATGATCCGTTCCTTGAGAAGGAGCGAGAATATGTCGAAAGCCCGTTCCCCCCGTGCCCCGCTTTCGATCACCATGGGAATGATATTTTGTGGCCGAAGGTCCATATGCTGCCTCCTTGTTCCTTTTTGCGGGCGATGGCAAGAGGATTCAGCAGTAACCCGATTCCCCGCCGGATTTTAAGTACCCTCGGCGGCCGGAGGGGGCTCCTCCGCCGGCGCCGAAGGCGAAGCGCTTCCGCTGCCCGTTGCGATCTCCACCAATCGGTCCAGTGTCTTCTGGGTGAGAAGCCGTCCGCGGAGGGAATCGCGGGCCACAGGGGATTTGAATATCTCTTTCACCCGCTCGCTGTGCTCCCCCGATTCCTTGATGATTCGCTCGATCTCGGCGTCGATATCCGCTTCCGATACTTGAATCCCTTCGACTTCATGCAGTTTGTTGAGCACCAGCGATCCGATCACCCGCTTCTCGGCGATGGGGCGGAGTTCCTCCTTGAATTGCTCGGCGGTGATCTTTCTTATGCGGAGGTAATCATCGAATTTCATCCCACCGTAGCTTCTGAGCCGTTCCTCGGCCAGATGGACAATCTCGTTTTCCGTGAGAACCGCAGGGAATTCCACCTTGGAGATTTTGACGATCTCCTCCATGATCCGGGCCTCGAGATTCTCGCGGGCATCCCGTTCGGCGGCGGCCCGCATGTTCTCCCGGATCCTTTCCTTCAGTTGCTCTACCGTTTCCACCCCTTCACTGACGCTTTTGGCGAACGCGTCGTTCACTTCGGGAAGGTGCTGTTCCTTGATCTCCGATACCGTCACCTTGAAAGTGCAGTCCTTGCCCCTGAGTTCCGGGGTTTGATAGTCGTCGGGAAAGCGCAGGGTGAATTCCTTGGTTTGGCCCGGTTGCATTCCCTCAATCTGTTGGGCGAAGCCGATGACCGGCACGGTGGAATCGGCGGTGAGCTTGTATTGAGAGCCCTTCACGTGGATGATCTCTTTGCCCTCGACCTCGCCGGTGATATCGGCGATGACCATATCATCCATGCGGGCCTCATGATCGGCCGGTTCCCATGTGGAGTACAGACGGCGGAGACGTTCCAGTGCCTCCTGAATGTTCTCCTCCGTGATCTCCACTTTATCGGGGGTCACCCGGATGGAGCGGTAATCCCCGAGTTCGATCACCGGCCGCACCGGAACGGTGGCCTTGAAGATAGGGGGGTCGAGTTGGACGATCTTCAAATCGGGTTGCCCGATGGCATCGATGGCCTCTTGCTGAATCGCCCGATCGTAGAGTTCCGGCACGAGATGATCGAGCGCTTCCGCATCGACGGTTTCCTTGCCGAGATGGCGCTCCAACATGGCGCGGGGGGCTTTCCCCTTGCGGAACCCCGGCACCGTCACTCGATTGGCCAGCCGCCGGTAGGCTCCTTCCACCGCTTTGGACATCTCCTCCGGCTCGATCTCAACGGTGAGGGCCACTTGGCACCCTTCAATTCTTTCCGAAGTGACTTTCAACGAAAACCTCCTCAGAGTAGCCTATCTATTATAACAGTGAACCTCAGAGGGTTAAAGTCCACATGTGTGGGCCCAAAGCGCGATTCAGTTTTGCATCCTTCACCCTCGGGTGAAAAACCATTAACGACTCATCCGGACTTTGTACCGGAATTCCCCCATCCCCCATGAACGATCCGGCTTCTCCGATCCCCCCATCCGCCCAAAGGATTTTTGGGGGATATCCCCCAAATCCCCCCGAGAGAGGTATCTTGGGCACGCTCTTCTTCAATCGCTCTTTTTGGGTATGGTTGCTCGACGTCGATCCCGGCGTGCCGTCAATTTCTCAATCCCGCGGAGATTTTCAGTGCCCCGACGGGGCATTTCTCCACGCATCGGGCGCACTGGGTGCAGTCGGTCCCGTTGCCGATATCCTCTACTTTCCCGATCCCGCCCGGGCATGATTTCAGGCAGTTCTGGCATTCCGTACATCTCGACCGATCCAACCGGATCTTAACCAGACCGGTGCGGTTGAACGCCCCCAGTATCGCCCCGAGCGGACAAAGGTACCGGCACCAGAAGCGGGCGAAGAGAAAGACGAGGATGAGCGTAACGGCAAGGGTCGCGATGTGGACGTAGAAGAATGTGCCGAACGGGAATTCCGGGGAAGCGAAGCGATGGGGAATAGAGGCGAAGATGCTTCCTCCCGGGCAGACCTTGCAAAAGGCGGAATCGGTCAGAAGCCATGCCGCGATGAGGATTCCGCCGAGTGAAAGGTATTTGGTGAGCGGCACCGGCGGGAGTTTGGCAGCGTCGTTGCGGCGGATGCGGGCCACCAAATCCTGAATAGCTCCGAAAGGGCATGCCCAGCCGCACCATCCCCGCCCCACGGCCAGCCCCGCCAGCCCCAATGTTCCCAGCGCATAGAACGGGAAGGCGCCCAGCGCGGTGTAGTTCTGGAGCACTCCTATCGGGCAGGCCACGCTTGCCCACGGGCAGCCGTAACAGAAGAAGACCGGACAAACGATGCCCGATTTCAAGACCTGTGTGAAACCCAGATTGACGATGATCAGGGTCAGGAATTGGGTGAGAAGCCTTGCTCGACCGATGGTGATCAATCGCCCAACCCCAGGCAGTTGATGCAGATGAAGCGGACCATGTCCCGAACCGCCCCGTATTGATCGGCGAGATAGGCGCCCAAGATCCCGGAAAAGGTGAGGATCAGGGTCAGCCGCACGATCGGCAGAAATTTTCCCATCGAATGCCGCCGCTCACTCATGGATACCGACCCACAGATTCCAGGCCTCTTCCATTCCTTGGCGGAAGATCTCCGCGGGGTAATAGCCGATGATCCGGCCGATCTCTTCCCCGTTCGGTCGGGTGAAGACCGTGGTCGGTACCCCGCCGATGCCATATTCCTGATAGAGGGAGGATTTGCCCGCGTTGCTCTTCACCGGGATGAAGCGTTCGTTCACGAGCGCGATCACCGCCGCATCGGTGAAGGTGTACTGATCGAGCTTCTTGCAAGCCGGGCACACATCCGTATAGAAATTCACCATGATGGGTTTATTCTCTACCTCAGCCGTACGCAGGGCCTCGGCCCAATCCCGGATCCACTGGATGGATTTTGGGATTGAGGGCGAATCTGAAGGGGCAACGGGGGTTGTTTCCGGAGGGGAAGAAGGGATGGTGGGGGTGACAAAGGTATCGCCGGGGGCATCGGCTGCGGGGTGCAAAGGATTGGAGCCGGCCTCGTTTGAGCACCCTTCCCCTCCGAATCCAAGCAAGGCTGTGAGGAGGGCCATCAGAGCGATGCACTTTCCGAACTCTTTGAACGGGAGAGGACGGCGCTTGGATTCTTCAGGCATACACTGATTATATCAGAGTCTTGCCGCGGGGCCCGAGATCGCTTCTGTCGTTCTGTTTGGGATACCGTCACCTTTACCTTTGCTCTGGCCTTGTAGCGACCACGGAAGGAACCTTATCCCCTCGTCAAATTCGGGTACATATACAAGCTCGTTTGGCGGACTTAACGGCACGCGCTTCAGCCGCCGCGAAGCGAGCGGAGCGTGCCGGCTGGATGCGCTGGTTAGGCAGTGGCGCTCACACTATTGATGAAGCTGGCCACGGCCTGGCAGAAATCTTCCCAGTGGAGCATGTGTTTTCGCAGCGCCGACATTTTGAAGTTGTTCTGCTTCCCCCGCGGGAGATATTACCCATGACTGCACGGCGAGCCGCTTCAGAATCGATGAAGGCGTACCGGCGTGATTGATGGGAACACTTTGCGTCTGCGATCGTCCAGCGGAGGGGGCGGTCGAGAACCGTAGCCTCGTCCCCTCTGGCAAGGAGCGCATCCACCTGAGGCCCGGCTCCCTTCGCGAGTTGCCGATCCCCACACCTCCCATGCGCTGGCCGCCAAAAACCTTGACCTCGATCCATCTTACCGTGGGTCCACTCTCCGTGTCGATGAGAACCGCAATGTCGAAGCCGAACCTTGGGAGTATGACCGCTTTCTGTGCGTGGTTCTTCAGCGCAAGCTTCACGACCTCTCGGACTGCGGACTCGAACCGCTCCTCTGGATAGACATCTTTGGGCTCGTCCAAAGACATGGCCATTTCCATCACCTCCTAATAAATTAGATCGATCCGCATTAGACGCGGGACTCTTGTTTTCTAACCGTATAAGCCTCGAAATATCGCCCCGAAGGCGCGGTAAGGTTGTTCTCCGTCGTCTCTTGATGCGGACTCGGCCATTTATCCGGGAATGTTATGCGGATCGGCATAAGAGCCTTTTCCCCTATAACCCGTCCACTGGACTACGCACACCAGAAGGCCCGCGGTTCAGGATATGGGGATGAATCATGGCGGTGCTCGTATCCTTGTGCCCCGTAATTCTTGCACGGCCCGAAGATCATGGCCGCCTTCAAACAAATGGGTCGCAAAGGAATGCGGGGAGGTATGATAAGTGGAGCTGAGGAGATTCGAACTCCTGACCTCCTGCGTGCAAAGCAGGCGCTCTCCCAGCTAAGCTACAGCCCCACGTTCAGATTTTATTTTAGCCTCAAAATCCATCCGTGTAAATTGGGCCTATGGGAGGGCTCTCTGCGGTGAGCGATTTCCCGCAGTGCATCGAGCGCCGTGCGCTCTTGCAACCTCTAGATCGCCAGCCCGTGCTCCCGGAGCAGCGCCCGATCGGCCAGGATCCGGGCGGTGGGGCCGTCGGCGGCGATGCGGCCCTGATCCAAGATGATGCACCGCTCGCACAGCGTTCCGATCACTTCGAGATCGTGAGAGGTGATGATCCGGGTCATGGGCAGACTCCGGATGAGTTCGATGAAGGCCCATTTGGCCCGCGGGTCGAGGTTGCTCGTAGGCTCGTCCACTACGAGGATCTCCGGGTCCATGGCGAGCACGGTGGCGATGGCGATGCGTTTCTTCTCCCCGATGCTCAAATGATGCGGCGAACGTTTCTCGTATCCGTTCATTCCCACCGCTCCGAGCGCCCGTTTCACTCGCGCCTCTGTTTCTTCGGTCGAACACCCCATGTTGATCGGCCCGAAGGCCACGTCATCGAACACCGTGGGCGAAAAGAGCTGATCATCGGGGTTCTGGAAGACAAGCCCCACCTTGCTCCGCACCCATTTGAGGTTCTTTTTCTCCACCGGAACGCCCAAGATCTTGACGGCGCCGTTGCGGCTCTCGAGGATGCCGTTCAAGTGGAGGAGCAATGTGGATTTGCCGGCCCCGTTCGGCCCGATGAGCGCCACCGTCTGACCGATGGGGATGGAAAGGGTGATGCCCTGAAGCGCCCATTGGCCATCGGGATAGCGGAAGGAAAGATCCGTGAGTTCGACAGCGTGATCCATAGCTCCGCCCGTGCAAGTTCAATACGGATAGAGGGCGATCGCGATCACAGCGGAGGAGAAAATGGCGCCGAAATGCACATCGGCGGGCCGGAGGCGCAGGCGCGAGGATGCCTTCACCCGCCCTTCGAATCCGCGGGCGAGCATCGCGGCATAGACCCTTTCCGCCCGTTCATAGCTCCGAATGAAGAGGGTGCCGATCATGTTGCCGATGCTTCGCAGTTGATGCCGGCGCCCGCCGCCGAAGTTCCGGCTATCCCGTGCTTGCCGCAGGCGCCCCACTTCCTCCACTAGAACGAAAAGATAGCGGTACATGAAGGAGAGGATCATCACCATCACGCGGGGCAGTCCCAATCGCTCCAATCCGATGAGGAGATCCGGCAGAGGAGTGGTGGCCGAGAGAACGATCAAGCCGAGGATGGAAAGAAAGGCCTTCACCATGATCGAAAGGAAGATCTCGAAGCCCTCGCGGAAGATCGAGATGTGCCATCCCCCGAGATCGAACCCCCCCATCACCTCATCGCCCTTGAAGAAGAGATTGAACACCGCGATGAGAAGCACGAACGGCACGATGACGAGGGAGCGCTTGATCACGAAGAGAAGGGGAAGTCTGGAAAGGAAGATCACGGCGAGGATGAGTCCGCCGTAAAGGGCGAAAGCGAGGGCATGTTCGAAGGGGGTGAGGGAGACGGCGAGGAGAAAGGCAAAAGTGGTTATCAGCTTGGTCCGGGGATCGAGCCGATGGATCAGGCTATCGAGGGTTACGTACCGATCGAGGAAATCGTGCGGCATTCAGGCCCCCTCGCGCCGAAAGGCCCTCAGGACCCGGGCTCCCCCATAGACGAGGGCGAAGATCCCCACTGTTCCCACTAATCCCGCGAGGATGGTGGCCACGGACTCGTTGTGCACGCCCGGGAACACATAGTCAGCGATGATCTCATAGGGGGAATCCTTGGCCTTCTCGATGAACCCTTTATCTTCGGCCACCTTCTCCAGCCCATCCGGCGAACTGGAGGCTAAAGGCGAAAGGAAGGCCACCAGAATGCACAGAAGCAGCGCCACATGCCACCATCTGACCCACTTCATCTTCGCACCTCTAAACCTTTTCGATCTGAAGGAGATCGGAACGCGTCGCCCACACGAACCCGAGCACCACCGCGGTGATGAGCCCCTCGACGAGACCGATGAGGGCATGGACTCCCGCCATCGCCGGGAGGGCAACCCCCAGCGGGGAGGCATCCGAGCCGGCTAATTCGAAGGAGCACAGTACGGAAGCGATGAACACCGAGGCCCAACCGGCGGCAAATCCGCCGATGAGCGTTCCCCGTCGATCCACCCCGATCACTTTCGTGGTCAGGGTATAGACTCCGAATCCGATCCAGCACCCCGCCACCCCCATGTTCAGGACATTGGCTCCGAGCGCCAGAAGCCCTCCATCCTGAAAGATGAGACTCTGCACGAGGAGCACGCAGGCCATGACCAGAAGCCCGCCCCATGGTCCTAGAAGGATCGCGGCAAGCGCCGCTCCCAGAAGATGCCCCGAGGTGCCCCCCGCGATCGGGAAGTTCAGCATCTGGGCGGCGAAGATGAACGCCGCCATGATCCCCATGAGCGGCACATGCTTCTCACCGAGCTTCTTGCCCGCCGCTCGGGTGGCGAAGGCTACCCCTCCGGCGGAGACGGCATATGTCACCCCGATCGTGGCTCCATTCAAAAATCCATCCGGGATGTGCATGGGATAATCCTCCCTTGAGCGCACTTCAGCACAGAAGTGTAATTGCAATCATTCGCAATTATGCTATCACGAGGGGCGGTTTAAGTCAAGCGTTGCGTTCGGCCCAAATGGGGGGCAATTGGAAAGAGGAGTGCAGAGGGGCATTCCCCTTTGGCCGGGGTTTGGGGTGACCCTAAAAAGAACCTTTGGTCGGGTTGGGTGGGATCGCCGATGCCGGATTTTCTGAGGGGAAGGGAAAGGGGATTGCGGGTCAAGTCCCGCCCGGGATGAGGGTAATAATTTGCTCCTCATGAGGGTGACGCTGTTTTTGGCTTCGGCCCGAAAGGAGCAATTGGGGGTAAGGGATTGCCGGGACCCGCTCAATTTATGTCGAAAGGACTTCTTAATGTGTTTGCTTGAGATAATTTAATTATTCTGTTTTAGAATAATGATATTGTTATGCGGATTATTGAGATCTATATTGACAAAACCGATTCAAGGAAATACGATGAAGGAGTAATAATGGGTCATTTGAGAAGGAGGGTGTAGGGATTCTTCCCTGCCGGGGTTCAGAGTGTCTCCGAGTATAAACATCCCCAAGGTGTGGGGTTCCCGAAAGCCCGCGGAAAACGCTGCCATTTCGATATAACCAAATTCGAATTGAAAGGAGAATCAGAACTTGAAAAAACTATCCATGCTCTACCGAAGAAGGCGGGTGCCTTTTCTCATCTGCTCGGGATTGATGCTTGCTGCTGTGATCGCGGGAATAACTACGGCGGCCATCGCTTTTGGGACTGAACCAACTCCCAAAGTGAATCTTTCCCCCAGTTGTACTCCCGAGACAAATTCTGAGAGAATCAGGGAATACGAACGGATCATGGCGGATTTCCAAGAGAAAACCACCGGAATGACCGACGAACAGAAACGTGCGGCGATAGATGAACTGGACAGAGTGTTGGAAGAAAAGGGATTCATCAAGAAGTTCAGCCTGAAGGGCATGGAAACCCGGGGATCCCAGATCCTCATAGCTGGCCAAGTAGTCAAACTCCCTGCTGACGCCGAACTCAATGGTATGATTTCTTCTATAAATCCCGTCATAACCGATGGGCAAATATCGAGCGAAGCGAAATCCATTGTTCCGAGCCTGCCGGTACTGTGGATAACCCGAGGGAACTCGTACGTATGGATTGGGCTGGATTCCGGCGTGATCGTTTCGGGAATGATCTCTGCCGGCGAAGAGGGGGCCTTTGATTTTCTGAAGGAGTATTTCCCGGCTCAAGCCAGAGCTATTGATGCCCTGCCCATTCGAGATCCCGAAACACTCAAGCTCGAGGTGACGGAGTGAAACGGTCAATCTGGATTACGGTCATTGCAGCTATTCTGTTTGCTGAAATCCTGTCAACGGCGGTATACGCATTCGACTATGAGACTCAACGAGATGGCGCAACCACACAGAGAAGCTATGTTTTCTGATACTGGGCTGTTTCAAATACCTCAATGTTCTGGAATACTCCCAACAACCCTCCGCCGGCCTTTGTGGCGGGAGTGCAACAGGCCATCCAGTCTTGGACAAGCACAGTGCCAAAGTTGACGTGGAGCCAGTCCACCGCTGCCCCAGATGTCACCTTTTAGATTGCAACGTTGCCTCCCGGTACCCCTGGAGCTATGGCATTCGACACGTGGGTTTGGGACTCTGTTCGGCAGGCCTATTATTGGACAAAGGCAACGGTCTATGTTGCAACTGGAGTGCACTTCACTACAGCCGGCCTAAAAGCTGACCTCTGCCACGAGATTGGTCACCTCTATGGCATCGATGATCAATACACCGTGGGCGGGTGCGCAAGCAGCCCCAATTCCATAATGCAGGGAGCACATCTTGATGGCCAAGGCAGAGTTGATTGCCAAACCTATTGCCCCCCACCAAACTATACCCCCATCTGTATTTATGCTCCAACCAGTTGGGATACAGGAAGAGTCAATACCTACTGGGGCCAAGGAGAGGCCAAGAACTTAAGCGCCGTACCCAACGGCTCCCAAGTCATCATCACGTGGGACGACTACAGTTGGGCCGAGAACGCCTATCAGCTCTATTTCTACAAGTGGAATGGCTCATCATGGCAATATCTCACGATGGTTGCCGTGTCTAGTAACACTGGCTCTCACGATACCGTGATCAACAGAACGATCTCCTATGTCTGGACGGGATCTGGGCCCGGTAACTATTATGTTGTGGTGAAACCGTATTTCATAAAATACGGTCAATACGGAACTTCCCAAGTCAAGACGTTCACTTTGTCGCAAAAACAGCGATGGGGGTGGGGGGTAAGGGATTGCCGGGACCCGAGCGGCTTTTTCGACTTCCCGTGACGGCGTTTTCCGGGCGGCACGAGCACTGATATCGCCTTCCGGCACCGCCCGAGATCATCGAAATGGGGACGCGCCGGGGGTCATATCCCTTGGCGATTCTGCCGCTCTTTGCTTCTGGGGTGTGCCTCCAGATACCGCCGGCGCATTTGCCCCTTGGTCACATGGGTGTAAACTTGCGTGCTGGAAAGATTGGCGTGCCCCAGAAGCTCTTGCACGACCCTGAGATCGGCGCCGCCGTCGAGCATGTGCGTAGCGAAGGTATGCCGCAGGGTGTGGGGATGGACCCGTTCGCTGAGGCCAACTTGCTGGGCGTATGCCTTGAGGAGGTACTGGATCCGCCGCTCGGCGATCCGCTCGCCGTATCGGTTCAGGAAAAGGGCCTTCGTCTTTCGGTTGCCTAGGAGCTTGGGTCTTCCGGTCTTCAAATATGCTTCCAACGCTGCGGCCGCGGGGGTGCCCATGAGAACCATCCGCTCTTTTGATCCCTTTCCTCGGACCCGGATCTGCCGCGTGGCCACGTCCACTTGATTGGTGTCGAGGGAAACGATCTCGCTGAGCCTCAGTCCGGAGGCATAGAGCAACTCGAGCAAAGCGCGATCGCGAAGGCCGTAGGGGGTGGAGATATCCGGGGCTTCGATCAACGTGCGGATTTCATTTGCGGTCAGGAAATCCGGAAGGCGTCTTTCACGTTTGGGACCGGATATTTTGCTCAGGGGGTCATCATGAATCAAGCCTTCATTGTTGAGAAACCGGAAGAAGGAGCGCAGGGCGCTCAGTTTGCGGGCCACGCTGGCCCGCACGATTCCGGAGTCCAGAAGCTCCCCCAAGTATTGGCGGACGTGCGTCGCTGAGACCTCTTCCAGTGATGGAACGCCGGTTCTCCGAAGGAAATCAAGAAAGCCGAGGACATCGGTGGAATAGTTTCTCACCGTGTAAGGGGAGAGATTGCGTTCCGTGCCCAGATGAAGGGTAAACTTCTCGAGAAACGCTTCCATGACGTTTCGCGCCCTCAAAGCAACGCTGCGATGCCGCTACATGATTCCCTTGCTGTGGGTATGGGCCCTCCGGCTAGGCTGTGGCGGATTCCTTCTCTTTGATCTCCTCGATACTCCCCTCGTATGAGCACTTGGCGCATTTGGCCATCTCGCCTTTGGGGATCAGCAAGCCGCCGCATTCGGGGCAAGGTGTTGTCAGCGGCTTCTCCCATGTCGCAAAATCGCACTCGGGGTACCGGCTGCAGCCGTAGAATACGCGCTTCCGCTTGGTGCGGCGCTCCACCAATTTGGCCCCGCATTTCGGGCAGAGGATATTCATCTCTGCCCGGAGCGGGCGGGCATTCCGGCAAGCCGGGAAATTGCTGCACGCCATGAATCGTCCGTATCTTCCCCGCTTGATGACCATCGGGCTCCCGCATTTCTCGCACACCTCGTTCGTTGGCTCGGCGGGGGCCTTTTTCTTGGGCATGTTGGCATAGGCATCGTTCACTTTGGCGGCAAAGACATCGTAGAAAGCCTTGAGCGCGGGAACCCACTCGATCTCCCCGGTGGAGATCTCATCCAATTTCTCTTCCATCCGGGCGGTGAACTGGGTATCCACGATTTCGTTGAAGTGATTCACGAGGAGATCGGTGACGGTACATCCCATATCCGTGGGTTTGAACTGTCCTTTCTCTTTCACCACATAGTCACGCTCTTGAATGGTGGAAAGGATCGGCGCGTAGGTGCTCGGCCGTCCGATGCCGTTCTCCTCGAGGGCCTTGATGAGGGTGGCCTCCGTGTAACGCGGCGGCGGCTTGGTGAAGTGCTGTTCCGGGAAGAGTTTCACGAGATCGAGCTTATCCCCCTTCGAAAGCTCCGGCAGAGCGGTCTTCTGCTCCTTGCCGTTTTCCTCTTCGTCCGCCCCTTCGCTGTAAAGGGCGAGGAAGCCGGGGAAGGAAAGCACGGAACTTCCGGCGCGGAACAAGTACTTGTTCGTTGCGCTCTGGGCTTGGATATCCACGGTGGTGCTATCGAAGAGGGCGGCGGCCATTTGGCTTGCGACCATCCGCTTCCAGATGAGATCGTAGAGCTTGTACTGATCCGGCGTAAGGTAGGCCTTCAACGAAGCCGGCTCGCGCCGGATGGAGGTGGGCCGGATGGCCTCATGGGCTTCCTGAGCCCCTTTGACCTTCTTCTTGAAGATGCGCGGGGAGGCCGGAACATAATCCTTGCCGAACGTATCGGCGATGTACTGACGCGTCTCGGCGATCGCTTGAGGGGCCACATGGGTGGAATCGGTGCGCATGTAGGTGATGAGCCCGATCGCCTCTTCTTCCCCGATCGGGATTCCCTCGTACAGGGCCTGTGCCGCCGCCATGGTGCGCTTGGCGCTGAACCGAAGCTTGCGCCATGCCTCTTGCTGCAAAGTACTGGTGATGAACGGGGCTACGGGCTGCCGGGGCACCGTCTTGCGTTTGATTTCGGCGACGGTGTAGCTTGCCTTTTCCAGATCAGCGCATAGCGCCTCGGCCTCCGATTGGGTGCCGATCGAAAGCTTCTTGCCCTTGCCGATCCCCACAAGCTCCGCCCGGAAGATCGAATCCCCTTTCTTGAGATCGGCTTCGATGGACCAATATTCGGTGGGAACGAAGTTCTGGATCTCGCGTTCCCGATCGACGATCATTTTGACCGCCACGGATTGCACTCGCCCCGCGGAAAGGCCCTTCATCACCTTGCGCCACAGGATCGGGCTGATCTTGTAACCGACGAGGCGATCGAGGATCCGGCGGGCCTGCTGGGCGTTGACAAGCTGCATATCGATCTCGCGGGGGTGCTTGAACGCCTCTTCCACCGCCTCCTTGGTGATCTCATGAAACACCACCCGCTTGATCGGCATTTTGTCGAGCTTGGCCGCCTGCACGACATGCCATGAAATGGCCTCTCCCTCCCGATCGGGATCCGTAGCCAGATAGAGGGCCTTGGCATTTTTGGCGGCGGCCTTTATCTCGTTGATGATCTTCTGTTTCTTTTTCAAAACGACGTATTTAGCGGCGAACCCGTTCTCCGGTTCCACGCCCAGATCTTTTTCCGGCAGATCCCGCACGTGGCCCATCGTTGCCTTCACGGCGTAATCGGACTTGAGGATCCGCCCGATGGTCTTCGCCTTTGCGGGCGATTCTACAATGACAAGATTCTTAGCCATCAACCTACCTTCGTGCCCTTTGCGGCGGCATAATTCATGTTCCCCAATTGGCTTACCATACCCTTGAGCTCCATTAAAGTCAAGGTGCTGCTCACAATGGATACGGGCAGTGAGCACGCCCGGCAGAGATCGTCGATGTGGGCCGGCCCCTGCGCAAGGTATCGGAGGATGAGCGATTCGGTTTCGTCCTCCGGCTGCAGATCGGTAAGCGCCAGTTGCTTGGGGATGGTGCTCAGATTCAACTCCTCGAGGATATCCTCCACTCCCAATACGGCTTTGGCGCCATCGCGGATCAGCCGATTGGTCCCGGTGCTCATCGGCGAGAGGATGCTCCCGGGAACGGCGAACACCTCTCGGTCTTGTTCCAGAGCCATGCGGGCGGTGATGAGGGCCCCGCTGTTTTCACCGGCTTCGATGACGAGGGTCCCCAAGGCCAGCCCGCTCATGATGCGGTTTCGCCGGGGAAAGTGTTCCGCCCGCGGCTTTGTTCCCGGCGGGTAATCGCTGACCAGAGCGCCGCTTTGCATGATCTCCTCGGCGAGCCTCCGATTCTCCGGGGGATAGATGATGTCCACTCCGGAGGCAAGGACGGCTACCGTTCGACCCCCCGCCGAGAGCGCCGCCCGATGGACGATGGTATCGATTCCCCGGGCAAGGCCGCTCACGATGGTGATGTCGTGTCGGACCAGATCGGCGGTGAGGCGTTCGGCGATTTCTCGCCCATACATGGTCGGCCGGCGGGTGCCTACCACCGCTAGTGACCATTCATCCCCCGGTACGAATGACCCCCGCGCATAGAGAACGGGCGGCGAGTCGTAGATTTCCTTGAGCCTTCGGGGGAAAAGAGGATCGTCCTGAGGAATGGCCCTCACCCCCAGTTTCTCGATCCTTTCCATTTCGGCATCGAGATCGAATTTGGGCCGTGTCTCCACGATCATCTGAATTGATTTGCCGTCGAGGCCCGCCGCCCGCAACTCGGCCGCCTCTGCCTCCCAAGCACGCTTCAGGTCACCGAAGTGCTCGATCAAACGGCTGAATCGTACCCGGCCGATGCCGGGGATCAAGTTGAAACCGACCCAATATTTCACCTCAGACATTCGCTTGCTCGATCGACAAAGGTGGTGATGAGGAGACCTTGGGCGAGGGATCAGTCTTGATACGCACGGGCGTAAGCCGTCTTGAGTTTCTTGAGGAACTCAGCGAGCTGTTCGGTATCCATCGCCGCCATTTCGGGTGTGAGCGCGAGGAAAAGCGGAAACGGGCCCGCCGGAGACCTCGTCGTCGTCCTCCCCTCCGCTTTGCGGGAAGCGCCGGGAGACTTCTTCAGATCGCCGCCTTTTTCCTTGCGGACGAGCCCCAGATCGATCTCCGCCATCTCACAGAGCTGAACGAAGAAGCGCGTCGTCTTGGCGGCCATTTCCGGCCCCAAACCGCTCTCCACCACAAAATGGTTGTAGATATCTTCCTGAGAACACGGGCGGCCGTTGAGGCACGCGAATACATTCTTGTAGGCATTCCGGACGATCTCTTGCAAAGCAGAGGTGAAGGTTGCCCCCTTCGTCTTGAGGAGTTTGCTCTTTTCTGTGGGCCTTCCCTCTTCATCGATGATGCCCAAAAATCGGAGCGCCCCGATCACCTTGTACTCATTCCCGGGCGCGATCTTGTTGAGCCGAAGAAAATTCCCATCCACCTTGGCCGGAGTGGTTTTGCACATGAGTTGCAGCGCTTGCATCATCCCTTTGGTAGGACCGTACGGCAACGTTGGACCGATATCTGTCCGCGATGCTTCCGCCATTTGTCCCCCCGTGGACTCGCCCTTCGGGCAAGTCCGTGGTGTGGAGTATAACATCGGCTATTTGGACTGTCAAGGCGCGCAGCCACCGGCATAAAATGAGATTGGGGAAGATCCGATGTGAGTTATGGAGAAATCGGGGGAGGGCTCTCGACCCCTTCCATGGCGGTCGGTCCTTCTTTCCCGGAGGCAGAGGGGGTTCGTGGCTCGGGAACGGACGAATCTGCGGACTCGGACTGTGGGCCGCTCAGGGCATTTAGCTCAGAATCTCTTTTGCCATCTCTGAAACCATCCGGGCGATGGCGGGCGAGGCGGTCAGCCCCGGCGATTCAATCCCTATCAAATTGATGAGCCCCTCAAGCCCGCGATCGACTTCGTGGGCAATGACGAAATCTCGGAACGCTTCATCGGGCCCCTGAAGCTTGGGCCGGATTCCGGCAAAATCCGGCTGAACGTCTTTCAACTCAAGGAAAGGAAGGAATTGCCGGGCCGTGGTGAAGAACTCCCGCTCGATGCCTTTGTCCACCCGATAGTCCACAACCTCGGTATAGCGGGCATTCGGTCCGAGCCGCATCCGGCCATCGATCCCAAGGGTAAGGTGAACGCCCAGAGCGGTTTTCTCCGGTGGGGGATAGATGAGCCGGGACACCTTGCCATGCCACCGGGGACTGATGCTGGCGTAGTTGCCCTTGCAGTAGTGAAGGCGGTAGCCCGCCTCATCAATGGCGATTCCGGCAAGCCCGGCGATTCGATCGGACCCCAGACCGGCGGCGTTGATGGCAATTTGAGCGGCGAGTTCGGAAATCCCTTCTGAATCCCGGATTTGGAGGGCATAGCCGGAGCCGCTCCTCTCGATCCCGATCACTTCCGCCCCGAAGAGGAAATCGGCACCGTTTGCCCGCGCCTTTTGGTACAAGAACTCCATCAGTTTGTGGACGCTGATGATCCCCGTCGAAGGGGAAAGGAGCCCCGCCCGGGCGTGGACGTTGGGTTCAAGGCGCTTCACCTCCGCTTCGGAAAGGATGGAGAGGTCTCCCACGCCGTTGTTCTCTGCCCTTTGCTTGAGCGCCTCGAGGTGCGCCGTCTCCCGATCATCGGAAGCGACGATGATCTTGCCGATCCGTCTGTGAGGGATGCCGTGTTTTGCGCACAGCTCGTAAAGAAGGGTGCGCCCTTCCACACAGAGTCGTGCCTTCAGCGAGCCTTGGGGATAGTATATTCCGGCATGAACGACCTCACTGTTTCGGCTGCTCGTCTCGGCGCCGAAGGTGGCGTTCCTTTCGATCACCCAGACGTCCTTGAAGCGAGCCGAGATCTCGGCCGCTATGGCCAATCCCACCACCCCCGCCCCGATAATGGCGACATTCGCATTGAAGGCCATCGGAGAGGTGTTCCATCTCAGATTGTACAGGCGGGGGGGCATCGAGGAACTCGATGCCCCCCCGCCCTTCTTCATTGTGAGCTGAAAGCTTGCTTACTTATCGAGAATCTCCAGCGCTTCCTCGCGGTAGCAGTCCATCAGATACGGGATGCCCGTCACCTTCGCGCACTCCTCGGTAAGCGACATGAGGTCCCGGCGGGAGATCGCCGGCACGCTGAAGCACCGTGCCCCGGCCATGAGTTGTTGCAGGCCTACCTTGATCTTCTGCGAGTAGCTGTAGATGCCGATGGCCCCCAGCGGGATATTCTTGATTTCGCTGGCGCCCACAAGGTTCTTGACCTCTTCGTAACACACGAAGATCTCTTCGACCGTTGACCCGAACTGACTGACCGTGTTGGGGAGCTTCCCATCCTTGAGCCACTGCGCGATGTTCTTGCCCACCATGCCGGGGATCATGAGGGCTCGTCCCATGCACACGGCTTTGGTGAAGGGGGACCCGAGGGCAAGGGCCTTGAATACGCCGTCTTCGCTCGAGAAGCCTCCGGCAAAGGCGATATCGGGCGGACGCTGGCCCTTATCCGCTAGACGCTTGCAAAATTCGTATGCCGCCGAATGCAGATACAGACTCGGGATGCCCCACTCCTCCATCATCCGCCATGGACTCATGCCCGTGCCGCCGGAGGCCCCATCGATGGTGAGAAGATCGATCTTGGCGTTGGAACCCCATTTGATGGCCATGGCCAGTTCGCGCAGGCTGTATGCCCCGGTCTTGAGGGTGATACGCTTGAAGCCGATCTTGCGCAGCCGCTCGACTTCCTTGTAAAAACCTTCCTCATCAATGAATCCGAGCCGGCTGTGCCGCTCGAATTCCTTGATGGCCCCATCCTTGAAAGCCGCTTGATTGATGGGATTGGAGGGATCGGGAGTAACGATGTAGCCACGCCGCTGGAGTTCGAGGGCGCGGTCGAGGCTGTTCACCTTGATTTCCCCGCCGATGCATTTAGCTCCTTGACCCCACTTCAGTTCGATGGTGGTCAGGCCGTGCTTCTTATGAACGTATTCGGCCACCCCCAGCCGGGTATCTTCCACATTCATTTGGACGAGCATCTCGCCCCAGCCTTGATAGTATCGCCGGTACTGCTCGATCCGCCGGTCCATATCCGGCGAAAGGGCGATCTTACCCTTCGAATCCAATTGAAGGCCGGGATCGACGCCGCACACATTTTCCCCGCATACAATGGTCACGCCGCTGATGGCCGCGCCCACAGCGAAGTGTTCCCAGTTCTTGCGGGCGATTTCGGTGGAGCCCAGGGCACCGGTGAAGATGGGCACTTTCATCTTCACCTTGATATCCCAACCGTAATCCGTCTCGGTGTTGACCAAGGGGAAAGTCGCCGTATCGGGATTGCCCTTGACACCTTTGGGAAGGCCCTTTGCCCCCAAGGCGTACCCCTGAATATTGAGATGCGAATAGTCTATGGGATAGTCCTTATCGCATCCGGCGGTGATTTCACCGAAGGGGCCCGGGTAGAGGAGCTCCCGGCCGCGAAAAGTCGCTTTGAACACTTCGCAGTTGCCGGTACACCCGTCCAAACACCGCGAGCAGAGGCCGCTGGACGGTACCACGCTCCTCGATCGATTGGCGGTTCGGGTGGCTTCGTTAGCGTTGGGGGACCTGAGATTCACGTTCGCACTTCTCCTTTCGATGTTTTTTGAATTCACTATCCAATGCCTCGAATTCGACGAGGTCTTGGTAGTCCATAAGAGTGGCCATGGCCCGGTTTTCCGCCTCGATCCCCTCCTCCTCCGCTGCGGCCACGGGGTTCATTCCACCGATCAAAACCATGCCGATCTTGTTCGGATGGACGGGGACCTCACACACGGGGGCGCTTGTGGAACCCATGATCAGAACATTCCCCAATCCCGCCTCGCGCAGTTGGGAAATCACATCTTCCGCCAGTTTGCGGCATGCGGCGGGAATTTCGCGGAAGTTGGCCAGAATCTTTCCGTTCCCTTGTCTTGCGGCATGCAAGACGGTGGTCATCTTCCCCCGGATGAACACTTCCGAAGGGTCGAGGGAAGAGCCGGCATAATGGATGAGCTCCACGAACCGCGACGGGCGCCCGTGCTGTAATTGCAAGATACCGCCAAAACGGGAATCCATGGGAATGCCGGCCTTGAGAAGAACGCCATTGGTTACCACACTGCAGACCGTCGCTAGACCGATCTTTCCTTCCGGGACCCGAATCAAGCCCAGTGATTCTCCCTCCGCGCGGATCGCTATCCGGCTCCCGGCGCAAAGCCCCGCCTTGAATACGGGAGCCATGACCGTGAGGGCCTTCCGGAATTTATCCGCGGCGAAGAAGGAAACGTTCACCGGTATCAGACCTTTGCGGGTCTTGGGATCGAAGGTGGTCTGGAACCCCAGAATCTCGATCCGGGATATGGCAAATCCCACCTTATCTTGAACGAGGGCGCTTTCCGCTTCTTCGAGGCCTTGCTCGGTGATCCGCCTCCCATCCCGCCCCGCCAGAGTGGTGAGCCCCCGCTCATCCATGAGTTTGAGATGGTACCGTACCGCCCGCTCGGTAAGGTCGATGCCGTGCTCTCTCAGATGCCGTGCGATCACCCGTGCGCCAAGGGGCTCGCGGCTCTCCCTCAGAATCCTCAGGATGGTGAGGACTTTTCTCTCGACCTCTTGGGTTTCTGTTCCGATCATGCCGATTTGACTTTCCGGTTAACTTTTTCCTCGACCCGGTATGGTTATACCCATAATACGGTAAAAGGTTGCCGATGTTGTGCCCGCATCATCCTATCATTGTTTGTGTATGCTGTCAAGAGCATAGTGATTATCGGCAAAATTACCTGATATTATTGCCAATATCATTTGCCACAATCGGCAAGGCGGCAATATGGTGTTCCGATCACCATTGACAAAGGGTGTTCAGGCCTCTTAGAATTCAGCCATCATGAGCGGAAAAGTACGGAAAAAGGCTCTGGCAATATTGAATGTCCTTCGATCTGCCGAAGGCCCTCTTCCCAGCGGGGAGATCGCCCGTGCCCTGCTTTCGCTCGGGCTCGAGGTCAGCGAGCGCACGGTTCGCTTCTATCTCCAACAGATGGATCAGGAAGGTCTCACGGAGACGATCGGAAAACGCGGCCACAGGATCACTTCTCTGGGACTTAAGGAGATAGATAGCTCCGGCACCATTCAACGGGTAGGGCTTCTTTCGGCAAAAATCGATCGGATGACTTATGCGATGGGCTTCGATCTCACCACGAAGTCGGGCACGGTGGTAGTGAATCTCACCTTGGTTGAGCCGAGGGCGCTTGCGGAACGAGCGGAGATGATCTGCAAGGTGTATTCGGAGGGATACGCGATGGGGCGTCTCCTTTCGCTTCTGGGCCCCGGCGAGCGGCTCGGCGACCTCGCCGTTCCGGAAGGCATGGTGGGGATCGCCACCGTGTGTTCCGTGACGCTCAATGGCGTGCTACTCAAACGGGGTATCCCCACCAACTCCCGCTTCGGCGGGCTTCTCGAGCTTCGGCAGAGGCTTCCCACGAGGTTTGTGGAGATCATCATGTATGAAGGGACGAGCATCGATCCGCTTGAGGTGTTCATCCGGAGCGGTATGACGGATTATCTGGGGGCGATCCGTTCGGGCGATGGGCGGATCGGGGCCAGCTTTCGGGAGTTTCCCGCGGAGAGCCGGGGCGTTGTGGAGGATCTGGCTCAGAGGCTCGAGCGGGTAGGGTTGGGGGGATTCATGGCGATCGGGAGGCCGAGTCAACCGCTTTTGGAGATCCCGGTGAGCGAGGGGAGAGTCGGGGCGATCGTCATCGGCGGCTTGAACCCCGTCGCCATCTTTGAAGAGACGGGGCTTCGGGTTCAATCGCGGGTCATGGCGGGGATCATGGATTTCAATCGTCTGTTCGGGTATGAGGAGCTTCCCTCCCGGATCCGCTCCCTCATGTGATGCGTTAGCGGTGAAGGATATCCGGGAAAGGGATCAGCGCTTCATAAGGGAGGAGGGTGCTCATGGCCCGGTTCTCAGCGGAGATCCCCCCTTCTTCGGCCGCCGCCACGGGATTCATCCCCCCGATGAGGATCATCCCGATCTTGTTGGGTTGCACGGGGATCTCGCAGACCGGAGTGCTTGTGTTTCCCATGAGGAGGAGTTCCCCCAACCCCGCCGATTTGAGCCCGGCCACCACCTCCTCGACCACAGGCCGGCATACCGCAGGGACCTCCCGGAAATTGGCGAGTATCTTCCCGCTGCCTTGGCGGGCCGCTTGGGCTACCGAGGTCATCTTGCCGCGGATGAAGACTTCAGAGGGATCGAGGGAGGAGCCCGCATAGTGAATGAGCTCCACAAAACGCAGGGGTTGCCGATTGCGGATCTGAAGGATGCCGCCGAAGCGGGAATCCATCGGCACCCCCGCTTTGAGAAGCGTCCCGTTGATGACGATGCTGCATACCGTCGCCAGACCGACCTTTCCTTCGGGAACCAAAAGCTCGCCGAGTTTTTCACCCGATCGAGCGATGGCCACCCGGTCGCCGGCGCATATCCCCGCCTTGAAAACCGGCGCCATCAGATTGAGGGCCTTGGCTAGTTTCTCCTCAGGGAAAAACGACACGTTCACCGGCACCATGCCGGTACGGGTCTTCCAATTGAAGTCCGTCCGGAAAGCCAGAAGCTCGATCTTGGTGATGGCCAATCCCACCTTATCCTGAACCAGGGCACTGCTGAGCTCATCCAGACCGGCGGACGTGATCACCCGGCCGTCTCGCCCCACGAGTTGCGTGAGGCCTCTTTCATCCATGAGTTTGAGGTGATAGCGGACGGCCCTTTCCGTCAGATCAACGCCATGAACCTTGAGCTCTCGGGCGATCACCCGGGCCCCCAGCGGTTGACGCGATTCACTCAGGATGCGAAGGATGGCGATGCTCTTGCGTTCCACCTCTCGGGTCTCACTGCCGATCATGCTCACGTCTCCTTGTGCCGATATTCGGAATGAGGGGTTCTATAGGTAAATCATGAAACAGGGATGAGTGTCATGTCAAGCTTTCGGAGGCCTTTAGGGGGAAGAAGCGTAGGAAATGTGCGTGGAAAAGGGGGAATCCGGTCCGGATTCCCCCTTTTTCGGAAACCCAGCGTCAGAGGATGGGAAGATACCGCTTGATCTCGTAGTCGGTCACATAGGTGCGGTACCGATCCCATTCGATTTTCTTGTTCTCGATGAATTTCTGGAACACGTGCTCGCCGAGCGCTTTACGCACCAGTGGGCTGTTTTCGGCAAGGGTGATGGCCTCTTGGAGGCTCCCGGGCAGGGTGCCGATCCCCCGGCGCTTGCGCTCTTCATCGCTCATCTCATAGACGTTCTCTTCGACCGGCTCGGGCACTTCGTACTTATTGACGATCCCTTCGAGCCCCGCCGCCAACATGACGCTGAAGGCAAGGTATGGGTTGCACGCCGGATCGGGAGAGCGGAACTCGATCCGGGTGGCCTTCTCCCGGCCGGGTTTGTACTCCGGTACCCGAATGAGATCCGAGCGGTTGCGCCGTGCCCACGAGAGATACACCGGCGCCTCATACCCGGGAACCAGCCGTTTGTATGAATTGACCCACTGGTTGCACACGGCGGTGATCTCCGGCGCATGTCTGAGGAGCCCGGCGATGAAGTGTTTGGCGATCGCCGAGAGATGATACTTATCGTTCGGATCGAAGAAGGCGTTCTGATTGCCCTTGAAAAGGGATTGGTGGCAATGCATGCCGCTTCCGTTGATCCCGAAGATCGGCTTGGGCATGAAGGTGGCGTACACGCCGTGCCGCAGGGCCACTTGCTTCACCACCAGCCGATAGGTCATCACATTATCGGCCATGGTGAGGGCATCCGTATAGCGCATGTCTATCTCGTGCTGACTCTGGGCCACCTCGTGATGGGAATACTCGATCCCGATGCCCATCTCCTCGAGGGCCAGCACCGTGTCCCGGCGGTAGTCGGTGGCGGCATCGAGGGGGATCAGATCGAAGTATCCGCCTTGGTCCAAGGCTTCGGTGGAGTTCGAATCCTTGAAATAGAAGTACTCAAGCTCCGGTCCGACGTAATAGGTGTATCCCATCTCGGCGGCGCGCTGGAGGTTCTTCTTGAGGACGTGTCGGGGATCCCCTTCGAACGGTTCACCGGTGGGCTTGTAGATATCGCAGAACATCCGCGCCACGGCCCGGTGTTCCTTGGGGCGCCACGGGATGAGGCAGAAGGTATCCGGATCCGGCAGGGCGATCATATCGCTCTCGTCGATCCGGGCGAAACCTTCGATCGAAGACCCGTCGAATCCCATCCCCTCCTCCAGAGCACCCTCCAGTTCCTCTACCGTGATGGCGAAACTCTTGAGGAACCCCAAAATATCGGTGAACCATAGACGAATGAATTTGACGTCATGCTCCTTGGCCTTCTTGAGCACATAAGCCTTGCTTTCCTCTCGGTTCTTCGGTCCCATAGCGATCTCCTTTCGAATTGATTGAGTGGAGGCAATTACCGTTCAAAGCCGCTTTTCATTCCCTCATATTGTATCACCTATGCCCGCGCCTGTCTTTCAATCCATGGTAGCGGGGGAATATTTCGGGAAGATTACGTTTCTCAGATGGCATCCTCCCCGGAATCGCCGGTGCGGATGCGGATGGCATCCTCCACCGGGAGGATGAAGATCTTTCCGTCGCCGCGGGCGCCCGTGCGGGCCTCGTGGACGATCGCGTTCACGGCCTTCCCGACGTCTTCGTCTATCACGACCACCTCGATCTTTACCTTGGGCAGAAGGTCCACCCGGTATTCGCCTGCGCGCCATTGCAGGGTGATCCCGTTCTGACGGCCGCGTCCGGCCACATCGGTGACCGTCATGCCCAGAATGGCTATATCCGCAAGGGCCTTCCGAACCGGCTCGAGTTTTTCGGGCCGTATCACCGCTTCGAGCTTCTTCATGGCAATGTTCCTCCGTACGCGCGCTCACCGTGTTGCGAGATATCCAATCCCACGATTTCCTCCTCTTCTTTGACCCGCAGTCCGATCGTTCGGTCAACGAGCTTTCCGAGTATCCATGCGGCCCCGAAGGCGAACGCGGCTACCGCTCCCACGCCGCCGGCTTGTTTGGCCAGTTGCATCCATCCGCCCCAGATCGCGCCATCGGCCGCTCCGGAGATGGAGGCGCTGGCAAAGATGCCCGTGGCCAGAGCTCCCCACACCCCTCCCATCCCGTGCACCGCCCACACATCGAGCGATTCGTCAATGCCTTTCTTGGTTCTCCACAGGATTCCGTAGTATCCGATGACCGACGAGACGATCCCGATCGGTATCCCCGCGATCGGGTGAACGAACCCGGCGGCGGGTGTTATGGCCACGAGACCCGCGATCGCTCCGGTGGCTACTCCAAGGGCTGAGGGCCTCCGGTAAGACCATCCCAGAAGCATCCATGTGGTGGCACCGGCCGCGGCGGAAAGATTCGTAGCGACAAAGGCGCTTGAAGCCAATCCCCCTGCGGTGAGCGCGCTTCCCGCATTGAACCCGAACCATCCGAACCAGAGAAGTCCGGCGCCCAGCATCACCAGAGGGATGTTGCTGGGTTCCATGGGCACTCTTTCCCGGAATCCCCTGCGGGGGCCGAGCAACAGGGCCAGCGCCAGTGCCGTCATTCCGGCGTTCACATGAACCACCGTGCCGCCCGCGAAATCGAGCGCTCCCAGTCGGAAAAGCCACCCCCCGCTTCCCCAGACCCAGTGGGCCACCGGACAGTACACGAGGGTGAACCATAGCACGGCGAACATAAGAAAAGCGCTGAACCGGATCCGCTCCACCACCCCGCCGGTCCACAGGGCCACGGTGATGATGGCGAACATCCCCTGAAACGCCATAAAGGCCAGATGCGGCACCGTTGCGGCATACGTATCGGACGGCCCCTGACCCACACCCCTCAGCCCCACGAATTCGAGGTTGCCGATCATCCTACCCACATCGCCTCCGAAGCTCAGGCTATATCCGTAAAGCGCCCACAAGATGCCGATCACCCCGAGGAGGGTGAAACTCATCATGATCGTAGAGAGAAGGTTCTTCTGGCGGACCATTCCCCCGTAGAAAAGGGCCAACCCCGGCGTCATCAGCATGACGAGGGCCGCTGAAAGGAGAATCCAAACCGTGTCGCCCGTGTTCATCTCCGAACTCCCTACGTTTCTTGATCTTCATCATACGGGCGGATTGTTTCCGGTGTTTTGCACTTCTGTTACGGCTGTGTTACGGGGGCAAGACAACGAGATGGTCGAGGGGCGGGGAAAGGGGGTACTGATGGGAAGGGGGGCGTTTCTGCTCCGGGCGCTGCTAGAAGCGGGCTGCCGGCTGGTATTCCCCGTAAACGTCCCGCAGGGCATCGCAGATCTCGCCGAGCGTGGCGTAACAGCGGACGGCCTCCAACATCGGCGGCATGATGTTCTCGTTGCCGGAAGCGGCGCGTTTCAGATCCCGCAGGGCTTGCTTCACCGCCGCTCGATCCCGTTCGGCTCTTACCCGGTTGAGTCGCGCCAGATGCCGGCGCTCGGCCTCTTCATCCACGCGGAGGATAGGGATGGTGATGGGCTCGTCGAGCTGGCCCTCGTTCACGCCCATGATCACTTTCCGCTTGGTATCGATCTCCCGCTGGTACTTGAAGGCGGCCTCGGCGATCTCCGCCTGAAAGAAGCCCGTCTCGATCCCCGCCAGAACCCCCCCGATGGCTTCGATTCTTTCGAAGTAATCGTAAACGGCCCGCTCCATCTCGTTGGTGAGGGCTTCGACCATATAGCTTCCCCCCAGCGGATCCACGCTTCGGGTCACTCCGGTTTCATGGGCGATGATCTGCTGGGTTCTCAGAGCCGTCAGCACCGCCTTCTCCGAGGGCAGGGCCAGCGCCTCGTCCATCGAATTCGTATGGAGCGATTGGGTTCCCCCCAGCACCGCCGCCAGCGCTTGAAAAGCGGTGCGGACGATGTTGTTCTCCGGTTGTTGTGCCGTGAGGGTACACCCCGCCGTCTGGGTATGAAAGCGAAGCCACTGGGAGCGCTCGTTGGCGCCGAACCGCTCCTTCATCTCCCGGGCCCAGATGCGGCGGGCGGCGCGGAATTTGGCGATCTCTTCGAAGAAATCGCTGTGGGCGTTGAAGAAGAACGAAAGGCGCGGCGCAAAATCGTTCACCTTCAGTCCCCGTTCGATCGCCGCTTGCACATAGGTGAGGCCGTCGGCCAGAGTGAAGGCCAGCTCCTGCGCCGCCGTTGATCCCGCTTCGCGGATGTGGTATCCGCTGATGCTGATGGTGTTCCACTTCGGCAGATATTTCGATCCGAATTCGATCGTATCCACCACGAGGCGCATCGAGGGTTCGGGCGGGAAGATATAGGAGTTCTGGGCGATATACTCCTTGAGGATATCGTTTTGAATGGTGCCGCCCAGTTTTGCCATCGGGATGCCCCGTTTTTCGGCGGCCGCGATGTACATCGCCCAGATCGCCGCCGCCGGGCCGTTGATCGTCATGGAGGTGGTGATTTTATCCACGGGGATGCCATCGAAAAGGATCTCCATATCGGCCAAGGAGGAGACGGCGACGCCGCATTTGCCGAATTCTCCTCTGGCGCGAGGGTGATCGGTATCGTATCCGATCAGCGTGGGGTAATCGAACGCCACGCTCAGGCCCGTCTCGCCGTGCTTCAAAAGGTACTTGTACCGGGCGTTGGTCGCCTCCGCGTCGCCGAATCCGGCGAACATGCGCATGGTCCAGAGCTTACCGCGGTATCCGGTGGCATGGATGCCCCGCGTGAACGGATACCGGCCGGGGAGGCCCAGATCCCTTTCGTAGTCGAATCCGGAAAGGTGCTCCGGCGTGTAAACGGGCTCGATGGGGATCCCTGAATCCGTGGTGGGCCTGATCTCTTCCTTCCTCATGGGTGTTCTCCGTTTATTTGACCCCCAGAATCTGTCGGGCGATGGTCCACCGCTGCATCTCGGAGGTGCCCTCGTAGATCTCCGTGATCCGCTGATCGCGGGCGTATCGCTCGAGGGGGAAATCCTTGACATAACCGTAGCCGCCATGGATTTGCAACGCTTTGTGGCACACGCGGTGCGCCGCCTCGGAGGCAAAGAGTTTGGCCATGGCGGATTCCTTGAGGGGGGCATGTCCGAGCTTTCCCGTAAGCCATGCCGCCCGATAGACGAGGAGCCGGGCCGCATCGAGATCGGTGGCCATATCGGCGATCATCCATTGGATGGCTTGCATCCGGGCTAGCTCCATGCCGAATTGCTTTCTTTCCTTGGAGTAAGCTACCGCTGCATCAAAGGCGGCCTGAGCGATCCCCAGCGCCTGTGCCGCAACGCACACGCGGCTGGCATCGATGGCCGAGAGGGCGATCTTGAATCCCTCCCCTTCCTCACCGATGAGGTTCTCCGCCGGAACCCGGCACTCATCGAAGAGGAGTTCGGCGGTGGAGGAGGGATGCAAGCCCATCTTCCTCTCGATCTTCCCCACCGCAAAGCCCGGGAAACCCTTCTCCACGATGAATCCGCTGATCCCCTTATAGCCGAGCGAGCGATCCCGGGTGGCGAATACCGTGAGGATATCCGCCTCCGCCCCGTTGGTGATGAACAGCTTGCTCCCGTTCAGAATGTAGTGATCGCCCCGGCGCGTGTATCGGGTGCCGAGGGCGGCCACATCGCTGCCGGCCGCCGCTTCCGTGAGCGCGAAGGCGGCCAGTTTGCCGCCGATCACCTCGGGGATGTACCGGCGTTTTTGCGCCTCGTTTCCGAAGAGGGTGATCGGATACATGGCCAGACCCACCGCCGCAAGATACATTGCCCCCAAGCCCCCCGAGCCGCGGGAGATCTCCTCGGTGGCGATGGCGAAGGTGAGTTCGTCTCCGCTCCCTCCGTATTCTTCCGGGAAGTGAACCCCGAAAAAGCCGAGCTCGGCCATCTTTTCAATCGTATCGAAGGGGAATTGCTCATGCTCGTCCCACGCGGCGGCGTGCGGCTCGATCTCTTTGGCGACAAATTCCCTCAGCATCCGCTGAAAGAGGATATGATCTTCACCCAGTTCAAAATCCATTCCGATCCTCCTTCTCCCCGGAACGCCGGCACCAGAGGCAATCTTCCCTTCCCTTAGGGGTATGGTATCATATCCCCCGCTCTCCGGAGGATAAAGCCGATCTCCGGCCGGCGCGGAAAGCGTTCGATTTTGCCTCTCTTTGAGAGGAAACTGTAAGCAAGCCTCGACTACCCGCTAGCGGGAGACGATGCTGGTGTAGGGAGACATGATGGCGAACACGGCAAGGTGCCCCAAGAGAAAAGCGATCACGAGCCCGCGGATGGCCCATGCGCCCCCGTATCTGAAGTTGGATGAGAGGTGCCATATCTGGGAGAGCGCCAGCGAGAGGATCATGTAGAGAGCTCCGATGCTCGGATAGAAGTAGAATTTGAACATGATCCGATCGCTGACAAGATCGCTCAGGATCAGACTGAGATAAGTGGCCGCAAACCAACCCAGAGCAAAGAGGCACAGGGAGTTCCCTCGAACGGCGGGCAGTCCCCACAAGGGCGGTTCGGAGGTGCCCGAAGGGGAGGGGTATCCCCCACGATTCAGGAGCCGCGGCAGAGGATTGGACGAGCGCCGGAGGGCCCGGTAGGTCCCGAAAGCCATGATCGGAATGATCAACGCCCCCAACGTATAGTTGGGGCATCCCTGATAAGCCGGTTTATACCAGAACCACATCGGCTCCCAAAACTTGATCACCCATTCCCACGGATGGCTCATGGCCTCATGATGGCTGCCCGAAAAGGTGATGCTCGATAGCAGACGATACATTTCGGAGAGCCGCTCCCAAGGCCAATGGAATTTGTGGAGTGCGAGGAGTTCCAATGGCGGCAGCAGGGCCAGAAACACCACAGCGGCGGAGATGATGAGCTTAAGTCCCTCGCGCCACTCGCCGCGGCGCACGAAGAACCAGTGGAGCAAGATGGGAATGATGGCAAGTACCCCGGTGAGTTTCACCAGAGTGCCGAGTGCCACCATTGCCCCCGCCCCGATGTATTTGCCCCTCAGATACAAGAGAAAGGCGGCCAGCATCAGGGTGACCACGAATTCCTCGAGCATGGCCACGTGCGATTGCGCAAAATGGTTGTTATCGAAAGCAAACAGAAACACAGCGAGCAGGGGAACCCACTTTCGAGCGGTGAGATTCTGGCAGATGAGATAGAACAGGATGATCGAGGCGGCGCCGAAGAGAATGGGGAAGAATCGCCATCCGAACGGTTCGTCTCCGAAAGCCCAGATCCCCAAGGCAATGAGGAGCTTCCCGAGCGGCGGGTGTTCCACATTCCCCATGGATTCTCCATCGAGGAAGCGATTGGCCGCTTTCACATAGTGCTGTTCATCGAACATCTGGCTGTGGACTTGATCGATGATAACGAAGTGCAGGATGAGAATGAGGGCGGCAAGCGATAGGGCCAGCAGGTTTTCCGGCTTCTTGAACCAGTGGAGGGACATCGGGGCCTTCTATTTTTTCCTTCTAGTATACTCGTAAAAGAAGGTTCGATCAAAAAAACGGGACCATGGACGATGTGGAGAAGAAATCCAGAAGTGCCTTCACAGCCAAACGGAGTTTGGGCTTCGTTTCAGTCCCCTTTCCCGTTCCCGGATTGCCCCATGTCCGCTCGCGGACGGCCGTCATGGGCTTTCTCCCTTTGGATTCGGGGCAGCCATTCGAGCCACTTCGGCAGATACCAATTGCGGTTACCCAGCAATCGCATGGCGGATGGTACGATCACCGAGCGGATGACGCTGGCATCCAGAAAAACGGCCACCGCCAGCCCGAAGCCCATCTGCTGGAACATCACCAGATCCCCGGCGGCAAATGCAACGAACACGATCACCATGATGAGCGCGGCGCCGGTGATGATTCCTCCCGTGGTCCTCAGCCCGAAGGCTACCGACTCGGTGTTATCCCGCGTTGCATCGAATTGCTCCCGGATCCGGCTGAGCAAGAACACATGATAATCCATCGAGAGCCCGAAGAGGATACAGAAGAGGAAAATCGGTACCCAAGCCTCGAACGCGTTCGTTTGCTGAAACCCCAGAATGCCCGCCCCGATTCCGTGCTGAAAGACCAGCACCACCAATCCGTATGCGGCCCCGACGGAAAGGAGATTCATGAGGATGGCCTTGGTCGGGACCACGATGGATCGAAAGACGATGGTAAGAAGCGCGAAGCTCAGGCTCAGCACGAAGGCGAACACGATGGGCATGTAATGGCCGGTGAGGTTGATGTAATCAATGTGAATCGCTGTGGAGCCGGTGACGAACACTTGGGCTTCGGTGCCGGCAAAGGCTTCCGGGATATGGGTCTTTCGAAGGGCTTTCACCGCTCGGATCGCCTCTTCTTCCGTAGGATCGCCCATCACGGGGGCTGAGATGAGGGCGATATCCCGTTCCGGACCAATCTGAAGAGAGGGCTTGCCGAAGAAAGCCGGGTCGGATTGGATAGTATCCATCAGTTGCTCGATCCCGTTCTTCACCCCTTCATCATCGATCGGCCCAAGGACGACGATCTTTGCCGGCGTGAGGAGGCCGAAGGAGAAATCCTCCTGAAGGATGCGGAACCCTTCTTTTGATTCGATGCTTTCCGGGAGGGTGCTCACGCCTGCGGCGCCCAACTCCATCGAGAGAATGGGCACGGCGGCGGCCATGAGGATCGCTACAGAAAGGATCAAGCTGAGCACCGGTCGGCGCATGACCCGGCGGGTGGCCCAATCCCAGAAGCTGGGTTGACCTGCGCCGGTTCGGCCAAGGGTTCGGCCGGGGAAGGGAATGCGCCATGAATTGATCCGATCGCCGAGGATGCTCAGCATTGCGGGAAGGAGCGTGAGCGCGGCGCTTACGGCCATTGTCACCGCCAGAATGGCTCCCGTGGCAAGGCTCCGGAAGAGCGTCATGGGAACCATGAGCATGCCGAAGAGGGCGAGCACGACCGTTATGCCACTGAACAGCACGGCCCTGCTCGCCGTCCCGCCCGCGATCTCGATGGCTTGGAGTTTTTCCATCCCCCGCCTTCGTTCTTCTCGATAGCGGGAAAGGATGAAGAGGGAATAATCGATGCCGAGCGAAAGGCCCATCGCCACGATCATGTTGGTCACGAAAACGGAGAACTCATAGCCTTGCCCGATCACGGCCGTCAGTCCGATGGCGATGAGGATGGCAAAGCCCCCGATGATCAGGGGAAGAAAAGCGGCCACGATCGCGCCGAAGACGATCACCAGAACCACGAGGGCGATCGGGATGCCGAAGAACTCCGCCGTTCGAAGATCTTTTTCCGCTACTTCCATCCAATCCTTGCTCAGGCTGGCATCCCCGGTGATGAGGATGGTGAAGGGGCTTTCTCTATCGGCCCGGTTGACGATTGCCCGCACCCGGTCGATGTGCTTCTCCGCATCATTGAGGTCCCCGGCCATGACGAGGGGCACGATGGTCGTCCGCCGATCCGCTGAGACGAGCGCTTCCGCACCGGTCCGATAGTAGGAGAGTCCGCTTTCCACGATAGAGGGGCCGAGGGCGAGGATCTCATCGTACAGGGCCTCGACGGCGGTGCGGAACTCGGCATCATCCACGGTGAGGGGGCTTTGCGGCGGGGAGCGGACGATGACGATCTCCTCGATCTTGCGGGGCATTTGGAGGCGCTCTTCGATGAGGTCTGAGCCCCGTTTGGATTCGGGGGTGGTGGCGAAGTTTACCTCGCTCGTGAGCACATCTTGGAGGAACAGAGAGGCTAGAACGATGGCGATGATCAGGCAGAGCCCCCAGATGCCGATCATTCTCCATGGATGGCGGGCGCTGGTGCGGGCCAGCGAAGCGGGGGATAGATGTTTGAACATTGAACCCTTTGCCGGTGATCAGTCCTGACGTTTAGCGCACTCGGATCCCTTGCCCGAGAGCATCTCAAGTCCATGGGGCAGGGCGGGAAGGATCGCTTCGAGACATTCGCGAACGGCCCTGGGGCTTCCGGGAAGGTTGATGACGAGCGTCCGTTTGATGATGCCGGAAACCCCCCGGCTCAGCATTCCGCGGGGGGTCTTCTTCATGCTTTCGGCGCGCATGGCTTCGGAAAAACCGGGGGTGAGTTTCTCGAGCACGGCCAGGGTTGCCTCGGGGGTCACGTCTCGTGGGGCAAGGCCGGTTCCGCCGGTGGTCAGAATGAGATCGATCCCCGTGGCATCGGCCCATTCGATGAGCGTGCCGGAGATGGCATCCTTCTCATCGGGGACGATCTTGTAGCGAACGACCCGTGCCCCCATGCCTGTGATGATCTCCCGGATGACTTGACCGCTCTCATCCTTACGTTCCCCCCGGGAGCCCTTATCGCTGATGGTCAGTATGCCTACGGTGAACATCTTTTTTATCCCTTTCGGCATTCGGTGGCGATGGTGCCGGATGCCCCTACCGTTGCTTGAAATAGGTGATGACCTCGCCCGGCGCAAGGCGCCGTTGCTGCCCGTCGGCCATCTCCTTGAGCATCACCAAGCCGTCCCGGAGCTCGTCTTCCCCGATGATCAGCACATGTCCGGCCCCGAGCGCATTGGCCTGACGCAATTGGGCCTTCAGGCTTCGCCCGGGGGAAGCGGTGATCACCCCGATCCCTTCGCGCCGGAGGCGGGCTGCGTACTCCATGGCTTTCGTCTCTGTGCCCTCGCCGAAGAAAGCGATGAAAACCCCCGGTTTGCCGGGGCGCGGGATCTCGACTCCGGCCCGCTGCAAGTTGAGAATGACGCGCTCGATGCCCGTGGCAAAGCCGATCGCGGGGGTGGGTTTTCCGCCAAGGGCTTCGATGAGATTATCGTATCGCCCTCCTCCCCCCACCGTGCTTTGGGCCCCTTGAGCCCCGGGCGGTTGGATCTCGAAGACCGTCTTGGTATAGTAATCGAGCCCGCGTACGAGCCGGTGCTCCACTTCGAACGGGTGATTGAGCAACCGGAGGTGGCTCTCGAGGGACTGAAAGTGCCGGGCGCATTCCCCGCAAAGGTGATCCGTGCTGCGGGGGGCCTTCTCCGTGAGGGGGATGCACATTTCGTTCTTGCAATCGAGAAGCCTCAGGGGATTGCGTTCCGCCCGCCGTTTGCAATCGGGGCACAAGCGGTCCAGTTTATCCGCGTAATAAGCCTTGAGGCGATTGAGGTATTCCGGCCGGCAGTTGGGGCACCCGATGCTGTTGATCTTGAGGACAAGGTCTCTCAAGCCCAGAGAGGAATAGAAAGCGATGGCCATGTCGATGACTTCGGCATCGAGGAGAGGGGATGCGTCTCCGATGGCCTCGGCGCCGAATTGCCAGTGCTGGCGGAAGCGGCCTGCCTGCGGCCTTTCGTACCGGAAGATCGGCGCGATGTAGTACAAACGGACGGGTTGAGGGAGGTTGGCCATGCCGTGCTCGATATAGGCCCGGCACACGGGCGCCGTTCCTTCGGGCCGGAGCGTGAGGGGGTCTTTGCTCCGGTCTTCGAAGGTGTACATCTCCTTCTCGACGATGTCCGTTCCTTCGCCGATGCCTCTCACGAACAGACGCGCATCTTCGAATACCGGCGTGTCGATCCGCTCGTATCCGTAAAGGCGGCAGACCGCGGCGGCCTTCTCCTTTACAAAATGCCAGAGCGCTTGATCTTGGGGCAGGATATCAACGGTGCCGCGCGGCGTGCGATACACTCCCCGTCTCCTTAAGAAAAGTCCATTCTAGCATATCCCATGGAATCGATACGTGTAAAGATTGGGTATCTTGCCAAGAAGAGCGATTCAGCTTTGCGGTCTTCACCCTCGGGTGACTGACCATGTGATCACCTCATTCCGGACTTTGTCCCGGAATTCCCCCACCCCATGAACGATCGGCCTTCTCCGATCCCACCCACCCGCCCTAAGGGGCTTCTTGGGGACACCCCCAATCCCCCGAGAGAGGTATCTTGTGGACTCTCTTCTTCAATGGGCGTGGGCACGAGTTGCATTTGCGCAGGCGGGGATTTACAATAGAGCGCGGTTGACCTTGTCGGCCGATTTGAACTCTGCTCAAGTGCAAGCTTGATCCGCCCATGACGGGTACGAGTGAAAGGGGACGAGATGACCAAAAGAGCGATCAATTTCAATCCCGGTCCTGCGGCGGTTCCGCTGGAAGTGTTGAAGATCGTTCAAGAGGAACTGCTCGATTACCGCGGGACGGGGATTTCGATCCTTGAGAGCTCTCATCGGGCACCGGAGTATGAAGAGATCAATGATACGACGATCGCCCTCGTGCGCGAGCTATTCGGATTGGGCGAGGAGTATCATGTGCTGTTCATGACGGGGGGGGCATCCACTCAATTCGCCCTCGTACCGATGAATTTCCTCACTCCCGGCCAAGTGGGCGTATATGTAGATACCGGCGAGTGGCCCTCCAAGGCGATGAAGGAGTGCCAGATTTTCGGTGAGGCATATGTGGCTTTCTCCTCCAAATCCGAGGGATATCGGCGTGTCCCCCGAATGGACGAGATCAAGTACCCCCGGAATGCAGCGTACGTACACATTTGCTCGAACAATACGATCGAGGGCACGCAGTTCCACGAGTTTCCGGATACCGGCGAGATCCCCCTTGTCTGTGATATGTCGTCGGATATCGCCTCGCGCCGCATCGACTTCAAGCGATTCGTCCTCTTCTATGCCGGGGCCCAGAAAAATCTAGGGCCCTCGGGAGTGACGTTGGTGGTGATCCGCGATGATCTTCTCGCCCGGTGCAAAAAGGGCCTTCCCACCATGTTCAACTATCAGACCTTTGCCAAGCACAAGTCCCTCTATAACACACCTCCTGTGTTCGGCGTCTATTTCATGAAGCTAGTGCTGGAGTGGATCAAACGCCAGGGTGGGCTGGCCGCCGTTGAGAAGGTCAATCGGGCCAAGAAAGATCTTTTGTACAGCACCATCGATGCGCATCCGGATTTCTTCCGGGGCACGGCCGAGAGGGAGAGCCGCAGCTGGATGAACGTGACGGTGCGTTTGCCTACCGAGGATCTGGAGAAGAAGTTTGTCAAGGAAGCCAAAGCTGCCGGCATCCTCGGCGTGAAGGGGCACCGTTCGGTGGGCGGGCTCCGCTTCTCGATCTACAATGCCGTCACGATCGAGGATGTGCAGAAGACGGTAGCGTTCATGGAGGATTTCCGCAAGGCCAACGAAAGATGATTCGGATGCTTGTCCCTTTCGCGGCCCACACGTTTCTTTGAGGGTAGGAGAGATGAAAGTACTGGTTGCGGACCCCATCGGCAAGGAAGGGATCGATCTACTCACCAAGCACGGGCTTCAGGTGGATATCAAAACCGGTCTGAAGCCGGAGGAACTCCTGAGCGTCATCCCCGATTATGAGGCTCTGCTCGTCCGGAGTGAGACCAAAGTGACGGCCCAAGTGCTCAACGCGGGCAAGAAGCTTTTGGTGGTGGGGCGTGCCGGGGTGGGAGTGGATAACATTGACCTGAACGCTGCCACGGAACGAGGGATCATCGTGGTCAATGCCCCCGAAAGCAACACGCTCTCGGCGGCGGAACATACTGTTGCCCTCATGCTGGCTTTGGCACGGAACATTCCTCAAGCTCATGCGGCGCTCAAGGCCGGCAAGTGGGACCGCAAGCGCTTCACGGGGGTTGAGGTCCGCAACAAAACGATCGGAATCATCGGGTTGGGGAAGGTGGGGACCGAGGTCGCCAAACGGTGCAAGGGGCTCGACATGCAAGTGATCGGCTATGATCCGATGGTTTCGCCCGAGCATGCCCGCAACCGGGGTGTCGAGATGGTCTCTCTGGATGAACTCTTGAGCCGGTCGGACTTCATTACTGTCCATGTGCCGCTCACTCCGGCGACGAGGGGGCTCATCGGTGAAGAGGCGCTTCGCAAGGTCAAGCCCTCCGTCCGAATTCTGAATGTAGCCCGCGGTGGGGTGATTGTCGAAGAAGCGCTCTTCAAGGCAATCGAGGAAGGGCGGGTAGCCGGCGCCGCGATCGATGTATTCTCCAAGGAGCCGGCTACAGATAATATCCTTCTCAAAAGCGAGAAAGTCGTGGTGACACCTCATCTAGGTGCCTCCACGATCGAGGCCCAGGCGGGGGTAGCGGTGGATGTGGCCGAGCAGGTGATCGAAGTATTGCAGGGGCTTCCCGCCAAATATTGTGTGAATATGCCGATGGTCCCGCGCGAAGCATTGCCGGTGCTTGCGCCGTATATTCGATTGGCTTCGCTGGCCGGGAGCCTCGTCTCTCAGATCGCTGAGGGGCAGTTGAGCACCATCACTGTGAGCTACGAAGGGGAGATCACCGAGTATCCCACGGATGCCCTCAAGGCGGCCGTTATCGGGGGATTGCTCGAGTCCGCTACCGAGGAACGGGTGAACATCGTCAATGCGAATCTAGTGGCCCAGCGGCGGGGCCTCAAGATTATCGAGCAGAAGAGTGCAGAATGTGAGAATTATACCAGCCTGATCACGGTGGAGGTTGCCACCAGCGAAGGGGTGACCACGGCGGCGGGGACCATTCTGCGGGGTCAGCCGCACATTGTGCGGGTCAACGAATACTGGCTCGATATCGTTCCGACCGGCTCCTTCTGGCTTTTCAGCGATCATATGGACCGGCCGGGGATCATTGCGGCGGTAGCCACGGTCACCGGCGAGGCGGATATCAACATCAGCTACATGCATGTCGCCCGCCAGAAACCGCGGGGGCGGGCGCTCATGATCCTTGCTCTCGATGAACCACTTCAGAAAGAGCACATCGAGAAGATTCTGGCCATTCCGGATATCTACACCGCAAAGTCGGTGAAGCTGTAGCACAAACACGTGATGGGCTGCCGTCCCGCCCGATGGGCAAAGAAAGGGCACCCGCGCGGGTGCCCTTTCTCATTCCTCCGAGGTGCTCAGACCTTATGACAAGCCCGCCCCTAGGGCGCCTGATAGGCCACTAGTTCGAAGGTCTGCTCGCCTACGTATGTGACGCCGTCCACATACTTCACGGGGGTGAGGAACTGGCCATCCACGGACCACCATTCGGTGCTGGTCTTCTCACCGGAGGTATGGACGACCTTGTAGCAACTGAATGTGCCCGCAGGCACCGTCACATCTTCGATCCCCACCACTTCGGCAGTGAACGCGTAGTCGAGATGGACCCCTTGCTCGGGAGCATCCACGGGAGCAGTGTAGGTCCATTGCTTTCCTACCGTGAAGGGTGCTCCCGCCTCACCCGAGTAAGTGTAGCTTCGCGAGGCCGCGATGGTCATGTTCACGCTTTTGACGGTGAGGGTGAAATCTTCCTTCACCATGCTCTGATTGGTCTTGTTGCGGGTGACGGTCTGGCCCTCGACATCCACCGGGAATGACATCCCCATCGGGGGGAAATAGAAATTGACCTTGGCCGCTCCCTCGATGGCGGCGGTGGCGATGTATGTATCTCCCTCGCCCTCGGTCAGGGTGAAGGTCCATCGCGTCGTGGCGGGTTCGAGCTTCGGGTCGTTCCCGTAGGTGACGTCATAGATCCATCCCGGGGCGGAGAGCTGGGGCAGTTCCGGGGTGGGGCTGGGTTCGGGGGTGGGAGACGGTTCGAGGGTGGGGGTAGGGGTGGTGGTCTCCGCGGTTGCGGTGGGTTTGGGCGTTGGGGTCGGCGTTTTCTCTTCGTCTTTATCGCCGCCACAGGCGATCAGCACGGTTCCTATGGCCAGCACGATCATCATACCGATGACCATCGATTTACTCAGGATTCTGCTCACAATAAACCTCCGTGTTGAAAAAATGGCTTGATGGGTTACTGCACCGCTTACTCGACCGGCGGGCCTCTCTGAGACGTGTGGATCATCGGTCCCCCCTACCGGAAGTCGCTTTCTCAAGGGCCGGGAAACTCGGCGTTTTGCGGCATTTTACCACAAGTTAATGCCGATTGCCTATAGGGAAGAATGACCCAAAGGGAGCGATTCCACTTTGAAGCCTTCACTCTCGGGTGAATGAGCTTGATCACCTCGCTGCGGACCTTGTCCCCGAATTCCCCCACACCCCATGAACGATCCGGCTTTTCCGATCCCACCCACCCGCCCAAAGGGTTTTCTTGGGGGACACCCCCAATCCCCCGGCTTAGGAGGCGTCTTGGCCTTCTCTTCTTCGATCGCTCTTTTGGGAATGAAGACCTCACGCTATTTGGGCGGCATGCGGATGGCCCCGTCCAAACGGATGGTCTCGCCGTTCAGAAATGGGTTCTCGACGATTTGCTGAACGAGCATGGCGAACTCGTCCGGCTTGCCGAATCGCTTCGGGAAGGGCGTTTGTTCGATGAGCTGTTCCCTCGCTTGCGGTGACATAAAGCCTGTGAGGGGTGTATCGAAGGTGCCCGGAGCGATCGTACAACATCGGATGCCGGAGCGGGCCATATCCCGGGCAATGACCAGCGTCATGCCCACCACGCCCGCCTTGGACGCGGCGTAGGCCACCTGACCCATCTGCCCATCGAAGGCCGCCACCGAGGCGGTGTTGATGATCACACCTCGTTCCCCATCCTCGTTCGGTTGATTGTTCTGCATGTGGAATGCCGCCCAGCGGATCGCATCGAAGGTGCCGATCAAGTTCAAATCCACGATCTTCCGGAATACATTCAGATCGTGCGGGCCTTCCTTCCCCACCGTTTTGGAAACCCATCCCGTGCCGGCGCAATTCACGAGGATGTGGATGCCTCCGAATTGCTTCACCGCCAGTTCCACCGCGGCCTGTACGGTCTCCGTTCTGGTCACATCCGTTTCCGCAAAGGCCGCTCTCTCACGTAGCTGAGAACAGAGGGCTTCCCCTTTTGCCCTGTTCATATCGGCGATGACCACGTTGGCGCCCAGTCGGTGAAGGCGACGGGCCGTGGCTTCTCCCAGTCCGCTTGCGCCACCGGTGATCAACGCCGTTTTGCCTTGAATTTCCATTCCTTTGATTCGCTCCCTCAACAAATTTTTTCAGAGAATCGCTCTCGTCTTCACTCCTCCAGAACCCCTTCCCCCTTGAGCCGCTCGATCTCCTCTTCGGAAAGGTGAAGGAGTTCCCGGCAGATTTCCCGGGTGTGTTCGCCGAAGAGAGGCGCGCGCCGGCTCGGGGGAAAGCGCATTCCCGAGACCTTGAAGGGTACATTGGGATAGATCCTTTTCCCCACGGAGGGATGATCCAACTCCACGAACGCGTTGAGATGAACGAGTTGCGGATCCCGGAGCGCCTCGGCGGAACGCTGGGCCGCTCCCGCCGCGATCCCGGCGCTCTGGAGCAAGTTCATCACCTCTTCGGCCGATCGCTGCAAGGTCCATTCCTCGATCAGTTTATCCAGCGCCGCCGCATTTCGCAAGCGGCTCAGCCCATCGGCAAAGCGGGGATCCCGAGCCCATTCCGGATGGCCCGTTGCTTCACAGAATCGCCTCCATTCATCCTCCGTGAAGATGGCGATGGCGCACCATTGATCGTTGCCTTTACATCGGTAACATCCGTGAGGAGCCGTCCATGGATTCCCGTTTCCCCGGGGTGCGTTGATGCGCCCGTTGATCGTGTAATCCAGATAGTACACGCCGATCAAATTGGCGCCGACCTCGACCAATGAGAGATCGATGAACTGCCCCTTCCCCGTGCGCCGCCGGTAGTCCAACGCTGCCAGAACGGCGAGGGCGGCGTGTTTGGCCGCAAAGTGATCGGGCACCGGCGCGTTGGAGCCCACCGGGTAGGGGTCATCGGGATGGGCCCACAGCCGGAGCAGACCCGAGGCGGCGGCCATCAGCGGCCCATAGGCCTTGTATTCCGTATAGGGGCCGCCGCGCCCGAATCCCTGACTGCTGATGTAGATGATATCCGGCTTGATGCGCCGCACGTTCTCGTAATCCAGGCCGAGGCTTTCGACCACCCCCACGCGGTAATTCTCGGCAAAGACGTCGCTGATCTTCACGAGCTCCCGGATCAGTGCCCGCCCCCTCTCCGTTTTGAGATTCACCCCAAAGCTGCGTTTGCTCCGATTGATCTCGTTGAAGCCGTAGTTCGAGTTGATGTCCGCCCCGAACGAGCGCATCATATCGAGGTTGGCTCTGGACTCGATCTTGATCACATCCGCCCCGAACTCCCCGAGCGTCTTCCCGCAATCGGGAATCACCCCGCCGGTGCCCATGCTGATCACCCGAATCCCTTCAAGAGGGGCATGGCGCATGTGCATCTCCTTTTTCACGGATTCTCCGACTTCCACTCGGTCAGATCACACCGGCAAACCTGAGTGCGGCCAATTCCGTTTTGGAAAGGCCGAGTTCTCCGCCCAAGATCTCCTCATTGTGCTGGCCGAGGCAAGGGGCCGAGCTTCGAACGAGCGCGGGCGTTTCGGACCACTTGTAAGGCGGGCCCGGATAGGCGAATTCCCCGATGAAGGGGTGATTCATCGGAACGAAGAATCGCCGGGCCTTCGTCTGAGGGCTCCCCACGAATCCGGCCACATCGTACACCGGCGCGATCGGCACCCCGAACCGGTGACCGGCGTTGAAGAGCTCCTCCATGGAGTATCGCATGGTGAATCCGACCACGTTATCGTAGAGCTCCTTTGCATGCACGATGCGGTAAAGGTAGTCGCGCCATTCGGGTTTGGTGAGGGCCTCGGGGTTCCCCAACGCCTTGAGGAAGCCATCCCACTGGCCGGGCGTGATGGCCACGATACGAACGAAGCCATCCCGGCAAGGATACACCGGGAACACGGCCGGTCCCATGCGGGATTCGGGCGGGGGAGGGGGGCCGCCGGGGGGAGTGGCATACGATTGGATGGTCACCGCCCACGGGTAGATGGCCAACCTTGCATTCTCCCGTACGGAAACATCGATGAAACGACCCTCCCCGGTGATCCCTCGATCGTAGAGTGAAAGGACGATGGAAAGCGCCGCCATGACCGAAGTGGCATCGTAGGCCGGCATATCGGGGAGATTGCACGGCGCCTTCTCGGGGAATCCGCTCTCGATCATCACCCCGCTCAGAGCAAAATCCACTATCGCCGATCCTTTCCAATCCCGATGAGGGCCGCTCTGCCCGAACTCCGTGATCGAGGCCATGATGAGTCCGGGATTGAGGCCCCGCAGCGCTTCGTAGTCAAGGCCCAGTTCCTCGAGGTATCCGGGCGGATGCGTTTCCACGAGCACATCGGCTTTCTCGATCAGCCGTTGGAAGATCATCCGGCCGGCGGGCACTTGCAGATTCAGGGTGATGCTGCGTTTGCCGGCGTTCCGGAAAAGGAAAGGGATGCTCTTCTCGGGATGGGGCGTGTCCTGAGCGAAGGGGGGCATCCTTCGCGTTGGGTCTCCCTCCGGGGGCTCGATCTTGATCACATCCGCTCCGAGATCGGCCAAAAGCTTGGTGCAGTAGGCCCCTTTGAAATCGGTAAGGTCGAGCACCCGGTATCCGGTGAGGGCTCCTTCGGGAGTATCCGCCATGCTTCGTCTCCCTGTGGTGATCAGCAAACGGCCCCCTCGGCCCGCAGCTTCTGGATGGCTTCGGGGGAATAACCGAGGGTGGAGAGGACTTCCTCTGTATGATCCCCGATCCGTGCCGCGGGGATGCGCACCCGGCAAGGGGTTTCCGAGAATTTGATGGGGAAGCCGATCTCCCGGGCCTTGCCCCATCGCGGGTGATCCACTTCCATCACCATCCGGCGGTGGCGCACGTGGGGATCGGAGAAGACCTCGTCGATTCCGAGGACCTTTCCCACCGGCACATCGGCCCGGGAGAGGAGATCGAACCATTCATCGCGCGGGCGGCTGCGGAAGATCGTGCGGAGCGTCTCGAACACCTCTTCCTTCCGGGGACTGGGAGCGTACTGAAGAGGGATAAGGTCCTCGCGCCCGATGGCCTTGCAAAAGTTTTGCCAGAAGTGGGGTTCGAGCGCGCCGAGGGAAATGTAGCCCCTGTCGCTCGTCTCATAGACGGCATAGCACGGTTGAGAGCCGCCGAAGAGGGTCTGACCCCGCTTGGGCACGGTTCCTTTGAGAAGATACTCGCCCACCTCCGGCACGGCGCTCAGGGTGAAGAGGACGCCATCGGTCATGGAGATATCCACCCGTTGCCCCCGGCCGGTCCGATCCCGCGCCCGAAGCGCCGCCAATACCCCGATCACCGTTTGGAGCACGGCGGTGGTGATATCGGCGATGATGTTCTGGGCGAGCACCGGCGGCTCCTTTTCGCTGTGCCCGATGAGTCCGAGCGCTCCCCCCATGGCCGCGTAGTTGGCATCGTGGCCGGGAAGATCGCGGTAGGGGCCGGATTGCCCGTATCCGGAAATGGAACAGAAGATGATGCCCCGGTTGATCTCGGAGATGGCCGCGTATCCGATGCCCAGCCGATCCATCACTCCGGGGCGGAAGCTCTCGATGATCACATCGGAAGTTTTAGCAAGCTCCCGGAAGATCCGCTTACCGGCTTCGGATTTGAGATTGAGGCCGATGTTCTTCTCGTTGCGCAGGGTATCGAGGAAGGCAGGGGCATCCACCCCTTCGATGAACTCGATCCCCGCCCCGATCCCGCGGCTCGAGGCACCCGGCGGTGTGTTGATCTTGATGACCTCGGCCCCCATATCGCCGAGCATGGTGGCGGCAAGGAAGGCCGGGCCCATTCCCGCCAGATCCAGGACTTTGATTCCTTCGAGCGCTGAGGCCAATCGGTCCCCCTCTCAGAGTTCCTCAGGAGAGGCCGGAGGGTCTACTTTGCCGGCTTCTTGCCGGGTTTCCTGCGGGCCGGGGCTTTTCTCTGATGACTCCACTTGATCCGGGAAGGGAGCCCTTCTTCAAGGATCTCCACCGCCTGTTCCACCATGCTCCGCACCACTTCCCGGGCGGGCCGGAGCTCCTTGACCAACCCGCAACCCTGTCCGGCGAAGGTCCAGTAGTATTTGAGCGTATCGTCTTCCGCGCTCATGTACTGGATGAGTTCGGAAGCGGCGAGCACTTGAAGGGGGAAGGGAAGGATCGGGCCGTTCTCCTTTTCGTATTGCTCTTGGAGGGGATTCTTGATGCATCGGGCGGTCTTGCCGGTCATCGTTTTGGTGATCACGGTATCGCTTTCGCTGGCCGCCAGAAGTTGCCGCTTGTTTTCCGGATGGCTCATGGCCTCGAAGGTACCGAGAAATGCGGTGCCGCACCAAACGCCGCAGGCGCCCAAAGAGAGCGCTGCCACCAATCCGCGCCCATCCACGATGCCACCGGCGGCGACTACGGGCGTGGGGCGAACGGCATCCACCACTTGGGGCACAAGGGGCATGGTGGCCACTTTGCCGGTATGTCCGCCCGCCTCGGTCCCCTGGGCAACGATGATATCCACTCCCACCGAGGCTTCCTTCCGGGCCTGTTTGGTGGTCCCCACCACTCCGATCACCTTCATTCCCCGCTGGTGGGCTTCTTTGATCATGAACTCCGGGCTCCCCAGTCCGGCGGCGAACACGGGCACCTTGTGTTCGTAGATCACTTCGAGTTGCTTCTTGGTCATACCCGGGGACCAATTGAACCCCTGGTTGTTCACGCCGAGCTTGATCCCGTAGGGGACTTTGATGCCCATCCGGCGCCCCAGATCGGCGATGTAATCGCGGATTCGGGCGAGCTCTCCGGAATCTTCGGCGAGGAGAGCCCGGAGGTCGATGACTTCATCCGATTCCACAAGCCCCAGCGGCGCGATGCTATCCACTCCGAAGGGCTTGCTCGTCCGCTTCTTGATCTCCCGGATGGCCTCGTCCAGTTCATCGGGGCTCATGGGAAGTGCCCCCAGAACCCCGAGTCCCCCCGCCTCCGAGACGGCGGCAGTGAGCTCCACCCCCGCGTGTTCCGCCATGCCGGCCAAGATGATGGGGTACTCGATGTCCAGTAGATCGCAGAGTTCCGTGCGTAATATTTTGCGCGCCATGATTTGTGCCCCCTTCCCGCACCCTTGCCTTTTGCGGATCACAGTGGCTTGAAATACTTGATATCGAGAATGCTGGCGGTGCGCTGTTCCTTCGGCTTGAACACGGCTCGCACCCTCATCCCGATCCGGATCTCCTCCGGTTCGACTTCCCCGAGCATGTGAACGAAACCGGTATCCGCCCCATCGAGCTGAATGATCCCGTAGATGATGGGGGCCGCGACCGGTTGGGTAGGCTTGGCCACGTTATCCATGGCATAGGAGAGCAATGTGCCCTTGTCGCTGACCTCGACCCACTCCTTCAGTTGCCCGAAGCAATCCTTGCAGATGGATCGTGCGGGCACATAGACGCGATTGCACTGGGGGCATCTCGTGCCCATGATCCGGGCGTTATCCCGGAGTTCGATCAAGAATCGGCTCCCAACCGCGCCGGCGGAATAGGTGTTCGGAATATAGACCTGACCATGGTAAATCCAGACGTCCTGATCTTTGAGCTTCTCGACGACATCAACACCCGGCATCGTGGAACCTCCTTACTCCTCGATCGTCTCGTAATAAGGCACATCCTGAAGTCCCCGCCCGCGCTCGTTGTAGTCTTCCTTCCAAACGGCCCGGACTCTCATCCCTTCCCGGAGCTTGTCCTTGTTCGTTTCCTTGAGCCAGTGCCGCTGAAAGACCCCGTCATCCAGTTGAATGATGGCTGAGGGATAAGGGTTGGCGAATCGCTCGCCGTAGTGCGGGTCCCAGAGGGGGAACACAAGATACGTATATTGGATGACGGTGCCCGTCTCGGCCAATTCCTTCCATTCCCACCCCGTTTCGATCTTGCAGTAGGGGCAAACGATGGTGGGGCGCCACATGATCTGTTTGCACTTCGGGCATACGTTGCCCACGAGCTTCTTGTGCTCTTTGGCCTCGGCATAAACCTTGCCCAGATACTTGCCCGTGGACCACCGATAGCGTCTGGGCATATCGAATTTCACCTGAATGTATTCGGGCTTGGATTTCTCCGTCTTCTTTTTCTCATCTCCGGCCATGGATGCCTCCTTACCTTACATTGACCGTTTCAGAAGGGTCATGATGGTCCAGTTCGGCCCACCGAGTGCGGTGGCCACCGCCGTGCGGATATCCCGTGTAGCTTGATGCTCGCCGGCATCGCCCCGGATTTGCAGCGCCGCCTCGGCTACGCGGATGACCGGCGTTGCCCCGATGGGATTGGTGGCGATCACCCCGCCCGAGCAATTCACCGGAAACTCGCCCTCGATCTCCGTTACGCCCTTCTCGACGAGCTTCCATCCTTCGCCCTTTTCGCAGAAATGGAAGTGCTCGTAGAGATTCATCTCCTCCCAGTTCGAGGGCTCATAGATCTCTGCAAGTTGAATATCCCGCCGCACGTTGGTGATCCCGTTGCGCTTGTAGATCCGCTCTGCGGCCACATCCTGAGTGTACGTCTCCGTTCCGGTAGGGTCCCCGAACGATCCCGCTTTGAAGGGCTCTTGATGCACCACTTCCACATCCGCGATCCACACCGGCTTTTTCGATATCTTCTTTGCGCGGCTTTCGGAAGCTAACACGAGAGCGCATGCCCCACAGGATTGGGGACAGAAATCCAGAAGCCGCAGCGGCCACACGAGATAAGGCGACTTCAGCACCTCCTCCACGCTTTTTAGGTGGAGCTTGAGATGGGCATACGGATTCCGGCATGCCCCGCGGTCCGCCTTGAGCCGCACCATCGCCGCGTGCTCTTCCTTGGCGCCGGAGGATTTCATATAAGAAAGCGCTTGCTTGGCGAATTCACCGATGGCGCCGGTGGCCGCCCCCTTGCTCCATGTGGGCACGAGCGAAGCCGTGATGGCGGCGGTGGTATCGCCGCAATCTTGCTTCTCGAATCCGATCACCATGGCCACATCGAAGAAGCCGGCGGCGACCATGTGGAAGCCTTCCACCACCACCGATCCGCCGCTCGTTCCGCCTGTGGCTACCTTGAATCCCGGCTTGCCGGCGGCCCCGATCTCCGCCGTCATCACATGATCAGGGAGATAAACGGCCTCGAAGGTCTCCATATTGGAGGTGAAGAACGCTTCGATGGCTTTTGCACTCAGGTTCGCATCTTCCAGCGCCGCTCGGACCGCTTCCCCAACCAGCTCCTGAAGGTTGACGTCCGGCCGGTTGCTCCGGTGATAAGTCTGTCCGATACCAACGATCGCTACTCTGTTCGCCATATCTGCCTCCGCCTATACATTCGAGAGAATCATGACCGCTTGATGCTGCCCGCAGATGCCGGTGTACCCGTGGGCCAGAGCGATTTTGGCTCCTTTGACTTGCCGGTCTCCCGCCTCCCCCCGCAGTTGGAGCACGCATTCTGCCACCCGGGTAAGGCCCGAGACGCCGTTCGGGTTGCCGGCAAGCATCCCGCCGGAAGGATTCACGGGGAGCTTCCCGCCCATGCGGGTGATGCCGGAATCGATCAGTTCGCCCCCTTCACCCCGTGCACAGAAACCGAGCCCCTCCATCCAGAGGAGGGCCTGATAGGAGTATTCCGTGGAAATCTCGGCTACATCGATCTGCCGCAGGGGGTTGCGGATCCCCGCCATCTTGTAGGCCCTTTGGGCCGCTCGGGCCAGGGCATCGCAATCGGCCAGATCCCGGTCGCCGAGGTAATGGGTCTCGTAACAATTGGCGACGCCCCGGATCCATACCGGCTTGCGGCCGATTTTCTTCGCCTTCTCTTCGGAAGCAAGGAGCATGGCGCATGCCCCATCGGAAATGGGCTTGATGTCCAGCGCGCGCAAGGGCGAGACAACCATCTTCGAACCCAGAACATCCTCAACAGTGAGATCGAGGGGCTCCTGCGCGTAGGGGTTGTTCTTGGCGTTGGCGCGATCCCTCACCACCGCTTTGGCGCATTGCTCGGGAGTGATCCCGTATTTGTACATGTACCGCTTGGCCTGAAGCGCCGCCGCGGAGGTGAAATCGAGCCCGAGTTGCCGCATCATCACCGGATCGAAGGCGGCGTTCTCGATCAGGCTCTTGTCCCCCTGAGACTCCTTCGTGTGAGCCACCACCAAGACCATATCGTAGTGCCCGGAAAGGATCTGCGCCATGGCCGCGAAAACCGCATTGATCCCATCCTCGCAGACCTTGTCTTCATGCTTCATGTGGGCACCGACCACATGCTGTATATTCATGTTGGAGATCGTCCGCCCATCCCAGAAATCCTGCGAGCAGGAGACAGAGGAATCGATCTCCGAGAGCGATACTCCACTTTCCTCAAGCACCGGCTTGACCGCTTCCCACGCCAACTCCTCTTCGTTGACATCGCATCGGTCGGGATGGTACTTCGTTTGGCCGACGGCCACAATTGCTACACGGTCGGTCATTCAAACCTCCTTCTTTCAAGATGAATCCAGACGACAATAGAAAAGCAACCTTCGTTTGTTGCTTGCGGCGAGTATAACCCATTTGACCTCCTTTTGTCAATCCCGTTTTGATCATTTCGTGCCTGATACCAGCGAAGTGGTGATCATATTGGTGATAGTAAAGCGCAAAATATACCCTTTATGATTCATGTTTTCCTCTATCATTGACACTTTGTCTTGAGAGTGTTACAATTCCTTCACCGAGCTATTTGAATCGGGTGGATCGGAGGGAAATGGATATAGAGCTGACTCCGGAACAGCAGCGCTTCGAGCGGGATGTCTTCACTTACCTTAAGAACAGCATGACCCCCGAGCTCGAAGAGGAATTGGTGACCCATGTCGAAGGGGAGGGCCCTATCTGCCGGGCGCTCGTGCGCAAGCTCGGTCGGGATGGGTGGATGGGCATCGGGTGGCCCAAGGAATATGGGGGGCAAGACCGGACCCCGATCGAGCAGTACATTTTCTTCGATCTTGCCCTCGGCTATTTTCGGATCCCTATCCCCATGCTGACCCTCATGACTGTGGGGCCCACTCTCATGAAGGTGGGAAGCGAGGAGCAGAAGAAGCGCTTCCTCCCGCCGATCCTTTCCGGCGATCTCACCTTTGCCATCGGCTATACGGAACCGGAAGCGGGAACGGACCTCTTTTCGCTGAAGACTTCGGCGGTCCGCCAGGGCGATCATTACATTATCAATGGACAGAAGATCTTCACCTCCATGGGCCATTTCGCCGATTACTTCTGGCTGGCCGCCCGCACCAATCCCTCCGCCGCCAAGCAGCACGAGGGAATCTCGATCTTTCTCGTGGATGCCAAAAGCCCCGGCATCACCATTCAGCCCACCTATGTGATGGGCGGGTTCCGGGTCAATCAAGAGTTCTTCGATAACGTTCGTGTGCCCAAGGAGAACCTCGTCGGCAAGGAAAACCATGGTGTGATGTACATGATCACACAGCTTGCCCATGAGCGGATCAACCTCGTCCCTCATTCGATGGCCTTCCGCTTGATCGAGGATACCACCCGATGGGCCCGTGAGGCGCGGTGGAACGGCGTCTGTGTGGCGGAGAACCCTTGGGTCCGGCACAAACTCGCTGAGATGACCGTCGAATCGGAAGTCCTCAAGGTGCTCAATTATCGGGTGGCGTGGCTCATGACGCAGGGCCAGACCCCGCACGTGGAATCGGCGATGATCAAGACCTACGGCAGCGAGCTTTATATCCGGGTCTCGCGCGGGTGTCAAGAGATCATGGGGCCTTTCGGGCAGCTTCAGATCGGCTCCGGATGGGCCCCCGTCGGGGGATGGATCGAGCGTATTGCCCAGATGGAGCTCATCATCACCTTCGGCGGCGGCACCAATGAAGTGATGCGGGATATCATCGCCATGATGGGTCTGGGGTTGATGAAATCCCGATAGCCGCCGATTTCCTCTCAAAGGGGCAGAAAATGGATTTCTCGTTCAGCGCCGAACAGCAACTCCTCAAGAAAGAGATTCAGCAGTTTCTGACTCGTGAGTGCCCCAAGAAAGTCATCCGGGAGATCGAAGCCAGTGGGTCGGGGTATTCTCCCCGTATCTGGGAGCAGATGGCGGAGCTCGGATGGCTGGGGTTGGCCGTGCCCGAGGCCTACGGGGGTGCGGGGGGAAATTTGATTGATCTTGCCATTCTCTTCGAAGAGATTGGACGGGCCGTTCTTCCTTCTCCGTTGTTTGCAACGATCATGTATGGGGCCCTTCCGCTGGCGGAATGGGGGACCGAGGATCAAAAGCGGGAGATTTTCCCCGAACTGATCAGAGGCAAGCTCATCCTCACCATGGCTCTGGCCGAGCCGGAAGCCGACCGTGCCGATTTCTTCACCACCCGGGCCACTCATTCGGCGGGGAAGACGGAAATTCAGGGCATCAAGGTCTTTGTCCCCTATGCCCATGCCGCCGATCTCCTCTTTGTGGCCGCAAGAGATGGGGATGGGATCACCCTTTTCCCCGTTCACAAGGGGGCCGGAGGATTGAAGATCACCCAACTCAAGGCCGTTGGCGCCGATCGGCTATGCGAGGTCCGGCTCGATAGGGTGAGCCTCTCACCCGCGGATATCCTCGGGCCGAGAGGAAAAGGGCTCCCGGTGATGGAATCAACGCTCCGCAAAGCGACGGCGATCCACTGCGTTCAAACGGTGGGCGTGATGCAGCAGGCCCTGGCCATGACCGCGGAGTACACTTCCAAACGGGTTCAATTCGGGCGGCCCATCGGGAGTTTTCAGGCCGTGCAGCACCGTCTGGCCGATATGCTCATCGATACCGAAGGGGCGCGGTGGCTTTCCTATCGGGCGGTCTCGCTCCTCAGCAAAGGGCGGCAGGCCGATCGGGAAGTGGCCATCGCCAAGGCATGGGCCAGTGAAGCGTGCCAGCGAGTGGCCTATGCGGCGCAACACCTCCACGGGGGCATCGGGATGGATCTGGACTACGATCTCCATTTCTATTTCCGATGGGCCAAGGCCATGGATTTGAACCTCGGCGTGGCGGCACATCATCTGGCCTCCATCGAGCCGGTTTTTTATGGCTAGATCCGGAGGAGCCGGGGAGGAGGAACAAAATGAACCTGTGGCGAACGCGGATCACGGAGATGTTCGGGATCAAGTACCCGATCATTCAGGGCGCGTTCGGAACATTCGGGACGGCGGATTTTGCGGTGCCCGTCTCGGAGGCCGGGGGGCTCGGGATGATCACGGCGGGGGGCTTTCGCACACCGGAACGCTTCCGCGAGGAGCTTCGGCGGGCCAAAGCCATGACCGATAAGCCTCTGGCGGTGAACCTCACCGTGATGGGGTGTCCTCACATCGAAGCGATGCGGGATGTGATCATCGAGGAAGGAGGGGTGGTGGCGGTGGAGACGGCCCCCATCCGCGCCGATTTCCTCGGGAAGCCCCTTCAGCAACACGGGATCAAATGGATTCATAAGGTGGCGAGCGTCAAGCATGCTCTGGCCGCCGAACGTCAGGGCGCCGATGCAGTGGTCATCGTGGGGCTCGAAGGGGCGGGGTTCAAGGCCATGGATCAAGTCCCCACCTTGATTGCCATTCCGTGGGCGGTGCGGCTTCTCAAGATTCCCGTGATCGCGGCGGGCGGGATCGGGGATGCGCGGGGAATGATGGCCGCCCTCATGATGGGCGCCGAAGCCGTCTATATGGGGACCGCTTTCATGGCCACCCAAGAATGCCCCATCTCCGAGAAGCACAAGCAATTCCTTCTCAAGGCGGACCCCACGGACCCGAAGATCCGGCAGAAGTGTCTGACCCCTCCCAATTTCGAGGAAGTCTCCAAGCTCATGGCCGAGCGCGGCAAGATGCCGGAGGCCGAATGGCTGTGGAAGCTCGAACGGGCCATGGTGAACGACACGGGTGCTCAGGGCATGCCCGATACATCCTCTCCGGAGGCACTGGAGGCAGAGGTGCTGAGATCGGTTCCGGGCTCGCTCGCCGTGGGTGTCATCGAGAAGATCCCTACCATCCGGGAATTCATCGAAGGTCTGATCTCGGAAGCCGAATCCCTGCGGCGCCGCTGGGCAATGCCGTGATCTCATCCCCGGAGGTGTCTAATGGATACCCTTGAAGCGATCCACGGACGGCGGAGCGTCCGGGCTTTCAAGCCGGATCCCGTGCCGAGGGAGATTCTCGAGAGAATCCTCCAAGCGGCGCTCGCCGCTCCCTCTTGGGAGAATACGCAACCGTGGGAATTTGCGGTGCTCGGCCCTCCGGCGATGGCAAAGCTGAGGGCGGCCGTCTCGGAACGGATGAAATCCGGCGCAAAGCCCAACCTCGATATCCCTTGGCCGAAGTTTCCGGCCGTTCACCGGGAGCGGGGGAAAAAACTCGCCCGGGAAATCCGGGAGGCGGTGGGTCTTTCGAAAGATGACCCCAAGACGTTGATGGATTGGTGGATTTCCATGAGCCAGTATTTCAATGCCCCCAACGGCGTGATCGTCTATATGGATGCCTCCCTCGGCGAGTGGTCTATCTTCGATACCGGTCTTGCGGTGGAGAACCTTTTGATCGCCGCATGGCATTTCGGGGTGGGGAGCTGTGTGATCTCCGCCGGCGTGAACTATCCGGATCTCATAAGGGAGCTTCTGGGGATACCGGGTTCGAAGCGCATCGTCGTGGGAATCGCGCTGGGTTACCCGGATCTGACGAGCCCCAAGGCCACCTTTCGGGCCGGCCACGAACCTTTGGAGAGAATGGTCACGTGGCACGGTTTCGATTGAGGGGGAACGCTACTTTCTGAGGCACTTCTCGAGCAGAATGCCGGGGTTTTTCTCCAACACTTGCTCGATCTCCTCGCCGGCAAGCCCGGCACCCCGGGCAACGGCCCGGGCAAAATCCACCGTCAAAAGATCCCCTTCATCGTGGGCGTCGGAACCGAGGAGCATCCCGGCCCCGGTGTTCCGGCAGAGGTTCACCACATGCCCGTTGGTCAGAGAGTGCCCCTTGCGAGCGGAGATCTCGAGGAAAATGCCGTTTGCCTTTGCGGCTCTGGCCTCATCGGCCGTGAGCAACCCCGGGTGGGCGAGGATATCCACATACGGGCACTCGGCCGCGGCCCGATTGGTTCCCCTTTCTACCGGTTCAACGATCGTCTCGCCGTGAACGATGACAATCTGAGCGCCCTTCTCCTTGGCAAACCGGGCCGCATCGGCGAGCGCGGCGGGGGGGAGGTGGGTGAGCTCCACCCCCGGGATGGCACGGATATTCCAATACTTTTCGGCAAGGGAGCAGTTTTTGGAGATTTCGGAGACGAACCGCTCCACCTCACCGATCCCCGCGTGATCGGTTAGGGCAATGGCCTTGTAGCCATTCCGGACGGCGCGGTGGATGAGCTCCATAGGGGAAAGCTGGCCATCGCTGAACGAGCTGTGGGTGTGGAAATCGTAGATCATGTGCCTTCATTTTCGCCGATTTGCAACGCAAGCGTCAAGGGCTCCCATCGAGGGAAAGCACGTATTCCCTTTTCTCAAGGGCTTCCCTTGAGTCCGCAGCACTTTTTGTATTTCTTGCCGCTGCCGCAGGGGCATGGATCGTTGCGCCCCACTTTGGGAGCCGATCGCGTGAGCGGCACAGCCCGGCCGCTCTCGAAATACCATTTACCCTCCACCTTGGTGAAATGGGCTCGTTCGTGATGGCGTTGTCTTGCCCCGCGATAGGTGAAGGTGGCCACAAATTCAACATCCCCTTCCGTGTCATTGGGTCCTCCACCCTGAACATGAAGGATCTCGAGACCGTGCCACTGGGAGTTCTCCGCCCAATCGCGGGCTCCCTCGGCATCATGATCCGCCCGGTGATCGGGGTGAAGCGTGGACTCGAGATATTCGGGTCGAACCTTCACGTAGGCGGTATACCGGGAGCGCATGAGTTGCTCCGCCGTCTCCGCCGGACGTTCCCCTTTGATCAGGGGCTCACAACACGCCGCGTATTCGCGGCCCGATCCGCAGGGACAAGGCTCCATGCGACTTGCTCCTTGAGTCATCGGGCCGGCAATATCCCGCCCGATTTCGAATTCCCTTGCCGCTATGAATATAATCCGCTTTTTGCTCCCTTGCAAGGTGCATCGAAGACCCAAAAAGAGCGATACGGCTTTGCAGCCTTCACCTCAGGGTGAATCACCATATCACGTCACTCCGGACCTTGCTCCGGAATTCCCCCACCCCATGAACGATCGGGCTTCTCCGATCCCACCCGCCCGCCCAAAGCGTTTTCTTAGGGGATGCCCCCCATCCCCCC
>DAOTYO010000060.1:0-28737 GCA_034434815.1 Dehalococcoidia bacterium
GAAAAGCATCACCCCAGAAAACCACCCCCCCGGTTGCAGAGCAGAAATGTCTGCAGGAACTTGCGGCCGTCAAGAAACAACTGGCGCAAGCGGCGGAAAGGGCGGCATACGTTGACTGCATCCCCACGCCCGTGATGGCCATCGATAGGGAGTTCAACGTTATCTTCATGAATCCCGCCGGCGCCGCCCTCGTGGGCAAAACGCCGGAGCAAGTGATCGGGATGAAGTGTTATCAGCTCTTCAAGACCCCCCACTGCCGCACGGAGAATTGCCGGTGCGCCCGGGCCATGGCCGAGAACGGCACCTTCACGGGGGAAACGATCGCGGATCCGGCGGGGCTGAACATTCCCATCCGCTATACAGGGGCTCCGCTCAAGAACACCGCGGGCGAGATCGTCGGCGCCCTCGAGTATGTGGTGGACATCACCGCCATACGAAAGGCCATGGATGATGCCGCCCAGAAAGTGGATTACCTGAACAAGATCCCGACGCCCGTCATGGTGATCGACAAGGACTTCACCGTCACCTTTATGAATCCCGCCGGCGCATCTACAGCGGGCAAATCCCCCGAACAAGTGATCGGGATAAAGTGCTATGAGCTTTTCAATACCCTCCACTGCGGCACGGACGAGTGCCGCTGCGCACAGGCGATGAAGAAGAACGGCGTGTTCACGGGCGATACGCTGGCGCGGTTGCCGACCGGAACCCTGCCCATCCGTTACACCGCAGCACCCCTCAAGGGCAAAGACGGGCAGATGATCGGAGCGCTCGAATACGTGATCAACATCTCCGAGGAGAACGCCGCCGTTGCCGAAGTGAAGACGCTCGTTGAAGCCGCCCTGGCAGGCGATCTGAGCCGGCGGGGAGATCCCGCCAAGTTCGAGATCGCCGGATTCAAGAACGTGATCAAAGGGATCAACGAGATGATGGATGCCATTATCAAGCCGGTGAACGAGGCCCTCGCGGTGATGGAAAGGGTCAAAGAGAACGATCTGACGCTCCGGATGGAGGGCGATTATCAGGGCGACTATGCCAAGATGAAGGAGGCGGTCAACGCCGCCGTCGATAGCCTGCGGGGACTGGTCGGGGAGATCAAGATGAACGCCGAGAATCTGGCCGAAGCCAGCGAACAACTGGCTCAGGCGGCATCTCAGGCCGGACAGGCCACGCAGCAAGTAGCCGCCACCAGTCAGGATATGGCCAAGGGGGCGGGCAATCAGGCAGCCACTGCTCAGGAGACGGCCCGGCTCATGCAAGAGCTGGCAAGCATCATCGAGCAAGTGGCCAAACGATCCCAGGAACAGGCTGAGGGAGTGGGTAGTGCGGCATCAAACGTAGGAGAGGTATCGGCCTCAGCGGAGCAAATGGCCCAGAATGCAGCGGTCGCCGCGGAGAACTCGAAGATCGCCGCCACGGCGGCCAAGGAAGGCGCCGATAAAGCAAAACGCACCGTCGAAGGCATGGAGCGGATCACCGCCACTGTGGATGAGGCCTCGCGGAAAGTGACCGGCCTCGGCGCGCAATCCGAAGAGATCGGGAAAATCGTGGCGGTCATTGACGATATCGCGGCCCAGACCAATCTCTTGGCCTTGAACGCCGCCATCGAAGCGGCCCGGGCGGGTGAACACGGGAGGGGATTCGCCGTCGTTTCCGATGAGGTCCGCAAGCTCGCCGAGCGCACCGCCTCAGCCACCAAGGAGATCGCCGATTTGATCCGCACCATTCAAAAGGGAGTGGCGGAAGCGGTCAAGGCCATGCAAGAAGGTGCGACCGAAGTCAAGACGGGCTATCAACTGGCCACAGAGGCCGGTAACGCCCTCGAAGGTATCTTGGCCGCCTCGGATAAAGTGAGCGAGCAGATCGCCCAGATCGCAGCGGGCGCCCAGCAGGTGAGCGCTTCGGCGAACGATCTTGTGAAGGTCATTGAATCTGTGGGGACGGTGACAGAGGAGAACAGTGCCGCCGCCCAGCAAATGGCTTCTACCAGCGAGGAGGTCAGCCGATCGGTGGAAAGCATCGCCGGCGTCGCAGAAGAGAACAGTGCGGCTACCGAAGAGGTCTCGGCATCGGCCGAGGAGATGGGCGCACAGGTGGAGGAGATGGTAGCTTCAGCGCAATCACTCAAGGAAATGGCGGAAAAGCTGCGAGCGGCCGTGGCTCAGTTCAAACTGAGTCATAGCGAAGCGGGGATGAAAAAGCAACTCGCATCGGTACGATGAGCGATCGAAAAAAGGTTTAGCTCCCGGTAGGGAAAGGGGGGGCGGCGCCTTCGGCGCCGCCCCCCCTTTTTCTCCTCAGGAATTCTTTCCGGACTCCAGAATCTTCTCCGCCTTCTCGAGATCATCGGTCTTGAGAACGACGATCGCTTTACCGGTTGCCGGATCGGCATAGGCATAGAAATACTTGAGGTTCATGCCCGCCTCCGAAAGGGGGCGGACTACCGTGTTCAGAAGCCCGCCGGGGATATCCGGAATTTCGGAGGCCAGAATCCAATCCATCCGCACGGTGAACCCGGCCTTGCGCAGGGCCTCCAAGCCTTTGTCCGGCTCAGGAACTACCATCCGCACGATACCGAACTCCCCCGATTCGCTGATGGAAAGCGCCCGGATGCTGATCCCGACCTTTTCGAGCGCTTCGAGAATCGCCAGTAACCGACCCGGTTGGTTCTGCACGAATACCGAAATTTGCTTGACCCTCATTTCAATCCCCCTTCCATGCGAACGATCTTTGCCCGCGCCCTTCGGGGCGGAATGCCGCCCCCCATTCTCCCCTTTCACGGGGTTTTCGGCAACTCGCTTCGGCTGAAGATGCGCTTGGCCTTCCCTTCCGTCCGGGCAATGGTCTTGGGCTCCACCAGTTTGATCGTCGCCCCGATCGAAAGCACGCTCTCCAGATCCGCCTTGAGCTTCCGTTCGAGCGCCTGCATCTTCCCCAGTTCATCGGAGAAGACCTTCTCAGAGACCTCCACCCATATCTCGATCTCATCCGCCTTGAAGCCTTCCTTCCGATCCACAACGATCAGATAATGCGGCTCCACACCCTCGATATCGAGCAGCACACTCTCGATTTGCGAGGGGAAGACGTTCACCCCTTTCACCACGATCATATCATCGGTGCGGCCCATCACGCGCTCCATCCGCACATGGGTTCGACCGCACTTGCACGGCTCCGGGTTGAGGCTGGTGATATCCTTCGTCCGGAACCGGATCACGGGCTGGGCTTCCTTCGTGAGCGTGGTGAACACGAGCTCCCCCTTCTCCCCATAAGGCAGCGGCTCGCCGGTGGCGGGATTGATGATCTCCGGGAGGAAGTGATCCTCGGCGATGTGCATGCCGCATTGATAGGGGCACTCCACGGATACGCCCGGGCCGATCACTTCGGTGAGCCCGTAGATATTGATCGCCTTGATGCCGAGCTTCCCCTCGATCTCGTCTCGCATCTGCTCCGACCAAGGTTCAGCGCCGAACACGCCGAGCCGAAGCTTCGTTTCCCGCAAGTCCACTCCCATCTCGAGGGCGGTTTCATGGATGATGAGTGCATACGATGGGGTACACGTGAGCACCGTGGTGCCGAGATCTTGAAGGAGAAGGATCTGCCGTTTGGTGTTCCCGCCGCTCGTCGGGATCACCGTGGCCCCGAGCCGTTCGGCGCCGTAATGAAAGCCGAGTCCACCGGTGAAAAGTCCATAGCCGTAAGCGTTTTGGACCACATCCTCGCGGGTCACCCCCGCCGTGGCAAGGGTCCGGGCCATGATCTCGGCCCAAGTATCGATATCCTTCTGAGTATAGGGGGCCACGATGGGCTTGCCGGTGGTCCCGCTGGACGAGTGCACCCGAACCACTTGATCGAGCGGCACGGCCATGAGTCCGAAGGGGTAATTATCCCGGAAATCGAGCTTGCTCGTGAAGGGAAGTTTGGAAAGATCGGCGAGCGACCGGATATCCTCGGGAGTCACCCCCTTCTCTTTGCAGGCCCTTCGGTAGAAGGGCACTTTCTCATACACTTCCCGCACCTTCGTCTTCAACCGCTCGAGCTGAAGCTTTTCGAGTTCCTTGCGGGGCATCTTCTCGTATTCAGGATGACGCATCATGTTGACACCTCGGAAAATTATTCATTCGATCCCCGGACGTACACCTCTCTTACCCTGAGCTCCCCGACGCGCCCGGGAAAAGATCGGGAGCGCAAAGGAAAGCGATAATAGAACTCACCCCTCCATCGCCTCGGCCCCTTTCACGAAAGCGGCAAGGCTCGAATCGAGGAATTTCGGCGGCACGCGGCGGCGGACCTCCTCTTCCCAGAGGTTCCGGGGCGCGTCAAGAAAGGTCGAAAGGGCCCCCATCATCACCATATTGAGGGCCCGGGTATTCCCGACCTCCTCCCCGATGCGGCGGGTCGGGATCCGGTAAACCTTATCCGTCACCTTGGCCAGATACCCGCCGATCTCTTCCCACGAGGGATAGGGAATCTTCCCGCCGAGGGCGGAGACCGGCACGATGACCACATCGGCCACAAGGGCGACACCCCCGGGCCTCAAGAAGGCCGCCCAACGTGCCGCTTCGAGCTCCTCGAAGCTGACCAGATAGTCCACTTCCCCTTTCTTGGTCATCGGGGAAAACACCCTTTCCCCCCATCGAACGTGACTGACCACGCTGCCGCCGCGCTGGGCCATGCCGAGCGAATCGGTCTTCTTCACATCGTATCCGGCCTTCATACCGATCTCGGCCAGACCATCGCTGGCCAAGATCACCCCCTGACCGCCGACCCCTACCATGAGCACATTCACTTCCTTCATCGCTTCGCCTCCGAAATCGCCCCCTGCGGGCAGACCTGTGCGCACACCCCACACCCGATGCACACCTCCGGATCGATCCGCACCTCGTCTCCGGAAAGGGCAATGGCGGGGCAACCGACCTCCAAGCAATCATGGCACTGAGCACAGAGCGCCGTATCCACCATCATCGGCGTCTTCTTGACGCGGGCGTGAAGGGCACACGGCCCCCGCACGATGATCACCGAAGGCTCGTTTCGCGCCGTGCCGGCCTTAACGGCCTCCTCAATGGCCCGAAGATCGAAGGCGCTCACCACCCGCACATCCTTGACTCCGATCCCCCGGCACAGCTCCTCGAGATCAACCCGGCCCACCTTCGTGCCGGTGACCGAGATCCCCGTTGCGGGGTGGCCCTGATGCCCGGTCATGGCGGTGGTTCCGTTATCGAGGATGATGACGGTGATCCCGGATTGCTTGTAAACAGCATCCACCAGCGGAGTGATCCCGGAGTGCATGAAGGTGGAATCGCCCAGCACGGCCACCGACTTGTTGGGAATGCCCGCCTTCTCCATACCGATCGCCTGACCGATGCTTGCGCCCATACAGGCGCACGTATCGAGTGCGCCGAGCGGCTCGTACACCCCGAGGGTATAGCACCCAATATCGCTAGCCACCACCATTTCGCGCTCGGTGAGCGGCCGCGGCCCCGGCGTGGGTTTCACCCGGGCATCGAAGCCCATCCGGCGCAAGACGAATTCCGGACCCACATGGGGGCACCCGGCACAGAGCTGGGGACGCCGCGGGGGGATGGGGAAGGAAGGAGGATCGAGCACAAAGCTTTTCGCCGGCGCCGGTAAGATCCCCGCCTTGATCGCCCCCGCCTCCACAACCTCCGGACTGAGCTCCCCGATGATCGGGATGAACTCCTTGCCCCTGACCGGGATGCCCAGAAGCCGGACTTCCTCTTCGAGCCACGGGTCAAGCTCCTCGATCACGATCACCCGCTCGACCCTTTCGGCAAAGGCGCGGACAAGCTTCTCCGGAATCGGGTAGGTGGTCACAAGCTTGAGGAAGGAGGCATCCTTGAACACCTCCCGCGCATACTGATAACCGATGCCGCTAGCGATCACGCCGAGTTTCTCGCTCCCTTCAACAACCTCGTTTAGGGGGAAGCTCTCCACAAAGGTTCTGAGCTTGGCGATCCGCCCTTCCATGGCGATGCGCCGGACACGGGCGTTCGAGGGCACCATCACATACTTGCTCTGACAGCGGAGAAAGCCCGGCTTTTTAAGTTCCCTCGGGCGCTCGCGGGTGACGTTCACCACACCCTTGCAGTGGGAGATGCGCGTGGTGGAACGGAAGAGCACCGGCGTATCGAACTCCTCGCTCATCCGGAAGGCCCAGTCCATGAGATCATAGGCCTCCTGACTATCCGAGGGTTCGAGCATGGGGACTTTGGCGAACTTCGCAAAATGCCGGTTATCTTGCTCGCCCTGTGAACTGTGCTCGCCGGGGTCATCGCAGGAGATGACCACGATTCCGGCATTGGTGCCGGTGGTCGCGAGGGCGAAGAACGGGTCCGCGGCCACATTCAAGCCGACGTGTTTCATGATGGCCAATGCCCGCACCCCCCCGTAAGCGGCCCCCATGGCCACTTCAAGGGCGACTTTCTCGTTGACGGACCATTCGGCGTAAACGCCTTCCATGGGCGCGATCGTCTGAAGGATCTCCGTGCTGGGCGTGCCGGGATAGGCGGTGGCCACCCTCACCCCCGCATGATGCGCCCCGAGCGCCATAGCTTCATTCCCTGAGAGAAGTTGCTTCATGACCTCTTCGCTCCGTTTCATTGCGTTGGATATCTCCTTGCTTGGCCTCCGGATCGAGAGACCGTCATCCTCAGCCTACGCCACCGATTTGCCCAAATATGCTTGCCGAACCCGATCATCGTTCATAAGCTCCTTGGCCGTCCCTTCGATGGTGATCCGCCCCCGCTCCATCACATAGCCGCGGTCCGCGATCTTGAGGGCGGCATTGGCATCCTGTTCCACGAGCAGAATGGTGATCCCTTGATCCCGGAGCCGCAACAGAAGCCTGAGGATCTCTCTCACCAGATTGGGGGCCAATCCCAGCGAGGGCTCATCCAGAATCAGAATCTGTGGAGAAGACATGAGCGCCCGCCCGATGGCGAGCATCTGCTGTTCGCCCCCGCTCAGGCTCCCCGCCCGCTGTTTCATCCGCTCCTTGAGGCGGGGGAAAAGCTCGCACACGGCATCCAAATTCCGTTGAAAACCCGGGCGGCGGATAAACCATCCGATCGGCCCGATACTTCCCAGCGCCGTGCGGGCGCAATCCGGATAGGCCCCCAGGATGAGGTTATCCCGCACGGACATGGCTCCGAAGAGCTGCCGTCCCTCGGGAACATAGGCCAGTCCGAGTCTCACCGTCTCGTACGAAGAAAGTCCGGTAAGACGTCTTCCCCCCAGTTGGATCTCACCCGAACGGACCGGAACAACGCCGGCGATGGCATTCAGAAGGCTCGTCTTGCCGGCGCCGTTGGCTCCGATGAGGGTCACGATCTCGCCCCGTTCGACGGAAAGCGAGGCCTCCCTCACCGCCATGGAACGTCCGTAGGCCACCGATACCTTTTCCACCCGGAGCATCATGGCCCCCCTTCCTCCTCTTCCCCCAGATAGGCAGCGATCACCTTCCGATCCTTCTGCACCTCAGCCGGCGGGCCTTCCGCAATCTTCTTCCCGGCATCCAGAACGATCACCCATTCGGCCAGGCCCATGACGAGCGGCATATCGTGTTCCACGAGCACCACCGTGATCCCCAGCTCCCGAATCCTCCGGATGAGATCGCTGAGCTCCGCCTTCTCCAGCCGGTTGAGCCCCGCCCCCGGCTCATCCAGCAGGATGAGAACCGGATCCGTGGCAAGCGCCCGGGCGATGGCCAAGAGCTTCTGTTGCCCCAGCGGAAGCGATAGCGCGTTCTGCTGCGCCTGCGCCCCGAGCCCGACCATGTTGAGGTACTTCATCGCCCTGAGATGAATCTCCTCCTCTTCCCGCCGGGCCTTGGGCAAGCGAAGGGCCGCTTCCAGAAATCCATAGCTCGAGCGAGGGTGCACACCGGTCATCACGTTCTCCAGAACACTCATGTTCCCGAAAAGATACACGTGCTGAAAGGTCCTCACGATCCCCCGTTTGGCCCGCGCATCCGGCGAGAGGCTCCCGATGGACTTCCCCTGAAAGCGGATATCACCGGCCGTGGGGCGGTAAACGCCCGTGATGAGATTGAACAACGTGGTCTTCCCGGCGCCGTTCGGCCCGATGATGGCGGTGATCCGGCCGCGTTCGATCTCAAGATCCACCCCATCCACCGCCAGAAGCCCTCCGAAGGCGCGGCTCACGCCCTTGAGTTCCAGAACGACCTCACTCATGGATCCCTCACACCCCCGTCGGCGCCCACATGCCCGCGCCATCGCTCCCTCCGCAAGAGCACCCACGAAGAGGCATCGCGCCACTTTCCCTGAAACCACTTGGGAAGAAACCACACCCCATCGCGCAAATAGGCTTCCTTCAGAGCCACGAAGAGCCCCTGCGGCGTGAAAATCAGAATGATGATCAAGATAAGACCGGAAATGACCATGTTCCATTTGCCGTAATGGATGAGGATCTCGTCGTTCAAGATATGCATCGTGCCGGTGCCGAAGAGGGCCCCCCAGATACTGGCGAGCCCTCCCACCACCGCCATCACCACGAGATCGATCGAAACAAGGGGATGGAAAGAGCCGGGGCTCACATGGATCGCGTGATGCGCAAAGAGACTTCCCGCAAGGGAAGCATACACCGCACTCAAGACGAATATCTTGATCTTGAATCGGCTCACATTGATCCCCAGAGATTCGGCCGCCGCCTCGCTCCCGTGGATCGCACGGAGCGCCCGGCCCGTCCGGGAGTTGACGATGTTCTGAGAGATGAGGAGTATGGCAAGGCAAAAGCCCCAGATGAGATAGTATCGGCGGAAGGAGGAATCGAATTCGAAGCCGCCGACCGATAAGTACGGAACGCCGGTCATGCCATCCGGGCCGCCGGTGTAGGAGCTCTGAAGCTCGGCCACTTTCCAGATGATGAATCCCACCGCAAGCGTCGCCAGGGCCAGATAGTTGCCCCTGAGCCGGAAGATGGGTCCGAGGGCCAGCGCCATCGCCGCCGTGAGGAGCGCAGCGACCAGCATGGCCAGCCAGGGATTCACCTCGTATCGAGTGCTCAGGATGGCGGAAACATACATCCCCACGCCGTAGAAGGCAGCGTGCCCCAGCGATACCTGGCCGGTGTATCCCATCAAAAGGCACAGGCCCACCACCACCATGGTGAAGAGGCCGATCATGATGCCGAGATGCGTGTACTGCCCCAGAAACCAATCGAAGGGCACAAGCATCCCCACGGCCAGCAAGACGGCGGCAAGAGACCATCTCCATCGTTTGCGCCATGCGGCGAACATCAGCTTATCCTCTCCTCCTCGGCAAGTCGGCTCGAACGCAAGAGAAGGATCGCCAAGAGAACCCCCATCGCCCACACATCTTTATACCCCGAGGTGAAGGGTCCCCAGCTGAGTCCGATGACAAGCGACATCACGATCCCCAGAAGCAACCCTCCGATGACGGCTCCGAGCTGGCTTTTAAAGCCGCCGAGCGCCGCCGCCACAAATCCATAGAGACCGAGCACGAACCCCCGCTCATAGTCCATGCCGGTCTTGGGAGTCATAATCGCCCCCGCCACCGCCCCCACCGCCGCCGCCAAGGCAAAGGCCACAAGCGCCATCATCTTCGGATTGATGCCCGCAAGCCCCGCCCCCACCGGATTCACCGCGCATGCCTTGAGCGATTTCCCCATCATCGTGTAGGAGAAGAAGAGTTGCAGAAGCACCGTAACGGCCACCATCGAACCCACAATGAAGATCGTCTGCGTATGCACCATCGCCCCGAAGAACTCGAGCGAAGGTCGTTCCCAGTAAACCGGCGTCCGGTGGCCCCCCACCCCCCACAGCTCACCCGAGATGCCCCGCAAAAAGAGGGCGGCACCGATGGTGATGATGATCAAGCTGACCGTGGAGGCACGTTTGGCGGTGCGGATGGCAAGCAAATAGACGATGGCACCGATCGCCGCCGCCATCAAGATGGAAAGAATCGAAGCCGCGGCAACGTCAATCTCCATCCGGGCAAACTCCCGGAAGAGGAAAAGAACAAAGGGGATCGCCCCGAGCGTGAAGGTGACGGCAACGGCGGCAAATTTTTTGCTGATCCGGCGGCTGCGCAACGAATAGAAGAAAATCCCCAAGGAGAGCGCCACCATGAGCGCGATCACAACGGTGGGGAGCATGGGGACGTCCATCCCCCCCACAAGCATGTAGGAGAGCATGCCGCCCAACATCACGAACTCCCCCTGGGCGAAGTTGATGATGTTGGTCACAGCATAAATGATGGTAAATCCCAATCCGATCAGGGCATAGATACAGCCATCCTGAATGCCGAAGATCAAATATTGAACGAACTGCTCACTCGACATTTTCCAAAGCCCACCGCGGGACTCCTGCCCGATAATATAACGACAAGGGGGAAAGCGCAACTTTCCCCCTTGTCCGGCGACCCATGAGTTATCTCCGCGGATGGCCTAATCGGCCTGAGTCCACTGGCCATCAACGATTTCGATCATTCCCAGAGAACCCGGCTGCATTCCCAGATGGTCCTGAGGCGACATGGTGAAGACGCCGCCCGTTCCGGCAAAGTTCTCGATCTTTTCGATCTCATCCCGGATGAACTGTCGGGCCTGCGCCGTGCTCAGGCCTTCCGGCATCTTCTCCAGAGCCATGACGACCATGCTCAGAGCATCGAACATATGGCCGCCGAAGGTATTGATCGTCCCTTCGCCATATTTGGATTCATAATCGCTCTTGTACTTGACGAGCACCGGCTTCTGAGGATCATCATCGGGGACCGAGTCGATGATGAGCAGTTTGCCCGCCGGGAAGATCACACCGTTGGCCGCATCGCCGGCCTGATCGATGAAGGCCTTGTTGGCGATCCCATGGCTGCAGTACAGCGGTATCGCCATTTTGAGCGTCTTCATATCCCGCGCTACCGTGGCCGATTCCTTATCCGTCGCCCAGCAGATCACCGCCTCGGCATCCGTGCCCTTGATATGGCTCAACTGAGCTTCCATGCTCGGATCGCCGCTGTTGAAGGTCTGATCATCCACAATCGCTATGCCGTACTGCGCAGCATCCGATTGGAGGATCGCCCGCCCGCCGGACCCGAATCCGGAGGTATCCGTAATGAGGGCCACTTTGGTGATCCCTTTCTTTTGCATGAAGCGATAGATTTCCGTGACCGCTTCCTTATCCGTCTGAGGGGTCTTGAAGACCCAGTACCGTTCCTCCACCGGGGTGACGATCTTGATGCTGGCCGCACAGGAGACATTGGGCACCTTGGCGTTGGTGACCGTCTCGATGATCGCCAGACTGTTGCCGCTGGTGGTGGGACCGACAATCGCCAAGACATTGTCCTGCTCGATAAGGCGCGTGGTCAACGTCGTGCATTTATCCGGGTTGCTCTCATCATCGTAGATAATGACCTTGAGCTCGTGTCCATTGATCCCGCCGGCACTGTTGATCTGCGCAGCCATCATTTCCGCCGTGTTCTTCTCCGGCACGCCCAAGTTCGAGGCCGCACCCGTTACGGAAAGGACCGCCCCCACCTTGTATGCCGCCTTCGAAGGCGCTGCTGTGGTAGGGGGCGCCGTCGTGGCCTGACCGGTCTCCTTTTCCTCATCATTGCCACAGGCGATCAACCCCACCGAAACCAGAGCTACCACAGCCAACAAAACCAGAATCCACTTCGAAAAGTTCTTCACTTCGACTCGATACCTCCTTGCATTTATTCTCGATCTGCCGTAAGCTACCGTCGCTCCTCCTCGATGCCGCTGCCCTCCTTAAGAAAAATACCGAGCGCTATTATAGCCAAGAAATACGTATCGCGCAACCCGAAGGGGATCCCGATCAAGCAAGATAGCCCCCCCGACGGGCCCTTCTCCAGCGGATCATCGGCCTTTCTCCCCCGTGGGGATGGTAGTGCCGGTGGCTCTGGCGATGAGCTTGCCCTCCCGGGTGCTCACCGTGATCTCCGAGATGCCCACCCGCCGGCCGCTTTTCATCACCCGGCACTCGGCCACGAGCTCCTCTCCGATCTTCGCCCCCGCTATGAAGTGAAGGTTGAACTGGGTGGCCACACTCGGGAAGGCCAGAGAATTGGACCCGTACGCGAACGCCTGATCCGCCAGCGCCATGATGATGCCGCCGAAGGTCATACCGTTGAAATTCTGATGACTCGGCAAGACCTTCATGGAGACTTTCGCATATCCGGGAGCAAGCTCCTCGAGCTGCATGCCCAAAAACGAAGCGATCGGCTCGGCGACCGCCCGCTCCCGGAGTTCGCTCACATAGTCCCTCTGCTCTCCCATGTCGATCCCCTCAACGCAAGCCGAGCTTTCGGGCCACTTTCTCGAATCCCTCGAGGGAGCCTTCGATCGTTCGATCGTCCACGCAATAAGCGATCCGGAAGTATCCCGGCGTGCCGAAGCCGCTTCCCGGCACCACGAGCACCCGGAACTCCAGAAGCTCACGGACAAAGGCCATCTCATCCTCGAGCGGAGACCGCGGAAACATATAGAACGCCCCCTGCGGCCTGTTCACGGTGTATCCCATCCGGGTGAGCTCCGCGTACAAGCGATTCCGCTTGCGCTCGTAATCGCCCACGGGCACTCGGGCGCGCTGAAGATGCCGCACGAGATGCTGCATCAACGCCGGGGCGTTGACGAACCCCAGTATCCGGTTGCAGTAGATGAGTCCGGCGGTCAACTCCTCCCGCTCGGGGCACTCGGGATGAACGGCCGCATATCCGATCCGCTCACCCGGCAGAGCCAAATCCTTGGAATGGGAGGTCACGATGATCGTCCGGGGATGATGAAGACAAGGCGCGGGATACGTAAGCCCATCGTAGATGATGTTTCGATACGGTTCATCGCTCAAAAGATAGATGCTCGTGCCGAAGGTCTTTTCCTTCCGCCGCAGGATTTCGCCCATCCGGCGCAGGGTCTCCTCATCGTACACAACGCCCGTGGGATTGTTGGGCGAATTGATGATGACCGCCTTCGTTCCGGCATCGATCGAAGCCTCCAGCGCATCCAGTGCGGGAAGGAAGCGCTCATCGGTCGGCACGATCTTTGCCGATCCGCCGTGATTATCTACATAGCTGATGTACTCCACGAAATAGGGAGCAAAGAGGATCACATTCTCGCCGGGGGAAAGGAGAGCTTTGAGCGCCACATTCAACGCTCCGGCCGCCCCGCAGGTCATCACCACATCCGCCGGCCGGAAAGGAAGGCCCGTCTCCCGATGGAGTTCTTCCGCCACCGCCGCACGGGTTTCGATATAGCCGGCGTTTTCCATGTAGCGGTGCATCCCGGGAAGCGGGTTCTCCGCAAGCCGTCTCAGCTCGCGGTGGAACTCGGGCGGGGGTTCGGTGATGGGATTTCCCAAGGAAAGATCGAACACATTCTCCGCCCCGTAGCGCGCCTTCAGGGCAGCCCCCTCCTCGAACATCTTGCGAATCCACGACCCGCGGGCCATGTTCTCCCGGATCTTCGCCGATATCGCCATAGCGTTTCTCCTAGAGAGTCAGCATTGCCTCCACCGCCGCGAGGAGCTGTTCATCGGAGAGGGCGCTTTGAGTGATCGCACCCGAAGGACAGCGCGCCGCACAAGTTCCACACCCCCGGCACCGCCCTTCGTCAATCACCGAAACGAACCCTCCCGCCCCCTTCCCCACGAGGGAGGGAGCCCCGAACTCGCACACCTCCACGCACGTGCCGCATCCCCGGCAAACGAGCGGATCAACGGTGACCACCGTCTCGGGAATGCTCACCTTCCGGCGCCGGAGAAAAGCCCATGCCTTGAGCGCAGCCGCCGCGCCCTCCGCGGACGCACCGTCGATGGATGCCCCTTCACCCCCAAGGCCACATCGGAAAATGCCCGGTATTCGGCTGACCACGGGGTCCGGCTCGATCGGGGGGCTGGCATCCACCACCTCCGGCCCTCCGCCGAGGGCCCGCTTGAGGGCTTCCGGTAAGTCCTTCATGGCCGGTGCGCTCCAATCCGCAATCACCGTCCCGGACTTGACGGTGAACGGCACGCCGTTTTCCCGCCCCGCAATCGTGAACGCCCCCACCGGGCCACCGATATCCTCGATCTGAACACCCTCCATGATCTTGGCCCGCAAACGGCGCACTTGCGCAAGCAGAGGCTCCTTCTCTGCGCCCTCGCCTTCGGCCCTCGGCCCGGCCAGCCGCAAAAGGGTCACTGAGATACCCCTCCGAGCGATGGCGGAGGCGGCCGCCAGTCCGGCCATCCCCCCACCGATCACCACCGCGTTCTGCCGGATGGTCAGAGCCCCGCGCTCGCGCCCGCCGGCCCGCTTCACCCGCGCCAGCGCCCCCCGAATCAGCGCTTTGGCTTTGACGAAAGCCCTCTCGGGGTCATCGGCATGAACCCACGCGCAGTGCTCCCGGATGTTGACGAATTCATAACTCAGCCCATCGGCCTGGCCGGTTTTGAGCAACTTGCGCTTGCACTCCATGCGCCGATCGGAACAGCTGAAGCATATCTGTTCCAGACCACAACATGCGCAGGCCGCAACGATTACATGGGAAAGCTCATGCTGAAGGGCCATCAGACGGATCTCCAGGGCTCCGTCATCGCTGCAGGCATACCCGATCTCCTGCGCATAGGCAATATCTCCGCGGCGGAAGAACTGACGTACCAGTTTGGCCGCATCGATCACATCACTGATACCACCGCCGCAATCGCACACGAAAACCCCGATGCGGGGGGTGACGGATGCCTTCCGAACGGCCTCCGGAGCAAACGCCGGCGCGGGCGATTCCTCTTCCGGGAAGTGGACATCCTTGAGATCATTCAGCACCCTCCCCGCCGCCGCCGAGGCCGCCAAGAGCCGCTCGGAAAGGGCGGCTTTGCCCGTGGGAGACACGATCTTGTAGACCCCCGGGCCGGAGAGCTTTTCGATCACCCTCCGGGGAAGTGTTTCTGGCGAGCGGGGGGTGATCAACACGCATCGGGCTTCGAGGGTCATCTCTTCGGGAGGCATGCGATGGTTCACCGCCTCCAACTCGCACGTGCGCACGCACTCCATGCATTCGCTGCAGCCGCCGCAATTCAAGCACCGTTTGGCCTCCCGGAGGGCCATGAAGGTCGTGTAGCCGGTCTCGACCTCTTCGAAGTTCTTGACCCGCTGTTTGATGGGCAAAACGGGAATGCGGCGGCGTTTGCCGGGCGGTATCTTTACCTTGCTGAGATCCACTTCTACGGGTATGGGGCGGGCAATCGTCCGGCCGGATCGGAGATCCTCGCCTTTGAGATACCGGTCGATGGAAACCGCGGCGCGGCGGCCGTCGGCCACCGCGTCCACCATCGAACGGGGGCCGCTCACCACATCGCCTCCGGCGAAGATGCCCGGCACGCTCGTTTCGAGCGTGAGCGGATCCACGATGAGCGTGCGCCCGTTGTTCGCCGGGCGAATATCCCCGTACTCAAATATGCTGAGATCCGGCAACTGCCCGATGGCAGTGATGACGGTATCCGCCTCCACCACGAAGTTCGATCCCTCGATGGGCACCGGGCGGGGTCTTCCGGACTCATCCGGCTCGCCGAGCCGCATGCGCTGGCACTCCACTCCCACAACCCGACCGTTTTCACCGAGAATGCGCACGGGGGCCACCAGATATTCGATCTCGACCCCCTCCTCCACCGTTTCCAAGATCTCGGCGGGAGTGGCCGCCATCTCCTGAGCGGTGCGCCGGTAGAAGAGTCGGACGCGGCGGCAGTGCAGCCGGATGGCGGAACGGGCGGAATCGATGGAGGTATACCCTCCGCCGATCACCACCACATCATAGCCGATCTTCACCGGTTGCCGGAGATTGATCGCCCGGAGAAAGGAGATGCTATCCACCACGCCCTCGAGGTCTTCCCCGGGGATATTGAGGCGCTGATTCTTGTGGGCACCGGTGGCGATGAAGATTGCTTCGTATCCCTGCAACCGGAGATTGCTGAGGGTCAAATCCTTGCCCAGCGGGCTATTCGTCTTGATCTCGATCCCCAGTTTGAGTAGGTTTGCGATCTCCGCCTCACGCACTTCGCGCGGCAATCGGAAGCGGGGCATGCCCACCGCCACCATTCCCCCCGCCACCGGCAAAGCCTCGAACACGGTGGCCACATGGCCCATCCGGAAGAGATCGCGGGCGCACGTGAGCCCCGCCGGCCCCGCCCCTACGATGGCCACCTGTCCGTATTGCGGCGGGGGCACATCTTCTGTGGGCATGAGGATATACTGCGAAGGCGACATATCCGCGGCGTACCGTTTGAGCGAGGCGATCCCGATGGGCTGATCGATCTTGCCGCGGGTGCATGCGGTCTCGCACGGGTGGGTACACACCCGGCCCAGAATGTGCGGGAACGGAACCGCCTCACGGATCAATTCGAGGGCCTCCCGGAGCTTCCCTTTCGAAATCAGCGCAACGTATCCCTGAACATTGACCCCCGCCGGGCAGGCGGCATTGCAGGGCGGCACACCGCGCTTATCCACCACGCATGTGGACGGGACCCCCTTGAACTCAGCACCCGGGCGGCGAATCGCCTTGTGAAGGGAGCCATCGGCGGGGGAAAGCAACGTCACCGGACAGGCGGCCTCGCAACGTCCGCAGCTCGTGCACGCATCCTCACGGACATAGCGCGGGCGGCGCAAGATCGTGGCACGGAATGATTCCGCTTCCGCATCGATATCGCTGATCTCGGCGCAGGTCAGGAGCTGAATCCGGGGATGATTGGCGGCTTCGAGAAGCTTCGGGCGGAAGCAGATTTCCCCTCCGCCGGAGCCATCTTCCAGAGCTGATGCCGACTCGATGAGGGTTACATCCACTCCGGCCTCAGCCAAATCCAAGGCGGTCTGAACCCCCTCCACCCCCCCACCGATCACCATCACCCGCGTGCTCACGTCAACTTCGCCCCCATCGTTCCCGATTGTCGTCCATAAGCAAATCCGCGGTCGAAGGCGGCCATATTCAACGCCTCGGTCCCCTTCGGGACGGAATCGAGGATGGATTTCTTCATCGCCTCCACCGAGACGATATCCGTTACCGCCGCAAGGAATCCCAGCATGACGATGTTGGCCACCCCGCTGCGGCCCAGCTCCTGAGCGATGCGCGTCGCCGGGACAGCCAACACCCTGTCCTTCTTCGATGGCTCCGGCTTCACCAAACTTTCATCGATGATCACCCGGACGCCCTCGCCCACCCCCGAGGCGTATTTCGCGTAAGCCTCCTGAGACATCGCCACCACCGTGGAAGGATTCACCACATAGGGGTACCCCCCGACCTCATCGGAGATGACCACCTGAGCGCTGCAAGCCCCTCCACGCGCTTCGGGGCCATAAGATTGGGTGAAGGTCGCATTCTTGCCATCGTAGAGCACCGCCGCTTGCCCCACGATGAATCCGGCAAGGATGATCCCCTGCCCCCCGAAACCGCTCAGCCTCAGTTCCACTCGACTCATACACCATCCCCCACCGTCGGCCCCCTCTACTCGCTCGAGACCGCACGGAGAAGCATATCTTGATATTCCCGAATCTGAGCTTCGATCATGGCGAGCTTCTCGCGGGCGGCATGATACGGCGCGTTCTCGCTGAGATCGCCATCGCTTCTAGCCTCCCGGACCTCCTCGATTGTCCGGGCTCTCTCTTCGTTCAATCTCTGGATCTCAGCCTCGATCGCCCGCCGGCCCTCCGGGGAAAGCTCGATCGGCTTGCGCTGGGCTCGAGGTGCCGCTTTCTTGATAGGGACATCCTTCTTCTGAACGAGCCCCGCGGCGGGATTGCTTCGAACCCAGCCGCTGGTCTTCGCATATTCAAAAAAAGCGACCAGTGCCTCCACGCGTCTGCGGCGTTCCGCAGGCTTCTTGACCTCCGAAACGAACTCACCGATCTCCGTGCCCGCGATGGTGAAGATCGGGCATTCCCTCCCGCACAATACCACGAAACGGGAGAGCTCCGCTCGCATCGTCGCCACCGCCGCTCCGTTGCTCGCCAAGAAAGCTTCCACCGCCCTGCCCAGACCGATGCTCCCGCCTGTGCCCAGTTCCTCACCCATCGTTCTTCATCTCCTTCGCGTTCCCTGATGCGCCGCCGGAACTGCCCGGCATCCATCAGGCCTTCGCTGCGGCCGGATCTTTCCCGGATCTGGGAGCAAACGCCTTCGCCAAGATTTCGGCTTGCATCTCGGCAAAGGTAGGGCGCTCGATATCCACGAACTTGCCCACAGTGATCGGCCCGCCAAGTTCGATTCCCACCTCGCTGGGATCGGCGCCATGCTTGATCACGCTCATCGATCGGTAGTACTCCATCTGCGCCAGCCCCGTGGGCTGCTTGTTCTTCCGGCCATATTGCGTCGGGCAGGGCGTAATGACCTCCACAAAACTGAAGCCCTTCTTGAAAAGGGCCTCGATGATCGTCTTCTCGAGGCGCCGCCCGTCAAGGGAAGTCCAGCGCGCCACATATACCGCTCCCGCCGCCGCCACCAGATGGGGCAGATTAAAGGGAAACTCACAGTTACCATAGGGAGAAGTACTGGTGCGGCCGGAAACAGGGGTGGTCGGGCCGACTTGGCCGCCCGTCATCCCATAGTTGAAGTTGTTCACACACACCACCGTGAGGTCCATGTTCCGCCGGGCGGCATGAATCAAGTGATTACCCCCGATGGCAACCAGATCCCCATCCCCGCTGAAGAGGACCACTTTCAGCTCGGGGTTAGCGAGCTTGAGACCGGTGGCAAATGGGATCGCCCGTCCATGAGTCGTATGAAAGGAATCGAGCTTCACATATCCCGCCGCACGGCCCGTGCAGCCGATCCCCGAAACCACGACCACCTTCTTCAAATCCAGACCGCTCCTCACCAGCGCCCTCAAAAAGGTATGAAGCACCGTGCCGAGCCCGCATCCGGGGCACCAAATGTGAGGAATGCGATCTTCCCGCAGAAGCGCCTCGACCGCATCGTGCAGATCGTTTCCGCTTTCGTTCATCTTGCCGCCTTTCGAATGGCCTCCAGAATGTCCCGCGGCTCGTGCACGGCGCCCCCCATATGCGGCACGAGAACCACCGGCGCGGCACCGCCCGCACACCGCTCCACCTCGAGGGCAATCTGGCCGGCGTTGAGCTCGGGCACGACAAACGCCTTGATTCGGCGGGCCAGTTCCCGGATCCGTTTCTCAGGGAACGGCCAAACGGTGATGAGCCGGAGCATACCCACCTTGATCCCCCCCTCCCGCGCCTCGTTGACCGCAAGTTTGGCCACCCGAGCGGAGATGCCATAGGAGCATACGATCACCTCCGCGTTTCGAACCCCGTCCTCCTCGATCTCGATGATCCGGTCCCGGTTGAGATCGATCTTTCCCAGAAGCCTTTTCACAAGCTTGCCCTGCGCCTCAGCGGTCATCACCGGGTACCCTCTCTCATCGTGGGTGAGGCCGGTCACATGGAATCGGTAACCTTCCCCGGCATTGGCCATCGGAGGAACGAGATCCTCATCGGGCTCATAGGGCTTGTACTTCTCCGGAGGAACGGTGGGCTTGCGCCGCGGGACCAGAGGTATCCGATCGGCCGGGGGAATGACCACCCGCTCGCTCATGTGCCCCACGGACTCATCCGCCATGACGAGCACCGGCGTGCGGTACTGTTCCGAAAGATTGAACGCCTTGACGGTGAGATCGAACATCTCCTGCGGTGAAGAGGGCGAAAGGGCAATGATGGAATAGAGCCCGTGCGAACCCCACCGCGCTTGCATCATATCCCCTTGGGCGGTGAGCGTGGGAAGGCCGGTTGAAGGGCCGGCCCGCTGGACATCCACCACCACGCAGGGCGTTTCGGTCATCGCCCCGAGGCCGATGTTCTCCATCATCAAACTGAATCCCGGACCGGAAGTGGAGGTCATGGACTTGACCCCCGCCCACGAGCCGCCCAAGATCGCCGCCATCGAGGCGATCTCATCTTCCATCTGAATGAAGGTCCCGCCCACTTCCGGCAACCGCTCCGCCATCCGTTCCGCCACTTCGGTGGCCGGGGTGATGGGGTAGCCGGCGAAGAAACGGCACCCGGCACTGATCGCCCCTTCGGCGCAGGCGATATCCCCGTTCATAAAGAAGACGCCCTCGAGCGGCCCCTTCCTAGACACGGGATTCCTCCTCAACCTCGATAACGCTGATCGCGAAATCGGGGCACAGCATCTCGCACAGGCCGCAGGCGGCGCACGACTCGGGCCGAGCCGCATAGGGGTAATGATAGCCCTTCTGATTGAACTCGGCCGATTCCTCGAGCACATGCCGCGGGCAGAGATTGATACAGAATCCACACCCTTTGCACCGATCGGGAATCACCCGCACCAGACCGCGAACCGGTTTGACCTTATCGCGATCGAGAGGTTTTCTCCAGTATTTCATCCCTTGACCACCATTCTGCCGCCATCGGGCCCGGCAAACGGTTTCCGTTCACACCCCATTAGTTTAACACGACGGATCGGCTTTTTCTACGAATGGGTCCCGTGGCGCGGACAGATCCCTTCCTCTCCCGGGAAAAGCGCGCAAAGAGGGCTTCTATCCTCCCCCCCTCATTTGCTCAGCTTCCTCACGCTATTGCTTTTGCACTTGGGGCAGATGCGCTCTTCAACCTGAGCCTTTCCGGACTTCGGCTGGGAATATTCATAGCCGCAACGCAAGCATCGGAAATTCTCTTGCTCTGCCATCGTCACCTTGCCTTCGGATCTCGTATCCAGCGGTTGGAATCGACCGGGACTAGGCCTTCACTCTCGGTTTCTTCCTGACCGCCTCCTTTTCCCGCTCCTCAGCCAGAACCCTCCGGGTGTGCTCGATCTCTTCGGCGGTGACGGTCTTCCGCATCTCCTCGATCTCCTGCATCACCCGGGCGAACTTCTGGCCCTCGGCCGCGCTGATCCACTCGAGCTGCAACCGCTCCGGCCGGATACCGAGCTTCTCGAGCCGATCCCACAGGCGATCCACCCGTTTCTGAGTCCATGAGTTGGCACTGATGTAGTGGCAATCGGCCAGATGACAACCGGAAACAAGCACCATCGCCGCGCCGAGCTCGAAGGCGCGCAGGATGAACTTCTCGGCCACGCGCCCGCTGCACATGGTGCGGATGATCCGGGCATTGGGCGGCTGTTGGAGGCGCGCCACCCCCGCCCCATCCGCCCCGGCATACGAGCACCAGTTGCACGCAAAGACCACGATCCGCTCCCTCCCGTTCTCACCCACCGCCGCCTCCACCGCCGCCATGAGGGCCTCATCGGTGAAGTGCCGCTGGGTGATGGCATCGAAACGGCACTCGGCGGCGCACGTGCCGCATCCGGCGCACATCGCCTCGATGACTTCGGGCGGCGCCTTCTTGTCCTTATCGAACTTGATCGCACCGAACGGGCACACCCGGGCGCACACGCCGCACGCCGTGCACTTATCTTTATCCACGACAGCGGTGATCGCTTCCACCACCAATCGCTCGGAATTGAGCACCGTGGAAGCGCGCGCCACCGCAGCGCTGGCCTGAGTCACGCTATCCTTGATATCCTTGGGCGCTTCCACACATCCGGCGAGGAACACCCCCGGCGTGGGCGCATCCACCGGCCGCAGCTTGGGGTGAGCTTCGAGGAGAAAGCCATCGCTCGTCTTCGAGAGGTTCAGAATCTGCCGCAAACGATCGGCATCCTCCCGCGGCTTGAGCCCCACGGAAAGGATGAGCATGTCCAATTCGTACTGTTCGACCCTTCCGGCGGTGGTGTTCTCCACGCTCACGATGAGATTGCGCGTCTCGGGATCTTCGACGACGCTGCCGGGAAGGCCCCGGATGTACTTGACCCCGGCCTGCCGGCTGCGCTTCAAGAGGTCTTCGAACCCCTTTCCGAAGGCCCGGAGATCGATATAGAACACATAGATTTCGATATCCGGGTAGTGCTCCTTGAGGAGCAAGCTATCCTTGACTGTGTTCATGCAACAGATATTGCTGCAATACGGATTGCCGCGGCTGTCCATCCGCGAACCCACGCACTGAATGAAGCCGATCCGTTTGGGGATCTTATGATCGCTGGGGCGAACGAGATGGCCCTCCGTGGGGCCGCTGGCACAGATGAGCCGCTCGAACTCCATGCTCGTGATCACGTTCTCGAAGCGCGTGTATCCGTATTCGTCCATCGCGGTGGGATCGTACGGCTCCATGCCCGTGGCCACAATGATCGCCCCCACATCGAACTCGATGATCTCATCGCGCATATCGAAGTCGATGCACTTCTTCTGGCACCGCTCGGCGCACTTGCCGCAGGCGATGGGATTCATCCCGAGACAATCGGCCAGATTGATCACGTAGGCGGAGGGCACCGCCTGAGGGAACGGCTTGTAGATGGCCTTGCGGGTGCCCAGGCCAATCTGATACTCATCCGGCACGGTCACCGGGCAGACGGTGGCACATTCGCCGCACGAGGTACATGCGCCTTCATCCACAAAACGGGCCTTCTTGCGCACCTTCACATGAAAGTTGCCCACGTATCCCGTGACCTCTTCGACTTCGCTCAAGGTCAGGAGCTTGATCCGGGGATGCCGACCGGCATCCATCATCTTGGGTCCGAGGATTCATATCGAGCAATCTATGGTGGGAAAGGTCTTATCGAGCTGAGCCATGATCCCACCGATAGAAGCCGCTTTCTCCACGAGATACACCTGATGACCGGTATTGGCCAGATCGAGAGCGGCCTGAATGCCCGCCACCCCCCCGCCGATGACCAGCGCCGCATCCGTCACCGGCACATGTGCCTCCAGTTGGGGAGCCAGATGCCGGGCCCGGGCCACCGCGATCCGAACCGCGTCCTTGGCCTTCTCGGTAGCGCGATCCCGATCGAACGAGTGAATCCAACTGCAGTGCTCCCGGATGTTGGCCATCTCAAAAAGGTAAGGGTTGAGGCCGGCGTCCGCAACGCACGCCCGGAAAGTGGATTCGTGCAAACGCGGCGAACAGGAGGCCACCACTACCCGGTTGAGATTGTGTTCCCGGATATGCCGCTTGATCTCTTCCTGACCCGGATCCGCGCAGGTGTAGCGATTGCGCACGGCCACGGCCACATCCGGCAGGGTCTCGGCGTAGGCCCGGACCGCTTCCGTATCCACCGCGCCGGCGATGTTGAGCCCGCAATCGCACACAAACACCCCGATTCTGAGATCCTTCTCGCTCATGCGATAAACCTCCTCCCCGGCCAGAGCGCACTGGCCGCAAAACGGGCAACGTCCTCGATCTCCATCTGAACATCCGCCCCTGCTTTCTCATCCCGCATGGCACACCTGAGATGAATCTGGCACTTGGGGCAAGCGGTCAGCAGAAGATCGGCTCCGGTGGCTCTGGCTTCTTTCAAAAGTTCCATCTGTATCTGTTTGTTCACCGCGCCGCAGTTCATCCACGATTGCGTCCCGCAACAGAGGGCAGAGGAGCGATTGAACCGCATCTCGGCAACCTCCAGCCCGGGGATGGCTTCAAGGAGCGTGCGGGGAGCATCGTAGATTCCCGAAAGCCGCCCCAACCGGCAGGGATCGTGAAACACCACTCTCCTCTTCATGGGGATGGAAAATTTCAACTTTCCCTCGGATACGGCGCGGGCCAGCACTTCGGTGATATGCAAAATCTCCAGCCCGGTATCCTTCCCGTAGCGGGGGTAAAGATACTTGAACGTATAGTACCCTTCCGCGCACGAGAGCACCATCCGCTTGGCCCCGCTCCGGCGGATTTGCTCCAGATTGATCCCGGCCAGCTTTCGAAAGCCCTCGATATCCCCGCTCGTGAGGAGATCATGCCCGCAACACCGCTCGTCGGGCAAGAGCGCCGGCACGATGCCCAGATGATTGAGCAGGGCGATGCTCCCCTTGGGCGCCCGCAGAGTGGCCACGTCCAGATCGGCGAAGAACACATCGAAGTAGGGGACACACCCCACGAAAAAGAGGATCTCGGATTTGGTGGTCACTTCAAGTTGTTTGGAAAGCCAATCCAAGCGGCTTTGCTTGAGGTCTTCGGCGGTCATGATATGCATGAGCGCCTGCAGCGCTCCGCCGTGCGTACACCGTCCGCTCACACCGAGATCGTGGGCCAGCCCCCGGAGCGCCTTGATGAACTCCCCGTATCGGACACCGGAGGTGCAAATGCTCTCGCACCGGCCGCAGGTGAGGCATTCCCAGAGGCCCCCTCCGTTCAGAAGAATATCCGCATCCCGATGCAGGGCATCGTAGACGAGCATGCGGGGCGAAAAGGCCGCGCCGTGCCGGGTGAGCGGACACACCGCCGTACACTTGCCGCAATCGAGACAAGCATAGGCTTGCGTTTCGGCGATGATTTTCCCCTGATCCTTCATGGGGCTTTCTCCGTACCGGCGGGGATCGGGGAAGGATAGGGTTTCGAACTCGACTCCAGTAGGGACGTCAGCTCATGAGCGAGTTCGGGTTGTTTGGGCACATATTTGACCGGACTCGGCCCCATCTCTTGGGTACGCTTGACAAAGGCGGTGATCCGGCGGGCCGCGAATTCTCCGTCTCCGGCCGGCACCTCCACCAGATGAATCCGTTTCGATCCCATCCCGAGCATATTGAGCATCCGTTTGACCTGAGCCACCATCGCTTTCGTTTGTTCGATTCCGGAGCGGTAGCGGCACTGCCCGGAGGGGCATCCCAGAAGGATCACCCCGTCCGCGCCCATCTCGAAAGCCCTCAGCACAAGCCCGTGATGGACTCTCCCCAGACACATCACCCGGATGAGATGTACATTCGCCGGGTACTCGATCTGCCTATTCCCGGCCACCTCGATCCCGCTGTAAGCCCCCCAATTGCAGACAAATCCCACAATCCGGGGTTCGAATCCCCCCGATGAAGACACTTCCCGTATCCGCATCCGCCTCTTGGGCAGCACTTGTGCCTCCGATCTCCAGCCGCCAGCGGCCTCTCAACGAATCGGGCAAGCCCTCCTCGCCGTCTCATGAGCGAAGCGGCTTGCCTCTCCACGGGGATTTTAGCACAGTGCATCCTCAGTCTCAACATTCGAGCCTATGCCAAAACAGCGATTGAAGAAGAGAGGGCAGAGATACCTCTACGCCGGGGGGATTTGGGGGGACACCCCCCAAAACCCTTTGGGCGTGTGAGTGGGATCGGGGAAGCCGGATCGTTCATGGGGTGTGGGGGAATTCCGGGACAAGGTCCACAGTGAGGTGATCAATTCGAAACAAGCGCCCAAGAGATCGATGGGCGGCGCCATGCGGCTTGACTTCAACCATCCGCATTGGCATAATTGTGCCAATATTAAGGTACGTGAAACCAGCGGCAGAACATTCCGCCTCCGGAGGATGGCCGGCGGTGACTCACGAACTGAACTCGAAACCCCCCGACTACTACAAGGCGCTCTATCAGATCGCCGTGGAGGTCACCTCGCGCACCGATACGGCGGGCGTGCTCGATAGCATCGTCCGGAGCACCGCCGCGGCCATGGGGGTCAAAGCGTGTTCCCTCATGCTCCTCTCGCCGGACCGCAAACACCTCCTTCATACCGCCGCCTACGGGCTCAGCGATTCCTATATCAAAAAGGGCCCGGTGGATGTGGGCCCGATCCTTGCCGAGGTCCTCACGGGCAAGCCCGTGGCCGTTTATGATGTAAGCACAGATCGAAGGGTCCACTACCGCGCTCAGGCGATCAGCGAAGGGATCGCTTCCATGCTCTCCCTTCCTCTCGTCGCCGGCAGCGAGATCATCGGCGTGCTGCGTATCTACACCGATAAACCGCGCCGTTTCACCCCCGACGATATCGAATTCCTCACCCTCGTGGCGGGGCTGGGGGGGATTGCCCTGCGCAAGGCCCGGCATCATGAATCCAAAGAGAAACTCTACGAAGAGCGCCTCGAAGAGAAGATCGCTCAGCTCGAACAAGTCAAGGAAGAACTGAACAAGGTGGAGCAAGCCAAGAACAAGCTCCTCGGCTTCCTCTCCGTAGTGGCCCACGATCTCAAATCGCCGCTGGCCGCCATTCAAAGCTACTTCAGCGTCATGCTGGGGGGATATTCGGGAGAACTGAACGAAAAACACCGGCACATGATCGAACGCAGCAGTGCCCGGATCAACGGACTTCTCGATCTCATCAGCGATCTCCTCGATATCTCCCGCATCGAGAGCGGCCAGATCCTCAAAGAGATGGAGACCGTTCCCCTCCCGAAGCTGGCCCATTCCATCGTCGAGGAGGCCCACCGTCTGGCCGAACAGAAGGGATTGGCTCTCAAGGTCGAGATCCCGCCCTCTCTGCCCCCTATCTACTGCTCCGCCCCGCGGATCGAACAGGCGCTCACCAATCTTCTCAGCAACGCCATCAAGTTCACCGAAAAGGGGGGAACAATCTGTCTCAAAGTTCTCGAGGTGGATGGACAAATCCAGTGCGAAATCTCCGATACCGGCATTGGCATCCCGAAGGAGGACCTACCCCGGATCTTCGAAGATTTCTACCGCGCTTCCAACGTGGATCCGACTTCAGGCACCGGCTTGGGGCTGGCCATCGTCAAACGGATCATCGAGGCCCATGGCGGCCGCATCTGGGTTGCAAGCCCCTGCCCCGAAACGGGCTGCGGAACCAAGTTCACCTTCGTTCTGCCCATCCGCCGGAATCCTTGATCCGGAAAAAACACATGGCGCACACTGGACGCAACGCTTCCGCTGTTAGTATAATGAAACCGGCATTGGAGGTAGGGGGTTGACCGAAGCCCGCAAAATTCTGGTAATCGATGATGACCCCGATATCCGGGAGGTCCTCACGATGGTTCTCGAAGCCGGAGGATACAAGGTGACCACCGCCAAATACGGCGTCGAGGGCCTTGAAAAGATCCGGGAGGACAAACCGGATCTCGTGATCCTCGATCTTATCATGCCGGGCATGGGGGGATTTGCCGTTTACAAAAAGCTCAAGGATCCCGCTCATCCCGAATGGAACGATATCCGGATACTCATCCTGACCTCGGTTCGGGAAGAGTCCAGCCGGGCCCAGTTCGAACGTGAGACGGGGGAGCAACTGGCGGTAGACGATTACATCGAGAAACCCATCACACCCGCCCTCATCCTCGAGCGGGTCGGCAAAATCATCAAGAACGGTTACAGAACTTCCGTCTGATATCTTTTGCTTCGATTTTCGAAAGGAGGAGGCATGGCCACGAAGCAACCCAAGATCCTTTTGGTGGATGACGATCCCGATTTCGTCGAAGCCACCAAAACGGTGCTCGAAACCAAATACAAGGTGGTGGTAGCCACCGAAGGAAACGCCGGACTCAAGAAGGCCAAAGAGGAGAAGCCCGATCTGATCATTCTGGATGTCATCATGCCGGTCAAGGATGGGTTCACCGCGGCCGAGCAACTCAAGAAGGACCCCAACTTGAGCAAGATTCCGGTCATCATGCTCACAAGCTACGCCCAGAGGAAGGGTGAAAGCAACATCCCCGTCTCCAAGGGCATGATGTTGGAAGCCGAGGACTACATCGATAAGCCGGTCAAGCCGGAGGAGCTCCTCAAACGCATTGAAGCGCTTTTGAAGAAGGCATAGGGTCCATCGCTTCTTTCGCGCAGACCGTATAGGGGCGCGGCACAAGACCCGCCCCTATAATTTTGCCTCGCCAAAGGCCCGGCATCGATGCACGAAATATGGAGGCCACAACGCCATCCCCACAGGATTCAATGATGGGAGGCTCCCCCCCCACGCCCGGGGAAGAACGCGAGGAGCTGGCCAAGTTCCTCGATCACGTTCGGGCTTCGGTTGCCAAAGAGCGGGAAAGCCTGATCCCCGCCTTGCAGGAGGCGCAGCGCCGCTTCGGCTATCTTCCGGCTGAGGCCATGCTCGCGATCGGAGAGCACCTGGGAATCCCGGATATGGACGTCTACAGTGTGGTCACGTTCTATAACCAGTTCCGGCTCAACCCTCCGGGCAGGCATTCCATCCGCGTTTGTATGGGCACCGCATGTCACGTGAAAGGGGGCCAGATCATTTTGGATGCGTGGAAACGCCGTCTGGGCATCGACCGCCGGCAAACCACCCCCGACCGCGAGTACGATCTCGACACGGTGGCCTGCGTCGGGTGCTGCACCATGGCCCCTGTGACCGTGGTGGATGGGGAAGTCCAGGGCAAGATGAGTCCTACCCGGGTGGACGGCATCCTCCTTTCCCACCAAATCCAGAAAGGCAAGGAGGCAAGGGAAGAAGCGTGAGCCCGAATGTCTCCGAGGCCTTCGCCCGTATCCGGGACACGGCCCTAGCGCGGTGGCGCCAGACGTTTGAAAGCCCGAACCCCGTGATCCTCGTCGGCACCGCCACCTGCGGTCGAGCAGCGGGCGCCATCGAAACCGCTGCAGCCTTCCGACAGGCGCTCACGGAAGCCGGACGGACGGATATACCCATCATTGAAGTGGGTTGCATGGGGCATTGTTATGCCGAGCCACTGGTGATCATCACCAAGCCCGCTTCCGGATACCCTCCCATCGCCTACGGCTACGTGACGCCTGAGATCGCCCGGATCCTCACCCGAGACTACGTTCTGGGCGAAGACCCTTCTCTGGAATTCATTCTCGGGGCACTCGATACAAACGAGATGATTCCCTCTCTCAAGGACCTGCCCCGCTTTGCCATCGAAACGCCGGTGCTTCTCGAACGGTGCGGATTCATAGACCCCGAGAACATCGAACATGCCATCGCCCGGGATGCTTATGCGGCCCTGGTCAGAGCGCTGGAGATGGATCCCCCG
>DAOTYO010000061.1:0-37325 GCA_034434815.1 Dehalococcoidia bacterium
TCTTGGGGGATCCCCCAATCCCCCGAGAGAGATATCTTGTGCACTCGCCTCTTCAATCGCTGTTTTTGCCCACCCACCAAAGGTTGACAGTTACCCCAATCAATCTCATGCATTGACACCCTCGCTCCATTTGTGATATGAAGGTTGCAAGGCTGTGGGGGGAGCGGCGGATCCGGGTTGCTCTCTTACGAAGATGTCAAAGCGAATGAACACGGAAGGCGTTCCCCGGGAGATCGGCTACACCTTTCCCTCTGCCGAGGCTGTACTCGACCGCTCGATGGTCGTTGCCTATCTCGATGCAGTGGAAGCCACTCACCCTGTTTACCGGGAGGGCAATATCGTCCCCCCGATGGCCATCGCGGCCTTGGCCTTCCGATCCCTTGCCGAGCGAATGAGCTTGCCGCCGGGGACCATCCATGTCTCACAGGAGTTCGGGTTTCATCGGGCCGCCTCGGTGGGTGATGCGCTGACTACCCGTGCCCGGATCAGCGGCAAAAGGGCTCGGGGGAAGCTCGTTCTCATGACCGTCGACCTCGAGGTAACGAACCGGGACGGTGATGTGGTCCTCTCCGGGAAAACGACTTTTCTCTTGCCGGTTGATGGCTATGATGGGCAGCCTCAGGAAAGCGATGCCCATCGTTGAGGGTTAAGGATGATAAAGATCGCTGTGGATGGAATGGGGGGCGATCATGCCCCCGCCGAAATTGTGAAGGGGGCGGTGATGGCGGCCCGGGAATACGGGGTGCAGATCATGCTCGTCGGTCCGGAAGACCGCATGCGCGCCGAACTAGCCCGGCACGATTCTTCGGGGGTGAATATCGAGATCGTGCATGCGGGGGAGTATCTCGTGGAAGGGGAGCACCCCGCCTTTGCCCTTCGGCAAAAGCGGAATGCCTCGATCGTTGTCGCCACCCGACTCGTGAAGGATCACAAAGCCGATGCGGTGGTGAGCGCCGGTCCCACCGGTGGGGTAGTCGCCTCCGCCCTTTATCTTCTCGGCACGATCGAAGGCATGTCCCGCCCTGTACTCGGGGGGAATTTCCTTGGCTTTGCCCCGAAGACCGTGGTCATGGATCTGGGCGGCAATGTGGATTGTCAGCCCCATCACTTTCTGGATTTTGCGGTGGTGGGCACGGTGTATGCCCGCGAGCTTCTGGGCATTCCGAATCCGACCGTGGCGCTTCTCAGTGTGGGGGCGGAGGAGGGGAAGGGGAACTCCGTAGTCAACGAGAGTTATCCGCTCCTCAAGGAATCCGGGTTGAACTTCATCGGCAACGTGGAGGGCCATGATCTCGTCTTGGGAAAGGCCAATGTGGTGGTGTGCGATGGGTTTGTGGGCAACATCGTGATGAAGTATACTGAGGCATTGGGGAAGGCGATCGGTGGTTGGCTTCAATCGAAGGTGAATGGAAAGCTTCCGGAGGCGGAACTCCGGGGTTTGGTGAGTGAACTAGTGACGGCCACCAATGCGGCGGAGGCCCACGGGGGTGGGCCCCTCTGGGCGGTGAACGGGGTCTCGGTGGTGGTGCACGGCCGCGCCGATGCGGCGGAGATGGCTAGGGCCATCGGTCAGGCCAGATTTGCGGTGGAGCGGGATCTCGTGGGCCTTCTCAAGAAGGAGTTGGCCTCGGCCCGGGGGAAAGTTCATCGGGAAGGATAGCTAAAAGGAAGCCGGGTTCATTTCTCGCATTCCGAAGGAGAGGTTAGGATGTCAGCTACAGTTGAAGAGACCGTGAAGCAAATCATCAGTCGAATCGTTCGCAAGCCGAACCTGAATTTCAGTCCTGAGGCGACCTTCAAAGATTTCGATGCCGATTCGCTGGATATCGTCCAGATCCTTGTAGCCGTGGAGGATCATTACGATATCGAGATCGATGACGAGGAGATCAAGAAGGTTACGAACATGGGCGGTTTCATCAAATATATCGAGGCGAAGGTAGCGGAGAAGGGCTAAGCGGCGAACGGATGGATAGAATGCAGAGACGGGGAGGCATGACCGGAATGTAGCACAAGGATGTAAGGAGGGACGGTATGGCACTCGGCACCATCAGGCAGCGGGTCTTTTTCCATTCCAAGCGGGCGATTGCGGAGAGGGTGCTGGCGCATGCGCTGACGATCTTGGGCACAGATCCCGATCGAAACGCGCGGTATCTCGCCAAGGCAGTGGATCGGATTGCCAAGGGGGAAAAACAAAAGGTGATCCGCGATTGGGTGCATGGGTGGCTGAGGGAGGGAGCGCCCGGCCGGGATTTCTTGGGCCGGGTCTTACGGAATACCCACCCGCGGGTCCGCGAAAAGTATATCGCCCGGATGGTCATCAGCATGCTTTTCAGGGACCCTGAGATACGGGAATACTGCCTGCGGGAGTTCGGGATCACACCTCCTTACGTGATGCTCATTTCCCCTTCCATGCGTTGCAACTATCGGTGCACGGGATGCTACGCCGCAAGCTATGACCGTAAGAGCGATATGGAACCCGAGATTTTCGATCGGGTCATCGGCGAGGCCGAGGATCTGGGCATCAACTTCTTCATCGTCCTCGGCGGCGAGCCGTTTATCTATCCTCCCTTGCTCGATGTGGTCAAGGCTCACGGCAAATCCTTCTTTCAGGTTTACACCAATGGTTCACTCATTGACCAAGAGATGGCGTTTCGATTGGTGAAGCTTGGGAATGTGGCCCCTCAAATCAGCATCAACGGACCCCGGGAATATACCGATGCCGCAAGGGGCGCGGGTGCCTTTGATGTGTGCGTGCGCGCAATGGACAACCTCCGCCATGCGGGCTGTGTCTTCGGGTTCTCCACGCTCGTGACGCGCCAGAATGTGGATGCGATTTGTTCGGATGAGTGGTTCGATTTTCTCATCGAAAAGGGGGCTCTCTACGGATGGCTTTTCCTCTATATGCCCATCGGAGGCGATCCGGATATGAGCCTCATGCCCACGCCGGAGCAACGGGACCAGATCCGCAAAACCCTCCGGCGCATTCGCAGCACCAAACCGATCCTGCCCATCGATTTCTGGAATGACGGCCCGCTCACCGGCGGGTGCATCGCGGGGGGAAGGCTGTACTTTCACATCAATCACCGCGGCGATGTGGAGCCGTGCATCTTCTGCCACTTCGCGACCCACAATATCCATCAGTGTTCCCTCGGCGAGGCGTTGGGCTCGCCTTTCTTCACCGCGATCAAGGAGAGCCAACCCTTCAGTTACAACACCCTCCGGCCGTGCCCGATGATCGATCACCCGCGGGTGATGTGGCAGATCCTCCAGCAGTACGGGGCCAAACCCACCCATGAGGGCGCGGAGAAGCTTTTCACCACTTTCGATCGGGAGATCTCCGAATACGCCGAGCGGGTTCGGCTTCTCATGGATGAGGCGTGGGATAACGAGGACTATCACGATTGGGCTGCCCGGTGGGAAGGGATGTGCGGCATTCCGCCCGCTCGTCTCGAAGCCCGCCGGCAAGAATACGAACTGAGTCGGGGGAGAGATGCCGTTAAACGGTAAGGTAGCGCTGGTCACCGGCGGCTCGCGGGGCATCGGGCGGGCGATCGCCCTCAAACTTGCTGAAGGGGGCGCCGACGTGATCATCAACTATTTCCGCAAGCGGGCGGCCGCCGAGGCCACGGCGGAGGAAATCCGCCGGAAAGGGCGCCGGGCACATGCCATCAAGGCCAACGTGGGCGAGCCGGAGAAGATCCATGCCATGTTCGATGAGATCGAACGGGAGTTCGGTCGGCTCGATATCCTCATCAATAACGCCGGTTCAGGGGTGGCCCGCGCAGCCCTCGACCTCGATGAGAAAGGGTGGGATTGGACGATGGATGTCAACGCCCGGGCGTTTCTCATCTGTGCGCAGCGGGCGGCCAAACTCATGCCCCATGGCGGCCGGATGGTGAGTATTTCGAGCCTCGGCTCTCGACTGGTTCTGCCCATCTATACGGCGGTCGGGGTATCCAAGGCCGCTCTCGAGGCCCTGACCCGGTATCTCGCCATCGAGCTTGCGCCGAAGGGTATTTGCGTCAACGGCGTCTCGGCCGCCGCTGTGGAGACCGAAGCCATCAAGTTCTACACCGCCGATCCCGGCCTGCCCCAGCCGGCTTGGCGCACCACCCCCGCCGGACGGATGGTGCAACCGGAGGATATCGCGGAGGTGGTTGCTTTCCTCTGCAGTGATGCGGCGTACATGATCCGCGGCCAGATCATCGTGATCGACGGCGGCCTTTCCCTTGCCCCCGTGACTCTACCAAAATGAGATTCTGCAAGAAGATGCTTCGTGTTCCCTCTCGCTTCAGGGCGCGGCCGCGCATCCCGGGAGAGGAGAAACGAGGCCCTTCGAATAAGGAAGATCGAAATGTCTCATAAACGCGTTGTCATCACGGGAGTGGGGGCCATCACCCCCATCGGACTTTCGGCGGAAGACTTTTTCAGAAACCTTGTGGAGGGCCGATCGGGGATCGGGCCGATCACGCGGTTCGATGCTTCGAACTACCCCGTGAAAGTGGCGGCGGAGGTCAGGGACTTTAACCCCGGGGATTTCATGTCCGAAAAACGCGCCGATCGCACCGGAAGGTGTACGCAGTTTGCGATCGCCGCCGCCCGAATGGCGCTGGAATCGGCGCGGCTGAATATGGTGCGGGAAGACCCTTCTCGAGTGGGCGTGATCATTGCCACGAGCGGCATGACTTCGATGGTGGTCGAGCAGGGGGAACTCCTCAACCGGAAAGGCCCCAAGCGGATCGATCCGCTTTTTGTGAGCAAGATTGCCCCGAGCATGGTCTCGGCGCAGGTGGGTCTTGAATTCGGAATGAGGGGGCCGAACTCGACCGTGAATAGCGCGTGCGCGAGCGGCGCCGATGCGCTCGGCACGGCGCTCGGCCATATTCGGCTCGGCCATGCCGAGGTGATGATCGCCGGTGGGGCGGAGGGCAATTTGAGCGGGATCGCGATTGCCAGTATGTCCATTGTGGGAGCCCTTTCGCGGAATCCCGATCCTTCCAAGGCCAGCCGGCCCTTCGATCTGAACCGCGACGGATTCGTTTACGGGGAAGGGGCCGGACTCCTCGTTCTGGAAACCTACGAGCACGCCGCCGCCCGGGGTGCGCCGATCCTTGCCGAGCTTGCCGGCGCGGGTTGGTCGTTCGATGCCTATAGCGAAACGGCGCCGGACCCGCAAATGGAGGCCGTGGCCATTCGCGCCGCTCTGGAGGATGCCGGCGTCTCGGCCGATGAGGTGGATTACATCAACGCTCATGGAACGGGCACGCGTTACAACGATGCTGCGGAAACGAAAGCCATCAAGCTCGTCTTCGGCCCGAAAGCCCATCACATCCCGATCAGCTCGAATAAATCCATGATCGGGCATTCGGCCTGCGCGGCGGGGGCGGTGGAGGCGGTGGCGGCTGTGCTCACCATCAAGGACGGAGTCATCCCCCCGACGATCAATTACGAGACTCCCGACCCCGAATGCGATCTTGACTACGTCCCCAACCAAGCCCGTCGCCGTCCGGTTCGCGTATGCCTCAAGGATTCGTTCGGCATGGGCGGTCAGAATTGTTGTCTTGTGCTGAGGGAAGTGCGATAGGCGCGGTGCCCCAAAAGTTCAGCCTCCGGCAACATGCAAACCGGGGTGAGATTTGTTAAAATAACTCGGCTGTGCGGAGAGATCGCTTGGCCGACTATCACAGGAGGAGGAAGTCTTGAAAGAAGAAGTGGCCGTGATCGGCGTAGGACAGACGGCATTCACCCGCGATTGCGGGATGTCCATCCGTGAGCTCTGTTTTGAGGCGTACAAGGATGCGGCCCAAGGGCTCAATCTTGCTCCGAAGGATGTGAATGCTTCCATCATTTGCTCGGCGCCGGAGTACGATAAGCAACGCACGCCGGCGGCGCTCATTTCGGAGTATCTGGGCTTTACCCCGAGTCCCACTTTCTATCTTGAGACCGTTTGTTCTTCCGGAACCACGGGCGTGCGGGTGGGGTACTCGCTCATCAAATCCGGTCTGCACGATCTCGTGGTGGTGATCGGCTTTCAGAAGATGTCCGAGCTCACCTCACGGGAGGCGGCGCAGGTGATGGGGCGGGGGGATGATACGATGTTCAGCTCCCCGTTCGGAACGACCATGCCCGGCGGCCATGCGCTTTACGCGCGGGCTCACATGGATGCCTATGGCACCACCGAAAAGCAATTGGCCCTCGTCCGGGTGAAAAACTCGTTCTATGGTTCCCAGAACCCGAAGGCCAACTATCGGAAGAAGCTGACCCTCGAAGAATGCCTCAATGCCGATATGGTCTGCTCGCCCCTCAAGAAATTCGATTGTTGCGCCAATTGCGATGGCGCTTCGGCGGTGATCCTCGCCAGCGCCGCCAAAGCCCGTCAGTACACGAACAAGCCGATCTGGATTCTGGGCGTGGGCATGGCCACTTCGGAGCTCAATTGGAGCAGCCGCAAATCCCTCACCAATTTCGATAGCGTCCGCAATGCCGCCAAGATCGCCTATGAAATGGCCGGAGTCGGTCCGGAGGATATCGATGTAGCGGAAGTGCATGATTGTTTCACCATCTCCGAGATTCTGGCTTACGAGGACCTCGGCTTTGCCAAGACGGGAGAAGGCGGGAAGCTCATCGAGAGCAAGGAAACCTATCACACCGGCAAGATCCCGGTCAACGTTGATGGCGGATTGCTCTCGAAGGGGCACCCGATCGGCGGGACCGGCGGCTCTCAAGTGCGAACGATCGTCCATCAGCTCCGCGGCGAGTGCGGCGAAACGCAGGTCAAGGATGCCAAGATCGGACTCGTTCACAACGTCGGCGGCGTGGGGACCTATGCCAACGTCATTATCTTCGGGAGGTAAAGAATGGACTTCGGGAATTTCGGGGTCGTCAGCTTCACCAAACAAGCCAAGTCGGTGGCTTTTGTAGATCATCTAGCCGAGGGCAAGCTCGAAGGGACCCGATGCAAGAAATGCGGAAGGAAGTTCTTCCCCCCGCGGATGGACTGCGCCTTTTGCCTTGCGAGCGATGTGGAATGGTTCGAGATCAAAGGCCCGGGCAAGCTCGTTACGTATTCTACCGTGGTCTTCGGGCCCTCCGGATTTGAAGAGGTGCAACCTTACACACTGGGGATTGTGGAGTTCCCGGAAGGGGTGCGGGTACTGGCGAAGATCAGCAAGAAGATCGATCCCAAGACTATCAAGTCCGGAATGCTCCTCAAGCCTGTTCCCCAGCGCTTGAACGAACAGAAGCTCACTTACGAATTCGAGATCCCTTGAGGGGATGCCTTTTCCGGTCGGAAGTTCTCGGCGGGGTGAATTGCGGGTTCCGGGGGGAATCGCCGCATGTGGGCGGTACCCGGCGGAATGTTTTGGAGGATCGTTCGATGGGGGTGCTTGTCATCCCCGGCGGTTTTGGGGTAGAGTCTAGGTAAGAGTGATCTCGGCTTGACCGCAAGGCGATCCCCCGGTAGAAATTTTTCCACGAAGGACCCCTAGGGTGACAAAGCTATCGGTGATCGTTCCCACTTACAATGAAGCCGAAAACCTGCCTTATCTGGTCGAGAGGGTGCATGCTTCCCTCTCGGCGTACGATTATGAGCTGATCATCGTGGATGATAATAGCCCCGATGGCACCGGAACGCTCGCCGAAGAGCTTGCCCGCAAGCGGCCCATCAAGGTCGTGCATCGGCCGGGGAAGATGGGGTTGGCCACGGCGGTGATCGATGGCTTCCGCCAAGCCTCCGGTGATATCCTCGGTGTGATCGATGCCGATCTACAACATCCCCCAGAGAAGATCCCGGAGCTTCTGGCGGCCATGGCCAAGGCCGATATCGTGATCGCAAGTCGCTATGTGAAGGGCGGCGGAACCCGGGGGTGGACCTTCACGCGAGAGATGATCTCCCGGGGCGCCAAGATCCTCCCACGCTTTCTCTTCGCCAAGATCCGGTCTGTCAAGGACCCCCTCTCCGGATTTTTCCTTTTCCGAAGGGAAGTGATTCAAGATGTGACCCTCAATCCCGTGGGGTATAAGATCCTCCTCGAAATCTTGGTCAAGGGGAAACACAACGGGATTGTGGAGGTGCCTTACATCTTCGGCGGGCGAGAGCGGGGGCGGAGCACGTTCAACCGAAAGGAACAGATCAATTACCTCAAGCATCTGTGGCGGTTGATCCAGAGCGAAAAGGAGGCGGAGCGGTTTGTCAAGTTCTGCCTTGTGGGCGGGAGCGGGGTGTTTGTAAACATGGGGGTGTACTGGCTTCTCGAGCGCTGGGGGGGGCTCAGGGATACCTTTGCCCATCCGCTCAGCGTGGAGACGGCCATCCTCTCCAATTTCATTCTGAATGAAGTGTGGACCTTCCGCGATCGCCGCGAGGGAAGGGTGGGGGCGCTTCTGGGGAGGATGCTCAGGTTCAACTTGATCTGCGGGGTCGGTTGGGCGCTGAACTTCATGATGTTCTATTCGCTCACGAGGGGGTTCGGGCTCTACGACATGGCGGCGCTCTTGATCGCTATCCTTGTGGCCATGCTCTTCAATTTCATTCTGAACAAATGGTGGACATGGAAGTAAATGCCGTGGGGAAATACGGAGGCAAGCTATGGGCGATGATATGATGAAAACGGCTCTCGAGCGGGCCATGGAACGGGCCGATCGCCTTCAAGTGCCGGAGGAGAAAATCCGGGAGCTTGAATATCGCTCCGAGGGGGAACGGCTGGCCGCTCAATTTCTGCGCGATCCCCAGTTTGATCTCGCATCGGCGCTGAAGGGGATGGATCCCAAGAAGGTCAAGGCCATCGCCAAGGCGGTCGAAGGGATTCTTTTGCAGAATCTGACTTTGCCCAAGAAAGAGAGCGATCTTGCCACCGCCGAAAGGGTTTTCGCCGGATTGGCACTTCTCAAGCAGGATAAGCGTACGATCGAGCAAGCCAAGCAGCAGCTTCAGAACCTCGGCAACTACTATGCGCAGGCCCGGAAGCAACATTACGATCAACTGAGGGCGGAAGTGGAGAGGGTGCTGACCCGGACGATTCAGCAGCAAACAGGCCTCAGCATGAGCGGGATGAAGCTGAATATCAACGTCGAGCAAACCGCCGAGTTTCAGGAGAATTGGCGGCAACTCTCTGCAAAGCTGGACGGGGAATACGATAAGGCGCTGGCCCAACTCAAACAGCGCATCGCTTCCGTGGCCTGAGGTCCGAGTTTTCGAATCAACCCCTGAGGGGTTCTCAAATGACCCCGCCGTCGACCGAGATCACCTGAGCCGTGATGTAAGCAGCTCGGTCGCTTGCCAGGAATGCCACGAGTTCCGCTACATCTTCGGGGGTGCCGAATCGCTGGAGGGCGATTCGGGAGAGGATCATGTTCTTGGTCTCTTGCGGCAAGTGCTCGGTCATATCGCTCACGATGAATCCCGGGGCGATGGCGTTGGCGGTGATGTTCCGGGAACCCATCTCGCGAGCTACGCTTTTCGTAAAGGCGATGAGTCCGCCCTTGGCGGCCGAATAGTTGGCCTGCCCTTGATTGCCGATGATCCCCGCGACCGAAGCGATGTTGATGATCCGGCCCCACTTCCGCTCGATCATCGGGCGGAGGGCGAATTTGGTGCAAAGGTAAGCCCCCCGAAGATTGGTGTTCATCACGGCATCCCAAGCCTCCTCGCTCATGCGCGGTAGGAGAGTGTCCCGCACGATGCCCGCGTTGTTGACGAGGATGTCGATCCCCCCCCATTTTGTGATTACTTCACGCACCATGGCCCTGACCGCCTGCGCATCCGACACATCCGCCTTGAGGAGCATTGCCTCCCCCCCGATGTGCTCGATCTCGGCGGCGACCTTCAGTGCGGCTTCATCGTTCGAAAGGTAGTTGATGCCCACTCGGGATCCCGAGCGGGCCAGTTTGAGGGCGATGGCCCGCCCCAGCCCCCGTGATGCCCCGGTCACCAGCGAGACCCGGCCTTCCACTTCCCTTTTTTCCATGGCTTCCAAGATAACCCACGGAATGGCCGCCGGTCAATCCCCCCTCCAAAGAGAGCCCTCGGGCGCGCTTTGAGGGGGGATGCTACCGGGAGGTTTGCCCCTTTCGATGGGCCGGCGCACAAGATCCCCGTTATGCCGCCGCCGGCATGGCAATATCAGAACGCACTTCGATTCCCTGCGGCGGTCGGAGTACATGCACGCGGGTCGGCTCGGCGAGCAGAGGATCGAGAGCGGCGGCAATGGCCCTGCGCGCGGGACTGGATTCCCACGCATACCAATCCTCCGCGGTGAGCCATGTGCTGATGACGATGCAGTAGCTGGGGTCCTGGCTATCAACCCATGTTTCTCCGGATACATAGCCCCGCTGCGGCACGGCGCTTGCCCGGAGGCGTGCGGTCATCTCCCAGAATTCATGTTCCATCCCTTCTTTGATCCGGCGCTCGATAATCACCCGTACCATGATTCCCCCTTTCCGATCTAGGCCTGCCAATTGTTCGGCGATCGTGCCCCTCCAGTTCGTCAGCCCTCCCGGTAGGTGAGGGGATTCTACCCCGGATGAAGTTCGCTGTCAAGATATCCGTATATGAACGATATTTCTCCGGAAATCCCTGAGGATTGGGGCTGGGTTCAGAGGGAGTGGGGGTGAGTGCGGGTGGAAAAGAGGCGGGATTTGTACCGGTAGATCAAACCGGCCAAGGCGAAGGATAGTCCGATGACGGCGGCGCCGGCCGCCGCATCGAGGATGAAGTGGTTGGCGGTGGCGGTGATGCCGAAGAACATTCCGATCGGCAGAAGCACGCCGAGGGCTCTCCCCCAGCGGGAACGGGTCATCCACCAGATCCCGATGCCGACCATCAGGGCCCAGCCGAAGTGAAGGCTGGGCATGGCGGCAAAGGGATTGTAGAACCTCTGGTTGGGCGACTGATTGGCATGCCAGTGATCGGCGATGGTATCCGTGAATCCCAGGTCTTCCGCTCCGAGCACGGAATGGTTCGGGTTGCCATCGAAAAAACGCGGGGGGGCCATCGGGCAAAGGGCGAAGGAGATGAAGGCGATGGCCGCCGAGATCACGAAGACGGTCCGCATAAATTTGTACTGGGGCCGATGCCGCCAGTATGCCCAGAGGGCGAACAGGATCACGGAAGGATAATAGCAGATGGTGTAGAGGACATTGGCAAGGTGGGTGAGGAAAGAACTCCCCACGAAGAGCGATTGGATATCGGGTTCGACGAAGATGCCCAGCGTCTTTTCGATATCGATGAGGGTTCGTGCGTTCTCCAAGGCCACGGCGGATTTGGCGTCGATGCTGCCGCGCGAGAAGGAATAGACGAGGTACACGCCCACCAGAATCGAGATCTCGAGAGCGATGTCCAGCCAGAGCGGGCGCGCCCGAGCCGGCGCGGGAGCCGATACGCGATTTCCCGTGGTCATCTTTTGTGCCGGTTAATTATTGGATGAGCCTAGCCATGAGCTCGTGCGCGGCTTCCACGAATAGACCCGTCGCTCGAGCGGCCGCTTCCGAGAACGACCGGGCACCATTGCCCCGGATCCCCGGACCCCAGATTAGGAACGGCACCGGTTCGCCCACGTGGGTCTTGATCTGAATGGGGGTGGGGTGATCGGGCATGACCAGAACTCGGAGGCCATCCTCGTGCCAGCGGCGGAGACGCGCCGCTACGAATTCATCGATCCGTTCGATGGACTTGATCTTCTCGGCGGTGAGCCCCTCGTGCCCGCATTCGTCCGGCGCTTCGATGTGCACGAACACGATATCGTGGTCCTTCAGCGCCGCGAGGGCGCCTTCGCATTGGGCCCGATAGTCATTATCGGTATTGTCTGTGACGCCCCGGATCTTGAGCACCTTCATGCCCGTGAGTTCGGCGAGCCCTTCGAGAAGCCCCACGCCCGAGGTCATCGCCGCCTTGAGTCCGAAATGGCTATAGAACGAAGGAAACTCTCGGATGGGCTTGCCCCCCCAGAAGAGCCAGATCATGGTGGCGGGGATCTTGCCCTCCGCTTGACGCTTGAGATTGACGGGGTGCCGGGCGAAGATGGCTTTGGAGCGCTCCATGAGATCGAGAAGCATCTCGCTGCCCGGCCCGTGCGGGAGATAGTCCGCGATGGGTTGGTCCGGGATATCGTGCGGCGGCGTGCAGACGGCTTCCAAACATTCCTCCCCGTCCTTGATGCTGCAGATGTGCCGGTAGCCCACGCCGGGGTAGAAGTGGATCCGTTCGTTTCCCATCTCCCGGTTCAGGGCTTCCATGAGGGCGTGGGATTCGGCGCTGGTGATATGACCGGCGTTGAAGCTCCACATTCGGCCGTCGCGTACAGCGACCGTGTTGCACCGGAAGACGACTTCGCCTTCTTGAAGTTCGATTCCCAAGCTTCTGGCCTCGATGGGGCCTCGGCCGGTGTAGTATTTGCGGGGATCGTAACCCATGATGGACATGCAAGCGCATGCGCTCGATGGCTCCATCCCTTCGGGGACGGTTCGGGCCATGCCCACGTAGCCTTCCCGGGCCATGGCATCGAGGTTTGGCTTGCGGGCAAGTTCGAGGCACGTCTTGCCGCCGTACCCTTCGAGAGGCCAATCGGCCGCGCCATCCGGTATGAGGACGAGATACTTCATAAGTGACCCCGGCACCGCTGACCACGGTGCTCCGTGCTTCCTCTATGATAGCACACGAGCGGCCTTGTGGTCGGAACGTTTCCGGCATTTTCAGGCCGTGACGTTCCGGATCAGAGCGATTCGCGTGATGTTTCCCTTTCTCCCGATCTCGATGGCGACCACATCGATCCGCCAGAGCTCCGGAACGCTCTCGTGCGTCTGGAGATACGATTGGGCGAGCTCGATGAGCTTCGTCTGCTTTGCGGGGGTGATGGATTCCTCCGGCGTACCGAAGGCATCGCCCCGCCGCGTGCGCACCTCCACAAAGACGAGCCAATCTCCCTCACGTGCCACGATATCGATCTCGCCGGCGGGGGTGCGATGATTCGTTTCCAAGATCCGATAGCCCTGTTGCTCCAGAAAGGCGCGGGCCGCCCTTTCCCCTCGATCCCCGAGGCGTCTCTTGCGATTCTCACTCATGATGCCCCCGCGCCCGAACGACCGGCGCAAAGCTTCTCCGGTGAATGGGGCAACAACCTAAGGTTTCGAGGCATGCCAAATGTTCGGGGGTGGGGTACCCCTTGTTGCGGGCAAAGCCGTACCCGGGATACATTCGATCGTACTCGAGCATGAGCTTGTCCCGGTAGACTTTGGCTACGATCGAAGCCGAGGCGATGGAGAGCGATCGGGCGTCCCCTTTGATGAGGCTTATCTGAGGAAGCGGTATCGCCGGAAGACGCACGGCATCGATGAGGAGCCAATCGGGCGGAAAGGCCAGTTGTGCCACAGCGGCGTGCATGGCGATCCGGGTGGCCTCGACGATGCCATCGGAGTCAATGGTCTCGGGGGGGGCCATCCCGATCCCCACGCTCAGGGCTTCCTTGAGGATGCACTTGGAGAGGCGCTCGCGTGCGGCGGCGGAAAGCTGTTTACTATCTCTGACCTTGGCCAGCCACGGGAAAGCACTGTATGGGGGAAGGATCACCGCTGCGGCTACCACAGGCCCTGCGAGCGGTCCCCGCCCCACCTCGTCGATCCCCGCGATGAGGCGGTGTCCGGTTTTCCACAGCCGTTCTTCTTCTGTGAAGGTGGGAATCTGCCGCATGGTGGTCTGGCCTGATTATAAGCCCAAAAGTCATGGAAATGCACGCGCTCGCTTCGGACCCGCGTCCACAAGCAACGGTGCCGGATGTCCTCTTCCGGCAATCACAAAGAAAGAAGGGAGAAGCTCCATGTCTTCTCCCTTCCTTGGCCTTCGGGTTCTCAAGAGGATCAAAGGAAAACTTATCCCTTCCCGGCGGCGCTCGCTTTCGCCTTGAGCTCGGCATATTCCCGCGAGACTCGCTCCTGAATCTTCTGGATCTCTTCATCCGAGAGATGGCGGAAGCGGCCTTGCATCTTGAGGTATTCGGCTACGGGTTTGAGCTCGCGGTCCACATTCAACTTGTACTTCCCGTTCTCCACTTCATAGAGGGGGAAGATGCCGGTCTGAACGGCGAGCCTTCCTAAGGCGATCGTCTTGTTGGTCGGCGCTCGCCATCCGGTGGGGCATATCGAGAGGATGTGAACGTAGGCGGGCCCCTTGATCTCGGCCGCCTTCTTTACCTTCTCCATGAGATCGAACGGGAAGCTCGGCGTCGCTGTGGCCACATAGGGGATGCCGTGTGCCACCGCGATGGCGGGCATGTTCTTCTTCCATGTTTGCTGGCCGATGCTCTTCTTCCCGGCGGGGGCGGTGGTGGTGGAAGCGCCGTAGGGGGTGGCGCTCGACCGCTGAATGCCGGTGTTCATGTAGGCTTCGTTATCGAAGCAGAGGTAAACGAAGTCGTGCCCCCGCTCCAGAGCCCCCGAGAGGGCCTGAATGCCGATATCGCTCGTTGCGCCGTCGCCCCCCACGGCCAGCACATGGATCTGCCGCTCCGGTATCCGGCCTTTGCGCATGAGGACTTTCAGGCCCGATTCGATGCCGGAGGCCACCGCCGCCGTGTTCTCGAAGAGGGTGTGAATCCATGGCACCCGCCACGCCGTAGTCGGCAGGGGGGATGAAATGATCTCGATGCATCCGGTGGCGTTGGCGACGATGATATCTCTTCCGAGGGCCTTCATCGCGAGTCTCACGGCGAGGGCTTCCCCGCACCCCACACATCCCCGATGCCCGGAGGCGAAGGGCTCATCGGTGGGGATTTCGCGCTTCCCGAATTTCACAACCGCTTGGGTCATTCTCGCACCCCTATCATTTCAGATTCTGCCGGGCTCCCTTTCTGAGCGATCTCGTTCCCTCGGTTGACCATATACTCGAAATCCGAAGGAGTCACATCCCGTCCGCCAAGCCCGCCGATGAGTCCCACGACCCTCGGTTGCGCGGGTTGCCCGTAGAGCGCCGCCTTGATCTCCGAGAAGACCGGTCCGCCGGGCCCTCCGAAGGAGATGCTGCGGTCGAACACGATCACTGTCTTTGCTCTGGAAAGCGCTTGCCGGATTTCTGCGAAGGGGAAGGGACGCCATAACCGAATGCGAACCAATCCCACTCGTTTCCCTTCCGCGCGCATCTTGTCCACGGCAAGGCTCGCCGTCTCGCTCAGACTTCCCATGGTGAGCAGAAGGGTTTCGGCATCCTCTGCTTTGTAAGTTTCCACCGGCGAGTAGCGGGGGCCGAAGATCTTTTCGAACTCTTCCCATGCCTTGAGGATGAAGGGCTTCGTGTTCTCGAAGGCCACCTCTTGGGCTTTTTTAGCCTCCGTATAGATGGCCGGCGGGCCGAAAGCCCCCATGGTCACGGGCCGATCGGGATGAAGCGGCAGGGGGTAGCGGTTGGGGGGGAGGAACCGATTTACGTCGGCCTGATCCCGGATCAGCACGGGCTCCGTGACGTGCGAGAGGTTGAACCCGTCGATGTGAACCATCACGGGGAAGAGGACTGAAGGATCCTCTCCCACCCGGAAAGCCCACAAGACCAGATCATGGGCCTCTTGGGCATTCTCCGCGAAGATCTGAATCCACCCTGTATCCCGGACGGCCATGGCGTCGGAATGATCGCCCCACACGCTCAAAGGCGCTGAAAGGGCGCGGTCCGCCACGGCCATAACGATGGGGAGGCGCATGGAGGAAGCCACATAGAGCACTTCGTGCATCAGCTCGAGTCCCTGCCCCGCTGTGGCGGTGAAGGTGCGTGCGCCTACGGCCGCCGAACCCAAGCAAGCGCTCATGGCCGAGTGTTCTGATTCCACGGGAATGTATTCTGCGTCGAGTTCGCCATTGGCCACCATCTCGGCCAGCCGTTCCACGATATGGGTCTGAGGGGTGATGGGGTAAGCGGCGATGACATCCGCGTTGGCCAGCCGCACTGCCTCGGCGATGGCGATCGAACCTTCCATTCCGACTCGCTGTCTTGAGTTTGCCATCACTCTTTCTCCTCGACCATGGTGATCACCGATTTGGGGCATTCGGCGGCGCAGATGCCGCATCCCTTACAGTAAAAGAGGTTGGTCTCGAACAGTCCGTCCTCGGTAGGATAGATGGCCGCTTCCGGGCAGTAGATCCAGCAGAGGCCGCATTTATTGCATTTCGATTGGTCCCGGACCGGCCGATCGGTGCGCCAATCGCCGGTGCAATAGGATCCAGCGTTCCCCGGATCGGTGATGATGTTGCCGATGTTCAAATCTCTCCATGTGAGCTCGGCCATTCCCTTACTCCTTCACCACGATCTCGTCGTAAGCCCGCTTCATCGCGGCGATGTTCTTGCTCGCCACCTTTCCGAATCGGTGTTCGATGGCCCCGATCATATCGTCCGGGGTCAGCAGCGGGACTACCTTGAGGAGAGCACCGATCATGGTCGTATTGGTGATGGGCAGGCCGATCGTCTCGCGGGCGATGGTCATGGCATCCACGGTGGCGACTTTGTAGGAATCGCCGTATTTGGACTTGATCTCGTCCACCGATTTCTTGGTATTGACGATGAGCACCCCGCCCTTTTTGAGTCCGGAGGTAACGTTGACCACCCGAAGGAGATCGGGGTTGAGAACGACCACCACATCGGGTTGGGTGATCTCGGATCGGATGCGGATGGGCTCATCGGGACTGACTCTGAGGAAGGCTTGAACGGGGGCGCCCCGCCGTTCTGGGCCGAAGCTGGGGAACGATTGAGCATACTTACCTTTTTCGATGGCAGCCAGGGCGATGAGTTCAGCGGAGGTTACCGCTCCCTGTCCCCCTCGCCCGTGCCATCGTACTTCTGTAATGGGCAAGGCGTTTTCCTCCTTTGGGGTTCAATGGACTGGCGCCCCTGGAGAGACTCGAACTCTCGCACCCGGCTCCGGAGGCCGGTACTCTATCCTCTGAGCTACAGGGGCGCTGAATCTATGCTACTATCATTTTTTTTCCGGTGCAAGTGTGCATATGTCTTAGGCATCTTGCTTGGAGAACGCCGATCCTTGGAATGCCTTTCTAAATCTCAGCATACATCTTTTGTGGAGAAATCGGGAAGGCCGTCTCTCGAAGGCCCGGAATTATCGTTCCGGCTCTCGGATATGGTAGTATAGAGAAGAACTTTCCGCGCGGTTCCCTTTGCTGCGGGATGGAGGAGCGAAATGCTGGTCCGAGATATCATGACGACAAACGTGGTCACGATTCCCAGTAATACGCCGGTGCTTGAAGCAAGGAAGATCATGGAAGTCCATAACGTGCGGCGTTTGCCCGTGGTGGATAAGAACAAGCTTGTGGGCTTGGTGACGAAGAACATGACGCGGCGTGTGGCGCCCTCCGAGGCCACCTCCTTGAGCGTGTGGGAGATCAACTATCTCATGGCCAAGATGGTGGTCAAAGATATCATGAAACGCGATGTGGTGACCGTCTCCCCAGATATCACCGTCGAATGCGCTGTGGCCACGGCCCAGCAACGCGGGGTGGGCGCGCTTCCCGTGGTGGAGGATAACTTGGTCGTGGGCATTCTTACCACCAACGATTTCTTCTACAAGATTCTGAACCCGCTTCTGGGTATCAACGAAGGCGGCCGGCGGATCATGGTGTACGGCGCCGATACCCCAGAGCAAATTGCGAAAGTGATGAACGTGCTCATGACCGATCCCTCTCGCCCGCAGATCAAGGCGCTTCACACCTTGGGGTTCTCCCGGGCGGCCAGCCGGGATCTTGTGATTCATCTCGGATCGGAACATATCGGCTCCATCCTCGATAGTCTCCGCAAGCTCGGTTTCCATGTGGAGGAACGGGAGCATCGGCCGTGCTAGCCTTTCGGGGCGCGGTGACAAAAGTCGCTTACGAACCCGACCGTCCCCCGATAAATTAAGAGTAAGTTTTGGTAGAGAGGAGCCCTATGCCCGAAGTGTTCTCATGCGGCGGATGTGGGATCGATCCCATGGATGGTCCCATTGATCCGGAGCACATGCGCAAAATTCAGAAGCATCCCTGTTTCAATCCGGAAGCGGCTCACACCTTCGGGCGGATTCATCTTCCGGTAGCTCCCGAGTGCAACATCCAGTGCAATTTCTGTGTGCGTGAGTTCGATTGCGTGAACGAGAGCCGCCCCGGAGTCACCAGCAAAGTCCTGACCCCCGCCGAAGCACTGGAACGCGTTCGAGAGGTCGTCTCCCGATTCGAGAACATCCGCACGGTGGGCATCGCCGGGCCCGGCGAGCCGCTCGCCAACGAGGCCACGTTCGAGACCTTCCGGCTCGTTCGTGACGCTTTTCCCGATCTTCATCTCTGCGTAAGTTCAAACGGACTCCTCCTTCCCGATAAGGTGGGTCTTCTCCATGACCTGGGTGTGGATACGGTCACCGTGACCATGAGCGCCGTTGACCCGAAGATCGGGAAGGAGATCTATTCGTGGGTGTTCTATGAGGGAAAATACTACCGGGATCTTGAAGGCGCTGAACTCTTGCTCCGCAAGCAACTCGAGGGGATCAAGGAAGCCGTGAAACGGGGAATGCTCGTTAAAATCAACTCGGTGATGATCCCCACCGTGAACGATCATCACATGGTGGAGATTGCCCGGAAGGCCAAGGAGCTGGGCGCCTTTATGCAGAACATCATGCCCCTCATTCCACAGTATAAGTTTGCCCATCTCAAGCCGCCTTCGGCGAGCGAGCGCAAGGCGGCGCAGGATGCCGCCGCAGCGTTCATCCGGCAGATGCGGCATTGCCGCCAGTGCCGCGCCGATGCGGTCGGACTTCTGGGTCAGGATCTCTCGAAGGAGCTTTTTGCCCCCACGCCCATCGCGGGCGCACCGAAAGAGATTCCCCCCTTCCGGGTGGCCGTCACCAGTTCCACCCGGGACGGCATGGTGGATCTGCAATTGGCCCATGCCAAGCGATTCTTGATCTTTGAGGTCAAAGGCGATATCGTTCAACTTGTGGAAACCCGCCCCGCCCGGGCCGCGGATGGGATTCTCACCGCCGCCGAACTGACGGGCCTTCTCAAAGACTGCAAATACGTTCTCACGCGGCGGGTGGGGGTTCAGACGGCACAGGCGCTTCGGCAGGCCGGAATCGAGCCGGTCGAGGATTACGATAATATCCACGCGGCGCTGAAGAAGTTGATCGCCAGAGCGGCGGTATCCGTTTGAGATGACGACGGTAGAGGGGGTGAGAGAATGAGTCAAACGTATCTCGATAATTCCGCCACTACACCGCTCGATCGGCGCGTCTTCGATGCCATGCTCCCGTACTTCATGGAGATGTGGGGAAACCCCGTCTCGTTCCATGAGCGGGGGAACATCACCAGTGAGGCCATCGAAAGTGCCCGTGAGAAGGTGGCGGCCCTCATCGGCGGCAAGCCCGAGGAGATCGTGTTCACTTCCTGCGGGACGGAAGCCAACAATCTGGCGATCAAGGGATTGGCATTGGCCCGACGGGGCAGAGGCAAGCACATCATCATCTCCGCCATCGAGCATTTTTCCGTTCTGCACCCGGCCCGGACGTTGGAGAAGTTCGGCTTTGAGGTGACCTATCTCCCCGTGGATAGCTATGGCATGGTGGATCCCACGGATGTTGCGGCCAATCTCCGCAAGGATACGATCCTCGTTTCGATCATGCACGCCAACGGGGAGGTGGGCACGATTCAGCCCATCGCCGAGATTGCCAAGGTGGTGAAGGAAAGCGGGGCCGTCTTTCATACGGATGCGGTGGCCACCGCCGGAACGATCCCGGTGGATGTGAAGACCCTCGGGGTGGATGCCCTGAGCTTGGCCGCCAATCAGTTCTACGGCCCGAGCGGTGCGGGGGCACTGTGGCTCCGCAGGGGGGTTCAAATCCTTCCGCTCCTCGAGGGCGGTGTTCAGGAAGGGGATAAGCGCTCCGGAACGCACAACGTGCCGGCCATCGTGGGCATGGGGCGGGCGGCGGAGTTGGCCCGGGAGGAGATGGAGGAGCGCCACGCCCGTATTCGGGCGCTTCGGGATAAGCTCATCAAGGGACTTGGGGAGCGCATCGAGCATATTCTTCTGACCGGTCACCCGGAGATCCGGCTTCCGGGGCATGCCAGTTTCTGCGTGCGCTTCATCGAGGGTGAGGCCATGCTGGCTTTCCTCGATAACGCCGGCATCGCGGCGGCCAGCGGCTCGGCCTGCACCTCCAAGCTTCTGAAGTCATCTCACGTGCTGCATGCGATGGGCCTCCCTCCGGAGATCGCCCAAGGATCCCTGCAGTTCACGCTGGGTAAGGAGAACACGGAGGAGGATATCGAGAAGCTTTTCAAGGCGCTCCCGCCGATCGTGGAGCGTCTGCGGCAGATGTCCCCCCTGTACGACAAATTCTTGAAAAGTCAGTCGGGAGGAAAATAACCCATGCCTGCCTATAGCGAAAAGGTGATGGACCATTTCACGAATCCCCGCAACGTGGGGACGATCGAGGATGCCGACGGGATCGGGGAGGTGGGCAATCCCGTCTGCGGGGATATGATGACGTTCTACATCAAGGTGAAGGATGACAAGCTTGCGGATGTGAAGTTCAAGACCTTCGGGTGTGGGGCGGCCATCGCGGTTTCCAGCATGGTGAGTGAAATGGCCATCGGCAAGACCATCGAGGAGGCGAGGAAGATCACCCCCGATACGGTAGCCAAGGAACTCGGCGGGCTGCCCAAGCAGAAGATGCATTGTTCGAACCTCGGGGCTCAGGCGCTCAACAAGGCAATCGATGACTATCTGGCCAAGAAGAAGGAGGCCCCCAAATGAAGTCCAACCCACCTCAGGAACGATGCAAGTGCCCCTATTGCGAACAAGAGCTTGAACTGGCCGGGGCCCCCTTCTGCAAGCCGTGTGGCGTGGCCCTCAAGTACTGTCCCTCGTGCAAGAAGGTTGCCAAACGCGAAGCGACCGTTTGCCCTCATTGCGGCGGGAAGCTCGAACTCAAACGATAGCGCGCCCCCATAGGGGTGGGGAAAGGGGGGATCATGGAACCGCTCGAGATGGCTATCCGAATGGAGATGGAGGGGAAGGCCTTCTATCGAACCGCCTCCGAAAAGTCCACCGATGAACTGGGGAAGGCCCTGTTTGCCCGCTTGGCCGGGGAAGAGGATTTCCATGCGGCCAAAGCCAGGGAGATCGCCGAGTTCCTCGCCCGTGGGGAAAAGCCGCTGGCCATCGAGGAATCCCTCGATAACGGCGATCACATCCGGGCGATCTTCGCTGAGGCACAGAAGAAGGCACGGTCGAAACGCCGTTCCGGCACGGCGAGGGAACTCGATCTCATAAAGACGGCCCTCGAGATCGAGGAGAAGAGCCGGAAATTCTATGAGACCCATGGTGCCTCTGCCCGAACGGAATTCGAGCGCCGCTTTTTTATCGCCCTCTCGCATGAGGAGCGGGGACACTATCTTTCGCTGGTGGACTACCGGGAGTATCTCACCGATCCGACGGGATGGTTCACCCGGACGGAACGGCACAGCCTGGATGGAGGGTAGGCCATGCTCAAGATCGAGAACCTCGCGGTGGAGGTGGGGGGGAAGGAGATCCTTCATGATGTCAACCTCCATATCGGTCCGGGAGAGACACAGGCGCTCTTCGGTCCCAACGGCTCCGGCAAGACCACGCTTCTCATGGCCATCATGGGGTTCCCCAAGTATCGGATCACGAGGGGGAGGATCATTTTCAAGGGACAGGATATTACCCGCACCCCTCTTAACGAACGGGCGCGGATGGGCATCGGCATGTCCTTTCAGCGCCCCCCGATCGTTCGGGGGGTCCGTACCCGCGATCTGGTCGTCGCGGCCGCCGGGGGCCGTTTCGATGACCGGGCGATCGACAACATGGCCCGGCGGCTCAATGTGATGGACCTCATGGATCGGGATGTGAATCTCGGCTTCTCCGGCGGGGAGATCAAGCGCTCCGAGCTCATGCAACTTCTGGTACAGGGGCCTGACCTCGTGCTTCTGGACGAGCCGGAATCCGGGGTGGACCTTGTCAATATGGCGCTCATCGGGCAGATGACAAACGAGCTCCTTCAGAAGGATCTGCATCGTACCCGAACGCGTTCCGGCCTGATCATCACCCACACCGGCCATATTCTGGACTATGTTCATGCGGGCAAAGGATACGTGATGATTGACGGCCGGGTGATCTCCGATGGGGAATCCATGGAGATCCTGAAGTGCATCAAGGAGAAGGGATTCGAGGAGTGCCGCACATGTCGGAGATAGAAATCGGTCAGCGCGAGATTGCCCGGAAGGCGGCTCAGAAGCCGGCGGCTCTCGGCACGGATATTGATCTCTCCCGGTATGCCACCGAAGCCGAAAAGCATCCCTATGTGGATGATCCCGCAAAGCTTTCTCCGGAAGAGAAGAAACACATGCTCAAGGCGGGTGTGGTCCTCGACGATCTGAGCCGGAGATCCGGCACCTTCATTCAAAAGGATCAGACGCCGGTTCATTTCTCGGCCCAACAAGAGGGCGTCGAAGTGATGAGCATTTCGGAGGCCTTCAAGACCCACGAGTGGCTTCCACAGTACTGGTGGAACGCCGTTAAAGTGGATGCCGATAAATACACGGCCCATCTCGAGTTGCATGAGACGGATGGCTATTTCATCCGGGCGCTGCCGGGGGTCAAAACCGCTCTGCCGGTACAGGCGTGCCTCTACCTCGGCCACAAGAACCTCACCCAGCGGGTGCACAATATCGTCATCGCGGAGGAAGGCTCCGAGCTTCACATCATCACCGGTTGCACCACTCATCCGATGTCCGCGGGGCTTCATCTGGGGGTATCGGAGTTCTATATCAAGCGGGGGGCGAAGATCAGCTTCACCATGATCCACAACTGGGCGCCCGAGGTTGAGGTTCGGCCCCGAAGCGGGGCGATCGTGGAGGAGGATGGCGTATTCCTCAATAACTACGTTTCCATGAAGCCCGTTAGGACGATGCAGATGTATCCCACCGTCCGATGTGTGGGAGCCGGCGCCCGGGTGCGCTTCAGCAGCGTACTGGTGGCGCCGCCGGGTTCTTACATGGATATCGGCTCTCGGGCGATCCTCGATGCCGAGCGCTCGCGGGCGGAGATCATCTCCCGGGCGATCACCACCGGCGGAACGCTCATCGCCCGCGGGGATATTCAGGGCAACAAGCCCGAGGTCAAGGGGCACCTCGAATGCCGGGGGCTTATCTTGGGCGAGACCGGGGTGATCCATGCCATTCCGGAGTTGGTGGGCCGAGTGGCGGGAATCGATCTTTCCCACGAAGCCGCGGTGGGGAAGATCGCCGAAGAGGAAGTCGAATACCTCATGGCCCGGGGGCTTGCCCGCGATCAAGCCACGGCGATGATCGTCAGGGGATTCCTCAAAGTGGATATCGAGGGCCTTCCGCCCGAGTTGGAGGCGGAGATCAAACGGGCGATCGCCGAGAGCGAGAAGGATCTATTCTAGCCCGCGCCGTCGCGCTCCCTTCGCCCGCATATCGCCGGGGAAATGCATCGGGGGCAATCCGATTCATCGAACACCGAAAAGGAGGAGGTATGACCCATCACAACATCATCGAGCTTTTGACTCAGGACATGAAAGATGAACATGCGGCCATTATCCAGTATCTCACCCACGCCTATGCCATGGGCGAAGGGGAGCTGGCCTGCGAGATCGAAGCCATCGCCCGCGAGGAGATGCGGCACTTCGATTGGCTGGCGGAGACCATCGTTGAGCTCGGGGGTGTGCCGAGCATCGAGCGCGGGAAGATGCGCATGGATGGCTCGAGCATCGCCGATTTCATGCAGAACGATGTGCTCGCCGAGGAAGGGGCCATCGAACAATACGAAGCGCATATCAAAGCCATCGAGGATCCCAAGATCAAGCGCCTTCTCGAACGGATCCTTTCCGATGAGAAAGCCCATCGAGACAAATTCGTTCATTTTGTGGAAAAGGCCCGCAAGCACGAGGCGAAGGATCAGCGCGGCGGCCGGCAAGATGAGGTGACGAAGGTGCTCGATTGGGGCATCGAACATGAGTACACGGTGGTTCTTCAGTATTTGATCCATTCGTACATGGTCAAGAATGCGGAGGCGAAAAAGGAGCTCGAGGATCAAGCGGTCAACGAGATGCAGCACCTCGGGTGGCTGGCCGAAGAAATGGTGAGCGGCGGCGGTACCCCGAGGATCGAGTACTCCAAGGTGTTCCATTCCCCCCGGTTTGAGGAGAACCTCGAGGCCGATATCAAGATCGAGCGCGAGGTGGCCGATATGTACGATAAGGCCGCCCAGAAGTTGAAAGACCCCGATCTCAAGAAGCTCCTCGTCCGCATTCGGGACCATGAGAACTATCACGAGAAGGTTTTCAAGGATCTGCGAGGGAAAGACAAATAGGAATAAAAAGAAAGGAGGCATCATGACCTATCAGGCGAAGGATTATTCCCGGCTCATCGGCATGGAGGGCTTCAGCGAGGCGGCCCTCAAGAATCACTTCACGCTCTATCAAGGATATGTGAACAACACCAACAAGCTCGCCGATCTCCTCAAGGCCAAGCCCAAGGAAGGGATCAATCCCGAGTACGCGGAGCTCAAGCGGCGGTTCGGGTTTGAGTTCAACGGGATGCGGCTTCACGAGCTCTACTTCGAGAATCTCGGGGGGAAGGGTGGTGGGCCGGATAAGAGCGGTCAGTTCGTCCGCAAGGTGACGGAAGCCTTCGGGAGCTATGAAGCTTGGGAGCAGGATTTCAAGGCCACCGGTTCGATGCGCGGCATCGGCTGGGCGATCGTATATCAAGATAACGTGACCGGATGGCTGTTCAATCAGTGGATCAATGAGCACGAGATGGGGCATCTTGCGGGATGCCGGCCGGTTCTGGTGATGGATGTGTTCGAGCACGCGTTCTTCACGGATTACGGTCTCAAGCGGGCGGACTATATCGCCGCCTTCTTCAAGAATATCGATTGGAAGGTAGTGGACTCCCGCGTGAAGTAGGGTTGTATCCGCGGCGTGAAGTGGCGGGCGGGGGCGCAGAATCTCTGCGCCCCCGCCCGCAAGGCGGCCCCCCGCAGCCCCTTTGCCCCAACCAGAGCGGTTCGAACGAATGTGAGGAACGAAGGAGCATCCGCCGGGCGGTGAAAAGGTTCAACTGGCAAATCACCCTTGGAATCGCGCTGATTATCCTCTCGGCGGCTGTGTATGTCGTTCACTATGTCATCTTCCGGGATGTTCATCATATCCTCATCTATTTGGTGGGGGATATTGCGTTCGTCTTTTTGGAGATTTTTTTGGTCACACTCGTGTTTCATCGTGTCTTGGAAGAGCGGGACCGGCGCATGCGCCTCAAGAAGCTCAATATGGTCATCGGCACCTTTTTCAGCGAGGTCGGTACGGACCTTTTGAGGCGTTTTGCGGAGTTCGATCCGGAGATCGAGAACCGGCGTCAGCATCTCCATATCACCGAGACACGGTCACCGGAGGGCTTCGATAAAGTCGCCCTTGGCCTTCAGAAGCGCGAGTATTCCCTGCGCATCGAGGGCATGAAGCTCGAAGAAATCAGGGGCTTCCTCATGGACAAACGGGATTTCCTTCTTCGCCTCATGGAAAATCCCTTGCTTCTCGAACATGAGTCCTTCACCGAAATGTTGCGCGCTGTCTTCCATCTCACCGAAGAGTTGACCGCCCGTGAGGATCTTGTGGATCTCTCGGAATCGGACGCCCGTCACCTCGCGACCGATTTCGGGCGGGTGTACCATCGTCTGATTCACGAATGGCTTGAATACATGGAATACCTCCGAACGACCCATCCTTACCTCTTCTCCTTCGCCATGCGCATGAACCCCTTCGATCGCTCCGCCTCCCCCTATGTGAGATAGGCCCCCCCTTTTCCCCGCCTTTTCCGGCCTGCAAAGGTGACCCAGATCACATACATGATGTTCGCATACACCCTAGAATAGCTTTGACTCTAGAAAGGGGGACGAGCATCATGGCAGTGAAAGCACCGACCAAACCGGAGAGCGAGGCGAAGGCCGTGCCGGAAGTCGAGACGTGTGTGCACCACTGGATCATTGCACCGCCCGAAGGGCCCACGAGCACAGGGGTATGCAAGAAGTGTGGAGCGGTGAAGGAATTCGAGAACCATGTGGGTTTTTCGAACTGGGATAATGAGACCGCTACCCTCCGGCGACTGGGCCTGAGAAACGTGACCAGAGTGAACGGGAAAGGCCCGCCCTAGGGAGGGAAAGTATGTGGCGATCAAAGAACTGCCCCAAATGCGGTGGGGATATCTTTATCGAGATGGACTGCATAGATGGTGAATGGTACGAGTATTGTCTCCAATGCAGCTACCGCCACTATCTGCCGGCGGTGGCGAAGGGGACTACTGCTTGCACCGATGAAGCGGTGCCGGGTGCGCCGAGAACGAGACAGAGAAAAAGACGAGGGAAGAAGGATGATGACGTGGAAAAAGAAGGAGAACCTCGAGATTCCCTATGCTCGAAGTGAGGTGATCCCCCAATACTTGAGGAAAGATGGGATCCCCTACCGGGAGTTCGATCTGCGTCAAGCAATCGCCAAGCGGATCAATCGGCCATGGTGGGATGTTTTGTGGATTTGGCGAAGGAATTGACCAAGAGGCTGGCAATGTGGAAAATAGAAAGGGGTGGAAAATAGAGTGATGGCATTTCCCCGCGGGGGTCCCCGCCGCCGATTCCCCCCGGGCTTGGTTTACCCAAGTCCATCGGCGGCGGCCCCCCATCCCAGATGGGCCTTCCTTAGCTTCCCTTCTGCGTTTCTCCCGAAAACAGCGATTCCGCTTTGTAACCTCCACTTTCAGGGTGAAAGCACCACGATCACATCGCTCCGGACCTTGCCCCGGAATTCCCCCACATCCCACGAGCGATCCGGCTTCTTCGCTCCCACCCACCCGCCCAAAGGGTTTTCTTGAGGGGATACTCCCACTTCCCCCGAGAGAGGATGCCTTTTGCACGCGCTTCTTCAAACGCTCTTTGGGGCTTTCTCCTCTTGCCCCAATCTGCGGGTGCTTTTGTGCTAAGATAGCATTGAGTGGGTTTTGAATTCCCTCGATCCGGGATCTCGGGAATGCCGCCCACGAGCAATTGCACCAAACGGGGAATGGTTGACCATGAATCGAGGAACGCGTCTCGTTTATCCCTTCACGGCCATCGTGGGGCAAGAGGCCATGAAGAAAGCCCTCATCCTCAACGCCATCAATCCGAGGATCGGCGGGGTTCTGATCCGGGGGCAGAAAGGAACGGCCAAATCCGTGGCGGTTCGAGCTTTGGCGGAGCTCCTCCCCGAAATCGAACTCGTCGCTGATTGTCCTTTCCGATGTGATCCGGCGGTGCCCGAACTCCTGTGCGATCGGTGCGCCGAGCGGCTCGGCCGGGGCGAGAGATTACCCTCCGTTCGCCAACGGGTGGTGGTGGTGGATCTCCCCATCGGCGCCACCGAAGACCGGGTGGTGGGCACCCTCGATATCGAGCGCGCCATCAAGTCCGGAGAGAAACACTTCGAGCCGGGCATTCTTGCCGCCGCCAATCGGGGCGTATTGTATATCGATGAGGTCAATCTGCTCGATGACCATTTGGTGGACGTGTTGCTCGATGCCGCCGCCATGGGACTGAACACCGTTGAGCGCGAGGGCATCTCTTTCACGCATCCGGCGCAATTCATTTTGGTGGGAACCATGAATCCGGAGGAAGGGGAGCTTCGGCCTCAGCTTCTGGATCGCTTCGGGCTGGCGGTGGAAGTGAAGGGCATCCCGGATCAGAGCGAGCGGATGGAAGTGGTCCGCCGCCGCTTTGCCTTCGAGCAGAATCCTTCCGCTTTCCTCTCCTCGTGGCAGAAGGAACAGGAGCGGCTTGCCCGCCGCATCTCCGAAGCCAAACGTGCTTTGCCGTCTGTGGATCTTGGCGAAGATATGTTGCGGCTCATCACCCGGATCTGTATTGACTTCGGCGTGGACGGTCACCGCGCCGATATCGTCATGCACCGGGCGGCGATCACTCTGGCCGCCTTCGAGGGAAGGCGGCGCGTGATCGAGGATGATGTGAGGGGGGCGGCGGAACTTTCGCTTCTTCACCGGCGGCGGCGCCAACCGTTCGAGGATGCCGGATTCGATCAGAAACAGCTTCAGCGGAGCATTCAGACATGGCGCGAGAGCGAGACGAAGGAAGCCAAGTCGGCCCCCGGCAAGACCGATGAGGACTCGGATGAGGGGTTACGACACGATGGGCCCCGTGGCTCCCCGAACGAAGGGATCGTTTTTGAGCCGGGGGCTCCGTACAGGGTGAAGGCCATCACCACCCCCCTTCTGGATCGGCTGTACCGCAGTGAATCGGGGAAACGGTCGAAGACCAGAACGGCCCTGAGGAAAGGGCGATACGTCGGCAGCGAGGTCCCGTCGGGGCGGGTGACGGATCTGGCCTTCGATGCCACGCTGCGCGCTGCTTCGGTTCATCAGACCGTCCGCCGGGCCTCTGCCCCTCCGGCGCCCATGCTCCTTATCGAGAAAGAGGACCTCCGCCAAAAGGTGCGCGAGACGAAGGCCGGCAATCTCATCATGTTCGTGCTCGATGGGAGTGGCTCCATGATCGCGGAAGAGCGGATGGTCGCCACCAAGGGCGCCATCCTTTCGCTTCTGTTGGACGCTTACCAGAGGCGCGATCACGTGGGCCTCATCATCTTCCGGGACTATAGCGCGGAGTTGGTTCTGGCCCCCACCAATAGCGTGGATTTGGCTCAGAAGGTTCTACGGAAGCTCCCCGCCGGCGGGCGCACCCCGCTCACGCACGGACTCAAGCTCGGACTCGATACGGTCACCGAGTACTTGCGCCGCAAGCCCAAAACGATCCCCCTCTTGGTGCTCGTCTCGGATGGCAAGGGCAATGTCCGGCTCAACGGGGGGGATCCCCGTGAGGAAGCCCTGGCGGTTTGCCGTCAGATCCGCGCCGCTCGGATTCATGCGCTCGGGATCGATACGGAGGAAAAGGACCGCATCGCCGGACTCATGGAGGAGCTCTGCCGGGAGATGGGCGGCCTGTATCTTAGGCCCGAGGAACTCCGTGCGGAACAACTGGCCGCCACCGTCAGGGAACGGATGAGTCTCTGGCGCTAGCGGGAACCGCCCCGCTCTTCACTCGATCTGGAACCACTGCGAGAAAAAGCCCATCGCCTGCGAATAGAGGGGCTCGGGCACCTCCGCCTTCATGCGTTCCCATACACCCGCCTCGGTAAGCTCGTGGGTTGCCAATCCGATCCGGGCCGAGTCCCCCTCGGCATCGAACAGAATGCACTTGGGCTTATCCGGTTCATTGGTCCATGGATACCATGTGGGGAGATCCGGCGCCGGTGTATCCGGATCCCCCGTGTGCACGAAATCGGCCACATAGGCCATGACGGCGTGGGAAAGAGACTCGCGGCCGGCGATGTTTTCCGGAGTGGTCACGAAATCCGTGAGGGGGTTTCCGGTCACGCGAATCTTCCCGAAGAAGAAGACCGTATCCGTGCCGTGGCCGGCGCCGAGCTTGAAGCCCATCCGGCCGGGGATGGGGCTTTCCTTGCCTTCTTCGGCCGCTCCCCAGAGGAATTGATACACGTAGATCGGCGGTTGATCGGGATGCGAGCTCAGGGTGTGGGCCACCTCGTCCACGCCATCGGCTTTCCAGAGATCGCTCCCGTAAGCGGCGATGACCTCGTAGAGCCGATCTTTCTCCGGGTCTTCCATGAGGAAGTCGGGGTGCATGAAGAGGAAGGTCTTCACCTCCTCTTTGGTGCTCCCGATGATGAGCGGCACCTTGCCGGGATACGCGCCGGTCTCGAACGCCTTGAATCCGCCGGAGGGGATGACGGCCCCGTCTTCGAAGAAGAAGGGGAACGAGATCATCCCGAAGCCGAGGGATGATCTCTCGTAGCAAGCGTAGATCTCCGCGGGTGACTTGGAACGAAGGTAGGCCGCGATCTCGCTGGCGGGCAGAGCCGCGGCATAGGCCTCGGCGCCGGCGCGGTCGGGGGCCTTTCCATCGTTCACGAGGAGACGGAGCAGAATTTCGTGGGCGCTCTGTTCGCCGAGGGATACGGGCATGGTGGTGAGGCGCCCGCTGTGGAGGATGGCTTTGTGGAAAAGCCCCTCTGCGGGGGGCGAGATCATCAAGGCGAAGATATCCATCGCGCCCGCCGAGACGCCGGCGACCGTCACGTTATCGGGGTTCCCTCCGAAGGCTTCGATGTTTCGCTGAACCCATTTGAGCGCCTGAATGATATCCAGATTTCCGTAGTTGCCCGAATCGTCGAGCGCATTGCCGGACCGGAGCGCCGGATGGGTGAACCATCCCATCGGCCCGAGACGATAGTTCATGGAGACGAAGACCACGTTCGAGCGGTGAGCGATCTCGTTCCCGTAGTCCCACGGGCCCTGCACGGCGGCGCCGATGGAGTTTCCTCCGCCGTGGATCCAAACGTACACGGGGAGGCTCGTTTCATTCGTATTGGGGCGCCATACGTTGAGGTAGAGGCAATCCTCGCTCCCCATGAGGGGGGATTGAGCGGCCGCCCCCACGGAGGGCTGATACTGGACGCAGGGGCTGCAGAACTCGCTGTTCTCGCGGATCCCTTCCCAGGGCTCGGGTTCCTGAGGCGCCTTCCATCGGAGATCGCCGATGGGGGGTCGGGCGTAGGGGATGGCCTTCCAGACCAGCGTATCCGATTCGTCCGGGAAGCCTTTGACCTTGCCCTGCAGAGTCTGCACCACGGGGTCCGGCCATGGGCCGATGGTTGGGGAGGGGGTGGGGGTTTTATCGCTACCGCCGACGCAGGCGGCGAGAAGGGCGATGGCAAGGATTGCGGCAAGGAGTGCGTATCGCAAGCAACGTTCCATGATCTGCCTCCGGTACAGTATGGGGGTGCTTTGTTCCCTATTCTCGGCATTTGAAGGGGAGTTGTCAATGCTTGCAGGGGGTTCCTGAAAAGAGCGATTGGGGAAAGAAGAATTTAGAGGGGAATTCTCTCTGCCGGGGTTTGGGGGTGACCCCAAAAAAGAACCTTTGGGCGGGTGGGTGGGAGCGAAGAAGCCGGATCATTCATGGGGTGCGGGGGAAAATTCGGGGCAAAGTCCGCAGTGAGGGGATCGAGCTCATTCACCCTGAGGGTGAAGGCTCCAAAGCGGAACGCTGTTTTCGTGGGGGTTCCCGTCTCTTGACGGATGAAACGAAACATTGCTACAATGCCTTCGGCAGAACTCCCGGCCCCGTAGTGTAGCGGTTTAACACGCCAGCCTGTCACGCTGGAGATCGTGGGTTCGAATCCCATCGGGGTCGCCAGCTACAAACCTCTTTTTGGCCTCTGTGCTTCTCACCGGCAGGGGGTTCCTGCGTGTGCGGATGATCTCCTGTGGCCCTGTGGCTCACTCAGGCTCCGGGCGATAGGATGCAAGCGGCGGTCTGCGGAAAGTGGGGGGAAGGGGGGCTCTGAGCGCCACGGGTGTCCATCGATCAGGTCAGTTCCAACGTCGGCAACAAGATGACCTACCGGAGGGGGACAATGACTACTGGTGTCCATCGATCAGGTCAGTTCCAACGTCGGCAACCCTTCATTGCCCGCAACAGCCTCCGGTAGTCACGTGTCCATCGATCAGGTCAGTTCCAACGTCGACAACCTCCAGCACCGAGAGCATGGAGCCAGTCGCAATCTATGTGTCCATCGATCAGGTCAGTTCCAACGTCGGCAACAAACAAAAACAAAGAAGGAGGACATATGCCACCAGTGTCCATCGATCAGGTCAGTTCCAACGTCGGCAACATAACTATCAGATAACTATCGGAAAGTTATCTGAGTGTCCATCGATCAGGTCAGTTCCAACGTCGGCAACCGTGGAGGATCTACGAGCCCACGAGATCCCAACAGGTGTCCATCGATCAGGTCAGTTCCAACGTCGGCAACCTCGGTCCTGAGGTCTTCCGGGTCTCGGAACACGGCGTGTCCATCGATCAGGTCAGTTCCAACGTCGGCAACCGATCCCGCCCATGAAGTACATATAGCTCGGCTGTGTCCATCGATCAGGTCAGTTCCAACGTCGGCAACGATCCCGTTGCCCCACATGCTGGGGAGAAGGCCGGAGTGTCCATCGATCAGGTCAGTTCCAACGTCGGCAACAGCGCTGGCGGATTAGCTGGGGAACCCGCACCCAAGTGTCCATCGATCAGGTCAGTTCCAACGTCGGCAACCAGAGCACCGGAGAGGACTACGCCGGGCATCTGAGGGTGTCCATCGATCAGGTCAGTTCCAACGTCGGCAACAAGGTTGGCGGGATCCCCCTTCACCTTGCGCGGCGGGTGTCCATCGATCAGGTCAGTTCCAACGTCGGCAACCATCACCATCCCATTTCCCCCACCACCACATATTTGTGTCCATCGATCAGGTCAGTTCCAACGTCGGCAACCGCTGGAGGAGGTGACGGAGTACCGGGTGTACGTGTGTCCATCGATCAGGTCAGTTCCAACGTCGGCAACGAGATATTGGAGATGCTCAGCGGCGATTTCCAAAGTGTCCATCGATCAGGTCAGTTCCAACGTCGGCAACGGTCTTGGTAGCCCCGATTTTAGGGCCTCGGAGAAGGTGTCCATCGATCAGGTCAGTTCCAACGTCGGCAACTTCTCCCTCCTTTGCGGATAGTTGGAATCTAGCAGTGTCCATCGATCAGGTCAGTTCCAACGTCGGCAACGATTGGTACGAGCCGTTCGTGAAGGCCGGCGTGTTGTGTCCATCGATCAGGTCAGTTCCAACGTCGGCAACGTGGATGAGATTGCGGATCGTACGGGTCTATCTGAGTGTCCATCGATCAGGTCAGTTCCAACGTCGGCAACCGGAGAGTTGAGGCAATTGGGTATCGGGATGATCAGTGTCCATCGATCAGGTCAGTTCCAACGTCGGCAACTTGAGACTTTGCCTTACAAGGAAGGGGGCATCGAGTGTCCATCGATCAGGTCAGTTCCAACGTCGGCAACTTGGCACTAGCGATGGGAGGTAAGCGGAGATGAGGTGTCCATCGATCAGGTCAGTTCCAACGTCGGCAACTATCGGGACTCAGTGATCCACCACGGTTGGACCGTGTCCATCGATCAGGTCAGTTCCAACGTCGGCAACCTCGAATCCAGATTCAGCGGGTAAGGGGAGGTGGGTGTCCATCGATCAGGTCAGTTCCAACGTCGGCAACTTGGCCGACCACCGAGGTAATTGTCGCAGAAACTCCGTGTCCATCGATCAGGTCAGTTCCAACGTCGGCAACCGGATCTGGAAGCGATCAGCCGGAAGGGCGTCAAGTGTCCATCGATCAGGTCAGTTCCAACGTCGGCAACTTCGTCATGTAACTTTTGTTATATGGCTCGAGAGTGTCCATCGATCAGGTCAGTTCCAACGTCGGCAACTAGCAATTCGCCAACAGGGGCTCATCAGTACAGATCGTGTCCATCGATCAGGTCAGTTCCAACGTCGGCAACCCGCGCAAAACACGTTTGGCAGCCCTTACATTTGCAGTGTCCATCGATCAGGTCAGTTCCAACGTCGGCAACGTCCGGCTCCAGCGTTCCTGTGACGGTGACGGTCCGGTGTCCATCGATCAGGTCAGTTCCAACGTCGGCAACGATGGGTGGAAGAGACCGACACGGAGCCCATCTTAGTGTCCATCGATCAGGTCAGTTCCAACGTCGGCAACCAAGGAAGGGTTTCCACATCGAAAAACACCCATTGTGTCCATCGATCAGGTCAGTTCCAACGTCGGCAACCGGGTCAACCCCCGGAGGCCTACCCCGATCCCTCACCGTGTCCATCGATCAGGTCAGTTCCAACGTCGGCAACCGGACGTTTGGTCCGAGTGAAAGCACACGGCCGGGTGTCCATCGATCAGGTCAGTTCCAACGTCGGCAACTAGGTGCTACGGTATTGGCGGGGTATGCCGGCCGTGTCCATCGATCAGGTCAGTTCCAACGTCGGCAACCACCGATCACCGTCGCCTTGCACCGGCTCTGTAAGTGTCCATCGATCAGGTCAGTTCCAACGTCGGCAACTGGCAGGAGAGGTCGGCGGCCGCCGCGGCAAATTTGTGTCCATCGATCAGGTCAGTTCCAACGTCGGCAACTCAATAGAAAGCTTAGAAGGGAATGGGGTCAGTAGTGTCCATCGATCAGGTCAGTTCCAACGTCGGCAACTCATCCCCATCCCATTTCCCCCAACACCACATATTTCGTGTCCATCGATCAGGTCAGTTCCAACGTCGGCAACGGACGACAGCGACTACCTGTTCGCCAGAGACGGGTGTCCATCGATCAGGTCAGTTCCAACGTCGGCAACCCCTCATCGTGACCGTCGCGTCCACACTGTAGACGTGTCCATCGATCAGGTCAGTTCCAACGTCGGCAACCTCAAAGGTGCTCTCGAAGACGTGCGCGCGGGCATAGTGTCCATCGATCAGGTCAGTTCCAACGTCGGCAACTTCGCAGGCGGGGGCCTATTTCGTCACCATCTGCAGTGTCCATCGATCAGGTCAGTTCCAACGTCGGCAACGAGGGCCGCTTAGACAAGGGTAAGGCTCTTGCGTTGTGGTGTCCATCGATCAGGTCAGTTCCAACGTCGGCAACGTCCAGGGGGTGGGCTGTGGCATTAGCCGATTTGCTGTGTCCATCGATCAGGTCAGTTCCAACGTCGGCAACTGTCTTCATCGGTCTGGGGATCGATGGGGAGGTGTGTCCATCGATCAGGTCAGTTCCAACGTCGGCAACCATACCTCCACCGAATCCCCCACATTTAACCCAGTGTCCATCGATCAGGTCAGTTCCAACGTCGGCAACGTACAGGTATTCCTCATCATAGCTCGGCACACCCGTGTCCATCGATCAGGTCAGTTCCATCGTCGGCAACCCGCCCCTTGTCGTCCTTGCTTTCGAGGTGAGATTGCCCGGCCGCGCCGGTGCGAGCGTGCCCTCGAAAATCCCCTGATTCGCCCTGACCGACACGTGCTTTTGCAGTTTTCTCCCCCTTTCACCAATGGGATTCGGGGGGGCCGAGCATCCTCTCTGGATCCCCTTCACCACCCCCGCGCTCGCCTCTGGTAGCAAGACTTGTCACCGGTCGTTGGAACGGAACTGATCAATGCATGGTGCCCGAGCCGTTGAAGGCGAAGACACATGCCATGAATTCTTGCCTCCTTTAGAGGCAATATGAAATATACCGGATAGCGCCCGTAAAGTCAAATCACAACGATCCCGCTCTCCGGCTCAGGCAGAGGTTGGCCGATCACGGTGGTCCCTTTGCGGGCTTCCTTCTCGTTAGGACCAAGGTCCAGAATCATCGCCTGATCTTCCTTCTGGTTCATTTCGTTTTCGAGATCGGTCTGCAGCCGTACGCGGTCGATATCCTTGAGCACGCAGAAGAAGACCGAGAACTGCCAAGCCTCGCCGTATCCTTTGAGCACTTTGTGGACCCGTCTCAACCGTTTCGGGTCTCGGATATCATAGCAGACCAAGTAGCAACGTCGCATCATCGCCTCGGCGGTTCAACGTGTGGTCAGGAAGGCAAGCGCCGGAATATCTCCTATGAGCCATGCCGCGATCATCCGTGCGTGCAGAACGATCATGCGCCGGTAACTCAACCGATACTCGAAGACGGGGTGGGTGACCTCGGTATCCATCCGGCGGCCGAGGGCGTTGAAGAAGTTCCGTCTTCCGGCGTCGGTGAGGGAGCAACCGGCGGCGGTGCGAAGGAAATGCCCTTCGGTCAATTCGCCCCGGTTGAAGCATGTGATGGCGACGGAATCGGCGATGAGGGGGCGGAACGGTTCCATGAGATCGAGCGCCAGGGCGGGGCGGCCCGGTCTGGATATGTGGAATCCGCCGATGGAGGGCTCCAGCCGGGCCAAACGTAGAGCCGATACGCATTCGTGAGTCAGCATCGAATACGCCAGCGATAGACAAGCATTCACAGGGTCGGGGGGAGGTCTGCGTTTCCGTCCGTTCGCATCGAATTCGGTGGCGAAAGGCTCCTTGAGCATACCGGGGAAATGCTGAAAGTAGATGGCCGCTGCCTGACCCTCATGTCCGCGCACCGCGTCCACCGAATCTGCCTGTGCCGCGTTCCTGGCCTCCTGAAGCAAATCGGCGGCCACGCCGTCGGGGAGAGAGGCGTGATTGCGGAGGAGCAGTGTCCGCTGATTCATGATCTTGGCCGATACCAGCGCGCGCGCCAGTTCGAGGCAGATTTCCGGGCGATCCAGCTTGCGTATCTGGGATCTTCGAACCTCGGCGCTGACCGAATCCAGCGGATCGATCATGGCCACCAGACGGCCGGCCGACGAGAGAAACGCGATCGGGATGTTCATATCGGCAAGGGCATGAATTGCCCCGGTGGAGATCTGAACCGACCCGAGCAGCGAAAGGCTTTCGAGGTTGGCCAGTGGTATGGTCTTCACCCGGGATCCGTTCTTGTCGGTGATTCTCAACTCCATGCCGTGCACGCCGATCTTCACGCCGTCCTGCTGGGCCACTACGTGAATGCCGTCGTCGCGCGGCGGCCAGATCTTCCGCGGTGTCAGCTCATCGGTCGGCGATTGGGCGCGCTGATGGTTGACCTCGTCCGGAAGGCAGATCGGCTGAAGGGAGCATTTGGGACATCGCGGATCGTTGACGAGCGGCAAGGGGCGTGAGCCTTCGGCGCATTGTTTGGCGTTTTCCAAGGTCTTCAGCGCTTCGGCCTTGAGGGCATCGTCAACGGTGATTCTGAGGCGAAGCTTCTCCTCGGAATAGTAAACGACCGCTTCCGTAACCGTGTACCCGGCTTCCTCGAGAAGAACGGCTTGCAGTCCCACCTGGATACGGTCCGTGGGCCAAGCCTCCGGATGGGAAAGCGGGGGGTGCTCCATTTCGCCGGAGTCGTCCATGGGCGGCCCCACCGCAACGTGCTTGGGGCGCCCCTTGCGATATTCGACCGGCACGGCGGTCTGCCCCGAGATTTCCGCGAGGTCCAGGGTTGCGGTAAGGCCGAGCGCCTCGCTCGTCAGGACCGGACTTCGAACGGTTTTCGGCCGATCGGGGTCTGCCTCGCTTTCGTCCGCCCGCTCCTGAGCGGCGCTGGGGCGATCCACACGCCGATGGACAGCGACGCCTTTCTCCGTGTCACTGCTGGGGACAAAGATGCCTTCCACCTGCATCAGATAGAATAGGCGCGGGCAATAGGCGTGTTCGGCCACGTTTCGGGCGGGCCACAGGCTCTCATCCATCGGGTGCATCCTTTTCAGAACGGAATGTCATCCTCCTTGGACCCCTCGTGCGGTTGCCTGTCGCGGTCTTT
>DAOTYO010000062.1:0-51825 GCA_034434815.1 Dehalococcoidia bacterium
AGGGCTATAGAGCCGATCTTTCTCCACAAGCTTGCTTGCTTCAAGATATTTCTTCCCGTGCTTTGCCATGACCGTTAGCCTACCCCTCTACGATCTCAATTCCCATGCTCTTGGCCGTGCCCTCAACTGTCCGCATGGCTCCCTCAAGATTCACAGCATTCAGGTCTTTGATTTTCAGGGCTGCAATCTCCTTGAGTTTGCTCCGAGTCACCTTGCCGACCGGCTTGATCTTGGCTGTGCCGCTACCCTTCTCAATCCCCGCGGCCTTCTTCAGGAGATCAGCCGCCGGCGGGGTCTTGGTAACGAAAGTGAAGGACCGGTCTTCGTAAATGGTGATCTCTGCAGGGATCACCATTCCCGCCTGCGAAGCCGTACGGGCATTGTACTCCTTGCAGAACGCCATGATGTTAACGCCATGCTGCCCTAGAGAGGGCCCCACGGGCGGCGCTGGAGTGGCATTACCTGCGGGTAACTGAAGGATCAGAACTGTTTTGACTTTCTTCTTTGCCATCGTTTTAAATCTTTTCCACCTGCGACAGGTCCAGATCAATGGGAGTCTCCCGCCCAAAGAACGAAACCATCAGCCGCACTTTTCCCTTTTCCAAATTGATTTCATCCACCGTCCCGATGAACTCGGCGAACGGGCCATCCGTGATGCGCACATTCTCACCCTTGGAGAAGCCGATCTTCACTCTCGGTGTGGCGGATTTCATCCGGCTCAGCATGTTCTGGACTTCCTCTTCCTCCAGCGGAACCGGTCGGTTCCCGGAAGCCACAAATCCGGTGACACCGGGCGTATTGCGCACCACATACCAGCTTTGCTCATCCAATTTCATCTGCACGAGAATATATCCGGGAAGGGTCTTCCTAGATACGGTACGCCGTTCCCCACCCTTGATCTCAATTTCATTCTCAACAGGCACCACCACCTGGAAGATCTTGTCGCCCACATCCATTGACTTGATGCGTTGCTCCAAGTTCTTCTGGGTTCGTTCCTCATATCCAGAGTACGTATGAACGACGTACCAAGCTTTCCCGTTCTCGTCTTCCATTTGACCTCAGTGAATGAGCGCCCAATCCACCAGTTCGGTGAAAGCGGTATCGACTACCCAGAGAATAGCGGCGATCACGATGGTCACCGCCAGCACAATTGCTGTCAGCCGGATCGCTTCCTGACGCGAGGGCCAAGCCACCTTTCTCAGTTCGGCAACCACGCTTTTGATGAACCCGAACTTCAGCTTTTCGCCCGTAGCTTCCAATTGCCGCATCGAGTCCCGGTGCTCCTATTTCACTTCTTTGTGCACAACATGCGCCCGGCATCGGGGACAGTATTTCTTGAGCTCCAGCCGGTTAGGATCGTTCCTTCGATTTTTCTCCGTAGTATAGGTCCGCTCTTTGCACTGTGTGCAAGCAAGATAGATGGTGGTGCGGACATCGCCTTTTTTCTTCGCCATTGTTGATTCTCTTAATATCCCTTTACTCGATCACCTTGCTGATGACGCCGGAGCCTACGGTCTTACCCCCTTCACGAATCGCAAAGCGAAGCCCTTGCTCCAACGCCACAGGGGTTATGAGCTTCACCCTCATTCGAACATTATCGCCGGGGAGTGCCATTTCCACTCCAGGCGGCAGATGAAGCTCGCCGGTGATATCCATCGTTCGGATATAGAACTGAGGCTTGTACCCTGTGAAGAAGGGGGTATGGCGGCCGCCTTCTTCCTTGGTCAGCACATATACCTCGGATTCGAATTCGGTATGGGGCTTGATGGAGCCGGGCTTGGCCAGCACCATCCCGCGTTCCACATCTTCACGTTCAATGCCGCGGAGCAGAGTCCCGACTGCATCGCCCGGCAAGCCTTCATCCAGTTGTTTATGGAACATCTCGATGCCCGTGACCACCGTCTTTCGGGTTTCTCCCAACCCCACGATCTCGACTTCCTCGTTCACCTTGATGGTTCCTCGCTCTATCCTGCCGGTGACCACCGTGCCTCGACCCTTGATGCTGAACACGTCTTCGATAGGCATCAGGAATGGCTTATCCTTCGGACGATCGGGCAGGGGGATATATTCGTCCACCGTATCCATCAACTTCATGATGGCACCACACCACTGGCATTCCCGCTTGCCACAGCCGCATTCGAGGGCTTTAAGAGCGCTGACCCGTACAATGGGAGTCGTCTTGGGGAATTCATACTTGGGCAGGACATCTTCCTTGAGTTCCATCTCGGTAACTTCGAGGAGCTCAGGGTCATCCACCATATCCACCTTGTTCAAAGCCACTACGATGGAGGGCACCTGAACCTGACGCGCCAAAAGGAGGTGCTCGCGCGTCTGGGGCATGACACCATCGTCCGCCGCGACGACCAAGATCGCGCCGTCCATTTGAGCGGCACCGGTGATCATATTCTTAATATAGTCCGCATGCCCCGGGCAATCCACGTGCGCATAGTGACGCTTTTCCGTTTCATACTCAATGTGGGAGATAGCGATGGTCAACCCGCGGGCCTTCTCCTCAGGGGCATTATCAATGCTATCGTAGGGTCTAAACTGAATTTTTGGGTTGTTGGCAGAGAGAACTCGCGTGATCGCAGAGGTAAGGGTCGTCTTACCGTGATCCACGTGTCCAATGGTCCCTACATTGATGTGCGGTTTCGTCCGTTGAAAGACTTCCTTGGCCATATCTTCTTCTCCTTGATTCTTAGATTATCTTATACACAAAATGGAGCCCACAGCCAGACTTGAACTGGCGACCCCGTTCTTACCAAGAACGTGCTCTACCACTGAGCTATGTGGGCCTCTGGAGGGGGTAGGATTCGAACCTACGTAGCCTTCTGGCGGCAGATTTACAGTCTGCTGGTATTAACCGCTCACCCACCCCTCCACAACAAGCCCGGTAGGGGATTCGAACCCACTAACCTGCCGATTACAAGTCGGCTGCGCTACCATTGCGCCACCCGGGCCCACAAGCTTGCTCTACAAGTGTATTAGTATAAACTGGGCATCGGGGAAAGTCAAGGCGCGGGGCGCACCCTCTGCCTCAAAAGCGCGATTCGGTTTTGCAGCCTTCGTTCTCACGGTGAATGACCATGATCACCCCATTCCGGACCTCGACCCGGCTCCCCGTATCCTACGAACGATCGCGCTTCTCCGATCCCACCCTCCCACCCAAAGGGTTTTCGTGGGGACATTCCCAACCCCCGAGAGAGAGGGTCTCTGCGCTCTCACCCTCAATCGCTGGTCCGGGGTCTCTGCTCATCGAGATGCATTAAAGCAACCTGTTCGCCCGGATTCTTGGGGGGATAAACCAATCGCAAGACACCTCCGCTCAACAATTTCGGGGGCTTCGAGGCGGAGATCCGAAAAAATGCGGCGCCGAAATTGCGGTTTGTAGCGAGGGAGAGGAAAGCCCGGCAATGTTATTCCTTCACTCCGAAGGCACAAGGATTTCACGCACGCTGTGGATATCGAGATCCACACAGATATAGAGGTTGGTCTCCATTCCATCGCCGTTTCGGAGGGTCAGCACCACCGTTGGCCCCGGACATGCAAAGTCACCCACCATCTCGGGCCCTTCTACCTCAATGGCAACGAGCGTTTTCCCTTTGAAGCTCTCCTTCACCCGCATATCGCTCAAAGCGATCCAGAGGGCAAGCTCCCTCTCCTTGGCCACCGCCATCTCTTCCGAAAAGGTCAGGCCCTCATCCGGCACCGCTGCGGATTCCCCCGCCACAAAGCCATATGTCCCGGAGAGCATATCTTGGTTTGCGGTGGGCATGGGTGGGGGGGTGGGGGTGGGTGTGGGAACAGGCGTTACGGGAGGAGTAGATTCAGAGAGGGAAGGAGCGGCCATTTTCAAGGCATACTCGTCCGCTTCGGGCGTAGAGATGGAGGGGGCGCCCCGCTGGCCGCTCTCCTGAGCAATCATATCCGGTTGGACCCCTTTACCGGTAAGCACGAGGGGAAGAGAGATGGCCAGAGCCAAGATAAGACAGGCGGCGATCCCGCCCGCCAGAACCTGCCGATGATTTTGCCACAGCCCCACAAGCCGATCCGCCATACGGGAAGGCCGTTCGGGAGGGGCGGGGATAGCCTGTTTGAGACGCGCCTCGAAAGCCGGAGAGGGCTTCACCTCCCGCCAGAGCGCAGGAATTCCCTGCCGCAAGCGTGCATCCAGAGCCTTCAAGCTTTCGAGCTCTTTCCGGCAAGCTTCGCACCGGCCGAGGTGATCCTCTACAGCGCGACGATCCCCCGGCTTCAGCGAACCGCTCACATACTCGGACAGCCTCTCCCGAACGCTATGGCACCGCATCGCTTTCCTCTAAATAGAGACGCAGTAATCGGTATGATTCGCTCAGTATTCTTCGGACAGTGCCTTCCGGCCGGTTCAGCACGCGTGCGATCTGTTCGGTGGAGGCATCTTCGGAATAGCGCAGCAGAACGGCCAGACGGTGCACCTCCGGTAGCTTGGCAATGGCTTTCTCCAAGTCAAGGGTAAGATCTGCCCTCGCGCCCGCGGGATCCCGCGGGCGATGGGCAAGATCCATCTGCACAGCGGTGGTCTGAGCCTCGATCGCCTTCTGCCCCCGTTGCCGCCCCCGAAGAACATCATAGGCTCGCGTCGTGACGATCCGCCCCAGCCACGAACCGAAGGCCTCTTCACTTTCCAGATTTCTCAGGGACTTGAAGGCGGTAATGAAGGCTTCCTGAACAGCATCCTCGGATTCCTCCGGGCTTTGAAGGAGGGCATAAGCGATGCGATAGGCCCGCACCGCATGGAGTTCGATCAGTTCCCCGAATGCCTCCCGATCCCCTTGCTTGGCCCGGCGGATGAGATCAATTTCCCTCTCGGAAGGCCTTCGATGGGCGGGCGTATTCTCAGCGGAGCACATGCTAGGGGAATTATATGGCCTCGGAAGGGCAGGCGCAAGGAAACGAGAGGGGAGTTCAACATATTTTCCTCCGAGTGCAGCCGCCGGAAGTTTTACTCGCTTCGTGGCTTCTGATAAAATCGAATCTGTGAGCAAGGAGAACGACAAGAGCATCGGAACCACACCCCTTACCGCCCGCCATGACCTTCAAACCCGGCCTGCGGTCAAGGGATGGATCTTCGATATTCAGCGATATTCGATCAACGATGGACCCGGCATCCGGACGACCGTCTTCTTCAAAGGGTGCCCTCTCCATTGTCTATGGTGCGATAACCCCGAATCCCAGTCCCGGTTCCCCCAGCTCTTCTTCTTCGATGCCCTGTGCGTCCAGTGCTATCGCTGCGTGCCGGTATGTCCGAACAAGGCCATCTCGGTGGGGCCCGATGGTTCCGTCCTCACCGATCGAAGCCTGTGCCGGGGATGCGGGGCCTGTACTGAGGCATGTCTGGCCAACGCCCGGGTGATCAGCGGCAAGCTCATGACCGTGGACGAAGTGATGGAAGTGGTGATGAAGGATTCCCTCTTCTATCGAAATTCGGGCGGCGGGATGACCGCTTCGGGGGGGGAAGCCACGGCGCAACCGGAATTCCTCATCGAACTCCTGAAGCGGTGCCGCGAGAATGGGATTCACACCGCCCTCGACACCACCGGATACGTTCCGTGGGAAACCTTTCAGCGAATCCTCGAATACACGGATCTGGTCCTCTACGATATCAAGCACATGGATCCCGCCGCGCACCGGAAGCTCACCGGAGTGGATAATGCCCTGATATTGGAGAACGCCCGGCGGATCGCGCGTATGGGCAAGGCCATGTGGATTCGCTTTCCTTTGATCCCGGGGTGCAACGATGATGAAACGAACCTGAGGGCCACCGGCGCCTTCGTACGGGATCTGGGCCTGCGGCAGATCGATATCCTGCCCTACCACCGGCTGGGCACGGGGAAATATCACCGATTGGGCAGGGAATATCCTTTGCCACAGGCGCGCTCTTACCATGAGGATGAGATCGAAAAGATCAAGGGCTCGCTGGAAGCGCTCGGATTGGGGGTCAGGGTTGCCTAGCGCACCGCCGCCGGCAACATGGATGGCAAGAAAGCATGCGTTTCCGCTTTTGCAAAAAACGATATCGGGAATAGGGAAGGAGAACAACCATGGCCATTGATATCAAGAACGGCAAACTCAGCGAGCGTGTGGCACGGGAGAAAGAAGCGCTCCTTTCCGCCGAACCCCGCATCGATATCGAGCGCGATAAGGCCCTCTGGGAAGCCTACACCACCACCGATGGCTTGCCACCGGCCATGCGGCAAGCCACCTTCTTCTACAAGCTGTGCACGGAGAAGACGATCTTCATCGATGATAACCCCATCGCCGGCACGCTCACTCAGCACAAGTACGGCAACTATCCCTTCGCGGAGATCGGGCCGAGGTGGATGAAGAAGATGAATCGCTTTCGGCTGCCGATGGGCTTTGCCGAGGTCCGGCCGGAAGAGCGAGAGTGGATATTGAAATCGGTGGAGCTCTGGAAGGATCGCAACATCTTCAACCGAACGCAGGAGGTGATCCTCCGAACGAAGGGCATCGATATCGGCACGCTTCAGAAGGCGGGGATTGCCACCGAGATCAATCCGGGCGGACTCATCAGCGGGGTACCCGATTATGCCCTTGTGCTGAACGAAGGACTGAAGTCGCTCATCGCCAAGGCAAAGGAGCAACAATCAAAGCTCGATACGGGGGAGCCGGAGGCCCTCAAGAAGTGGTACTTCTATGAAGCCGTTGTCCTTTCGCTGAAGGGATTGATCGCGCTGGCCAATCGGTATTCGGCGCTGGCCAAGGAGATGGCTTCCCGAGAAAACGATCCTCAGAAGCGGGCCGATCTGGAACGCATTGCGGAAGCGTGTGCATGGGTCCCGGAAAACCCGGCGCGAAACTTCTTCGAAGCCATCCAATCCTCATGGCTCGTGCTCATGGCCGGGTGGTTCCAGAGCCCGAACATCGGGGCATTCTCGCCGGCGCGGTTTCCTCAATACATCTATCCCTTCTACAAGCGGGATAAAGAGACGGGGAGATTGACCGATGCGGAGGCCATCGAGCTGATTCAGTTCTACATGCTCAAGATTCAGGCCCTAGGGCAAGTGTTGGCTCCGTTCGGATTCAAGTACTCTCAATCCCGCGTTGCAATGCAAATGAGTCTCGGCGGTCTGACCCCCGATGGCCGCGATGCCACCAACGATGTGGACCGGCTCGTGGTGGAAGCCAAACGCCAACTCATGATCCCCGAGCCGCTCCTCTGCCTCATCTATCACGATCAGCTCCCCGATGATTTCCTCCTTCAGTGCGTGGACTTGATCCGCACCGGCATGGGGCAACCGGCATTCTACGATGCCCGGAAGATATTGGCCCGCAGCCTTTTCCACCGGAAGGGGATCCCCATCGAGGAAGCACGGAACCAAGCGGTGATCGCCTGCGTCCAAGATATCATCCCCGGCTGCACCGACGGGTTCTGGGAAGGGAATTTCAACACCGCAAAGATGCTGGAGTTGGCGCTCAACAACGGCCGGGATCCCATCTCCGGAGTGGAGATCGGACCGAAGACGGGCGATCCGGAATCGTTCCAAACCTTCGAAGATCTGAAGAAGGCGGTTTACCGGCAGATGGAGTATTTCATACCGCTCATCCGGACCATCTCCCGCACCGCATGGAATATCGAGCGCGATTTCCCGGTGCCGTATTCATCATCGCTCGTCCACGACTGCATCGAACGCGGTGTGGACCTCGTGGATGGCGGGGCCCGCTACTCCATCGGCAACGGGACGAGCTTTGTGGGCGTGGTGGATCTGGCCAACTCCCTCATCGCGATCAAGAGGCTCGTTTACGACCAGAAGAAGGTTCCTCTGCGGCGGCTTCTCGATGCCCTCAAGGCCGATTGGGAAGGCTACGAGGATCTCCGAAAGATGTGCTTGGATGCCCCCAAATACGGCAACGGCGACGAAGAGGCGGACACACTCGTCCGCGAGCTTTACGATGCCGCATGGAAGTTTCACCAAATGTACCCCGATTTCCTCGGGCGCAATATCATGCCGGAGGCATACTCCGTGGCCTCTCATGGGGCGCTGGGCGAGCTCACCGGAGCGCTCCCCAACGGTCGGAAAGCGCGGGTAGCCCTGACGGATGCCACGGTTTCCCCTCAGCACGGTACGGACAAGAACGGCCCCACGGCTCTGGTCAAATCCGCGGCCATGGCGATAGATACGGTGAAGTTCGGGTCGAACCACTTCAATATGCGATTTCATCCCACCGCGCTTGCGGGCCCACAGGGAGCCCAGAAATTCTTGGCGTTGGTCAAAACCTATATGGATCTGGGCGGATACCATGTGCAGTTCAATTGCGTGAGTTCAGAGACGCTCCGGAAAGCACAGGCGCAACCCGAGGAATACAAGAACCTCATTGTGCGGGTGGCGGGCTTCAGCGCTTACTTCGTGCAGCTCGATAAGATCGTTCAAGACGAGATCATCGAGCGGACCGAATTGAAGCTTTGAGGTCTCGATGGCCGGATTCACTTGCATTCCGCCTCCGGCGCGTTCTCTGAGATCGGAAGGAAAGAAAAGGGGGCCGTCAATTCGACGGCCCCCCTTTTCTTCACCCAACCGAAGCTATGGTCGGGGAGAGAGGATTTGAACCTCCGGCCTCAGCGTCCCGAACGCTGCGCGCTAAACCAGGCTGCGCTACTCCCCGCCGTCAAGTATTATATCCTCAAGGCCCCACGAAGGCAACACACCCTCTCCGCCCGAAAAGAGCGATTCGGCTTTGCAGTCTTCACCCTCGGGGACTGACCTTGATCACCCCATCCCGGGCTTTGGCCCGGAATTCCCCCGCACCCCCATGAACGATCCGGTTTCTCCGATCCCACCCACCCGCCCAAAGGGTTTTCTTGGGGGACGCCCCAATCCCGCCGGCTTAAGAGGTATCTCTGCGCTCTCTTCTTCGATCGGTCTTTTTGGGATTCAGCTTCAAATGGACTCACGAATTCCGTGGTGTTAGAATAGGTATCAATTGAGATCCATGAAGGAACATCCGGGGAATTCGATGCCCAACGAAGCGGCGGGCTTCTGGGTGCGAGCAGTGGCCTACCTCATCGACGCCCTTCTTCTGGCTTTCATCTCTTCCGCCATCGTGCCGGTGATCAGCTTCGGATTTTTGCTCCCGTTCTATTGGTGGGCCGATTCCTTTTCCAACGAGCCCGATGTCGTTCCCTTCTGGTTCATCGGCACCGGAATCCTCCTGTGGATTCTCATCTGGGGGACATATTTCGTGGCCTTCTGGGTGCGCCGCGGGCAAACCCCCGGCAAGATGGCCATGCGGATCAAGATCATCCCGGAAGGCGGCACGTCCATACCCGTGGAAAAAGCATTGCTCCGCTATCTGGGCTATCTCATCTGTATGATCTTTGTCTTGATCCCTTTCCTCTGGACCGCTGTGGGTCCCGATAAGCGGGGGATCCCCGATAAGTTCGCAGGGACCCGCGTGATCCGAGTCCCCTGTCCTCCGAGCAACCCTTCAGAAACAGAATCGGAGAGTGAGCCATGACCGCAAGAGAAGTCCGCGTGCGTTTTGCACCCAGCCCGACGGGCTTCCCTCACGTAGGGAACATCCGGACGGCGCTGTTCAATTGGTTGTTCGCCCGGCACACGGGCGGCAAGTTCATCGTGCGGATCGAGGATACGGACCAATCCCGCAAGGTGGGGGGAGCCCTCGAAAGCATCCTCGAGAGTTTGAAATGGCTCGGGCTCGACTGGGATGAAGGCCCGGAGATCGGAGGGCCGTACGGCCCTTACTTCCAATCGGAGAGATTGGAGATCTATCAAACGCACGCGCGAAAGCTCATCGAGACGGGACACGCTTACAAGTGCTATTGCTCCGCCGAGCGACTCGCGCAGATGCGGGCGGAATTCGCCCGGCGCAAGGAAGCATCCCGGAGTTACGATCGGCACTGCCGCTTCCTCACCGCCGAACAGCAAGCCCGCTTCGAATCGGAAGGCATCGTGCCGGTCATTCGCTTGAAGGTTCCTCTGGAAGGGCAAACCGCCTTTCACGATCTCATCCGCGGGGATATCACCTTCGATAACAGCGAGTTGGATGACATCGTTCTACTGAAATCCGACGGTTTCCCTACCTACCATCTGGCCAATGTGGTGGATGATCATCTCATGGAAATCTCCCACGTCATGCGCGCCGATGAATGGCTCTCCAGCACACCGCGGCACGTGTTGCTCTACGAAGCCTTCGGATGGGAGCCGCCGCTGTTTGCGCACCTTCCCATCATCCTCGGGCCGGACAAATCCAAGTTGAGCAAGCGGCACGGGGCCACGGCGGTGACGGAATTCCGGGATCAGGGCTATCTCCCCGAGGCAATGGTCAACTTTCTGGCCCTTCTGGGATGGTCCCTCGATGATAAGACGGAGATCATCTCTCGGGAGGAGCTCATCAAGCACTTCTCCATCGAACGCATCAGCAAAACGGCGGCGGTCTTCAACCATGAGAAACTCCTCTGGATGAACGGAACTTATTTGAGGGCGCTCGGGGAAGACGAACTCTTGCGGAGGATCATGCCTGCGCTTGAACAAGGGTTGCCCCCTTCGGTGCCCCGGCCCATCTCGCAAGCCTACGTGAGCAAGATCATCCCCCTCATCCGGGAGCGGATCAACACATTGGCGGAGGCCGCCTCTTATGCCGATTTCTTCTTCGTTGATCCGCTCGATTACGATCCGGCGCTGCTCATCGGGAAGAAAGCCACCCGTGAAGGCGCGTTGAAGGCCCTCCGGGCGTGCCGTGAGAGGCTAGAAACACAGGCAGAATTCACTCCGGCCGCACTCGAATCTGCGCTGCGGGCGCTTGCCGATGAGATGGGCATGAAGGCCGGGGATCTTTTCAATCCCCTCCGTGTGGCCTGCACGGGGCGCACCGCCACCCCACCGCTCTTCGAAACGATGGCGGCTCTGGGGAAAGAACGGTGTCTTGCCCGCATCCGAGCGGCCATCCGGAGGCTCGAGCAACCCTGATGTTTGCCGAAGGTTTCGTGAATCTGCTAGAATTGAGCCATTTGGAAGGACCCATCGTCGCGTTTCGCCGATCTAGGCGGGTTGCAGATGAACTTCATCGATAAGCTTCTGGCCGCTTCTCGCAAGAACAAGAGCCTTCTCTGCGTGGGGCTTGACCCGGACCCCGTGCTCATGCCCAACGAGATGGACGTGGTCGAATGGGGCCATGAGATCATCGACGCCACTAAAGACCTCGTCTGCGCCTACAAGCCGAACTTCGCCTTCTACGAAAGCCTCGGGGCGGATGGGTTGGTGAAACTGCGGCAGACTTTGCGGTACGTTCCCCCCCATATCCCGATCATCGCCGATGCCAAAAGAGGCGATATCGGGCACACGGCGCGCAAGTACGCCAAAGCGATCTTCGAGATCTTCGGATGCGATGCCGTCACCGTGAATCCCTATCTCGGCTTCGATTCGATCGAGCCTTTCATCGAGTATCGGGATAGGGGCATTTTCCTTCTTTGCCATACCTCCAATCCGGGCGCAGATGATTTCCAGAAGCTCGGATGCCTTACGGATCCCGGCGCCAAACCCGTGCCACTCTTCGAGATGGTGGCACTGAAGGCGCTCGAATGGAACACCAAAGGGAACATCGGATTGGTGGTCGGTGCCACTCAACCCCAACCGCTCAAGCGAATCCGGGAGATGTGTCCCACCATGCCCCTTCTTATCCCCGGGATCGGGGTGCAGCGGGGCAATCTGGCCTCGGCGGTGCGCAACGGTGTCGATGCCAACGGTGAACGGGCCATTATCGCCACTTCCCGTCAGGTGATCTTCGCCTCGAAGGGGAAGGACTTCACCTCCGCGGCAAGGCTCGAGGCCTCCAAACTCCGGGCCCGGATCTACCAATTCCTGACCCACAAATGAGAAGCCGTCCCGGAAATGAATTCCGGAACGGCTTCCGTGCACAGGGAGTGGTACGATCGCGGGCTAGCGGTTCACCTTGGGCAAGTGCGCCAGCGCTTCCTTCACCTTCTCCTCGGGATACTCGTAATCCTCTAGCTGACCGGTGAGGTACTTCTCGTAAGCGCCGAGATCGAAGTGGCCGTGGCCGCTGAGCGCCAGAAGGATATCCTTGCGCTTTCCCTCGGCCTTGCACTTCAGAGCTTCATCAATGACTACCTTGATGGCATGAGACGGTTCGGGGGCGGGAATGATTCCCTCCGTTCGGGCGAATTTGACCGCCGCATCGAAGGTGGCCACTTGCTTCACGGCCCGTGCCTCCATGAACCCCAGCCTGACCAGATGACAGATGATGGGCGCCATGCCGTGATACCGCAGCCCGCCCGCATGCACCGGAGGCGGCTCGAAGGTGTGGCCCAACGTGTACATCAACGCGATCGGGGCCATACCCGCGACATCGCCGTAGTCCCATGCATAAGGCCCCTTGGTAACGGTAGGACAGGCCTCGGGTTCGACGGCAACGATCTGAAGTTTCGGCTTCTTGCCGGTGATCTTATCTTTGATGAAGGGAAGAAGCATGCCGCCGAAATTGGACCCGCCGCCGATGCACCCCACGATGATATCCGGATAGGCATCGGCTTTTTCCATCTGTTTCATCGTCTCCAGCCCGATGACGGTCTGATGCAACAGGACATGGTTGAGCACGCTGCCGAGCGAATAGTGGGTATCGTCCCTCTTGAAGGCATCCTCGACCGCCTCGCTGATGGCGATGCCGAGGCTTCCGGTGGAGTTCGGGTTCTCCGCCAGTATCTTGCGCCCGATCTCGGTATCCGGACTGGGGCTGGCGACACACTTGGCCCCCCATGTCTCCATCATGATCCGCCGGTAGGGCTTCTGCTGGTAGCTCACCTTGACCATGTACACTTTGAGCTCCAGGCCGAAGTACTGGCAACCGAGGGAAAGCGCGCTCCCCCACTGGCCGGCGCCGGTCTCGGTCGAAAGGCGCTTGATCCCTTCCTTCTTGTTGTAATACGCCTGCGCCACCGCCGTGTTCAGCTTATGGCTTCCCGCCGGACTCACCCCCTCGTACTTGTAGAAGATGCGGGCCGGTGTGCCGAGCGCCTTCTCCAAACGATAAGCCCGGTAGAGGGGGGTAGGCCGCCAGAGCTTGTAGATCTCTTGCACCTCATCGGGAATCTCGATCCAGCGCTCCTTGCTGAACTCCTGTTCGTTGAGGGCGGCGGGGAAAAGGGGTGGGGGAAGAATGGTGGGTTCCTTGGTCACGGGGTGAAGGAGGGGGGGCAGGGGTTCGGGGAGATCGGCCTGAATGTTATACCAGTGGGTGGCCATCTCCTTCTCGGTCAATAGAATCTTCGTATCCATTATTCCTCCTTAGCCTAACTGACACGCCTTCCCCGCGTCGAGCAAGGCGTTTCGGGCCGTTTAGGGTAAGAATAACGGCTGGGCGCAAACTTGTCAATGATGAGGGGAGGTGGTACGACAAAAACAGCGGTTGAAGAAGCGCGTGCAAAAGACACCTCTCTCGGGGGATGGGGGTGTCCCCCAAGAAAACCATTAGGGCGGGTGGGTGGGGTCGAAGAAGCCGGATCGTTCGTGGGGTGGGGGGATCCCGGGGCATGGTCCGGAATAAGGGGTTCATGGTCATTTACCCTGAGGATGAAGGCTACAAAGCGGAATCGCTGTTTTGGGGTGGCGCCTCAAGGATAAATCAGCCGCTGAGATACTCCCCTCGGGTATGGTCTTCTCTCTTTCTTTTCGGTTATACTGAGGGAACAAAGCCCCCATCCATGCGAATACGTGGGAGGATTCGATGAGGACCGCAACCGTGAACCGCGAAACCCGGGAGACCCGCATCGCCGTGGAGCTCAACGTGGACGGCTCCGGCGCCTGTGAGATCCACACCGGCGTGGGGATGTTCGATCACATGCTGGAGCAACTGGCCAAACACGGGCGGTTCGATCTGAAAGTGGAAGCGAAAGGGGATTTGCACGTGGACGAGCATCATACCGTGGAGGATGTGGCCATTGTGCTGGGTCAGGCATTCGCCAAGGCGCTGGGGGATCGGAAAGGAATCGTGCGGATGGGTCATGCCATCGTCCCGATGGATGAGGCCCTGGCCATGGTGGCGGTGGACCTTTCGGGCCGGGGATACGCGGTGGTGGAAGCTTCCTTCACCAAAACTTATATCAACGAGCTCCCCACAGACCTTATCAAACACCTCCTCGAATCGTTCGCCATCGAGGCCCGCCTCAATCTTCACGTGCGGCTCCTTGCCGGCGAGAACGATCATCACAAGGCGGAGGCCATTTTCAAGGCGCTGGCCCGAGCGCTCGATGAGGCAACGCGGATCGACGAGCGCACCCGCGGTCACGTGCCAAGCACCAAGGGCATCATTGCGTAGTCCGGATTTCCTCGAGATCGAATCGGAAATCCTCGATGATGGGATTGGCCAGAAGCTTCCGGCACATTTGTCTCACTTGCTCCTCCGCCGTGGCGCGATCCTTTTCGTTCACCCGGATTTCCATATACTTCCCCGCCCTCACGCTTTCCACCGACTGAAAGCCGAGCGTGTGAAGCCCCCCTTTGATGGTGAGTCCCTGGGGATCGTTCACCGATGGCTTCAAAGTAATATAGATTCTGGCAAGATACATCGTCTTTCCCCGTTGCAATCTCTAATGATTCCCACCGCGGTGGGGCAATTCATGAACCGTCTCTATGAAAGCTCCCTCCCCGTCAACTGCCGATATGCCTGTCTGTACCGCTCGGCGGAGGCCCGGACCACCTCGGGCGGCAGAGGGGGTGCGGGGGGGTCCTTGTTCCACCCGGAATCGGTCAGCCAATCGCGAATCGGCTGTTTATCGAAGCTCGGCTGAGGACCCCCCGGCCGGTAGCGATCCACAGGCCAGAACCGGCTCGAATCCGGCGTGAGCAACTCATCAATGAGCGAGAGCTTTCCATCGATCATCCCGAACTCCATCTTGGTATCGGCGATGATGATGCCCCGCTCCCGGGCATAGGCTTCGGCGAAGGCGTAGATCTCCATGGACTTATCGCGAATCCTTCGGGCCAGATCCCCGCCGATCATATCCGCCATCCGTTCGAACGCGATCGGCTCATCATGCCCCGCATCCGCCTTGGTGGTGGGGGTGAAGAGGGGTTCGGGAAGCTTATCGCTTTCCCTGAGGCCCGGCGGCATCCGGCGCCCCCCAACCGTCCCCCCCTTCCGGTACTCAGCCCACGCCGAACCGGAGAGATACCCGCGCACGATGCACTCCACATCGATTCGTTCGGCTCTGTGCACCACCATGGATCGGCCTTCGAGATACCGGGGAAACTCGATGCACCCGATCTCGCGCCGATAGGCCTCGAGCATCTCGATCGAGTCCACCACCGCGATCATGTGATGGGGGATGATGTGACGGGTCTTTTCGAACCAGAAGGCCGAGAGCTTGTTGAGCACCTTACCCTTATCCGGAATGCCATTGGGCAAAACCACATCGAAGGCCGAAATCCGATCGGTGGCTACGATCAGAAGCTCCTTCGGCGTAAGGGCATAGGTATCCCGCACCTTGCCGCGATAGAGGATATCCGGAAGATCGGTTTCAAGCAATGGTTCCATGTTTTCTCCCTCGTTCAGTACGGGCATCTCTCGAACCCCGTCCGGTTTCCCCGCCCGTCACTCCGTAACCTCCACCCATAATGTTTCCCTGAACGGCGACCCGCCTTCCGCTGTGAGGATCTCGAACTCCAGAGGAAACCGCCCCGGGCGATCCCCCTTGACGGTGAAGGCCAACTCCCGCATCGTTCCTCCGGGCTGAACGATGCCCAGCGGCATCTCGATATGCCAGAAGCCGTGCCGATCCCGGAAGATCTCTTTGGGCACTTCGGCCGCGATCTCCACGGCGAAGGTGTTCCGGAATTCGAGCACCCGGGCGCCGCTCGTGCCGGGAGCAAACCCCCACCGGATACCCGTGAGCCTTTGCGGGGCATCGAGGGCAAATCGCACGTGGAGCTCCGTCACCCACCGTTTGCTGATCCGGATCTCCTTCCCTACGATCAGATCCTCGTTTTCCTTCTGAATCCCCTCGAAGGCCGCGATGGGGTGGGCGGACTTCGGGGGCAGAAAAAAATGGAGCTCCCGGACGCGGGTTTCCGGCCATCCCTTACCGCTCTCCGCTTCCCTTTGACGCTCTGTTCTTTCGGAAAGGGAATCGAGCCACGCCTTCAACGCCGCAGATTGGCGCCGGCCGTTCCACATCACGAATGCGAGTACCAGCGCTGTGATCACAAGGGCGGCAACGGCAAGCGCGGTTTCCATAGGGGATCAGGAGAGCCCGGCACGTTTGAAAATGGCATCCACGTTCTTCAAGTAGAAATCGTAATCGAAGATCTTTTCAAGCTCCGCCGGCGTGAGCGGCACCTCAGGGTCGGAGCGGAGCAGATCGAGGAAGGCCTCGCCGTTCTTCCAAGACCTCATCGAATTCCGTTGCACGATCTCGTAGGCCTGTTGCCGGCTCATTCCCTTCTTCTCGATCATCTCGGTCATCACCCGCTGGGAGAAGATCAGGCCACGGGTGACCTCCAGATTGCGACGCATGTTCTCCGGATAGACCTTGAGCCCCCGCATCACATAGGTGAAGATGCTCATCACGTAATCGAGCACCAAACAGGAATCGGGCAGGATGATCCGCTCGTTGGATGAATGACTGATATCCCGTTCGTGCCAGAGAGCCACGTTCTCCATGGCCGTGAGCGCATGCCCCCGCACCAGCCGCGCCAGTCCGCAGACCCTTTCGCACAGCTCGGGATTACGCTTATGGGGCATGGCCGATGAGCCCGTTTGACCGTCTTCGAAGGGCTCCTCCGCCTCGAGGGTCTCCGTGCGCTGGAGGGATCGGATCTCGGTGGCGAACTTCTCGAGCGAAGAGGCCAGAAGCGCCAGCGTTGCTACGAACTGTGCATGCCGATCCCGCTGGATGATCTGGCTCGTGACCTGAGCCACCTCGAGGCCCAATCGGGCGCAGGCGATCTCCTCCACCTCGAGCGGCACGGTGGCATGGCTTCCCACTGCCCCGGAGACCATCCCCACACCAACCATTTTTTTGGCCTGCTGAAGACGCTCTTCATGACGGGAAAGCTCTTCATACCAGACGGCAAGCTTCAACCCGAAAGTGATGGGTTCGGCATGGACACCGTGGGTGCGGCCCATCATCAACGTATATTTATGGCGGATCGCTTGTTCCCGGATAACGGACTTGAGCTCGGCAAGGTCCTTTTCGAGTATGGCGATGGCTTCGAGGAGTTGGAGACTTGTGGCCGTATCGATCACGTCCGATGAGGTGAGGCCCAGATGAATGAACCGCGATTCCGGCCCGAGGCTCTCGGCAACGGCCTTGAGAAAGGCGGTCACATCATGATGGGTGATCTTGAGGATTTCGTTCATCCGGCCGATGTCAAGCCGGGCCTTCTTGATCTTCGGGATATCCTCTCTGGGAACGACCCCGAGTTCGGCCCAAGCCTCGCACACGGCGATCTCGACGGCAAGCCATTTGGCGAATTTGTTCTCATCCGACCAGACATGCTTCATCTCCGGCCGGGAGTATCGTTCGATCATGACGGTCACCCTTTGGCAAGGTTTTCGCGGTGCCGCTCATAGGCGGCGCGGATCGGCTCATACTTGATCCCCAGGATTTGCGCGGCCAGATAGGCGGCATTCTTGGCCCCTGCCGATCCGATGGCCACGCATGCCACCGGAATTCCGGGCGGCATCTGAACGATGGAAAGAAGGGCATCCACACCCTTGAGCTCGCCGGCGGCCAGCGGCACGCCGATCACGGGAACGGTGGTCCAACTGGCCAGCACACCGGGAAGATGGGCGGCCATCCCCGCCCCCGCGATGATCACCTCGATGCCCCGCTCCCGTGCCGTTTGGGCATAGGCCTGCGCCTTGAGCGGCGTACGATGCGCCGAGATCACCTGCACTTCATAGTCAATACCCAACTGCGTCAACACATCGAGCGCCGGTTGCATCCGCTCCCGATCCGATTCCGATCCCATCACGACACCAACCAGAGGCATGCCCTGCTCCTTCAACACGGACTCTTTATCATAGCAATATCTTTTCGATAGTGGCAACCCTCAAAGGTAATCCTCTCCGCATTGGCATATGCCCTAGCCCGCGCCTCTGCAATCGTCTTGCCCGTGGCGGTAACGGTGAGCACCCGCCCCCCGGAAGTGACCGTCCGCCCGTGGTCATCGAGAGCGGTGCCGGCGTGAAAGACGAGCACCCCTTCCTCCACTCGATCGAGCCCTTCGATGGGAACCCCCGTTCTGTAGCTTCCCGGATACCCCCCGGAGGCGAGCACCACCCCCACACACGCCTCATTGCTCCATTCGATGGTCAGACGGTCGAGTTTCCCCTCGATCACCGCCTCCATGATCTCCACAAGATCGGTCCTGAGCAGCGGGATGATCGCCTGCGTTTCAGGGTCGCCGAAGCGGGCGTTGAACTCCAATACCTTTGGGCCCGCGGGGGTCACCATCAATCCGGCGTAGAGGACCCCCCGGTAAGGTCTCCCCTCCTGCGCCATGGCCCGAACGGCCGGCTTCACAACGGACTCCATGACTTCCCGCTGGAGGTCCTCGGTGAAGAACTCCGAGGGTGCATAGCTCCCCATTCCGCCGGTGTTGGGGCCGCGATCGCCATCGAATACGCGCTTGTAATCGCATGCCGGAACCATGGGCACAACGGTCTGCCCATCCGTAAAGGCCAGAAGGCTCGCCTCGCGCCCTACAAGGCACTCCTCGATCAACACCCGCTTCCCCGCACTCCCGAACACCTTCTTCTGCATGATATCCGAAAGGGCGCGGAGGGCCTCCTCCTGAGAAGCGGCGATGATCACGCCCTTGCCGGCGGCGAGCCCATCGGCCTTGACCACCAAAGGGAAGGGCTGCGTTCGGATGTACCGGACGGCCTCTTCGAAGGAATCGAACACAGCGCTCCGAGCGGTGGGGATGCCGTATTTGCGCATGAGCTCCTTGGCGAAGACCTTGCTCCCCTCGATCTCCGCCGCCGCTCCGGAAGGGCCGAAGGCGGGAACGCCCGCCTTGCCGAGGGCATCCACGATGCCCCGGGTGAGCGGCGCCTCCGGACCGACCATCACGAGATCGATCCGGTTCGCCTTCGCCGCCTCGACAAGGGCGGCAATGTCCTCCACGGAGATACGGAGGTTTCGGGCGATCTTTGCCGTGCCGGCATTCCCCGGTGCGGCGAAGAGATTCTTCACCCTCGGGCTCCGGGCGATCTTCCAAGCCAGAGCATGTTCCCGGGCGCCGTTTCCGATGACGAGTACGTTCATGGTTGCCAAAACAAGAAAACTGCCTTTAGAGCATCGTCTCGGACCACTCGCCCATGTTCACCGCATCCTTGGCCTCATCGGGGAGCTCGATGGTCACCGGCTTGTTGATCCGGGAGTACTTCATGTTCATTTCCATGGTCAAGTCCATGGAAATATTCTCCCCTTCATCCTCGAAGCTCATGCTCGCCTCGGTCCGTACGGGCAAGAAGGTCTCCTTCTCATACCATTGCCGGATCGAGAGATCCTTGATCATCTCCATTGCCTCTTCGATCTCGGAGGGGTCCATATCTTCAGATAGGTAATCCCCCAACTGATCCCCGAAGAGTCCCATTATCTGCTTCAAATCCGGCTCCATGGTCACTTCGTAGCACTTGACCCCGTTGACCGTCTTCTCACCCACGATCTCGATGTTGTAGGCGTTCAGCAAAAGCTCGGTTTGCTGATTCATGATATTCTGCTCTTCCCACACCGTGCCCCACTCCGATTCCGGGATGGCCATCTTTATCCAGCCGCCGAACGCCTCCCCCATGTTCATGTATATGGTGTCCTCTATCATATACATTTCCATGGCGATAGAATCGGGCGTATCGGGTTCCTTCAGTTCCTCAGGGACCTCCATGGACATTTCCATGATCATCCTCATCTTCTTGGCCGGAAGGTCCATCGCGCCGGTGATATCGGCGGAGATCTTTACATTGATCTCTTCCTCTTCTTCCCCGTCCCAACCCTTCATAGCCATCTTCATATCCATCTCTAATTCACATGTCTTGAGGTCGGCATTGAGCTGAGAAACCCGTTTGAGGAATGCATCCTTACTAACCGTCCCTTTGGGCGGCGCCGACGTCTGGGTTCCGCTAGACTCCTCATCCCCTCCGCAGGCGGCGATCCCTATGACGAGCGCTGAGATCAGAACACACACCCATACCCACTTGAACTTGAGCGCCATGAATCCTCCTTTTCCTGATTTTTCCAATCCTGTGGAATCTATTCCCACTCGATCGTTGCCGGCGGTTTGGAGGTGATATCGTAAACCACGCGGTTGACCCCTTCAACCTCGTTGATGATCCGGTTGGAAATCCGTGCCAGAAGGTCATAGGGGAGCCGAGCCCAATCGGCGGTCATGGCATCCTCCGAAGTGACCGCTCGAACGGCAATGACGTGCTTGTAGGTGCGGGCATCGCCCATGACCCCTACGCTCTTGAGAGGGGTGAGAACGGCAAAGCTCTGCCAGAGTTGGCGATAGAGCTTGGCCTTCTTGATCTCGTTCATGAGGATGAAGTCCGCCGCCCGCAGGATCTCCAACCGCTCGGGGGTCACCTCTCCGATGATGCGGATGGCCAGCCCCGGCCCGGGGAAGGGCTGACGCCAAACCATCTCTTCCGGGAGCCCGAGGGCCAGCCCCACCTGCCGTACCTCATCTTTGAAGAGATAACGCAGCGGCTCGATGAGCTTTAGGTTCATCTTTTCCGGAAGGCCGCCCACATTGTGATGGGTTTTGATGGTCGAGGAAGACCGGCTCACCGTGGCCGTGCTCTCGATGACATCGGGATAGAGGGTGCCCTGGGCCAGAAAATCCACCTTGCCGAGCTTGGCCGCCTCTTCTTCGAACACCTTGATGAACTCATTGCCGATGATGCGGCGCTTCTGTTCGGGATCGGTCACGCCTTTCAGTTTTTCGAGGAAACGTTCGGAGGCATCCACATAGATGCCGTTCAAGTTGAGGTTCTTGCGGAAGACCCGGAGGGTGCGCTCCACCTCCTCTTTCCGGAGGAGCCCGTTGTTCACATAGATCGCCGTGAGTTGATCCCCGATAGCCCGATGAAGGAGAGTTGCCACGACGGTGGAATCCACCCCTCCCGAGAGCGCGCAGATCACCCGTCCCTCGCCCACCGTCTGTTTGATGCTTTCAATTTGACGATCCACGAAGCTCTCCGGCGTCCATGTTCCCTTGAAATCGCAAACCTTGAAGAGGAAATTCCGCAGGATCTCCTTGCCTTGCGGCGTGTGAACCACTTCAGGATGGAACTGAATGCCGATCATCTTTTGATCGTTCGCCATGGCGGCGATGGGGGAATTCTCGGTATAGGCAATGGCCTTGAAGCCGGGGGGCATCTCCATGATCCGATCTCCATGACTCATCCACACGGGCACGGCTTCGGGGAGGCCGTCAAAGAGGGGGGAATGGACTTCGCTCCGATAGAGCATGGCTAGGCCGTACTCGTGTTTTTCGGCCCGGGCTACTTTTCCGCCGAGCTGATAGGCCATCGTCTGCATGCCGTAACAGATGCCGAGAACCGGCAATCCGCTCTTGTAAACATATGTGGGCGCATGGGGGGCATCCGGCTCATAGACGCTTGCCGGGCCGCCGGAGAGAATGAAGCCCTTCGGATTGAGGGGCTCGATCTTCTCCCATGGAGTGGTATGGGCCACAACCTCGGAATAAACCCCGCACTCCCGCACGCGTCGGGCGATCAACCAGCTATACTGCGAGCCGAAGTCAATGACCACCGCTGATTCCTCGGCGGCGGTGGGACGGGATTGCGGTGCGTTCATAGGCATCTCCTAGAATATCGAGTCCAGATTATCATCTATGCTATACTGGGGTCAAGTTGGATCTTGACTATGGAAGCCGAGCTCCGAAAGGCGATCGGGATCCTCAAGTCCGGCGGAGTTGTAGCCTATCCCACCGATACGGTTTACGGGCTGGGCGCCGATGCCTTCAATGAAGCGGCGGTGAAGCGCATCTATGCCATCAAACGCCGACCTCCGGATGAGCCCCTTTCCGTGCTGATCGCCGATATACTCGATGCGGAACGTCTGGTCGAGGTGTTCCCGTCTCCGGCCCGCGCCCTGGCCGAGCGCTTTTGGCCGGGGGGGTTGACGATCGTTCTCCCGAGACACCCTTCGATCCCCCCATGGATCACCGCCGGCCGGCGGACCATCGGGGTGCGCATTCCCGATCACCCGCTGGCGATCGCCCTCATCCGGGGATTGGGAGCTCCGCTCATCGGGACCAGTGCCAATCTTTCCGGCAAGCCGAGCTGCGTCACCGCCCGTGAAGTGGAGAGGCAATTGGCTGAGGCGGTGGATTTCATCTTGGATGGAGGCGAATGCCCGGGGGGGATCGAATCCACCGTCGTTGACGCCACCGGAACCCGGCCCATCATTCTTCGAGAAGGCGCCATTGGAGCCGGAGAGATCGCGAAAATCTGGGAAAGCGCTTCGGGCGGTGCGCCCGAAGCCGTGGGATAGAGTCGGAATCAATCCAAGGGGAGGGCCTGAGTGCTGGCAAGCTTCATGGGGAAATCGCCCAAAATCCCCGCATCGTGTTTTGTGAGCGATGCGGCCTACATCATGGGGGACGTGGAGATGGGGGAGGGATCGAGCGTCTGGCCCGGGGCGGTCATCCGGGCCGATACCCCCGGCGGCGAGCACGGGGGAAAAATGACCATCGGGAGCAACACGCACATCGAGGACAACGTGACCGTGCACTTCACCAAGAGCATCGGCGATCGGGTGGTCATCGGGCATGGAGCGGTGGTGGAAGCCTACTCCATCGGGAACAATGTGCTCATCGGAGATAATGCCACCGTACTGGCCTTCAGCAAGATCGGGAATAATTGCATCATCGCCGCGGGAGCCGTGGTAAAAGAGGGAATGGAAATCCCGGATAACGCGTTCGTCACGGGTGCCCCGGCAAGCATCAAACGGGGCATCTCCCCCAAACAACTGGAGATGCTCGATAAGCTCCTTTCGTTCATGCCGCCGCTGATCGCGGAGCACAAGCGGAACATCGCGGGGCGATGAAGTCCCACCGGATCGCGTTCGCACTTACATGCGCTCGGGGGCATTCATGCCCATGAGATGAAGGGCCTTGGCCAGCACGATCCGTGCCGCCTCGACGAGCTTGAGACGGGCGGCGGTGAGAACCGCATCCGCGGTGATCACCCGACACCGCTCGTAGAAATTGTGGAAAGCGGTGCCGAGTTCCAGGGCATAGTGCGGCAAATGGTGGGGTTCAAGGTTCCGGGCCGCCAATTCCACCGTCTCGGGGAAAAGCACCAGTTGCTTGATCAACTCGAGCTCGGATTCATCGGTGAGAAGCGAGGGCTCTCCCTTGGAGAAATCGATCCCTTTCTCCCGCGCCAGACGCATCACCCCGGCGATGCGGGCATGAGCGTACTGGACATAGTACACCGGATTATCCAGCGATTGTTTCTTGGCCAACTCGAGATCGAAATCCATCTGGCTGGTTGCGGATCGAGAGAGGAAGAAAAAGCGGCACACATCCGGGCCGACCTCCTCGATCACCTCCCGGAGGGTGATCAATTCGCCGGTGCGTTTGGAAACCTTGACCACCTCATCGCCGCGCCGGAGGCTCACCATCTGTGAGATGATGATCTCGAGCCTCTCGGGGGCGATGCCGAGCGCCGCCATGGCGGCTTTCACCCGCGAGACGTGCCCCTGATGATCCGCCCCCCAGATATCCACCACCCGGTCGAATCCCCGTTCCATGAATTTGTTGTAGTGATAGGCGATATCGGCCGCAAAGTAAGTGGGGGTGCCGCTCGATCGGATAAGGACGTTATCCTTGTCCTCTCCGAGGCCGGTGGATACGAACCAGAGCGCCCCTTCCCGCTCTTCGGTATGGCCGTCCCGCTTGAGCCGTTCAATGATCCGAGTGATCCGCCCCGTGTCGTGGAGCTCCCGCTGTTCGCTGAACCATACATCGAATTCCACGCCGAGGAGATCGAGATCGGCGCGGATCTGATCGAGCATCCGCTCAAGGCCCATCCGTCCCAAGTGCTTTTTGCCTTCCTCTTCCGAAAGGGCCTCGATGCGGGATTTCTCTGCCCCCAGTTCCCTGGCCAGATCGATCATGTAGCTTCCGTGATAGCCGTCCGCCGGCATCTCCGCCGGCCGCTTGAGAACGCTCTGGCAGAAGCGGGCGTAGAGGGAAGCATAGAAGTTCTCGATCTGATTGCCGGCATCGTTAATGTAGTATTCCCTTTGAACATCGTAACCGCATCGGCTCAGGATGTGGGCGAGCGTGCTCCCGAGAACCGCTCCCCGCCCATGCCCCACATGAAGGGGACCGGTGGGATTCACGCTGACGAACTCGAGCTGAAGCTTCGTGCCGCGCCCGATATCCAAATCCCCATAGCGCTCACCCTGATTCAAGATCTCGTCAACTTGTCGGGCAAGCCAGGGGCGCGCGAGGACGAAGTTGATGAAGCCGGGCCGCACCACGGATACCTTTTCGACGCCCTCCACGGGGGGCATCATGCGGGCGATCGATTCAGCGATGGCAAAGGGATTCGTCTTGGCCGCACGCGCAAGCTTCATGGCCACGGTGGCGGCATAGTCGCCGTGATCGGGATTCTGAGGACGCTCGATGAGAATATCGGGAAGGGGGACACGGGGGATCAGCCCTTCCTCTTGGGCGCGAAGAATTCCCTCTGTGAGGCCTCTGGCAATCTCGTTCTTGATCATGGGAAAACAGTATTTATTCTATCACATTCACGTCCGTTTGAAACCGGTCATGGTGTCTTCCAAGAAAACCATTAGGGCGGGTGGGTGGGATCGAAGAAGCGCCGGATCGTTCATCGGCGGGGAAAAAGGAAGCGGCGGCGGTGGGATTCCCACCGCCGCCGCTTCCCATGCAAGGAGGGCTCAGAGTCTTCCTTTCGAAAGGATGGTTTCACGCTTAAAATTCGAGCAGATAAGTAATGGCCCCGCCGGTGGTCGTCTCGCTCCGGAAGGAAAGAATGATGTAGATCAGGTTCCAGATGTCGATGCCCGTCACCATATCGATCTGGGCGGAAGTATCCCCCGGCTCGAGGAGCCCGCTTCCCCAAGTGACATAGAACGTGTCAATATCGATGCCGTCTTGGACCAGTCCGGTGGAAGTGCTGTTCCATGCGTTGTTGGGGCTGGCCTGGCTATTGTAATTCGTGGTGGTGCCATCCCACATTTTGGTCCCGTTGAAAGAAAGATAATCCGGATCGGGATAAGACGGACTGGGATATCCAAGGTCCCCCTCCCCCACAAAGCAAGTGAGTTTGGCCGCAATGGCGTCCGGGTCATCCTCTTCTTCGGGGATCGGCTCGGGTACAATGAATCCGCCGATGGTCCCCCCGGCCTGACCATCGCTATCGAAATCGAGGTTGGTGTAGTGATCGCAGTACGCCAGCGTATCATAGAGATAGAGCTGATGTCCCGTTGTATCCGCGCTCGAATAAATGATCACCAGCGACCATCCGGCGTATGACCACTGGTTATTGGTGCTTGCCGTGACACTTCCGAGGGTGTAGGTGCCGTTTCCATTGTGATGATCTTCGTCGCCGGAGAACGCCCTCAAAAGCGCCGTAACGTCCTTCTTCGAAGCATACGAGTAGCCATACTGGCTCCCGCCATCGTAGTTGATGATCGTTTGGGCGCTATCCGCCGTCAGCGGCTGGGCTCCCTTCTGAGGAACTCCACTCCCATCGAAATATACCTGTTCACCGTTGATTTTGAAGGTGACGGAAGTGTCCGGCGCCCGGACCTTCACGGTGATGTTGTCCAGATAGCAGTATTCCGAACTGTCAGCGAATCCGACGAGGTAGAACTCCATCCGGAAGTGCGCCGTCCGATATTCGACCGGAACCGTATACTCAAAGGAACCACTGGGATTATCATCCCGGAATGCTTGGATGAAAGATCCCCAATTGGTACCCCCATCGCCAGAGAAACGGAAGTCCAGTCCGTCGTCAGATTCCAGAGTGCCCCCTTCGCTCTGGCTCCAGGAGACGGTCACGATTCCCCCCACATAAGAACTTAGATTCAGGTCGGCATTCTTGGTGAGATATCTATGGCTTTCCCCGTTCCCATCGTAGTGACCGCGGAACTGCCCGTATGAGACGGACCAGTCGGTGCCGCCGTGACGATCCCAGTTATTGAAATTCGAGCAACTATCGCTGAAGACAGTGGAGATGGTACTATCGGAACGCCAGCCGGACCAGTAAAGATAGGCCAATTCCACCTGTGCATCATCCGGAAGGGAATTGATGCTCGCGCTGCTCTCAGAGAGCAAGGTCTCGCGGTAATACCCGTCATGGTCGCTGTCAATCATCAGAGAGGCGCCGATGGCGGCGTAATCGCCGTTGATCGCCGAGGGCATTTTCCGTAACTCGCTCTTAGCGGTGCGGGCCTCCACCGTGGCTTCATCGGCTTGCGACACGATATGGAAAATCTTTGTATCCGCATCCCATGAATAGGGTATATCGCTGACGCCGCTGGTGATCACCCACGAGACGAAAGGCGGCTTCGACTGGTTCGAGGTATACTGGAAGTAGATCTTGGCCGTGATGGTATCCGCCGCAGCGACCGTTCCGGGTAGAGCGGTATAGAGGAGGGGAGGGTCCCAACTCCAGATCACCGCATGTCCGCTGTAATAAGGTTCGATATCCCGCGTCAGATTTTCTTGATACGGCGGGGTAGGACTGATCGAGTACTCGAGATTGCTGCTATCTTCAATGTACTCAGAGCCCGCGGGGATCCAGACACCGATGCTCTCTAGGCGCATGCCGGCGCAAGCAGCCTGATCGAAGGTCAACTTGATCTCATAAGTGCCCGATGACGTCGGATCCAATAGATCCACGGGGCGTTCCACCCTTCCCGTGACTACCAGTTTGTTGCCCTCGATGATCTTCGAGAGTTCCTCCAGATCGGGGGTATATCCGATAGCGTCTACGATGTAGTCAGCCGGCACCCACACATTGGCAATCGAAACCGTTGGGTTGATGTGGTTGATCGCCTCGGGAGCCTGATATTGCCAAACCGTCTCGAAATCGTAAGGGCTATATTCCGTCGGGTCGGTGAGGAAGTCCTCCAGATCGCCCTTCTTCACGTGCCAAAGGGCATCTTCGACCCCGCTGTCGGCGGCATAGACGGCGTAGGTCTTCTCGTCATAAATGCGCTCGCTCTTGAGGGCGGTGTCCACATGGGATAGAACCGGCGGGATGATGATGGCGGCCAGAAAGATCCACAAGAGGGTAAGGATGAAGAGATGGCCCCCTTCTTTCTTATGGAATCTATGGAGCTTTTGGAAATACTTCTGGAGATTCACGCGCATCGTCTTCTCCGAAGATCAAAGGTGCCCGGGACTCTAAGCCGATTCATTGGGTTCTCGGTTTGACGGAGATCGTCCGAACCTGAGATGCCTTCTCCTTCCCATAACCTTCCTCGGAGGTCAGCGAAACGGTGAGCGTCCCGTTCTGGTAACTGCACGTTCCCGAAGAAACGGATTGTGCCAGAGACTTGACCTGAGCGGTTCCGCCATCCACCGAGTACGAGCGGAAAAACTCATTTCCCGAAAGGTAATAGGTCACTTCGTGCTCCGAGTTGTCCCAATCCACCCATCTCAGGACGAGGGGGAAACCCGTCTCCCCTTCATCCGGGGTCACCTCTTGGGCCATTTTCGAGTCCACCTGAAGCCAATGGGCGGCATTCTGAAGTTGCGTGGCCACATAGGTGTGATTGTTGCCTCTCTTGACGGCGCTGTTCATCTGGGGAATAGCCGTTGCCACACCGCCGATCAAAAGGCTGGTAAGGGCGATCCCCACCAGCAGTTCGGTAAGGGTGAATCCTTGCTGACTCCTTCGGATAGATTCGAACAACCCTCGTTTCATCGGCGCACCTTGTAGGCTTCGAGTGTGGTTACCGTCTTCGAATGGTGTTTGACCGTCACGGTGATCTTCTGGATGCCGTCATCATCCGAATCTCCATCGTTCTCATAATCCAGGGGGACGGCGTCCACTTCCACCGAATATCCTTCGGGTATCGTGGACGATTCGATCAGCGCATACTCGATGGGCGGTGAGCCGTCATACGTCTGGGTGCGGATGAACTCCATCTGGGTTTCGGCCAAGTCCTGCCCGATGCTCCGCTCCTCGGCGATGATTGTGCTCACATTGGCGGTGCTGAGTCCCCCGAAGATGGCCACCCCGACGATGCTGATGAGGGCCACCGCCACCAGCACCTCGATGAGTGAAATCCCCGCACACGCACCAGAGGAACCCGCCCGCCCCCGGCATACCGCAAAGACCTTCATGAAACTCTGGGGAAAATGCAAGCCTCGCATACTCTCGGGCCCTTCTTGCAGAAGAGATGATCCCCCCTAGGACTACTTCCTCAGCGTATCAGAGCCGGACCGTCCCTCTCAACGGAGAATAAGTACCGATCCCCCCGCCCCGACCGGGGTACTTTCGGATGGTGGAACCCATCCGGGATCGCAAAAGCCGACCAAGAGAAGAGGCCCTTCAATTCTCTCGGGGGGATTGGGGTGTCCCCCAAGGAAACCATTTGGGCGGGAGAGGCGCCTTGACATGACGGGGAATCGGGGATAAAGTATAAGCGTAGATGCGCATATAAGCTTAAATATACGGGGATTGGCCATGAAAAACTTACTCAGAGCCCTGAAAGCCCTCTCGGACGAGACCCGCCTCCGAATCCTGAACGTACTCCTCGAGCGTGAATGCTGTGTCTGCGAGGTGATGCAAGCCCTCGATATCTCCCAGACCCGCGCCTCCCGCAATCTGAACGTGCTCTACGATGCCGGCTTCCTCAAAATGCGGAGGGAAGGCCTCTGGTGCATCTATTCCATTGATTACGAGACGATCGAATCGTGGGGCTTGGACCTGATCGAAGCGGTGCGTAAAGGGCTTGATGGTAACCCCATCGCCGCCGCCGACCGCGAACGTCTGAAGACGGCGGTGCGAACGGGACCCGGGTGTTGCATCAGAGCTTCCTGAATCGCCCTTGTTTGGAGATCACCCATCGAGGGAGGTAACACCATGCTTCAAATCCGCAAGGCCGCCGTCACGCTCGATGAACAGGAGATGATCGAGCTCGAGCAAATCATCGTTGATCGGGATGAGAAGGAAGCGCTCCGGTTCCTGCGGCACGCGATCTACAACAAGCTCGTCCAAGCGCAGCGGGGCAAGCTTCAACCGGAGCTCGCACAGGGACAATGACATTGCCGGGAGAAAACACATGGAAGATCTCAAAAACGATGAAATCCGATGGAAGGTGAGGAAGAACTACGCCCATGTGGCCAGAGGGAACATCGGCGGGTGCTGCGGGAGTTCAGCCGGAGCCGCTTGTTGCGGGGGAACACAGACGGGACGGCACCCGGCCGCCTCTCCGTCATCGAGGATCGGCTACTCGGAAGAGGAGAGGCGCGCCGCCCCCGAAGGGGCCGATATGGGGCTCGGATGCGGAAATCCTCAGGCGATCGCCGCCCTCAAGCCGGGAGAGATCGTCCTTGATTTGGGGAGCGGCGGCGGGTTCGATTGCTTTCTGGCGGCGGCGAGGGTCGGTCCCGAAGGTAGGGTCATCGGTGTGGACATGACGCCCGAGATGGTGAGCAAGGCTCGAGAAACCGCCGCCCGAAACGGCTACACCAACGTGGAGTTCCGGCTCGGTGAGATCGAGCACTTGCCGGTGGCCGATTCGAGCGTGGACGTGATCCTTTCCAATTGCGTGATCAACCTTTCGCCGGAGAAGGGGCAGGTCTTCAGGGAAGCCTTCCGCGTGCTCAAGAGGGGGGGACGGCTCGCGATCATGGATGTGGTCGCTCTGGCGCCCCTTCCACGCGAGCTTGCGAGCGATCCCGCTCTGTACTGCGGATGTGTGGGCGGGGCGGCAACGATGGCTGAGATCGAGCGGATGTTGAAGGAGGCGGGATTCGCCGAGATCCGCATCACACCGAAGGCGGAGACGAGGGAGATCATCCGGGATTGGGCGCCGGGCCGAGGGATCGAGAACTACGTCGTCTCGGCGGCCATTCAGGCGATCAAGCCGTAATGGCTGTTCACGCTCTCGGCACAAAGGCTCTCCCCTAGAGCCCTTCGGAGAGTGAGCACAGCGACTGCAAAGAGATGAAATGGATACTTTTCTAGAGCTCTGTCGCGGCGGGCTGGCCGAGTTCCTTGACTACATGCTCGCCCACTTCGTCACATGCCTCGTTCCGGCGTTCTTCATCGCCGGCGCGATCGGCATCTTCGTTTCGCAGGGAGCGGTGCTCAAATACTTCGGCCCCGGCGCCAACAAATTCCTCGCCTACGGCGTCGGCTCGATCTCGGGGACGGTGCTGAGCGTATGCTCGTGCACCGTGTTGCCCCTCTTTGCGGGGATCTATCGGCGGGGGGCGGGGCTCGGCCCGGCGGTGGCCTTCCTCTACTCCGGCCCGGCGATCAACGTGCTTGCCATCGTGTGGACGGCGCGCATCCTCGGATTCGACCTCGGCATGGGCCGGGCCATCGGCGCGATCATCTTCTCCATCGTTATCGGGATCATCATGGCGCGGATATTCCATCGCGAGGAACAAGACCGATCCCAGAACGCCTTCGATGCCCTCGATACGAGCACATGGCTCAAGGGATGGCAAACACTGATCTTCATGGCCGCACTCATCGGTTTCCTCATCTCGATCGCATGGGGTTTCAAAGTTCACCCCGAGAAGAACACCGATACATGGAAGCTCATCACCGATATCGGCATCGAGACGAACTGGGTGGCCATCGGCTTCACGGTTTTCTTCGCCATCGTCATCGCCGAAATCCTCCGGCGATGGTTCACGCGCGAGATGATCTCCGAATGGTTGCGCTCCACATGGTCCTTCTTCAAGTTGATCGCCCCGTGGCTCCTCGGCGGGATCATCGCCGCCGGAATGATCGGGGTGGTTCTGCCGGAGGACTGGGTGGAACGGCTCGTGGGGGGCGATAGTCCTTCGGCCAATTTCATCGCCTCCATCGTGGGAGCGCTCTTATATTTGGCCACACTCACCGAGGTGCCCCTCCTCCGGACCTTCATCGATGCGGGGATGGGCTCGGGGCCGGCGCTCGCGCTTCTTCTGGCCGGTCCGGCGCTTTCGCTGCCCGCCATGTTCACCCTGCGGAATATCATGGGCACCAAAAAGATGCTTACCTACGTTTCACTGGTGGTCGTCATGGCCACGGTGACGGGGCTGATTTTCGGAAAAATCGTAACTTAGGAGGGAAAGATGAACATCAAAATCTTAGGGCCGGGATGCGCCAAATGCAAGCAACTCGAAAAGGAAGTCGAGGAAGTGGTGAAGGAGATGGGACTGAACGTGCCGGTGGAAAAGGTGACCGATATGAAGAAGATCATGAAGTATCCCATTCTGATGACGCCGGGCCTCGTGATCAACGAAGAATTGGTGGTCTCCGGTAAGGTCCCGAGCAAGGCCGAGATCACCCGATACATCACCAATGCGCTGGCCAAGGAGTGAAGGAGGCGGCGGAGATGGCGCCGGAAATCACTTGCGAATGCAAGGCGGAGGAAATTCTGTTGTTCCCCTGTGCCGGAGGATCGAACTGCGGACAGATCGCGAACTCTGTGGCCGTTCGGCTCACACGGGAAGGAGTGGGGAAGATCTATTGTCTGGCCGGGATCGGGGCGCACATCGCGGGGATGATCGAATCGGCCCGAACCGCCGAACGGATCGTGGCCCTCGATGGATGCGCCGTGGCCTGCGCCCGAAAGACCATCGAACATGCGGGGTTGCCGGTCACAGATTGGATCTGTGTCACAAACGAAGGCATCGAGAAGAACCACGAGTTCCAACTCTCGTCGGAAGAAATCGATCTCATCGCCCGCCGAACGAGGGAATCGCTCGCAAGGCCGGTGGGATGAAAGCGGGGAGCACGTGAAGAAAGTCCTTTTCGTTTGTGTTCACAATTCCGGGCGGAGTCAGATGGCCGAGGCCTTCTTCAACCGGTTGGCCGAAGGCAAAGCGATGGCGCTCTCGGCGGGGACGGACCCGGCGGCGGCGGTGGACCCGACCGTCATCCGAGTGATGGAGGAAATCGGGTTCGACCTTTCGGGAAAGGTCCCCCGGCCGCTCACCGCCGAGATGCTCGATCATGCCGATCGGGTGATCACGATGGGGTGCGGGGTGGAAGGGGTGTGCCCGGCCACATTCACCGAGACGGAAGATTGGGGCCTCCCCGATCCCAAAGGCCAGCCCATCGAGAAAGTTCGGGAGACCCGGGACGAAATCCGAAGGCGGGTGATCGAAATGCTCGCCCGCATGGAGGGCTGAATTGCGTATTCAGAGAAGCATCGTTCTTTTGCTCATCATGGCGGCGATCGGGATTCTGGGGGCCTGTTCGAGCGGTGAGGGCTCCTCCGAGCCTTCCCCATCGCCCACCCCCACATCTCAGAGTTCCTTGGCAACTCCAGCGGACCTAGCCTCCCGCTCGCTTCTCGATGCGTTGGCCAGCGGCAAACCCACCCTCGCCGAATTCGGTCGAGGAACTTGCATCCCGTGCAAGCAAATGAAGCCGATCCTTGAGGATCTGGATGCAGAATACGGTGAAGCCATCAACATCATCATCGTCGAGATCCAGAACCATCCGGACCTCACCCGGCAGTACAAGATCATGGCCATCCCCACGCAGATATTCTTCGATACCGGCGGCAAAGAGGTGAGCCGCCATATCGGTTTCTATGCCAAGGACAAGATCGTGACCGAATTCGAGCGGCTGGGGTTCATGCCAAGTGAATGATATCTTGGATCGTCTGGCGAACATCGTGGATACGGACCCGTGGCTCGCGCTTCCGGCGGCGCTCCTCGCGGGGCTCGTTTCGAGCGCCAGCCCCTGCGTTCTGGCGATGATCCCGCTCGTCATCGGATATGTGGGCGGCCATGCCGAAGGGTCTCAGAAGAAGGCGGTCCAATACTCACTCGCCTTCATGGCGGGGCTCACCATCACCTTCACCATTCTGGGAATCATCGCCGGTGCTCTGGGGAAGCTCTTCGGGGATGTGGGCGGTTTCTGGAAATGGGCAGTGCCCCCCTTGGCCATCATCCTCGGCATATGGCTTCTCGGCATCTTCAAGTTCGATATCGGCATCTCGGAGCGGTTCTTGCCCAAGAAAAGGGCGCTCCTCGGGGCGTTCTTGATGGGACTGGCCTTTGGGGTTGTCTCATCGCCGTGCGCCACACCGGTGTTGGGAGTGATCCTCACCATCGGAGCAGCTCAGGATAACATCGCATGGAGCGGCATTCTCCTTTTCTTCTATGCGCTGGGTCACTGGGTCTTGGTCCTTGGGGCCGGGGTCTCGGTGGGCTTCGCGCAGAAGGTGATCGAGTCCAGAGGGATCGCGGGATTCTCGAACTACTCGAAGAAGTTCGGTGGAGTGGTGCTCATCGGAGTGGGCACGTATCTTCTGATCTATCCGCCGTGAGGGCGGAGGAGATGATCCCGCAGATGATAAGAGAAAGGAGGTCTGAGATGGCAGACGATCGAGAAATCCTGGAGAAAGCACTGGAATTCCATGGACACATCTGTTGGGCGTCAACGGCCGGGGTGCGGGCCGGCTTGGCGGCGCTCCGGGCGCTGGGCACGACGCGGGCCAGTGGGGCGGGGGATCTCCACTGCATCATCGAGATCGGTGAGAATCACGGTGCCCAGTGCTTTGCCGATGGCGTTCAGTACGCCACCGGATGCACGCTGGGCAAATGGTGCATCGAGAAGACCGGATGGGGGAAGCTCGCCTTCACCCTCATCGATAAGAAAAAACAGCAAGCGGTGCGGGTTTCCTACAAGCCGGGACGTCACAAGCAAGTGGCGGAATCTTCTTTCATGAAAAAACGCGGCATGGGCATCCCGCCCTCGGAGATACCCGTGCAAGAGGCCTGGGATATGGCCAATCTCATCTGGGAAGCGCCGGAAGACGAGGTGCTCTGGATCGGGGAAGTCCATCCGCATCCGTGGGAAGAATACGGGGAAATCTTGGGTCTCATCCCCTGTGAATCCTGCGGGGAGCTTGTTTCCATCGTCTATGTGCGCCTTGTGGGGAACAAAAAAGTGTGTATCCCCTGCTCCGGGTACGAGCGGTGAAGGACGATTCGAACAGCACCGGAACAAATCGGAGGGAGGCTAGAAAATGGAAAAACCGAATGTAGAGCAGATCCTGAAGATGATGGCACAAAACCTTGGCGAAGAGCCGAAACCCATGGTTCTCATGTCCAAAGTCCTGGCCGACTGGGTGCCGATGCAAGCCCAAGAACGGAAGTTTGTGTTCGATCTTCCGAACATCCCGGCCAAATACAAGCATCTCATCATGATTGCGGTGGCGGCTTCAGTCTCCTGCGAGATGTGCACCACTACGTTCATGAAACTGGCCAAGCGCGCCGGAGTCACCAACGAAGAGATCGGGGAAGCTCTCATCACCGCCCGCTTCGCTCTGGGTTCGACGATCTTCGCCGCGGCCACAGAGGGATTGGAAGCCATCACCAAAGAGTGAGTTCCGGAGCGGGAGTGCCCCATCCAAGCATGAGGATCGTTTCCGATGTCTATCGCCGAGATCGTCATCGCCTGCGCGCTGGCCGGAGGGTTGGCGATCCCCTTCTCCATGGTGGGGCAGGGGGGAGGATCAACCTATGTGCCCATCCTTCTGGCGGTGGGAATGGAGATGCACGAGGCCTCTACCACCAGCCTTTTCATGATCATGCTGGCCAGCATCTCGGCCACGTTTGTTTTCGGACGGAGCAAAACGGTCGATTGGAAACTCCTCATGGCTGTGGCCATCCCATCGCTGGCATCATCCTTTGCCGGTGGATTCACGGCCCAGTGGGTGAGCGTTCCGGCACTCAAGATCCTCTTCGCGGTGGTGCTGATGATCGCCGCCATTTTCATGGCACGGCCGGTGACCCGCGAGGGGGCGGTGCCTACCTTCATGCCCCGGACCCGATTGTGGAACAGGGTTTGTGGCGATTTCAAATATGCGATAGACCTATCGGTGATCCCTGTGGTGACTCTGGCCGGATTCATCGCCGGAATGATCGGCGTGGGCGGCGGACTTTTTGTCTTGCCGCTGCTCGCGCTCCTCTTCGGCTGTCCTTTGCGGGTTGCCATCGGGGTATCATCAACCTATGTGGGATTGGCGGCCGTTACCGGATTCGTGGGGCATCTGGCGGGGGGCGACCCCTTCGATATCTGGGTTGCTCTCCCGCTGGCTGCGGCAGCTTTCATCGGGGCACGGATCGGGCCCACCCTTTCCCTGAAGACCGATACCGATAAATTACGCTGGATCTTGGCCATCATCTTGGTGGGCCTGGCCGGTTGGATGATCGCCAAGATATTCGTTTGAGGGATCATAAATGGAAGCGAAGAAACCATGCTGCGCTGGAGACGTCGCCAGAATGGTGGGAAGGATCACCTTTCCCGATGGTCTGGAGATCGGCGTTCTCAATCTGGAGACCATCCTCAAAGAGGTGGCCGAATTGAAACTGGCCGATGCGGCCGGCATCAAGAAGGAATTGCTCGAAAGAGCCAAATCCTGCAATTACATTACGGCATCGGTGGAAGAGAAATACGCCGAGGCGCTCTACAAAGCGTATCAACAACGCCGCAACGACTTGTCCGAGTAGGAGGAACGATTATCATGGAAGTCAAAGAATCATCATCCAAATTGAAGGCTACTCTCGGATTGGATACCGAACCGGTGGCCGTCAAGTTCTTCGAGGAGCCGGTGAAACTCCCGGGTTTCAAACTACCCAGCGACCGGCGCTATTGCCAGATTCTGATGGGCGCTCGTCATGATAAGAAGTATTTGCTCACTGCCGAGAATATTGCCTGCCCGGCGGCGGCATGGGCCTTAGGATTCAAGGAACCCCCGTCAATGCTCTCCTCCGGCCAGATGCCCTTCAAGATGGGCATTTTCGGCAGCGCCGAAGCGGCTCGGAATACGCTCAACAGCATGACCCGACTCCCCATGGGCAAGTACAAAGGGGTGGCGGCGTGCCCCTTGGGAGAGGCCCCCTTCGAGCCGGATGTGGTGGTGATCGAATCCGACGTCGAGCATTTGATGTGGGTTGCCCTCGCGCGGGCTTTTGAGACCGGAGGGCGACTCACGTTTGATACCGCCATCCTTCAGGCCACCTGTGTGGACTGCACCATCAAGCCGTTCTTGAATCAGGAGATGAATGCCACGCTGGGGTGCTACGGGTGCCGCGAGGCTACGGACCTAGCCGAGAGCGAGACCGTGCTGGGATTCCCCGCGAGTCAACTCGAGAAGATCGTGACTTCGCTGGAAAAGCTGAACGCGCAGGCGCTCCCCCGGGTGAGGAGCAAGAAGGTCTATAAAGCGCTGACGGCGCGACAAAACGAGGGAGGGGACTGCGAAAATGGGTAGTGAGAGAAAATCGGGATTGCTGCCGGGTATCGAGCAGAAGGTATCAAGGCATCTATGATTGAGAGGGAAACCGTAATTCAAGTTGGCAACCTTACCAAACGCTATGGGAAACTCGTGGCGGTTGACCATATCAGCTTTTCGGTAACGAAAGGCGAATGCTTTGGATTCCTCGGCCCGAACGGTGCCGGCAAGACGACCACGGCGCGCATGCTCACCGGCGTGATACGCCCCGACGGCGGAGACGCTTCGATCGTCGGTCACCCCGCGGGCAGCCTTCGAGCCAAACAAGTGACCGGCGTCGTTCCGGAAATGGCGAACGCCTACGGCGACCTCTCCGCATGGGATAACTTGATGCTCATGGCCGATCTGTACGGCATTCCGAGGAGCCATGCAAGGGAGAGGGCGGCCTCGCTGTTGCGGGAGGTCGGACTCTTCGAGAGAAAGGCCGATCCGGCCAAAGCCTATTCCAAGGGCATGAAACAACGTCTCATTCTCTGCATGGCCCTCGTGAGCGATCCCGAAATTCTGTTTTTGGATGAGCCCACCTCCGGCCTCGATGTCCAGAGCGCACGGATGATCATGGAGATGGTGCGGCGTTTGAATCGAGATGGCAAGACCATCTTCCTCACCACGCACGATATGGACGAGGCCAACGAGCTCTGCGATAGGATCGCTGTGATCAATAAAGGGCGATTGATCGCCATCGATGCCCCGGAGAGGCTCAGAATGGCCACGAGCGGCACGCATTCGGTCGAGGTCAGTTTTGAGGGTCCGGTGACGGAAGAAGCCCTGTGCAAACTGCCCAGCGTAACCCGTGTAACCAAGATGGGGGATAAGTTCCGGCTTTACACCGCGGACCCGGGGCAACTGGCCGTCACGTTGGTCGGCTATGCTTCCTCCAAGGGCCTGAGGATCGTATCCTTGAACACGAAGGCCCCTACCCTCGAAGACGCCTTCGTGGCTCTGATCGAAGGGGGCGGAAAATGTGTGAAATGATATTGGCGCGCCAACAAATCCGACGCTCCCTCGTCATCGCCCGCAAGGATATCCGCATCTACTACACCAAGGGGCCGGGGTGGTCTTCGGCGTCCTCTTCCCCGTGTTTCTCTTCCTTTCCTTCACCATCAATCGACATCTCACGGCCGAGTTCGCCATCCCTGGCCTACTGGGGATGATCCTCTTCTTCACCGCCACGGCCATCTCGCCGGTGGTGGTGCCGTGGGAAGCCCAATCCAGAACCCTCGAGCGGCTCATGACCTGCCCCGTCCGGATCGAGACGATCATTCTGGGAGATATTCTGGCCTCGTTCGCCTTCGGATTGGCCATCTCGATCGTGCCCATCATCATCGGCCTTGCGCTCGGTGTGGGCATCGCCCTTCCCGCTGTGCTTGGAGTGGCAATAGTGCTTGCCGCATTTTGCTTTGCTTCTCTGGGGCAGGTGTTCTCCATTCCCCCCACCAACATCCCCGCCACGGTCAACATGATCGCCTCCGTGGTGAAATTCCCCGTGGTCTTCATCAGCGGGGTATTCGTCTCGTTGAGCGAACTGCCGGCGTGGGCTCAGGGGATCGCCTATCTCTCGCCGCTCACGTACTTCACGGATATCGCCCGCCGGAGCATGCAAGGCGAGGGGCATCTCCCCGCGTGGGCCGATATCCTTGCGTTGCTTGCCTTCACCGCCGTCTTCTTGGCCATCGCCTTGCGGGCCCATTGAAAGACGATGCCGAGAAGAATATGAACCGGTGACCTTTGCCGACCAAAAATAAAGAGAAAAAGGAGGAGTAGCAATGGACGACATGATGGAAAAGATGATGGAAGGGTTCCTCGGCAAGATGAGCAAGGAAGAGAAGCTCGAAATGATGGGGAGGATGATGGAGAAGTTCATGTCCGACTTCACTCCCGAGGACAAGCAACGAATGATGGAGCGGATGATGCCCCGGATGATGGAAGGGGTGAACATGATGGAGATGATGCCCAAAATGATGATGAAGATGATGGGTGAAGGGGGCGGGATGGGCATGATGTCCGGCAAAGCGGGCGGCGAGGGCATCGGCATGCCCATGATGGGCGGCATGATGATGCAGATGATGCCCATGTGCCTTTCGATGATGTTGCCCCGGCTTCCCAAAGAGAAGCGGGGGGAATTTGCCCTGACTCTGGTCTCCACCGTGATCGAAGGCGCGTCAGGGGATATGTCCGAACCGGAAAGAGCCGAATTCTTGAGCAAGATCGCCGCTCAGGCCCGGAGATAGCTTGCCCTACCATTTCATTTGAGAGAGAATAGGATTCATGTGGACAGCGCGATTTGCCGCCGCCGTTCTGGCCGTCACGGCCGTGGCGGTCATCGTAGGAGTGGTCCTCTGGAACAGCGAGAAATCGCAGACCCTGAGCCCGGATGCATCCGGGAAAGAGGGATGGGCCCTTGGGCCCAAAGACGCTCCCGTGGTGATCACAACCTTCCCGGATTTCACCTGACACATCTGCCGGGAGAAGGAGCAGTTGGCTCTTCAAGCGGTGGATCGATACGCCGGCAAGGTCCGGTTCGAGTATCATCCCTTCCCGTACTCAGAGCTCGGCTTCAAAATCGCCGAGGCCCTTGAAGCGGCGGGAGAACAAGGGAAGTTCTGGGAACTGCACCGCGCCGTCATCGAAAGCGCGCCTGAGGATGAGCCGGCCCTCAAAGCCCTGGCCGAGAAGGTCGGACTTGACATGGGGGCTCTCAACCGGGCACTCGATGAGGGTACCTATCATGCGGTGATCGAAGCCGCGGTCAAAGAAGCCGAATCCAAGGGGATCCGGGAAGTAGCGCTCTTTGTTAACGGAAAGGAGTATCGCAAGTATCCGGGCCGATTCGAGGACTTGTGCGCCATGATCGATTCTGAACTTAAAACGGGTGGACGGGAATGACGAGAGCTTACGCCGGGAACATAGCACGAGCGCTGACCCATCCTTACACGCATCTGGGCCTTCGCGTGGCGCTCGGCGGGGTTTTCATTCTTTCCTCGATTGCCAAGCTTCCGCACCATACCGAGTTCGAGGGGATCGTCAAGGATTACGATCTCCTCCCCGATGCGCTGGCCACAGCCTACGCCAACGCCCTGCCGTGGGTCGAGCTCCTTGTGGGCTTCTATCTTGTATTCGGGGTTCTCGTCCGACCGAGCGCGGCGGTCGCCGTGCTCATGGGCACCAGTTTCATGATCGCCAATGTGAGCGCCCTTGCAAAGGATAAGGAGCATTGCGGGAGTTGCTTCGGGGACGTGTGGACCCTCCCCGTGTGGGAAGCCATCGCCATAGATTGCGGAATCCTCATCGCCGCCATGATCTTGCTTTCCACTTTTCCCCGCGGGGGTCCCGCGATCGGGCTCGAGCGCTGGCTGAATCGCGCGCCCAAGTCGAAAAAACCTTCTTCGGGGAGAAAGCGGTGAAGAAATCCATTCATCTGACCCTCACCGATGAGGAGCTCATGGCCCTTTATCAGATCATCCTCGACGGGGATCGAGAGGGCGCACTGCGATTTCTGGAAGATCACCTCCGGGTGCCGGTGCGAGCGGCCCTCGAGGGCGAGGGGCATTGAAAGCCCGCCTTCGAACTCCCCCGTGGGGGGAGCATCCCCGGAGCGTTCGGCGGAGGATAGACCCCGACATGCTTCTCGAAGGATTCCGCATCACGCATGTTCTGGACTGCATTGCCGATCCCTCCAAGATCCGGGCGGTGGCATCGCTTTCGAATCACATTGATGAGGCGTTTCCCTATCTGAACGCCGTTTTGAAGAACATCGCCTACAACCCGGAGGCAAAGATCATCACGCTCAAAGAAGGGCATCGGATGATCACCATCTATCCCCATATGGTCACCATCGCCAAGGCGGATGACGAGGCCGATGCGGTGCGGATTCTGGAATGGATCCGCGATACGGTGAACGAGGTCTGGGAGCAGCGGGACTCGATCGCCCCTTCCTTCGAGACGCGCAAGGCCATCGGCCCGTTGGATATCTACTCGCTCTTGCCCCGGAAAAACTGCAAACGATGCGGCCAACCCACATGCTTTGCCTTTGGATGCGCCCTGATCACCGGCGGCCGCAAGCTGACCGATTGCCCCCTTCTGGCGGAAGCGGAATACGCCGCCGCAAGGGATCGGCTCGAAGAACTTCTTGGAACGGAAAACATCATGGAGAAAGCCCAATGACCGTGCAGAAAAATGCCTCGCGCGAACGAAAAGGACTTTCCTTCCTCGATCGGTTCCTCACCCTGTGGATCTTCCTTGCCATGGCCTTCGGGGTGGGGCTGGGGCACTTCGTCCCTGAAGCGGCCGACCGGATCAACGATCTCTCCATCGGCACCACCTCGATCCCTATCGCCATCGGACTCATCCTCATGATGTACCCCCCTCTGGCCAAGGTCCGGTATGAAGAACTCCCGCAGGTCTTCCGCAACTGGCGGATACTGGGGCTCTCGCTCGTTCAGAACTGGATCATCGGACCCGTCCTCATGTTCTTTTTGGCCCTCATCTTCCTCCATGAGATCTGGGATTACCCGGATTACATGGTCGGCCTCATCATGATCGGTCTGGCCCGATGCATCGCCATGGTCATCGTGTGGAACGAGCTGGCCAAAGGGGATTCGGAATATGCCGCAGGGCTCGTGGCCTTCAACTCCATTTTCCAAATCCTGTTCTACACCGTGCTGGCCTATATCTTCGTGACCGTGCTTCCCCCACACTTCGGCGTGAAGGGGGCGGAAGTGGACGTCTCGATGGCGGAAATCGCCAAGAGCGTGTTCATCTATCTTGGGATCCCTTTCTTCGGCGGGATGCTCACCCGATATTTCCTGAAGCGCCGGAAAGGGGATGAATGGTACACGCACAGGTTCATTCCGCGCATCAGTCCCCTTACGCTCATCGCGCTCCTCTTCACCATTGTCGTGATGTTCTCCCTCAAGGGCGACTACATCGTGGAGAACCCGCTGGATGTGCTCCGCATCGCCGTGCCGCTCCTTCTCTATTTCGTGATCATGTTCCTCATCTCCTTCTACATGGGGAAGCGCATCGGCGCCGACTATTCGAAGACGACCACCATCGCTTTCACCGCGGCCAGCAACAACTTCGAACTGGCCATCGCAGTGGCGGTGGCAGTGTTCGGGATCGATTCCGGGCAAGCCTTTGCCGCGGTGATCGGGCCGCTCGTGGAGGTGCCGGTGCTCATCGGGCTGGTCAATGTGGCCCTCTACTTCCAGAGGCGGTACTTCGGCCATGAGTTGGGACCGGCCGCGTTCGGGAGACCCGAAGCGGGCTGCCCCCGTTAGAAGCATCGGAGCCGGACCGGGGATCGGAAGATGGAGTTGATCAAACTTTACATCGAGCCGACGAGCCGGTGCAATCTGGATTGCCCCATGTGCATGCGGCGAACATGGGAGGAGCCCACCGGCGATATGCCCGACGCGGTATTCGGTCGCATCCTCGATGATATTCGGGCTTTCTCGCCCCGCCCCATTGTCTTCTTCGGCGGGATCGGCGAACCGCTCCTTCATCCCCGCATCGCCGATATGGTGGCCCGGGCCAAGGCCACCGGCGCCCGAACCGAACTCATCACCAACGGCACCCTCCTCACCCCCGAGCTTTCACTGGAGATCCTCCGCGCCGGACTCGACTTCCTGTGGATCTCGCTCGACGGGGCTTCTTCCGAGACACACGCCGTATCCCGCGGAGGGGCCTCTCTAACCACGGTGATCGAGAACATCGCGGGCTTTCGGGAAGCGATCCTGCGGGGTGGGGGACGAGGGGGCTGTTGCGGATTCATCCCCAACTTCAATGTGCAGATCGGCATCGAGTTCGTGGCCACAAAGCACAATATCGGCGAGCTTCCAGAGATGATCACCCTCGCCCGCCGTCTCGGCGCCACCCGACTTCTGGTGAGCAATATCCTTCCTTACGCTCCCGAGATGCAACGCGAGGCTCTCTATCTCGAGAAGCTCGCCGGAGGCGACGGGCTCTCCGTGATCCTCCCCGCGACGGACCTCGCGGCAATTCCCGCAGAGGCATTCGGCCCGGCGATAGGCCAGGGCACACTTCTCCCACGATGCCCGTTCATCGAGGGCGGGGCGATGGCGGTGGGATGGGACGGGGGAGTGAGTCCTTGCCTTCCGCTCCTTCACACCCATCGAACCTACCTCTTCGATCGAGAACGGTTGGCACACCGCTGGATACTGGGCAAGATCACAGAGCGAACCCTCCCCGATCTCTGGGTCCTCCCGGAACACGTGGCCTTCCGGAAAAGGGTCAAAGCCTTCGAGTTTCCACCGTGTGTGGCCTGTCATTGCGTCCTCTCGGCAAGAAACGAGGAGGATTGCCTCGGGAACCCCTTCCCCACGTGCGGGGGATGCCTCTGGGCCTACGGGTTCATCCGGTGCCCGTAGAATGCGGACTTTGCGGCGTTTTTGGGTCAGAGCGGTCCTCGGTGTGCTTTCCCCTCGATCATGAAGGCCTCCCAAAAAGGAGCGATTCAACTTTGCAGTCTTCACCTCGGGTGAATAACCATTCACACCTCATTCCGGACTTTGTACCGTAATTCCCCCACATCCCATGAACGGTCCGGCTTTTCCGATCCCACCCGCCCAAAGAGTTTTCTTGGGGGACACCCCCAATCCCCCGAGAGAGGAATCTCTGCACTCTCTTCTTCAATCACTGTTTCTGGAGCCAATGAGGCGTTGATATTCTCCTTTTCGCGTGATAATATGAAGCCGAACCGAGGGCGATGAGGCTCGCCCAGAGAGATCTCTAAACCGCCCGAAGATAGCGCGGGATGATAGCCTCTACTGGATTTTACCGGTAGGGGCTTTTTTATGGCCTCCGGCCGGTTCACCAGAGGTACAATATGGAACACAACTGGCATGTGGCAACGATCTGGATGGCCCTGGCACTCGGGGCAAGCCTGATCTCGATCCGTATCGGCGTATCGGTGGCACTCGTCGAAATCCTCATGGGAATGATCGGGGGGAATTTCCTCGATCTTCACACGGAATCATGGATCGACTTTCTGGCCGGCTTCGGGGCTGTGTTGCTGACTTTTCTGGCGGGTGCCGAAATCGATCCGCAATCGTTCCGTCAGCACTTGAAGAGCAGTGTGGCCATCGGTGTGCTCAGTTTTCTCCTCCCCTTCCTCGGGGTATGGATGTTCACCTATTTTGTCCTCGATTGGGATTGGCGGGCCGCTCAGATCGCGGGCATCGCCCTCTCCACCACATCCGTGGCCGTGGTCTATGCCGTGATGGTAGAGACCGGCCTGAACGAAACCAGTCTCGGGAAACTGATTCTCGCGGCTTGTTTTGTCACCGACTTGGGAACGGTGCTCGCGCTCGGCATCTGCTTTGCCAATTTCAACGAATGGACATTTGTTTTTATCGGCGCCACGATCCCGGCCCTCTGGCTGATGCCCAAAGCCGCCCCGCGTGTCATCAAATGGTGGGGGAACCGGGTCAGTCTGCCGGAGGTGAAGTTCTTCTTCCTTGTGCTCTTCCTGTTCGCATGGCTCGCGATGAAAGCGGGCAGCGAGGCGGTCCTGCCCGCCTATTTGCTGGGTCTGGTGAGCGCGGGCACGTTTATGCGGGAAAGGCCCGAGCTTCAGCGACTCCGTGGGGTTGCGTTCGCGGCGCTCACTCCCTTCTATTTTCTCAAAGCGGGCCTGTTCATATCCCTCGAGGCGATCGGCGCCGGCATTGTGACCATTATCGTTCTCCTCCTCCTGAAGCTGGGCACAAAGTCCCTCGGGGTGTGGCCTCTCACGAAGGTTTTCGGCATGCGCAATCGCGAGGGTATGTATACAACGCTCCTGATGTCCACAGGGCTTACATTCGGGAGCATCTCTGCCTTGTATGGGCTGACCCACGAGATCATCAGCCAAGACCAGTACACCATCTTGGTGACGGTGGTCATCGGCTCGGCGGTCGTGCCGACCCTGATCGCTCAGCAATGGTTCCGTCCCCGCGATGTCGGATCCATCCCTTCCCCCCAAGCCGGCACACCGGCCCCGGATGGTGCACCCGGCCAAATCCCCAAGGGGTAAAATAAAAACACACCAAAGAGGGGGCTATATGTTCAAGCACATTCTCGTCGCATACGATGGGTCACCCGTCTCCCGGAAAGCGCTGGATGCGGCCATAGAACTTGGCAAAATGGTGGGAGCCAATCTATCCATCGTCTCTGTGGAAGAATACGTGCCTCACTTTCCCGGCGATATCGGCGAGGTCAGGGGCGAAAAAGAGCTGCAGAACGGATATTGCTCCAAACTCCAGCGGGAAGCCCTGGAGATAGCCAAGGCGAACGGACTTCACTTCTACCGCAGCGATATTCTATTGGGCCATGTGGCCAAATCTATCGTGGAGCATGCTAAGAAAATCCAGTGCGATCTGATCGTTTTGGGCCATAGAGGGCGATCCGGGGTATGGGCCGGATTCCTGGGCACCACCGCCGAAAAGGTCAGCCGCCATGCGCACTGCAGCGTCATGATCATACGTTGAGCTCGTTTTCTGATTTTCCCCCTGAGAGCCGTTCCGGCGTCGCGTGTTCTTGATGTGTTATACTCGTTGCCGTGCGGTGAGCCCGCCTTAGAGCGCAGTGGCCAAATCCCTCCAAGGACGGTTCAGAAACGAAAGGGTACGATGACATCATGCCCGGCAATGCCGCCTTGAAGTTCGTTATTCTGCTCGGTTTGGTCAGCCTCTTTGCGGATATGACCTACGAAGGGGCCCGGAGCATCACCGGCCCGTACCTTGCAGCGCTGGGGGCCAGCGGGACGGCCGTAGGGATCATCTCCGGCTTCGGCGAACTCGTGGGATACGGTCTCCGGCTGGTCTCCGGCTATTTTAGCGACCGAACGGGAAAGTACTGGGCGATAACGATCGCCGGTTACGGGGTGAATCTGCTGGCGGTACCGCTGCTGGCGCTGGCGGGAAACTGGGAAATCGCTGCCACATTGATGATCGCCGAACGGATGGGAAAGGCGATCCGGACCCCCGCCCGCGATGCCATGCTCTCGCACGCCACCGTGGAAATGGGGCGGGGATGGGGCTTCGGCCTGCACGAGGCCATGGATCAAATCGGCGCCACCCTCGGGCCCCTCATCGTGGCCGGGGTCTATGCGCTCCGGGGAAGCTATCACTTCAGCTTCGCCATTTTGCTTGTCCCCGCGCTCATGGCGCTTGGCGTATTGGTGGCGGCAAAAATGCTCTACCCCCGCCCCCGCGAGTTCGAATCCGCCTTCGCCAGAGTTCAGGGCAAGGGACTTCCCCGGATTTTCTGGGTCTATCTCGGAGCGGTGGGCCTCATCGCCGCCGGATATGCTGATTTCCCCTTGATCGCCTATCACGTCAAAACGTCCGAGGTGACCTCAGAGGCGTGGATTCCCCTTCTCTATGCGGTCGCCATGGGCGTGGATGCGCTCGCCGCCCTCGTTCTGGGAAGGCTCTTCGATCGGATCGGGATTTCCACACTCATCTTTGCAGGCCTCGTTTCGCTGCTTTTCGCCCCGCTCGTCTTCCGGGGAAATAATGCGGCACTGGTCTTCCTCGGCATGACTTTATGGGGTGTGGGCATGGGGGCCCAAGAATCCATCATGCGGGCGCTGGTGGCGCAGACGGCCCCTCCCGAGAAGCGCGCTTCGGCCTACGGCATCTTCAATGCGGCCTATGGCCTCTCGTGGTTTATCGGAAGCGCTCTGATCGGCGTCCTCTATGATATCTCGATCCCGGCTCTCATCGCCTTTTCGATGGGGGCCCAATTCCTGTCCATTCCGATCCTTCTCCATATCCGGAAACGAATGGCCCGTCCCAAAGCATTGAAGGACCGGCACCAATAGAAAAGCGCGAACGGAGGGAGGCGTAAGAAGCGATGGAAGGCATCCGTGTCGATTTTCCCGGAGGTCCACCCATCCGGTTGACCCACCTCTTACTGGATTTCACCGGCACACTGGCCAAAGACGGGGCCCTGATCCCGGGAGTGGCCGAAAGGTTGAAGGCTCTCAGCCGAAATCTCACAGTTATCGTGCTCACCGCCGATACCTTCGGGACGGCCCGGGCCGCCTTAAAGGATCTGCCGATCGAGGTTCACCTCGTCCGCACGGGCCGGGACAAGGCGAAGTTCATTGAGGGCCTAGTGGGCGCCGAGGGCATCGCTGCGATCGGCAACGGCCGCAACGATATCGAGATGCTCAAGCTCGCCCATCTGGGCATCGCCGTGATCGGGCCCGAAGGATGCGCCGCCGAGTTGCTCTTTGCCGCCAAGATCGTGGCCCGGGATATCCTCGACGCGCTGGACGTTGTAGCCAATCCCCTCCGGGTGAAGGCCACCCTTCGCGATTAGGCCTTCCGATGAACGATCCGGCTTCTCCGATCCCGCGGCAGAAGAGGTATCTCGTGCATCCCCTTCTTCGATCGCTTTTTGCGGCTCGGTCCCGAAAAGAGCGATTGGAAAGAGGAGTGGAGAGGGGAATTCCCCTCTGCCGGGGTTTGGGGTGACCCCAAAAGGAACCTTAGGGCGGGCTGGGTGGGATCGGCGATGCCGGATTTTCTGAGGGGAAGGGGATTGCGGGTCAAGGCCCGGAATGACATGAGGATGGACTATTCGCCTGCGGGTGAAGGCAACGAATCCGAAGCGCTCTTTTAGGGTTGGTCACGGCAATTGTCTTCTGATTGCCAGAGTGGTAGAATGGCTTGGATTTTCCTCGGCAAAGAGGATAATTCGATCTCCCCTTCAGACCACAACGACCGAATTTGACCGATCAAGGTTGAAAAGGAGGTACCGATGGCTCTACTCAGCAAGGTTCCGAAGAAGTGGGATCTGGAAGTGGATCTGGTTGCCATGGGAGCAAGCTCCGGGGGCTTGGCCGCCGTGATCATGGGGCACGACCTCGGCCTGAGCACCGTGCTCCTTGAGAAATCGGAATATTTGGGGGGAGGAACCGCTCTCTCGGGCGGGGTGCTCTGGATCCCTTTCAATCACCACATGGCAGAGGCGGGGCTTTCTGATTCGCGCGAAGAGGCTCTCACCCACATTCGTCTCACGGGCATGGGCCGTCACGATGAGCAACTTCTCGCCGCCTATCTCGATACAGGGCCGGAAGCCATCCGGTACATGGAAACCCATACGCCCCTGAAGCTGACCTTCGAGCCCAGCACGGATTACTATGCCGATCTTCCCGGCGGGAAAAAGCGGGGCCGGCAACTCTATCCCGACCCCAAGATCATGATCCCCCTCCTCTCCGAAGCGGAAAAGAAACACCCCCTTCTGGGCAAGGTACGCCCCGATCCGGTTCCCTTCTTTGCCGGCTTTCGCGATAAATGGGCTGAAGGGCGGGGGCTGATCGGCGGACTGGTACTGGGATGCATCGAGCGGGGCATCAATGTGCTCACCGGAGTCCGCGGCCGGCAATTGATCGTTCAACGGGGACGGGTCATCGGGCTCCGGGCCGAACGGGATGGGAAGGACTTCTACGTAAAGGCCAACCGAGGGGTGCTTCTGGCCTCCGGCGGGTTCGAGTGGAACCCGGAGATGGCCCGGAAGTTCATGAACGTCCCCAATCTACGGGGCATGTCGCCCAATTCCCTCGAAGGCGACGGCCACATCATGGGGATGGAGGCGGGCGCGGCGATCGCGCTCATGGATCATGCCATCTATCAGCCGGTGTTCCATTCGCAAGGGGAGATCGTCCAAGGCAAACCCTTCTTCCGGCCCCTCTCCTATGGATACCCCGGGAATATCATCGTGAACCGACACGGCAAGCGGTGTTGCAACGAATCCTTCTATCCCGATATCGGCCGGGCATTCGTGGAATACGACAAAAACCGCTCCGAGCTGGCCAATGCCCCCCTCTTCTGGATCGCCGATCACACGGAGACCGAGAGATCGTATATGGCGCTTCTGGCCACGACGACGAAAGATACCTCTTGGCTCGTGAAGGCCGATTCTCTCCGGGAGCTTGCTGAGAAGCTCGGCATACCGGGGGACAATCTCGTAGAGACGGTGGAACGGTTCAATCGGTTTGCCAAGGAAGGCCGCGACCCCGATTTCCACCGGGGCGAAAGCACCTACAACAAGTATTGGGGAAGCCGGCGCAACCCCGATTTCTCCCCCGGCCCGGTTCTGGGGCCTCTCGAGACGCCCCCCTTCTACGGGATCAAGCTTGAGCTGGGCTCCGTGGGCACGCTCGGAGGATTGGTAACCAACGCCAACGCCCAAGTGGTGAACCCTGAGGGAGAGCCTATCCCCGGCCTCTACGGGACGAGCAACACCACAGCACTCCTCACGCACGGATTCATGTACACCAGCGGCTCATGTCAGGCCAAGAGCCTGATCTTCGGGTATATCGCTGCGCGGCACATGGCCCGCCAAAAAGGCGCTTAAAAGAAAGAGGCCCTTTCGGCTTCAGAGCCGAAAGGGCCTCTTTTCCCCCACAGGGCACCCCTCCCCCCGGAGACTAATCCGGCCTTTCCACGGAGAGGGTGATCTTCACCTCCGTCTCTTTTCCGTTCCGCCAGTAGGTGAGAGAGATCTCATCCCCCACTTGGTGCCGCCAGAGCTCCTTGATGAGTTGCGTTGCTTCATATACTTCCTTGCCGTCGATACGGGTGATCACGTCCCGGACCTTGAGTCCCGCCTTATCGGCAGGGCTCCCTTGCTCTACAGACTTGATCACCACGCCCCTCTGACGCGAAAGCCCGGTTTCCTCGGCCAAATCCGGGGTGACCGTGGCCAAGACCACGCCGAGCCATGGGCGAATCACCCGATGTTTGGGGCCCACCAGTGCTTCATAAACCGGCTGAGCGGTATTGGCACTGATGGCAAACCCGATGTTCTGGGCCATCCCGGCCATCACCGAATTGATCCCGACGATCTGCCCGTTAAGATCGATGAGGGGCCCTCCGCTGTTCCCCGGATTGATGGCGGCATCCGTTTGGATCACATCGTAGTATGCGGATTCATCCAGCGTGAAGGAGCGCTCGGTATTGCTCACCACCCCGAGGGTAATCGATGCGCCGTGTTCAAGCGCCAGAGGATAACCGAGAGCAATCACAAGGTTGCCGGGGCGGAGGGCGGAGGCATTGCCGAACGGAACGGTCGGGAAATCCTTGCCGTCGATCTTGATCACCGCAAGATCCGTCAAGGGGTCCTTTCCGATGATATCCGCTTTATAAGGTTCAACCCGGCCCGGCACGGTTACCTCGACCTCGATTGCATTGGCCACCACATGATTGTTGGTCAAGATGTACCCATCGGGACTGATGATCACGCCGGAGCCGGAACTCGTCTCGATCGCCTTCTGGTTGAAGAAGAAGCTCTGGGTTTCCACCTTGGCCGAGATGAAGACCACCGCCGGTTGAACGCGCTCAACGATATCGGCGATGCCATTGGAAAGCTCCACGATGGAGAAACCCGCCGAGGGAAGATTCACCCCGGGAGTGGGAGAGGGCTCACCCGAAAGGAAGGGGGCGGTCTGCGTTGCAATTCCGTTGCTGATCGCCCCGCCGGGTCCCGGTACGGCGGCCCCGTTCTCCGTCTCGAGACACCCGGCAAGGATCAATAAGATGGTAAGCCCCAGAATAACAGCGATTCCTCCAAATCGCACCCGTCTCATACCTCGTCCTCCAGGGTCTGGGTATCATCCGTATCCGTCAGGTATTCGTTGCGCAGATATCGTCCCCCGGGTGCAGAGCTTGCACGCGCTCCATCTCCGGGATGTGGTGTCGGACCGATCTGAATCCGATTGCTGATGCGGCGTCTTCTCCCCCACCAGGGATGCAGAGTGGGGGAAAGAATCATATGTCGCGAATAAACGGAGGTCAGTTTGGCGCAGAACAAAAGAATGACCGATGATACATACACCCAGACCAAGAGGGCCACAATGGTGCTGATGCCGCCGTAGATATGCTCATAGTCGCTGTGCCGGGAAACATACCAGACGTAGATATACTTGGCGCCCTCGAAGGCGATAGCCCCGATGAGAGCCCCACCCCAGATATCCCCCCACCGAACCTTGGTGTTGGGGACATACTTGTAGAGCAAAAGGAAGGTCCCGAAGGTCAGCCCGCCGGTCAAAAGGATTCGCATCGCATCCCAGAGGATGGCCCGGCTGAAGAGGCCGCCCATCGCTTCATCGCTGAGATTCTCGATCACACCTACGGCGGTGGTGAGCCCGAAAGAAATGGAGAGAAGCAAGGCTACACCCATCATCATGGCCAGTTCCATAAGCCTCTCAATATGGAAGGGACGGGGCGTTTTCACACCCCATGCCGCGTTGAGCGCCTTGCGAAGGGCGCTGAACACTGCCGAACCGCCCCACAAAAGGCCCACGATGGTAATGGCGCTCGTGGCCGCCCAGTTCCGGCTCACTTGTTCGATGGCGTCCTTGATGAAATCTTCTTTCACGGGGGGCAAAAACGCGCTCAGGGCGAGGATCACCTTCTCCTGAACGCCCTTCTCGTTGAAGAGGAGTCCGAGGATCGAGACCGCCGCCAAGGTCAGCGGGAAAAGACAGAACAGCACGTAATAGGAAATCGAGGCCGCAAGGTGAAGACAGTTATCGGTGAGGAATTCGTTGATGGCCTCTCGAAGGAAGCGATAGATCTCCTTGGCCCAGCCGATCATCCGGCGTCTGCCGGCGGCGGAGAAATCCAGTCGAGTCCTGAGATCCCTGCCGATCTCCGAGCGGCGCAACGCGGATATGATGGTATCATCCATCCCTTCAATCGGAGGCAACGAACCGTACCTGCGTGAAGGCCTCATGACTGCTCGGTCCGAGGGGCCTTCGGCCAGGGGAACCCCGAGCCCCTCCTGAATTCACTATTACCTGAGGAAAGGACCAACGGGCAAAACCGGTTCCCAGCTTTATGTTTGTTCCGGTTGTTTGCCCATGATGCTCTGTTTGAGGAACTTCAGCTTGCCCCCATCTTCAACTCGGAGTACCACATACTCCTCACCGACGGAATCCACTTCGCCATACATCCCGCCGATGGTGATCACCCGATCCCCTTTTTTGAGGCTGTTCACAAAATCCTGATGTTCTTTCTGTTTCTTGCGCTGGGGACGAATGAGCAGGAAATAGAAGGCCCCGAACATCACCACCAGCAAGATCAGAAATGCATAATTTTCCATTACGGACTCCTTCCCAAATATGCCCCCACCTCAAGGAAAAAGGCCTCTCCCTCCTAATCGATGCAGACCCAGATCATCACCCCTGCCGCCATCAGGAGAGGGGTTGCCAGCACCACAATGATATTCGCCCCGAGGGCGGGAATCAACTTCTCGATATTGGCATAGCTCTTAAG